>CAJTVY010000048.1 GCA_910579925.1 uncultured Dorea sp.
CACTTGTAGCACACAAATAGTCTGTAAAGCTTTATTTTATGCGGTTTGAAGTTCAGTAAGAGATAATTCAAGCGAATATTGCAAAAGAGAGACATTCCCCGGAAACAGCGTGTTTCCGGGGGTTTCTTATACTCTGAATTTCCTATGAAACAGTACAAAATCACACAAAATTTTCACGGTAACTAACACGTAACTGACAAATAAGAAAATCTTTTCCTTGTGTCGTGCGCACGACAATGTTATGATGCAAAAAACAGGAAAAGAGGTGGTATCAGTGAACCGGACGGAGTATAAAAACCAACACGCAAAAGAGCATTACGACCGGATAAATTTCAAAATACCAATAGTGAAAAAGAAAGAATACGGGCAGCAGCATTCGCAATCGGGATGTCGGTCAACGAATATCTCTATGCACTGATATGTGATGACCTTGCATCCGGGGAAAGTAAGTTCGGGAAGAAAAAGCAGGGATTCAATGAGGAGCAGCGTCGCATGTTGGAAAAGTGGCAAGTTCCGAAAAAATATTATGATATGATTGAGGATATGTCCTATTCAAAGGAGGAGGGATATTTCATATATCTCAAGGATGGATTCATAAATGATGTGACTGGCAGCAGGAGCATCCATTGTGAAAAGACTTCCGAGGTTCGGCGGGTAATTGGAAAGACACATAAAAAATAAAAGATTGTAGAACATAAGAAAATATGATAAAATACGACATGACAACCGTGTTGCAGGGTGGGCTGACCTCTCATTTTTACAGAATGGGGGTGATGCTATGAAAAGTCATTTTGATTTTAAGGATATTATGACCTTTGGTCTGTTCCTTTTGGCGTTGCTTACATTCGTTTTTACGTTTTGTAAGTAGGTCTACATAGAAAAACCACCCCAAAACTTTGACCGAGTGCAAGGGTGGATTTTTCTATCTTTATTCATTTGGTCAACCCACCTTGTGGGCGGTTGTCTTTTTGTATTTATAATATACCATAAGAGGGCAGAGAGTTCAAGGGTAAAATCGTTTGTGGGATAGTGTGAGGCGATATGAGATAATGTGAGAACATACAACAGGCAGGCTTGAACCTGCCTGTTGTCATATCTTGTTGATTGCGTCGCTTAGTTCCTCAATTTCAAAGTGGGTATATACAACCTCCGTCGCACTCTGCCCTTTATGACCGACAATTTTTTTGATGACCTTATCATCGACACCTGCGACGGTCAGCATTGAAATGCAGGTGTGCCGGGTGCAGTGTGGCGTGTGGTCGATGTTTAGAACCTCAACCAAAGAAGACCAGTGCGAATCATAATAATTACGGTATATGAAATGTCCGCCGTCCGGGGTGCAGAGGAGATATTCACATTTGCTATGTTCATATCAGTATTCAAAAAATAGGAGAACCTTGTCAGCAATCGGAACAACACGGATTCCGGCTGCGGTTTTCGCCTAGACGATATTGAAATAGCGTTCCTCAAGGTTGACATGTTCTTTCTTTAGGTCGAGCAGTTCCGAGATACGGCATCTGGAATATATCAACATGAGGATGTAAATATCTGAAAAAGTAAGGAGGACGAAATCATGTTATACTATTTAGGCAAGGAAACGGAGTTCAAGAAAGAGGAGTGCAAAGAATACAAGACATTAAAAAATGTACTGGCAGCAGTGAAAGACGAGGTTCTCACCGTATGGGATGAAAACGGAGTGGTCGTCGGTGGCTTGACTGACAATGAAGATGGTGAGGACGATTGACGACCACTATCTCTCCGGACTGTCTGAACACGTTCAGTTTGAACAGTTGTAAAATCCGGAAAAAGTATTACAAAAATCATGATTCCGATGTATAATAAAACAATAGCGGAGCATATGAGACTTTTCCGGTAATAAACAGGTAATAAACAAATGCCTTGAAAATGCCGGAAAATAAGGGTTTGAAACTATGCAAGAGATAATTCCAAGAAGAATAATGAAATTAGTGAAACCCTTGAAAGTCCAGTATTTTTGAGGGCACTGAGAAAGTCTGATTCTTTGAAAAAAGAATTGGGCTTTTTTCCGTGCCAGCAAGTCACTGCTGGATCTTGGGACAGAGTTTCAGGGACTCAGTTATGACCTGACCGTCAGCAGCACCGCCATTGTCTGTACCCGGTATATCCTGTCGGAATAGCTCCGCCGAAAGAAAAACGACCATATGCGAGCGGTTTTATATTTAGAGTGGGAAGTTTGAGTTAATTACTGATTTTGTAGTTCTTAGAAATTATGGTGGATTATTTTTTATATTCCTGTTATAATATACAAATCATAATGAAAGGAATGTAAGTTAAAATGAAGTTGATATTCAATCGTTCGGTTAGCGTGATTCTTTCTGCCGTTATGCTGTTTGTGAGCGCCCTTTCCTTGAACGGCTGCGGCGTCAAGGATAATTCGCAGACAACGGAAACGGCTACAACAATTGCAGAAACCACTCAAGCGTTTGACGAACCGCAGCAAAAGCGAAAAATCATTATTGATACCGACACCGCGGGCGACGACGCCTCCGCGTTGATTATCGCGGCAAAGGCTAAAAACATTGATATTCTTGGCGTGACAGTTTCCGCAGGAAACGTCAGTCTCGATCAGGCAGTCAAAAACGCATTGATGACGCTGGAAATGGCGGGCAGCGACGCCCCTGTTTATGCAGGCGCTTCTACTACATATACCGGCAAGGAACGTGAAACCTTCAGCGTTTACGGCAAGGATGGTATGGGGGATCAAGACTTGATTCATCCCACGCGCAAAGCTGAGGATAAGGGCGCTGTTGATTTTATCGTTGAAGCGGTAAAGGCGAATCCCGACGAGGTGGAAATTGTCGCTCTCGGTCCCGTCACCAATCTTGCGCTCGCCTTTGACAAAGATCCCGAAACGATGAAGCGCGTCAAGAAATACTGGTCGATGGGAACCGCGGGCTTTGGACCTGGCAACGCAACGCCTGTTGCGGAGTTCAATGTTTATCATGACGCCGAGGCGTACAAGGTGCTGGTTGATTCGGGTGTGGCGATTACGGCAATCGGCTTCGATATGCTTCCTGAAGAAACTAATTTTTCCAAGGAAGAGCTTGACGAGCTGGAGAAAAAAGGCGGACTGTCGGAATTTTTCGCCAAAGCCTTCAGTGGACTGATAGAATTTAATACAGAAACAAGAGGCTTACCGATTGCCGATGATGCCGACGGAGTCGCTATGGCTTGCGTACTGTGGGACGATTATCTTAAAAAGACCCAACCCTGTCACGCAAGCGTTATGACGGACGACAATGAAGCGTACGGGCAGGTAATTCTGTACAAGGAAGGTTACGGCTACGACTCTCAGATAACCTTTGATAATTACAACTTCTATGTTGCTACCGAAACAGACAGTAAGATATTTAAAGAAAAGCTTATAGCTCTTTTAGATGAGTGATAGTTCATGAAAAGAAGATAATTATGATTTCACTAATCATCCCCCCCCCACTTCAAGCGGGGGGGGGGGGCAAAGCTGACAACAAAGAAATCTATTGAATTGAAGCGAAGAAGCGGATACAGAAGCATAGCAAGGATTTTAATGGTACATTGTCAGATGCGGATTGCATGAAGCTGATAGGGCTTGCAAGAAATACATTCTATAAATATAAGAGAGAATTGAAAGCAGAATAAGGGGTGTTTAGGCAGGGGTCGTAATGGACTGTTGCCTTTTGTTTTTAAAACAAATATTATGTTAGATGAAATAAAGAATCGTCTGAATGTGTCGGAATTTCGTGTAAGAATTGATGTTGAAAATTATCCAAGTCAAAGATTATTTGAGAAACTTGGGGCAGAGCCTAATGGTATTTCAGAATTTTTGTTGCATGAGGAAGCGGATATTCGTAGATGTGAGGAAGAAAATATTCATTTGCTGGATGAGAGAATACAGAAATTAGCAAAGCAGTTTAATGTTGAACCAAGAAAATTGTTAAGCCATGTGTTGGAATACAAATTAATGTGGGATTAAAGAAAGTGTCTGTAAGTGTTCATAAATAGACAAAAATGGTTTTTCATAACACACTTGTAGCACACAAATAGTCTGTAAAGCCTCATTTTATACGGTTTGAAGTTCAGTAAGAGATAGGCAGAACAATTATACAGATGCAAAAATATGGGGAGGGGGCTATCGGTTAATGATGTGCCCCCTACTTCCTCCTATTTCAAAAACATCCGCACCAGTCTGCCGTAAATCTTTCTATAAGGCTGATACCGCATGGGAAGATCAATCCATCTCTTCTTATCCACAATACTTTTCTCATGGGAGAATGTCCGAAAACCGTCCTTTCCATGGTACGATCCCATGCCGCTTTCTCCGAATCCGCCAAATCCCATTTCACAGGTTGCCAGGTGGATGATCGTATCATTGATACATCCGCCCCCAAATCCAAGCCGGGAAGTTACCTTCCGTGCTGCGCTTCTGTCCTTCGTAAAGATATAAAGCGCCAGCGGATGGTGCATGGAATTGATGTTGCGAATTGCCTCATCCAGAGAATCATAAGTCAGTATTGGCAGCAGAGGCCCAAAGATTTCTTCCTGCATTACGGTATCGCCGAACGTAACATTATCAATGACAGTAGGTTCAATCTTAAGAGTGGCTTTGTCGGATTTCCCGCCCCATACCACCTTTGACGGATCTATGAGCCTGGTAATTCTGTCAAAATGCTTCTCGTTGATAATCTTTCCGTAATCCGCCCGGTCCAAAGGCTGTTTGCCAAACTGCTTCTGAATCTGCTTTTTGATCTCCTTCACCAGTCTGTCCTTCACCGACCTGTCGCAGTAAATATAATCAGGGGCAACACAGGTCTGCCCGCAGTTCAGGAATTTGCCAAAGACAATCCGTCTGGCCGCTAGTTTCAGATCAGCGCTCTTTTCTACGATACAAGGGCTCTTCCCGCCAAGTTCCAGAGTTACCGGCGTCAGATGATCCGCAGCCTGACGCATCACCTCTCTTCCCACTGCCTTACTTCCGGTAAAGAAGATGTAATCAAAATTTTCTTTGAGAAGGCAGGTATTTTCTGTGCGCCCGCCAGTGACCACACAGATATATTTCTCATCAAAACATTCCTTTATTATCTTAGACACAATTGTGCTTGTGTAAGGGGAATATGCGCTGGGTTTCAGTACGACGGTATTACCCGCTGCAATTGCGTCCACAAGGGGATCCAGGGTCAGCAGGAAGGGGTAGTTCCAGGGGCTCATAATCAGCACAACTCCGTAGGGGGAAGGTTTTCGGTAGCTTCTGGAATGAAACTGAGCAAGAGGAGTCAAGACAGTCTTCTCCCTGGCAAAAGAACGGACATGTTTCAGCATATAAGTAATTTCGCTTAATACGAGGCCCGTTTCACACATGTAACTCTCAAATCCACTTTTCCCCAAATCCTTTTTCAGCGCCTCATGGATGTCATTCTCGTGTTTTAAAATAGAAGCTTTTAATTTTTTCAGCGCCTGGATTCGTGCATCAACGTCAAGAGTTGCTCCTGTGTAGAAATATCTGCGCTGACCGGTTACAATATTCTTGATTTCCTGTTCGTTCATAGGTTTCTCCTTCCGGAATTACATTATAATTGTCCTTATATCATTTCGCATGACGGAGTTTCCATTAACAGATTATAAAACTGTTCCAACTCCGCAGCATCCATCAGCACCGGCACAGGATACAGAGGATTTCCCTCTTTATCCGCATAGTGGGCCAGTTTCGGGATATCTTCTTCACGAATCTCCTTAACGGTATCCCCGATGTCAAACCGTTTCTTCATGTCCTTGACGGCTTCGATAAATTCCCTGGCAGCAATATCATAGGGCGTCCCTTTTTCAGAAACACCTGCCGCCACGGACAAACGGTATAATTTTTTGTGTATGCATGATCCGTATGCCTCCAGCACAAATGGAAGCAGGATGGCGTTGGCCAGACCATGGGGCACATTGTATTCCCCGCCCAGGGAATGGGCCACTGCGTGGACGTATCCTACATAAGACTTGGTAAATGCGCACCCGGCGTAGAAAGAGGCATGCAGCATGTTCCGCCGTGCGTCAATGTCGGATCCATCCTGATATACTTTGTCTATGTTTTCAAAAATGAGTCGGACTGCCATTAAAGCATTCTTTCTCGTTCCGTAAGTGGTGGATCTTCCGATATAAGCCTCCACTGCATGGGTAAGCGCATCCATCCCGGTGGTTGCGGTGATTGCAGGCGGAAGGCTCAGTGTCACTTTTGGATCTAATACCGCATACTTAGGAATCAGGGGAAAATCGTTGATTGCATACTTGTGCCGTGTTTCGGCATCGGTAATTACCGCCGCCAGGGTAGTCTCGCTTCCGGTACCTGCGGTAGTTGGAACTGCAATCAGAAGAGGAAGCTTTTTGTGTACCTTGAGAATTCCCTTCATCCTGGCAAGGGACTGTTTCGGCTTTGCGATCCGCGCTCCCACTGCCTTGGCACAGTCCATGCTGGATCCGCCGCCAAACCCGATAATTGCGTTACAAATGTTGGAATGATACAGTTCTAAAGCCTCGGCTACATTTGCAGTGGTAGGGTTGGCCACAGTTTTGTCGTAAATAAAATAGGAAATATGATTCAGAGTAAGGACTTTTTCGAGGCGTCTGATCAGGCCAAGTTTCGTGATTCCGGCATCTGTGATGATGAGAATCCGGTCACATCTGTGTTTGTGTAAAATGTCCGGCAGCGCTTTGACGCTGCCGACGATATCAGGTTTCCTGTAGGGGAGGAAGGGCAGTGCGATTTTAAGCCCTGTCTGAAATGTTCTGCAATAGAATTTTCGTACTTTATTCATAGTTGATAACACCCTTTCTGGAATGATCATATGATATCAGTGTCAAAAGGTCAATATTATATTGAATTTTATACCAGATAAAAAGTTACTTTGTCAATGGATATTTTGACAATAAAAGGAAATTGAAATCTTACAATCGGAAAATCTGATAACTGTAAACTTAAAAGTTGAAAGTGGTTGACAGTTTGTGCGGATCTGCTATATAGTGATCATAGATTTGAAACAGTTTCTGAAAGTGAAAGATGACAGAGGTGAGCAGATGAAAGTTATACAGCATTTAAAAGAGAAGATATGGGATGGGGAAGAGATCACAAAAGAAGAGGCCGTATTGTTATATGAACAACCATTAGAAGAGCTTTGCCGCAGTGCGGATAAAATACGAGAGCATTTCTGTGGGAATGATTTCGATCTATGTACGATTATCAACGGAAAGAGCGGAAGGTGTTCAGAGGACTGTAAATACTGTGCCCAGTCGGCATATTACCATACATCGGCAAAGGAATACCCTCTTCTTGATACGGCGGAGATTGTACGCCAGGCAAAATACAATGCTGACAGGGGCGTACGAAGATATTCGGTCGTAACCTCTGGAAGAGCTTTGAATGATTCGGAAGTGGACCAGATGTGCGAGGCAATCCGGGCGGTCAGAGAGAAGGTAAATATTAAGGTATGCGTTTCTTTTGGGCTGCTAAGTGAGGAACAGTTTCGCAGGATAAAGGACGCGGGGGCTTTACGGGTACATAATAATCTGGAAACCTCACGCAGAAATTTTCCCAATGTCTGCACTACCCATACGTTTGAGGATAAGGTGAACGCCATCAAAGCAGCAAAGGCGGCAGACTTAAGCGTCTGCAGCGGCGGCATCATGGGACTGGGAGAGACTGTAGAAGATCGGATTGACATGGCCATCAGTTTAAGAGAGCTAGGAATCAAGAGCGTTCCGGTCAATATGCTGAATCCGATTCCTGGAACGCCCTATGAAGAAAATACCCGTCTGACAGTGGACGATATGAGAAGAATCGTAGCAGTCTTCCGTTTTATTCTCCCGGACGCTTCAATCCGGCTTGCCGGGGGCAGAGGGCTGATGGCGGACAAGGGAGAAGGCTGCTTTCAGTCTGGGGCTAACGCCGCAATCTCTGGTGATATGCTGACTACGGCAGGATATACGATTGAGACAGACATGAAAATGCTGCGAAGACTGGGATATAAAATTTAATTTTTATCATTCGTTACATCTCCGCTGCCATTTAGCGAGATCGTATCCCCAAGAAAGGCTGGCTCTGGTTTTAATAGAGTAAATCCTACATCCTTCATCCGGGCCAGCACTTCCCGGGATTTCCGATAAGCGTCGCCCTCATAAACGGCGGTGTCACAAGGCACGCCCTGGGCGTCAAGCCCGAATGCCATTGCGTCGTAAAGGGCGCGGTACAGATGATATTCCTGTGTCACTACCACCAGGCTTTTTGCCTGAAAGATTTCTTTTGCCCGGTACATGCTATCATAAGTGGAGAAACCGGCATGATCCATAAAAATGCATTCAGACGGCACGCCATGGTCTATGGCGTAAGATTTCATTGCATTTACCTCGTCATAATCATCGCTTCCATGATCTCCGCTCATGATGATCCGGTCAGCCGCTCCGTCTTTAAATAACTGGATACCGGTATTCAGCCGTTCCTCTAACATCAGGCATGGCTGTCCGTTGGCCTTTACCTGTGCTCCTAATACCAGGATGGCGTCTGCTTTTTCTTCTGAATGAATGAGTTCATCTTCTGATAGGATTGAGTCAGCGGCTTTTGCCTTCACGTAACAATCTGTGCTGAATAAGATTACTGCGCCAGTAATGGCAAGCATACATCCATATCTGAATAATTTTATGATTTTTTTTACCGGTAATTTTTTCATTGGTACTGCCCCTTTAAAAATATTGTTATAGTTTTCAAGTATAAGATATTTTAGGGAAAGGAACAACCAGATTAAGGGAATATTAAGTAATTTTCATACCCAGGGGCACACTGCGATGCATGCCCCTGGGTATGAAATAATGGATTGGTTCGAAAACGTAGACAGCACATTAGTGTGCTGACACATTTACATTTCGACAAATGTGTCGTCACACTAGACGAAAGCCAGGATATGCAGTAGAATATAAAAAGACTAACGAGAGGGGGCAATGAATCATGGGAGAACAACTGACCCAGAGCGACGTCCGTAAGATAAAAGAAGAGATTGAATATAGAAAGCTGGTGGTACGCAAGAAGGAACTGGAAGCCGTCAAAGAGGCCAGGGCGCAGGGCGACTTAAGTGAGAATTTTGAGTATAAGGCGGCAAAGCAGGATAAGAACCGCAATGAGAGCCGGATCCGCTATCTGGAGAAAATGCTTAAGAATGCAAGAATTGTCTCAGATGATTCCAGAGACGATGAGGTGGGGATCAACAATACGGTGGAGATTTATTTTGAAGATGATGACGAGACGGAGGTTTACCGCCTTGTTACCAGCGTGAGGGGAAATTCGCTGCAGGGGCTGATCAGTATTGAGTCGCCTCTTGGGAAGGCGATCCGTGGACACAAAGAAGGCGATCGTGTGAAAGTGAAGACCAGCAAAGAGAACGGGTATTATGTGGTAATCCGAAAGATAGACAAGACAACAGACGACTCGAATGATACGCTTCGTAAATATTGACGTTAATAACTACTTGCTATTTGTCCTGTCCTGTGCTATTCTGTTTTCAGCATATAATAGATTGGAGATGAAAAGATGAGGATGATTTCTTGCTAATTACAATCGTAACTGCATAACAAAGCACGGATTGAATTCCGTTTTTTTGTTGTGCCGATAGCAGGAAAGTCGATCATCCTTTCATTTTGAAATAATGACAGAAGCAATGCCTCTTTCGGTGGGTCATTGTGCGTATTTCATGAAGCTGTAAGGAGATTTTCCTGCAGCTTTTTTCGTATCTTTGTCAGGTTTTATCATCAATTTTGTAATGCGATGAGAATCTGAAGACCGGATACGGGTGTATAGGAGGTGCGCGTATATGGCAATGATTGACGTTGTAAACTTAAGCTTTTCATACGAGGGCAGTTTTGAAGAAGTATTCAGAAATGTATCTTTTCGGATTGATACGGACTGGAAATTAGGATTTGTAGGGCGGAATGGACGGGGAAAGACCACGTTTCTGAATCTGCTTCTGGGAAAATATTCGTACCAGGGACACATAGCCGCAAGTACGGACTTCGCTTATTTTCCCTATGATGTGAAGGACAAAGACCGGATGGCATACGAGATTGTGTCGGAAATCAACCCACAGTCTGAAGACTGGCAGTTGTTCCGGGAACTGAATCTGCTGAATATAGATGCAGAAGTGTTGTACCGCCCGTTTTCCACCTTAAGTTATGGAGAACAGGAGAAAGTTCTGCTGGCGGCTCTGTTTCTGGGGGAGGAGCGTTTCCTGCTGATTGATGAGCCCACAAACCATCTTGACGCAGAGGCGCGGCGGCAGATTGCACAGTATCTCAACCGGAAGAAAGGATTCATACTGATATCCCATGACAGGAACTTTCTGGATTCCTGCGTGGACCACATTCTCTCGATTAATAAGATGAATATTGACGTGCAGAAGGGAAACTTCAGTTCCTGGTATGCGAACAAAGAGGCGTCAGACCGGATGGAGGCGGCGCAGAATCAGAAACTGGAGTCGGAAGTAAAGCGACTGAAACAGGCGGCCAGGCAGTCGTCCGGCTGGTCAGACCAGGTTGAGAAGAGTAAGAAAGGCCAGCGTGTGGCTGGTCTTAGACCAGACCGCGGGCATATCGGGCATAAGGCGGCCAAGATGATGAAGCGGGCGAAGGTGCTGGAGAACCGCCAGCAGCAGGCGATTGAGGAGAAGTCCAGGCTGCTCAGGAATATAGATACGACGGATGTGCTTAAACTTCGTCCGCTTTCGTATCATACGGACAGGCTGGCAGAATTAAAGGATGTGTCTGTATTCTATGGCGATAAGGCTGCCTGTCGGAAGGTCAGTTTTGACATATGCCAGGGAGAACGGGTCTGTCTGGCCGGGACAAACGGATGCGGGAAGTCCAGTATTCTGAAATTACTTCTTGGAGAAGATCTTTCGTTTGAGGGAAACGTCCATGTGGGTTCAGGATTAAAGATTTCCTATATTTCTCAGGATACCTCCTATCTGAAAGGAGATCTGCGAAAACTGGCTCGGGAATTTGACCTGGAGGAAAGCCTGTTTAAGACGCTGCTTCGCAAACTGGATCTTCAGAGAGAACAGTTTGAAAAAGACGTAAGCCTCTACAGCGCCGGACAGAAGAAGAAGGTACTGCTGGCAAAGAGTCTGTGTGAACAGGCGCATTTGTATGTGTGGGACGAACCTCTGAACTATATTGACGTGCTGTCAAGGGTACAGATAGAAGAACTGTTGCTGAAATATAAACCAACGATCATATTCGTGGAACATGACATGGCTTTTCAGAAAAATGTGGCGACAAAGATAATTAAAATATAGATATTCTGAAATCTTAACGGATAGACGAGCCCCTTTTGGGGATAGATAAGAAGGAGAGAAGAAGTGGTGTAATATGGAACAGATGACATTATTTGACGACCGGAAGCAGACGGCGCCGTTGGCAAGCCGCCTGCGGCCTGCAACGCTGGAAGAATTTGCGGGACAGGGACATTTGCTGGGAGAAGGGAAAATGCTGCGCCAGCTAATCGAGCGGGATCAGATTTCTTCCATGATATTCTGGGGCCCGCCGGGGGTGGGAAAGACGACTCTGGCAGGAATCATCGCCAGTCGTACCAATGCAGATTTCATTAATTTCAGCGCTGTCACCAGCGGAATTAAGGAGATTAAGGAAGTGATGAACCAGGCGGAGAACAGTCGGAAGATGGGGATTCGTACGGTTCTGTTCATAGATGAGATTCACAGGTTCAATAAGGCGCAGCAAGACGCTTTCCTGCCCTTTGTGGAGAAAGGGAGTATTGTGCTGATCGGTGCGACAACGGAAAATCCTTCTTTTGAAGTGAATGGCGCTCTTCTGTCCAGATGCCGGGTGTTTGTCCTAAAGGCATTAGAAGAGGCGGATCTGGTGAAAGTGCTGGATCGGGCCCTTCACAGCATGAATGGGTTCGGGCCGCAGAATGTCCGGATTACAGAACGCCAGGTAGCGGCAATCGCCGCATTTGCCAACGGGGATGCCAGAACAGCGCTTAACACCCTGGAGATGGCGGTGACAAACGGAGAGTTAAGCGCCGAAGGAATTCTTGTCACGGACGAGGGGCTTGAGCAGTGTATCAGCAGGAAGTCCCTGCTTTATGATAAGAATGGGGAGGAACACTATAATCTGATTTCCGCTCTTCACAAGTCTATGCGTAACAGCGACCCGGATGCTGCGATTTACTGGATGTGCCGAATGCTGGAAGGAGGGGAGAATCCCCTATATATTGCAAGAAGGCTGATTCGATTTGCCAGTGAGGATATCGGGATGGCAGACAGCCATGGACTCGAGGTGGCAGTGGCAGCGTATCAGGCGTGCCATTTTCTGGGGATGCCGGAATGTGACGTACACCTGGTTCATGCGGTCACCTATCTTGCCATGGCTCCCAAGTCTAACGCACTCTATACGGCGTGCGAGGCGTGTAAGCAGGACGTGAGGAATCTTACGGCCTGGCCGGTTCCTCTAAGGCTTCGTAATGCGCCGACGAAACTGATGAAAGATCTGGAGTATGGAAAGGGGTATGAATACGCCCATGATACAGAAGAAAAGCTTACCCATATGGAGTGTATGCCAGAATCCTTAAGCAATCGGGAATATTATCATCCGACGGCGCAGGGGGAGGAAAAGTTAATCGGAGAGAGATTAGAAAGGATCAAAGAGTGGAAAAAAATTCATTTGAAAAAATCTATGACGTAATCCGTCAGATTCCCAGAGGTCAGGTAGCGTCCTATGGCCAGATTGCGGCGCTTGCAGGCAATCGCCGCTGGGCGCGCGTGGTGGGATATGCGCTTCATGCGGTTCCGTGTAACAGTGATCTTCCATGCCACCGTGTGGTGACGAAGGACGGAAGGATGTCCTGTGCGTTTGGAGATGGAAAATGCAATCGGCAGACAGAGCTTCTGAAAGAAGAAGGGGTGGAATTCGAGGGAGAATGTGTGGATATGAAAAAGTATCAGTGGAAGAAGGATGTATTCTGACAAGGCGCATATAAATTACTTTTCGCATTTACTGGTGTTTCCGGCCGCGCAGGACAAAAAAGCTTTTCATGCTTTGTGTCCCGTACGACCAGAAATATAGTAACAGTTCAGCCTGCCGGAGGCAAAAGGGATTCTATGGGATTACAAAAATAGTTTTCGCCAGTTCCGACAATTCTGAACCTTCATTGCCTGCATTAAGCATGGAAGAGAGGTTAAAGGAAATATTGAGCGTTGTCTCTTCGTTAAAGGTAGGCGCGGCGGCATATTTCTCCATGGCCTCAACAAGCCCGGAGGAAACCTCATCAATGGAGTAGTAGGTTCCGCCCTCGAACTCGGTATATGCGCTGGAAAAACTGGTATTAGGCGTGGTCTTGACGTCAACCGTGTAACTGTAGAGTCCGGTTTCCTTCTTCGGGATTCCCACCGTGTACTGGCACTGCCTCAGCATGGATTTTAATGCTTCCTGGTATCTTGGAATATATGCTTCGCTTAAGTCTGCAGGCGGGTCGAATACATCCGCTTCGTACCATGTAAGAGCTTCCTCCTCGGTTCGGTCTGTATGTAATGCGAAACGGGCCACTTCTCCTTTGAAAGAAGCATCCAGGTATGCTTTGAAGAAATCCTGACAGTCCAGGATGTCACAGACTTCATCATAGGGCGCCATGTATTCTACAAGAGCCTGGGAAAGGAAGTTCTCGAGGCTTTTGGTAGAGATCTGGTAGTTATCCCCATTTTTGGATACTTCCAGTGTGGTAATTGTCTCTGGGTTATAAGAAGGAGAATCCTTCATAAGTGCGGTGTCCTTTTCCAGAATCGTCGTTACCGCACCGGTAAGTTCAGTGGTTTCCAGGGAAGCAATCAGTTCTGTGTTGGCTGTTTCAACGGTATTCTTAATATGAAGCGGAGTGTAAGTTACCTGGACAGAATAGGTTCCGTCATCCATCTTTTGTGCTTTGGCAACCTCGAAATCAATGGAGCCAAAAGAATCTTTCATGAATTCCAGATAAGGTTTACGAAGTTCTTCCGGGAATTGCAGGACGTATGCGTCATTGCTTTCAGCAATGCCTTCATCCAGCAAGGCTTCAAAACTTCCGGATCCCTTTTCTTTGATGGAAGTGATCTGTTCTCCCACGTACTTGTCAGCGGCATTGTCGCTGCAGCCTGTCAGCAAGGCGAAGGCAAATACACAGGAAATGAGAAATATAGGTTTTCGCATGAAACTTGTCCCCCTGTTTTTTATTTTATTGTATCATTCTAAAAACATCTATTCAATAGAAAATACTACTGGAAAAAGAGAAGTATTTTTTATATAATAGATTAACAGGTCAAAAATCATCGAAAAAAGGAGATTGGTATGAAAATGTTAGCAATTGACAAGGAACTGAAAGGGAATGCGTACCCAGGGAGGGGCATTATCATTGGGAAAAGCCCGGACGGGAAAAAGGCAGTGACCGCTTATTTTATCATGGGGCGGAGCGTGAACAGCCGGAACCGTGTCTTCGTGGAGGACGGAGAAGGAATCCGGACACAGGCGTTTGACCCGACGAAGCTGACGGATCCGAGCCTGATCATCTATGCGCCGGTACGGGTGCTGGGGAATAAGACTATCGTGACCAACGGGGACCAGACCGATACCATTTATGAGGGAATGGACAGGCAGATGACGTTTGAGCAGTCCTTAAGAAGCAGGGAATTCGAGCCGGACGCACCAAACTATACGCCAAGGATTTCGGGAATCCTGCATATCGAGAACGGGAATTATAATTATGCCATGTCAATTTTAAAGAGCAGTAACGGAAAGCCCCAAAGCTGCAATCGTTATACATTTGCATACGAGAATCCTGAGGCGGGGGAAGGTCATTTTATTCACACATACCAGTGCGACGGCGATCCGCTTCCAAGCTTTGAAGGCGAGCCGAAGCTGATCGGGGTGTCGGATGACATCCATGCATTTACGGATCTGCTGTGGGAAAGTCTGAACGAGGAGAATAAGGTTTCGCTGTTTGTGAGATATATTGATATTGCAACGGGAAAATATGAGACAAAGATTGTGAATAAGAATAAGTAGAGGAGGATGAAGGAAGATGAAAGAATTAGAATTAAAATATGGCTGTAATCCGAATCAGAAACCATCGAAGATCTATATGGCGGACGGAGGGGAACTTCCGATCCAGGTATTGAACGGCAGGCCGGGGTACATTAATTTTCTGGATGCATTTAACGGCTGGCAGTTGGTAAAGGAATTAAAGAAGGCTGTCGGGCTGCCGGCGGCAACGTCTTTTAAGCATGTGTCGCCGGCAGGGGCGGCGGTAGGGCTTCCGCTTTCAGATACCCTTGCGAAGATCTACTGGGTGGATGATCTTGGAGAACTGTCGCCTCTGGCCTGTGCATATGCAAGAGCGCGGGGAGCTGACCGGATGTCTTCGTTCGGGGATTTTATTTCTCTGTCAGACGTGTGTGATGCAGATACGGCAAGGCTGATTAAGAGGGAAGTGTCGGACGGTGTGATTGCGCCTGGGTATGAAGAAGAGGCGCTTCAGATCCTTAAGGAGAAGAAGAACGGGAATTATAACATAATCCAGATTGACCCGGAGTATGTGCCAGAGCCGTTGGAGCATAAGGATGTGTTTGGGATTACCTTTGAACAGGGAAGGAATGATCTGAATATTGACGACGACTTTTTCGCCAATGTTGTGACCGACAACAAGGAACTGACCGAACAGGCAAAACGGGATCTGGCCATTTCCATGATTACGCTGAAATATACCCAGTCCAACTCCGTCTGCTATGTCAAAGACGGACAGGCAATCGGAATCGGGGCGGGACAACAGTCACGGATCCACTGTACCAGGCTTGCGGGACAGAAGGCGGACAACTGGTGGCTGAGGCAGTCGCCGCAGGTAATGAATCTTCCTTTTGTGGATTCCATCAGGCGGGCGGATCGGGATAATGCCATTGACCTGTATATCGGGGAAGACTACATGGATGTACTGGCGGATGGCCAGTGGCAGACGATTTTTAAGGAGAAGCCGGAAGTATTTACCACAGAGGCAAAGAGAGAGTGGCTTTATCAGCTTACGGACGTTGCTCTGGGATCGGATGCGTTCTTCCCGTTTGGGGATAATATTGAGCGGGCTCACAAAAGCGGCGTGAAGTTTGTTGCACAGCCAGGCGGCTCTGTCAGGGACGACCATGTGATTGAAACCTGCAATAAATATGGGATGGCAATGGCGTTTACGGGGCTTCGGCTGTTCCATCATTAATACCCGATAGAAATTAACAGTTGTATATTTCTTCAAAACCTTATATAATAGTAAAGAATTTTGCGATAATCGTGCAAAAAAAACGGTAAATAAGGCAAATGATATGAAGGAGTTAATGATTATGGGTAAATATTTTGGAACAGACGGATTTCGTGGAGAGGCAAATGAAGTTCTGACGGTAGAACACGCCTTTAAAGTGGGAAGATTCCTTGGCTGGTACTACGGTCAGGATCACAAGGCGAAGGTTGTGATCGGTAAAGATACCAGAAGAAGCAGCTATATGTTTGAATATGCGCTGGCAGCGGGTATTACCGCATCCGGAGCGAATGCGTATCTTCTGCATGTAACCACGACGCCCAGCGTATCCTATGTAACGAGAACGGACGATTTTGACTGTGGTATCATGATTTCTGCAAGCCACAACCCGTTCTATGATAACGGCATCAAGATCATCAGTGGGAAAGGGCATAAGATTGAGGCGGAAGTCGAAGAAAAGATCGAAGCGTATATTGACGGGGAGACTAAGGAACTGCCTCTTGCAAAGAAAGAGGATATCGGTCGTACCGTGGACTATGCGGCGGGAAGAAACCGTTACATCGGCTATCTGATTTCGCTGGCTACCCGTTCTTTTAAAGATATGCGGGTGGGACTTGATTGTTCCAATGGAAGTGCGTTTGCCATTGCGAAGAGTGTATACGATGCCCTGGGTGCAAAGACCTATGTGATTAACTGTGAACCGGACGGAACGAATATCAACACGAATTGTGGTTCTACCCATATTGAGGTGCTTTCGCAGTACGTGAAAGAGAAGAAGCTGGACGTAGGCTTTGCATACGATGGAGACGCAGACCGCTGTATTGCTGTGGATGAGCATGGTAACGTGGTGGATGGTGATCTGATCCTTTACATTTGCGGAAAATATATGAAGGAGACCGGACGGCTGAACGGAGATACCATAGTGACGACTATTATGTCTAATCTGGGACTTTACAAGGCCTGCGACAAGGCGGGACTTAAGTATGAAAAGACTGCCGTAGGGGATAAATATGTCTATGAGAATATGGCCCGTAATAATTTTTCCCTGGGCGGAGAGCAGTCGGGGCACATTATTTTCAGTAAACATGCAACTACGGGCGACGGTATCCTGACATCGCTGATGGTGATGGAGGTCATGCTGGAGAAGAAGATGACGCTGTCAAAACTGGCGGAGCCTGTAAAGATTTATCCCCAGTTATTGAAAAATGTCCGTGTGGCGGATAAAAAGACGGCAAGAGAGAATCCGGAGGTTACGAAGGCAGTGGATGCGGTAGCACAGGCTCTCTCTGACGACGGACGTATCCTTGTCAGAGAGAGCGGGACCGAGCCGGTAATCCGGGTTATGGTAGAGGCGGCTACGGATGAACTGTGTGAGAAATATGTCGGTCAGGTCATTGACGTGATTAGGGCAGAAGGGCTGATGGTCGGATAGTCGTTTCAGAGAAAAAGGGGCTGGCAGAAATTTGATGCTTCTGCCAGCCCCTTTGTTGTCAGATGGAATGAAAGCCTTTTCCGATGATCTCGCTGGTATTTGAGATCAGCAGGAATGCATCCGGTGAATATTCTTTTATGTAGTTCCTAAGGCGCACTGCCTCTATGCGGTTCAGCGCTGTAAAGATGATATACTTGTCTTCCCCGCTAAACGCTCCCTTTGCCTCCACAATCGTTGCGCCTCGATGGATTTCATCTTTGATAAAATCGCAGATCGGCTGTGGATTGGAGCATACCACGTTAAAATATTTGGACAGGTTCAGACTTTCGATAAATCCGTCAATCATAAAGGAACGAAGTGCAAGTCCAAGGAAAGAGTATAGTCCTGTTTCAATATCGAAGACGAAGCAGCCTGCAAGGGTGATGAAGAAATCCGTGACCAGCAGGGCGTTTCCGATGTTAAAGCTGGTATATTTTTTCATGATCATTGCGACTACGTCTGTTCCGCCGCTGGAGGCCCCGATGTTGAATAATACGGCAGATCCGATAGATGGCAGCGCAATGGCAAACGCCAGTTCCAGAAGGGGCTGGTTCGTCAGCGGCTGACTTAAAGGGTAAATCCGTTCCAGTCCCGATAAGGCAACCGACAGAAGAATACTGCTGTATGCGGTCTTGGCAGTAAATTTTCTGCCAAGTACAAAAAATCCGATGACCAGCAGTACCATATTCGCCGCAAAAGAAAAATCTCCCGCTGAGATCACCCCAGACTTGGCAACCAGGACGGCAAGACCTGTGATTCCTCCAAAGGTAAAATTGTTGGAGAATTTGAAGAAATAGATTCCTACTGCCATTACAAGCGTACTAAGAGTCAGATAAGTAAAGTTCTTTAATTGTGATTTCATAATGAATTCCTCAACTTTTGTAATTGGTCTGTATATTCTTTTGATACCACACCCGATTGTAACGCTGACTTGTAAAAAAGTCAACGGAATTATTCGATCTGCATTAGAATCCTGAAATCAGCACATAATACCTTCTATAAAAAGGAGGAGATGAGATGCATAAGTATTTACCAATTACGGATGTATACGCAAGAGAAATCCTAGATTCCCGCGGGAATCCGACTATAGAAGTAGAAGTGCTTGCCGGAGACGAATACCTTGGAAGAGCGGGTGTTCCTTCAGGGGCGTCGACCGGACAGTATGAGGCACTGGAACTGCGGGACAAAGAGAAACGCTACGGCGGGCTTGGTGTGGAACTGGCGGTAGATCATGTAAATGCAAGGATTGCGCCTGCGGTTATAGGGGTAAATATATTCGACCAGCCTATGATTGACCGGATCATGCTTAAGTTAGACGGGACGGAGAATAAATCGAATCTCGGCGCAAACGCAATGCTTGGCGTATCCATGGCGGCGGCCCGGGCAGCGGCGGCAGCCCTACGCGTTCCTCTGTACTCATACCTGGGAGGAACCAATGCAAAACGCCTTCCAGTGCCGATGATGAACATTATGAACGGTGGAAAACATGCGGACAATACCATTGATATACAGGAATTTATGATCATGCCGGTGGGTGCGTGTTGTTTTAAGGAAGGTCTTCGGATGTGCGCGGAGATTTACCATGCGCTTAAAAAGTTGCTGAAAAAGCACGGCTGCAGCACCGGAGTGGGAGACGAAGGCGGTTTTGCACCGGATCTTCCGGATGCCAGGGAGGCCATTCGGTTTATTATGGAAGCTATTCAGGAGGCCGGGTACAGACCGAAGGAGGATATTGTACTGGCCCTTGACGTGGCGGCCACGGAATTATATGATAAAAATACAAAGAAATATATATTTGAAGGCGAAAGCAGAATGCATGGTCACCAGGTGGTGCGTTCGGCAGAGGAACTAATTGAATACTACGAGGAACTAACCGAGGAATTCCCGATTGCGTCCATTGAAGACCCGCTGGATGAGGAAGACTGGGACGGCTGGGAACTGCTGACCACACGCCTGGGCGCCAGTGTGCAGCTGGTGGGGGATGATCTCTTTGTCACCAATGAGAAGCGGCTTAAGAAAGGGATTGACAGGGAAGCGGCCAATGCCATTCTTGTGAAAGTCAACCAGATCGGGACCCTGACCGAGGCGTTTAACGCTATCGAGACTGCGAAAAATGCAGGATTTCGGACGATAGTCTCCCATCGCTCTGGCGAGACGGCAGATACCATGATTGCGGATATTGCAGTGGCATTCAATTCCGGGCAGATCAAGACGGGCGCGCCCTGCCGTTCGGAACGGGTGGAGAAATATAACCGGCTGCTTCGGATTGCAGAACAGCTGGGTGATACGGCAGAGTATCGGAATCCATTCTGTTAATCAGACCTTGCTATTTCGGACATCTTATGGTAAAATAAAAAAGGTTTAGCCGTAGGAGGTGTAGAAGGTGGAGATTCTAAAGATAATATTAATGATTATATTCGCAATAGACTGTATTGCACTGACAGCGATCGTCCTTATGCAGGAAGGCAAGTCAGCGGGACTTGGAACGATCAGCGGTATGGCGGATACTTACTGGGGACAGAATAAAGGACGTTCCATGGAAGGGGCGCTTGTGAAGTCCACGAAGTTCCTGGCAATCCTGTTTATTGTACTGGCAGCAGTGTTGAATTTAAAAGTATTTGCATAAGCGGCATATTTTTATGAGAACGGTGGGACACTCCTGTAAGGGAGTGTCCTTTTGTATATAATTTTATTTTGAGTCAGTTCTTGGAAGCGAGGAGGTTCTGTTGAAATGGAGAAGTCGTTTGAAAAAAGAAAAAAGGTGGTATATGATCTGATCTGTGACAGTCTGTATATCCCTATGAAGTTCAAGGAGCTTGCCATGCTGCTTCAGGTTCCGAAGGAGCAGAGGGAGGAGTTAAGAGAAGTATTGGAATCCCTTGAGGCAGACGGCAGGATTTATCTGTCCAAGAGGGGGAAATACTGCAAGGGCGAGGCAAAGCATCTGACAGGCACTTTTAGAGCAAGTCTGAAAGGCTTCGGTTTTGTGGTGGTGGAGGATGGAAATGCGGACGTCTATATCAGCGGGGATGATGTGAACGGCGCCTTTGACGGTGATCAGGTGGAATTTGTGATTACAAAAGACGCCCAGGGGCAAAGACGCAGCCGGGAAGGCCGGATTGTGCGGATCATAGCCAGAGGAATGACGACAGTAGTAGGACTGTTCCAGAAAAAGGAGCAGCAGAATTATGGGTTTGTCCTGCCGGACAACCAGCGGTTTCCCCATGACATCTTTATTCCTGACGAAAAGTCCAAAGGAGCCGTCAGCGGCCACAAGGTGGTGGTAGAGCTGACTTCCTATGGGGAGGCGGGACGTAAGCCGGAAGGCAGAGTGACGGAGATTATCGGCCATATCAATGATCCGGGTACAGATATCATGTCAATCGTCAGAGGCTACGACCTTCCGGTGGAGTTTTCCGAGAAGATACTGAATCAGGCGGATCGGGCCTGCAAGGACGTAACAAAAGCCGATATGGCAGGACGTAAGGATCTGCGGGGCTGGCAGATGGTGACGATTGACGGGGAGGAGGCGAAAGACTTAGATGATGCCGTCTCTTTAACCATGGAGGGAGAACGCTATCTTCTTGGCGTCCATATTGCAGACGTGACGAATTATGTCCAGGAAAACAGCGCCATTGACCGGGAGGCATTAGCGCGGGGAACCAGCGTATACCTGGCGGACCGGGTGATCCCCATGCTTCCCCATAAGCTTTCGAACGGAATCTGTTCGCTGAATGCCGGCGAAGACCGTCTGGCCCTTAGCTGTATGATGACGGTAGACGACAGAGGACTTGTCGTCAGCCATGAGATCGCAGAGACGGTGATCCATGTGAATGAGCGTATGACTTACACCAGTGTAAAGAAGATTCTGGATGACAAGGACCCGGACGAGATAGAACGCTACCGTGATCTGGTTCCCATGTTCGATAGAATGCGTGAATTGTCTCACATTTTGCGGGAGCGCAGGAAGCGGCGGGGGTCTATTGATTTTGATTTCCCAGAGACGAAGATGGTACTGGATAAGGAAGGTAAACCATTAGAGATCAGACCTTATGACCGCAATATAGCGACGAAACTTATCGAAGACTTTATGCTTCTTGCCAATGAGACGGTGGCAGAGGATTTTTACTGGCAGGAGCTTCCCTTTGTGTACAGAACTCATGAGGCGCCGGATGAAGAAAAGATACGGAAACTTGCCACATTTATCAATAATTTTGGTTATTCGATGCATGTTGGTGTAAATGAGATCAGGCCCAAGGAGATTCAGAAGCTTTTGGCCAAAGTAGAGGACAGACCGGAGGAGGCGCTGATCTGCCGTCTTGCGCTGCGTTCCATGAAGCAGGCAAGGTATCTGCCGGAGAATATCGGACATTTTGGTCTGGCGGCGAATTATTATACACATTTTACTTCCCCTATCCGGCGTTATCCAGATCTTCAGATTCACAGGATTATTAAGGATAATATAAGGGGACGGATGAATGAAGAGAAGATTGCCCATTACCAGAGTATTCTGCCGGAAGTAACGAAGCATTCCAGCGAGATGGAGCGCAGGGCCGAGGAGGCGGAACGCGAGACGGTGAAGCTTAAAAAAGTGGAATATATGCGTCAGTATATCGGAGATGAGTTCGAGGGTGTAATCAGCGGAATCACCAAATGGGGCATGTATGTAGAACTGCCCAACACTGTGGAAGGCATGGTGCATGTAGCCAATATGTCAGATGATCACTACGATTACTATGAAGAACGGTATGAGATGGCGGGGGTGCATACCGGAAAAGTGTACAAATTGGGACAGAAGGTACGGGTACGTGTTCTGAACGCTGACCGTATGATGCGCACGATAGATTTTGAGATTGCAGACGAGCAGTAACTAAGTGCGGATTGGATATTTAGAAGGGGGACAGGTACATGGCAAAAACAAATGGAAAGATGATTGCTAACAATAAGAAGGCATATCACGATTATTTTATACTGGATACCTATGAGGCAGGGATTGCCCTTCACGGCACAGAGGTAAAATCCCTTCGGATGGGTAAATGCAGTATCAAGGAGTCATTCATCCGTGTGGAGAATGGCGAAGTCTATATTTATGGTATGCATATCAGTCCATATGAGAAGGGCAATATTTTTAACAAAGACCCGCTGCGGGTGCGGAAGCTCCTTCTCCATAAGTCGGAGATTAATAAGCTGCTTGGGAAGACGAAGGAGAAGGGAGTCGCAATCGTACCCCTTAAAGTGTATTTCAAAGGGAGCCTTGTGAAAGTAGAGGTGGGCATGGCAAAAGGTAAGAAGCTGTACGACAAACGGCAGGATATTGCCAGAAAGGATCAGCAGAGAGAAGCGCAGAGAGATTTTAAGGTTCGGAATCTTGGATGATACATTAATGAAAGGCTGATCAGATTTAGGAGGGGAAGAGGTATGGTGCCAACCAGAAAAGAAGATCTCAGGAAAATGGTCACGCAGACTACAATCGAGACATATGAAGAACTGACTCCTCAGTTAATCAGGCTGATTGAGGAGACAAAAAGAAACGATATGCTTTCAGAGGCACAGAAACAGGACGAGATCAGTCTGCACATGCTGGGTTATGTGAAATCCTGTACCAATGAGATTATCGTAGAAGTGCTGGCAGAGATCCTGGGACTGGAAGAATAAGGTAACAGTTCAGGAAAGGAGCCCTGTTACAGATATAAGACCATGTATGCTGCAATAACAGAAAAAAAGATTGCACAACGGGCGTATGAGGAATACAATAGAATTAGTCTAAAAGAGGAAGGGGCAAAAAAATGTCTTATTGTGTAAAATGTGGTGCAAAGGTGGACGACGGAATTATGATATGCCCGCAGTGCGGCGCGCAGATTCCGAATGTATCGGGCAGATATTCGGACGGCATACAGGACGGTGGAAATCATACGAGATATGAATCTGGCCAGGAATATACCTATGGCGGCCAGGGAACTGGTCAGGAATATACATACGGCAGGCAGGAATCCGGCGGTCAGGGAACGGAACAGGAATATACATATGGTCAGCAGGGATATAGCCAGACTGGTCAGCCAGGATATGGTCAGGCGGGCCGGTATGGTTACGGTCAGAATACCTGGCAGGGCTATCCGTCAGAGGGGTATCAGCAGGAGGATTATTTTGACAGGAATGAAGTAAGCCGGAACAAAATAATGGGCATTCTGTCATATCTGGGAATTCTGGTATTAGTACCGCTTATAGCAGGCGACAGACAGTCACAGTATGTAAAACATCATGTGAATCAAGGGATTGTGCTATTCATACTGTCTTCTATGGTGGATTTGCTGGAAGGCGACTGGGTCTTTGGATTACATTCTATCATACACTTCGGCGGCGGTATGTTTTCCTGGATTTTTGATATTCTGGGACTGGTGTTCTTTATACTGATGGTAATGGGAATTGTGTCTGCATGTAAGGGCGAGAGGAAAGAATTGCCGATGATAGGGAAGATTCGGTTTTTTAAGTAGAGTAAATTAATATAAAGGGAAGGCCGGTCGTCTGAAAGCCTTCCCTTTATTTTTATGAAACTATTCAATTGTAATCAGCTTCGGCTGTTCTTCCTGCTTCTGAATCTCCTTCGGGAATGAGAGGTGGAGAACCCCGTCCTTAAAGGAAGCTCTGATATCGTCCTGTGTCAGAGCATCCCCGACATAGAAGCTTCTGTTGCAGGTGCCGGTATATCTTTCTTTGTGTACACAGTTACCTTTGGCATCCTTCTCTTCCTTCGTCATATTCTTGTGAGCGGAGATGGTAAGGTATCCATCCTTCAGATCAGCCTTGATATCTTCTCTGGCATACCCAGGAAGTTCCATCTCTACCAGATAATTCCCTTCCTTCTCATGGATGTCGGTCTTCATGATCTGCGCAGACGCACGGTCATAGGAACGGCTGAAAAACGGATCGCTGAACATATCGTCGAATAAATTGTTGAAACCTCTGTTTGCTAATAACATAAATCATTCCTCCTTGAAATCTGCTTATAGTCTAGTGTGCTGACACTAGTATACCCCATAAGTTATAAAAATTATTTATTGTTTTGGTTGCTATATATATTATATAACACATATTGTTAGCAAAGTCAATGGGTGAGTGCTAATTTTTTGCAAATGTAAAAGTGAACTTTTGTTTTTGTTTACACTCACCGGGCGCTCACAGCAACGAACTTTTACTGGTGCAATGATAAAGATAGAAATAACTCTTGACAAAAACGAATATTTGTTCATATAATAGAATATACTTATGAAAGAACTTCTGCTGACGATCAGTCAGGCAGATATCCGTTCAATCAGCGGTATCAGAATTCGACAGTCTGCAGCCAGGGGTATAGCAACGCACATGAGGGCTTGTACTGGTTTCGACGGAGGTCTGGAAGTTGGAGAAGCCATCCGTAGCGGGACACTACGTTAAAAGTTCCAATTAAATATAAACGCAGACAATAGAGAATTAGCGTACGCTGCTTAATTAAGCGGCAGTCGGCCTCAGGTCATCCGCTGCCTGGGTTACCGGCTTCAAACAGGCGGAGCACTTCGTTTCCAAAGCTTTGAGGGAATGGAAGAACTCATGAAGCTACTAAAACCGGAAGCCTGTCATTAGGCGGCCGGCAGAGGGAATGTCAAATTAATGACTGTGATGGGAGATGCTCTGGTGGATGGGCTTTCGGACGCGGGTTCAACTCCCGCCAGGTCCATTTTGAAAAGCGCCGTGGTTACGGCGTTTTTTTAATTCATAGGAAAATGCGTCTTATGAATTAAAAACCTCCGGGCGGATGTACGCTCGCACAAAGAGGACGAGTGGCGTAATGTACGAATGTCAGTATCTGGGGTAATAATCTTTAGAATCAAGGCATACATTGAGAAAAAAGTATTTGGACAAGGAGCTGCAGATGAATTGAAAAGGTATAACAGATATAGAAAATTCAGTAAAAGAAGCAGATACCGGCTTTTCCCATTTTGCCTTTCCAATCCTTTCTGGTATGGGATGCTGATCCTTTTCTGTCTTTTGGTAATCGGCGGACTGCAGGCAGCGCTTACGCACCGGGAGGAGGGGATACTGGGGAAGCAGGGGAAAGAGAAGATAAAAGAGGAGGAGAAGCCTCAAGAAGAAAAATGGGAGATTGTAGTCAATAATCCCAATATCCGGGTGCTGCTGATGACGGACGGATATGTGAACATTGTCCACCCAGGCGTAGAGGTGTGTGCAGGCGGTGGAATGGTGATTGCTTTCGGAGAGGAAAGGCAGGAGACAGAACCAGGACAGGCGGTTGCGTTTGCGCCGGATGATCCAAGGTTTCAGAGCGGCAATATCCGCATCAGCGCCAGGGACGGAGGCGAGATTACCCTGAACAGCATCAGGAGAAACTGCGGAACGCCTTCCTATGCCGGAACACTGGAGCTTCGGACAACGGCGGAGGGAATTGCAGTCATCAATGAACTTCCGCTGGAAACCTATCTGTGTAAAGTTGTTCCCAGCGAAATGCCCTCCTCCTACGAACTTGAGGCGCTGAAGGCACAGGCAGTATGCGCCAGGAGTTACGCCTATCAACAGATGCGAAACTTCGGATACCCTGAATATGAGGCCCACGTGAATGACAGCACGGATTATCAGGTCTACGGCAATTCTAAGGAGCAGGAGTCTGCAAGCCGGGCGGTGATGGAGACGCAGGGGCAGGTGGTTCGCTATCAGGGACAGATTGTCACTACTTATTATTATTCAACCTCCTGCGGAAGGACTGCCGGGCTTGAGGCGTGGGGAACGGAGATTAACGACGGGAACCAGTATCTTAAGTCTGTAGAGGTAAAGGACGAAAGCGGAGACTATGAGGCCGGGCTTCCCTGGTATCGGTGGGAGGCGAGGATAGAGGCAGGCACATTGTCAGGACTTATCAGTCGGAACACGGGTACGGATATCGGAACGCTTCAGAATATCGAGATCACGAAATCCGGCGAAGGAGGTATTGCGCTTCAGATCTGTGCTGCGGGAGATGGGGGAACGGTAACCGTAGATACAGAGAATAAGATCCGCAGGGCGCTGGGCGGAAGCGGTTACGAGATAGTCAGGCAGGATGGTAAGACCATAGAGAGTTCGGCATTGCTGCCCAGCGCATTTTTTACCATCTGCAGGGAGGGAGATACGTTTGTAATCTCTGGCGGCGGGTTCGGGCATGGGATTGGAATGAGCCAGAACGGGGCCAATGAGATGGCAAAGAAAGGGAAAAGCTACATAGATATATTGACCTTATTTTATCAAGATGTGGAAATTAAAGCCGGGGACAGCTAAATGGCTCCGGCTTATATTTTCAAAATATTTTCATATAATAAATCAGAATGCGGTCAGCACACTAAGGATAGACAAATCTTGGAAAATCGGGTAAAATATAGAGCATATATGTGGGAGAATGTTATGAAGAGAATAAAGGATATCTATCAGAGAATTACAGGCATTACAGCCGGTTTTAATGAACACCACGTAGGCGCCTATGCCGCTTTGACGGCATATTTTTTCATGCTGTGTATGATCCCCATCATTCTGCTTCTGATCACCATGGTGCAGTATACGCCGGTGACGAAAGCAGACGTGATGACTGCCGTAATCCAGGTGTTTCCCTCCTCAGTGGAGTCGCTGATCACGTCTATCGTGAATCAGGTTTACAACCAGTCAATGGGAATCATTCCGGTTACGATCCTTGTTGCTCTGTGGTCGGCGGGGAAGGGTGTACTTGCCATGGCTTCAGGGCTTAATTGTATCTATCACTGCCGGGAGACGAGAAATTATATTGTTCTTCGAATCCGGGCGACGATCTATACTCTGCTGTTTATTGTGGTGATCATATTGCTGTTGGTATTATCGGTGTTTGGTAACACGCTTAATCTCTTTATCGCAGAGCATATTCCCTTACTGCGGCATGTGGCAGATCAGTTGATCGAGGCGAGGGCGGTCATTACACCGACAGTGCTGGTAATCTTTTCCCTTATGTTATACCGTTATCTTCCCAACCGGAGGGGGCGGTTCAGAGATCAGCTTCCGGGGGCTATGTTCGCGGCGGTAGGATGGATGGTCATATCATGGGTGTTTTCCGTCTATCTGGATATTTTCAAAGGATTTTCCAATATGTACGGGAGCCTGACCACCATCGTACTGATTATGCTGTGGATGTATTTTTGTATGTATTGCATACTGATTGGCGGAGAACTGAACATGCTGATGGAAGGCAGGATATTTGAAAAGAATGAAAAAGTCAAGAAGAAATTAGAATTTTAGTTTACATTAGTTGTTTTCTACATT
>CAJTVY010000049.1 GCA_910579925.1 uncultured Dorea sp.
TCTTGTTTCGGTTCAAGATTGCGAACGAGTTTAGCGAGTTTCGCAATTACCTAAAATCTGCAGTGTCAAAATCTCTCGATTACCGTCTCCTTCTCTGCCTCATCATCCATCTTATAATACCGGTCGCAGCGATATAGATATTCCTTGGCAGCCTTGTCCTTCCGGTGCTGCTTTAACACCTCCACAAAGACAAGCCTTGCATCATAGAACTTCCTGGCAACGAACAGCCCCACGCCCTTCTCAAACAACTCTTTGGTCAAGTCCTTATAATAGAACTCCTCCTCCGAATCCCCGTCATAGACGTCATAGACCCTCTCGTAAGAATGATTGGCGGAAAGGTAAATATTTCCCAGATACCTTGCATGGTAATGTTCCTCAAAATCCGGTATCTGCTCATAGACCAGATGGGTAATGAGAATATGAGCGCCATATTTATCACCTTTTAACCGCAGTGTCTTCGCCAGATCAGAATGGGCTGAAATCGCCGTCGCCTCCATCCTCTGCTCATGTCCGATCACACCGATCATCACGCGCCCGTAGCTGATGGCAATGGTTCTTGCGCCTCCTGCCGTCCTTTCATCCAGAAGACGCCAGATGTCAATGGCAGCGTCAAGCGCCTCCTGGCTTCTTACCGTAAAGAACGCCGAAAGCCCTGTATCGTCAAAATGCTCCACCACGCCGTAATGTCTGTTGATCGGCTCTACAAGCAGGGACAGCACGCGGTTGATGTCCGTATATACCTGTTCTGCAGACAGATACATCTTCTGTCTGGGATAATTCATAGCATGAAGGGACAGAATCGTCATGTCTCCTACCATCTGATCTCCCAGTTCCACATCCTGGATAGATTCTTTATTCAGAAGATCTAAGATCTTCGCCGGGATAAATTTATAGTAACCGTCCGACATCCCCTGAATGTCGCGGACATATCTGGCGATTTCCAATGACATCTGGTTAAATGCCTGAGAAATGTCCGCCACCTCGTCATGACCGTGAACGGCCACCGTCACGCCCAGATTTCCTGCCGCAAGCTTGAGCGCACATTCCTTCAGCGTCTTTAACGGGCGAAGGAAAATATATAGAATGACCAACAATACCACCGTAAGAACCAAAAGGAGGGTAGAGGAAGCGTTTTTCAGATTCCACTGATAATACCACACCTGGTAGTCGAGGATATTTCCATCCGCCGAGACTGCCAGCACGCCCACTTTTGTTCCATCGCTTTTCACCAGCGGAATGAACTGGTTGTTGCGCCTTCCGTTACGGTTCTCGTCGCTTTTATTTACGATTTCTTCCGTATCGTAGGCGTGATAGATGGCCTCTGTCATCTCAGAACCGTACACCCATTCTACCGGAACGCCGCAATATTCGGACATGGACTCACTGACGTATAACTGTCCTTCCTCGTCTCCATAGAAAATACTGTATACATACATGGACCGTTCTATCCCGCCGTTGACAGAAGAGTTACCCATCCGCAAGGTGCGGTCGTGGGAAGGGAACTTTTTTGTGTCCGCCTCGATATTATGTATCATACCCTTCTTAAGAATCTTTCCCATAGCAGACAAAGCCACTGTCTGGTTATACTCTAGCTGCTGGTGCATGGACGATTCAATCCAATATTCCAGAAAACCGTCCATGACCAGAAGGCTCAGAAGAAAAATCACACAGAGCCGTACCAGAATGGTCTGGACATGGTATCTGACACAGGCGATCCAGTAGAGGCATAGAAGAGCCGCCCCAAGGAGGATTCCCGCATAGACCCACCCCATCCTCTGCATAACGGCCGCGGGTATAAGGGTACATTCTCCCAGATTCTTTTGGACGCCATTCTGATAGGAACAGATAGAAATCCCTTCGTCCTCACCCTCTGCCCCTGCACAGAAACCAGTCTTCGTACAATCCAGGCTTTGCAGTCCCCGGAATGTAAAATCAGCATAGCTCTTCTGAAGTTCTTCCGCCGAAAATACGACTTCCGAGGTCTCACTGACCAGGTCGATACTGCGGATGCACTCTGCTTCATACTCCATTACATAGGCCCGTTCCCCATCATCGCAAAGGCTTTTAAAGACTCCTTTCCTGCCCGTGACGCCTTCGATTTCCAGAAACCGGTCTGTCCCCACTTCCTTTGCAAATACTTCCCCTTCGTAATCCATCCACAGAAGTATCTGGTTTCTGCTCAAGAAAAACTGAGAATTAAGATAGGGATATTCCAACGTAATCCGGTCTGACTGCTCCCTTTTTCCATTTTCATCACAGACGTACAGAATCGCCTCTCCCGAACCGTTCTCGTTATTCGGGATACACACATAGTAAAGTTTCCCGTCCCGGATACACTGTATCCACATCTGGGCATCGGCATTTTTCTCCTCTGTCAGAAGATAATCCGTCTCCAGGAGACGCCTTCTCTTAAAATCACACTGATAAATCCTGCCTTCCACGCCGTCCCTGGACTCTGAGTCTGCTTCTTCTATCAGCACATACGCATTACCTATGTCGTCAAAGAAAATCTGGCGGATCATCCGGTACCGTTCCCGATCATGCTTCTTTATAACGATCATCTGTCCATGATCTCCGTCCGGGTCGGAACGGATAATCCTTAAATTCTCCCCATCCCCCCGGTCTACATAATACAGATTGTCGTCCTGAAGATGAATCTGCTCAATATAATCAATCTTAACCGTCTTTCCATAAATACTGGCCGCTACAAACAGAATGGCTGCGACAGCCAGAATCCCCCAGATACCACATAATATTTTTCTTCTCATTTTCATTCCTCGGATTCACTCTATCCTGCTTCCATACTACAGCTGCACCGTCTGGCAGCCTGAATTGGTAAACTGTATCATCCCCCCATATGCGCAGGTCAGCTTACACTGGTCATTCAGGGCCGGTTTGCCTCCTACCAGCACCTGGGGGACCCCCGGCGCCCATGGTCCCGCCGGAACCGGCGTGCAGGGCATGGGGGTCAGCGCTCCCATTGCCGCCGCTGTCGCCGCCGCCACCATGGGATTCGCCATGCTCTGGCACATCCCGAAAGGAACGATATTTACAAAAGGAATATTATCGGAAATCGTTGCCAGCGGCATGGCCGACATGGTCTTTGCCGTTGGCAGAACGTTCAATATGGAGGGCGCCATGCCAAAGGAACAGGTCATGGACGCACCGCCGGTCACACATAATCCCATGGTTCTTCACTCCTTTATTTTAATATCAAGTTGTTCTCACATCCGCGGACAACCTCTACTTCCCCTTCCGTCACTTCCCCTTCGTTTTCACAGGCGTAATGCAGGATACATTTCTCCTCGAAAGGTTCAGAAAACAACAAATAAAATTCTCCCTCCTCATCCGCAATACTCTCCTTTGCCGGACAAATCAGGGTATCCTTTTTCTGATAATCACAGGTAAGGGATTTTTTCAATCTATACTGCTCCCCCTCATCTTCGGGAATCTCTATGCGAAAATACTCGCCTCCTTCCTTCCCTTTCTTCCAGACATACCAGAATGCGCCTAAAATCCTGTCTTTTATATAGAAAGAAATCTCTTTCTCCCCTTTCCGGTAGTCACGAATCAGCCTCACGTTCCCCTGGGCGTCTCTTACATGGAATTTCAGCATACTCCCCGGCTTCGTCCTGCCCCGCACTGCCGTCACACCCTGCCGTAAGGGGTAAGCAAAAGACGGGTACAGAAGGATTTCCTCTACGCAAGCCCCGGAATCTGCCATAATTTCAAGCTTTTGCCGCTGGTAGACGGGCGATTCTACTTCCATCTCGAACACAGGGCTTCCCACGTCAAGAAACAGGAAATACCCTTCCCTCTTCTTTTCCACCCTTCCCCCAGACAGGGTGCGAAGCGTAACCCCTGCAGACACCGGCTCTCCGGTAAAAGCGTCCCTTAAGCGCACTGCCTTGGACAGCCGTATTTTCGTTTCCTGTAATACCATATCCATCCTATGTATCCTTTCCGGTAAAACGGTAATCGATCTCCTGTACTCTTCTCACAGGCTTCTTCCTTGTAGACGGAATCTCCACCGGTCCCGCCGAATAGAACAGGGACGCCCGGTAGGCCGTATTCGGCACCGTCCAGATCCGTGTCTTTACCTCCATGTCCAGATCCAGCATTTGCAGTCGGATATTCCCGCCGCCCGGCTCCCCGGTAGGCGTAAAGGTATCAGGCTTTAACGCAGCCTTATCCCGGAACGCCTGTATCACTCTTCCCATAATCTGATGTTCCTGTACTGCCCGGTATTTCAGGTCACTCTGAAGATACAGGGTCAGCATATAGTACAGGGTCAGATAGGTAGAGGGGTAACGCTGGGTGTTCCGCCCGATATCCGCCATCTCATGAGCCTGTATCGAGTTATCCGTCTTCACGTCATAGAGCCACAGGCCCACTGCATAATCTCCATGGTCCTCCGGGGAACATAGTCCGATCTGATCCGGGCTGTTCAATAGTTCCGGGATTAACGCCTCCTTTAAAAGCGTCAGCATACCGTTCCCCGTATCCGCAATCTTCGTATAATCTGCCATAATATCCCTTTCTGTATCTTAGTTTCCAGTACCCGTCGGATTCGTCTGAGTATACCCCGTATTCGCTTCCGGCACATTGACCACCGGGTCCGGCTGGGTCAGCACGCCATACTTAAACTGCCCGGATTCCAGAACCGAACCGGAGTATGGGTCATAACGCGTCCCATGTCCGAAATACAGCCCTCGGATAAAATCACCCTCATACAAAAGATTTCCCATATCGTCCCACAGTTTCCCGGTTCCGTAGTACTCGCCGTTTAAGAATCCGCCTTCGTAAATCAGTCCTCCGGTAGAGGGCTGGTATAATTTCCCGGTTCCGCTGTACTGTCCTTTATAGAACTCCCCGTCATACAACAGGGCTTCCGTCTCAGAATCGGTCAGTTTTCCCATTCCCTGGTACAGCCCGTCCACAAAGGTTCCGTCATAAATTACCAGAATCTTGTTATCGTCATAGAGCTTACCTTCCCCGTTGTAGACATCCGACTGAAAGCTTCCCTCATACACAATGTCCCCTTTTCCGGTAAAGACCTTGCCAAGGCCCTCCTTCTTTCCCCTGGCAAACGCCCCTTCATACATAAATGCGCCGTCTTCATAAAACAAAGTTCCCTTGCCGTCATACTCGCCTTTCGCAAAACTGCCCTCATAGGCCAGTTCTCCCTTGTCGTAGAGTTTTCCTTCTCCTTCGTACTCTCCCTTGGCAAATTCTCCTTCATAGACGACATTTCCCTCGGCGTCATAGGTGGTTCCGCTTCCCTCTTTCTTTCCTTTCACAAAACCGCCCTCATAGGCAAGGACGCCGTTCTCGTAGAGCCTGCCGTCTCCCTCGTACCGGTCTTCCACAAAATCTCCCTCATAGACCGGCTGCCCGTCCTCACCCAGCAGAGTTCCCTCGCCGCTCTTCTTTCCGTCTACAAAGTCTCCCTCATAGGCAAGGGCTCCCTCCTCATAAAGTTTTCCTTCTCCTTCGTACTCTCCGTCCGTATTAACCGTTCCCTCATAGACCACATTCCCCTCTTCGTCTGTTAAGACCACGTCCTTAAGAAGGGGCTTTCCGTCCTCGAAGGTTCCCGTAGCGACCACATTCCCCTCTTCGTTATAGAGCGTTCCCTGTCCCTCCATCTCGCCTTTGACGAAAGTTCCCACATACTGTTTCTGTCCGTCGGGAAAATAAAGCGTCCCGTTCCCCTCATACAGACCGTTCTTGAAATCTCCCTTATATTCCAGATTGCCCTCCTTGTCATAGAGAGTCCCCCTGCCTTCATACTGGTTCAAGAGGAATGAACCCTTGTAGCACAAGGTCTGACTATTCTCATAATACAGTTCTCCCTCTCCGGAATAGGCTTCCATCTCAAAATTGCCCTCGTAGAGCAGGGAACCGGAATAAGTATAGAGCCTGCCGTTTCCGTTGATCCTTCCCTCCTCCATCCTTCCCTTGAAGATCAGTTCCCCGTCGTCCCGGGACAGAAGTTCTACCTTGCCGGAATACCCCACCATGTCGGGGGAATTAAGGACCATGGTCTTTGTGAAGAAGTGGGACACCAGAATGGGATGCAGCAATTTGATATACAGTACCGGGATAATGACTGCCGCAAGCAGGATGACAAAAACCATCCGCTTCAGCACATAATACCTGCCGATAGAATAATAGTCTTCGATGACCCGTTCCTTCTTGTTCTTCTTCTGGCTGACTCCCTTACGGACATCCGTAAGAACCTTCGAAGCAAAGGAATCCGGGCTCAACGTCCGCTTTGCCTTGCGGATGACCACCTGAACCGGCGCCATCAATATATGTGAAAGTCTTCTGGCAGTACGCCCGATAAGTCCGCCCTGCATATCTGATACCTCCTATCTCCTGAAAAAAAACGGCAAGACTCCCTTTTTCTTTACTTCGTCTGCGCTGTCTCCTTAATCTTGAGAGTCCCGATCTGCCCAAAGGACACCCCGTTATCCGAAACCGCCGGATTGGGCAGGCTCCACAGCAGGTAAATCGCCGCTGACACAATCAGCGCAGCCGCAAGCACCGTTCTCACCGTAGGCAGCATTTTCTTGAACCGCTCCCACGCCCGCCACCAGAAACGCCCAGGTTCTAATTCCCGCTGTTCAGTCTTTTCAAGCACCGTCTCATAAACTTCATCATACGCCACATAACAGTCCCACAGATACCCGTAACGCCCTTCGTCCAGATCCGTCACGAATTCTGCTAAATCCCTTGATTTCTTCTGTTCCAGTTCCCGGGCGAACAGTTCATGGACAAGCCCGTTCATGCGGTTCATCAAGTCCTTTTCCTGCACCTGCCAGTAGTAATTGATTTCTGTGAAAAAGTAATTAAACCGGACCCCCAGGGAATCATCCAGCACGATATTCTCTTTCCGCAGGGCTTCATACAGAAAACATTCCGGCATATTCAGCAGAAACATCTGTGCAAAAATATTTTTTAAAATCACAAGCCGTTCCCGCAGGTGATAGTTCCCGTCCTCCAATGCCTGCTGCAGCGTCTTTCCGGACGCATGATGGAAAATGACGTAATATTTTCCGTCTGCATTAAAACTGGCGTGCAGATCCCGAAAGGAAAGGCTGACATTCTGCTTCGTGGTCATGGGAATCAGCTTTCTGGCAAGCTCCATATCCCGGACACATGCCACCGTATAAAGTCCCTCTTCCCGGCGGTCTGCGTCACACCCCAGGTACAGGTCAATATTCCCGGAAACCGTGGTCCTGATCTTAGAAATCAGTTCAAACTGTATATTCTGAAACTTGATTACCATATCCGCCTCACTCTTTCTCCCTTACCACCACGAATGTGGACGCCTGTACTTTGGGATAAGCCATACTGGAAACCGTAATATGGAAGATACCTGCCGTCTCCGGCGCGGTATACTTTCCGTTCTTGTCAATGGTTCCGCCCTCCGAATCCCGGACCGTCCATTTCAGCCGTTCATCTGTGAACCCTTCCAGAACCGCCGTAAAGACCACACTGTCGCCCACGAATACATTCGGATTATCCGGCTGTATGAAGATGTGCTTCTTCTTAGCTGACTCAGGCTTTCGGATTTCATTGCGAAGAGCCGTCCAGTGAACCCGCACCTGTTCTGCGCCGTCATTTTTGAGGATTTTAAGCCCAATCTCAAAGGTTCCCTCCGCAGGTTCCAGTTTTGCCCCCAGAGAACCCACGAATCCGCGGACGCCCTCGAAGAGGGACGCATCCCCGTATAACATCTGGGAATCCTCCTCAAGATCATCGTCCACCTCATAGCCAAGCAGAATGGTCACGGAACCAAAACCCAGCCCATGGACGATTTCGTCCGAATACACAATCTCCCCTGGACGCATGTTTCCCACATCGAATACCATTTCTCCGTATGCCGCCCTTAACGGCTTCTCCTCGCTCTGGATCTTCTGATTCTCTATTTCTAAACGCTCTGCCTCTTTCAGCCTCTTCACATCCTGGGCAAGTTTTCCAATCATTGCCGCTGCGATTTCACTGTGCAGAATCTTCTGGTGGAAGGGAAGGGGGTCGATTCGCTGAATCAGACAGACGCCTCCCGCCCGCACCACATAGATTTTAGCCAGATAAATTCCCTGCTGAAACGTATTTCCCGCAATATAATCCATGGCCGTCTTATAATATTCGGACTGCATGGTCTCATAATCGTCCCGGCTGCTTATGTATGCCCGGCTGACACATGGCCCCGCTTCCGTATACTCCCTGCCGCCAGACTTAAGCCTGAAGCTTCCTTCCACCAGAGCCGCCTCTGCCTGTACTTCCTTTACGCCGGCCACTTTCAGAGGGATTTCCATCTGATATCTCAGATTCTTTGCCAGATCTTCCTCGTTAAATGCTACCCGAACCCGGTTGCCTTCCCCGCTGGTAAGAAATGACAGCTCCAGTTCGTACTCAAAGGAAAATTCCTGCTGCCCTCCATGCTCAATCTCTATAGTCAGAACCGCATCCTTTCCCGCCTCTAAGAATCGGGGAAATATCTGGCAGATTCGGATTCCCTGCCCCCGCCAGACTTCCTTTCGTTCCTCGTAAAGCCGCTCGGGTATAAAAATCTCACGCTCCGGTTCCTCCTGGGTGACAAACAGACGATACCCCTCTTTATATTTATTGTATTCGCTTCCGTTTTTTCCTGCGGTTCCAGCTACGTTATGCATAAGTTCCGCAGCTTCCTCCTGGTATTCCAGACACAGATAGTAAAAGCCTGCGTCCTGGTCCTCTCCGTACCCCGAAAGTTCCGAAACCTTTCGGATTGCCGGCTCATCCAGCACGATTTCCCGCCCTGCAAAGTCCAGTGCAAGCCCCCGTTCCACGGAAATGCTCTCATCATCCACTTCCACGACTCCAAGCCCGCAGACCACGCCGCAGCCAAACAGAAAACGGTTAATCGTCCTTCGCTTGTCGTTAAAATATTTCTGCTCTGTCTCAAAATCTTCTACAGACAGCAGCTTCCCATAAAAATACCGGTTTCTCTCGAATGGAAAGCTTTTCAAGTTCTTCATATCTCTCATTCCTCCTTTGCCTGGGCTTCTGCCGTACCCACAATGGACGGGATAGCAGACATTCCTCTTAGATTCACCTGTTCATATGCCGCCAGCATACTGTTGACTCCTGCATATACGTTCTGCCCCAGGTATATCCCCGGACGCAGGATTACCAGGTGAATCCTGATATGTGCGGGTTTCATGTCCTCAATCATCTTCTTTAATGCGTGCTGCTCCCGCAGGGAACTGACTGCCTGTTCCCGCACGAACACACTTACGTCGTAAGGCCCCCACGCATATGATTTTTTCAAACTCTGGTAAGCCGCCGGGTTGTCCCGGTAATGCTCAATGTCTGAAAATTCCAGAAAGAAAGGGCGTTCTCCCGTAAAGGTACTGATGATGTGTTCCATGTATTCCCTGGTTCCGCGTATCAGATTCTTTTCCACGATTCCCATGAGAAGAAGCCGTAACCGTTCTTCCTGCCACAGATGTGCATTGGTAATCCCCACCCATTTGGCAAGCCATCTTAAAAATTCAGGTTCAGCTACCCTTGGGTCTAACTGTCTTGCACAATTTTCGATTTTTTCATCTAAATCCTGGTACACCGCCTCGAACATCCCCAAAAACCTTCCTAAGAAATCCTCCTTTCCCCCTGTCTGGTAGATTGCAGGCAGATAGGAAAGGAAACTGCGGTTTCCGGCATAAATCTTCATATGGCTGATTTCGGGAAGGAAACCGGCCTGACAGTATAACTGCACTTCCATCCACAGATATCTGCCGCTTGCATGGTACAGCAGGATATCTCTTGGATTGTGTACGATATGGGCGAGAAACGGCTCCATGAGCCGGCGTTTTTTCTCCAGAGGGACTTCTCTGTCACGAATTAGTTCCTCCCAAGGACGAAGCCTGCCATCTACCGGCACAACGTTCCGGTCGCTGCAATAGATGTAGAATTTAATGGAATCGTCCCCGTAGTCCTTACTCGAAATCACTGCCCTGTGCCACTGGTTCCCGTCCTCGCCGCTGTCTAACAGACGGGAGATGAACGTACCGTTCTGGGACGTTCCTTCTTCCAGCGCGATTCCCTGATCTGTCATCCGAATCCCATTCTGATACCCGGATTCATAATCTCTCTTTTTATTAAATACGAAATATCTAAGCTGATCCAAACCTATCGCCTCTCTAATCTGCTCTTCCCTGCCTTAGCCATATCAGCCGCAGGGCTGTTCATCTGATCCATTACCGGTCTGTCATTCTCCACCGGCAGTACCTGCTGACCGAACGCTCAGAAGTCCGTCTCTCCTGTCGTAAAGATCCGGATATCTGTTTCTTTCAGATAAGGCAGCCCGTTAGGAGGAAGCTGAACGTCTCCGTTCACCAGATGGCGGTATCCCCGCCCTCTCGCCTCCACAGACAAAGATCTTACCTGCCACACGCATGGCAGAATGTCAATGATTCCGTAGAGTACGCTGCCGGAGACAGGCTTTCCGATCTCCCAGGAATGTTCATTCACATAGGAAGACACCGCCTCCTCAATCATTTCCTCTGCGTCCGTGAACTGGGGACGTATCACGATCTCAGCAAAAACGGCAATCCCTACATACTCCGGATTCAGCAGACGAATAGATGTGCCGAGCATTTTCCCCTTCCGTAAGGTCTGTTCCAGATTCTGTCTGTATTTCTCGTTGAGCCTGATATCTCTTTCCTGATAGCTTAAAGGACGCACCACAATAGCAATCTCATTTTCCCGGGCTGTCTCTGGTATCTTCCCTGCCGCTGTAACGGGAATTACCTTACAGTCCTTAATCAAAAGCCCCGGCGTCTGCCGGACTAACTGCTCATAGTCGGCATAGGTGACGCCTCTGCTTACGTTCCGAAGCTTCTGCCTTACACGCTCATAACAGGCTTCTACCGTCTCGTTGTCCCTGCCGCCATAGGTCTGACGGTACTGGCGGACGAGAAGCTCTTTATATCCGCCGCACTCCCGGATTCTTCCTGCTTTGATATTCCCGGACTGCCCGCCGCACACCCGCAGACGGAGCAGATGGATTTCCCCGTCCGGGGCCATTCCGTTTTCACAGTTACCAAACAGCAGCCGGTTCTCTTCCAGGTCAAGGACGTACACCCGATCTTCCGGCGCGCAGCCGTCAAAATCTTCTACCCGCCGGTAGGGATAGAATCTTCCGACCTGCCGGTCACGGACCATGATCTCAAATTCATCGTAGACGATATCCGGAATATCCAGCCTGTATTCCTGGTTGGCATAAGCCTTACCCGTGCCGATTTCCCGCCCCTTTCGGAACTCTTTCTCATAGACGGCAAGCCGGACGCATAATCCGCCCTCTTCTTCCGGCTCCTGCCAGGAGAAGGAATAGACCACGTCTCCTTCCCGGGTCTCTTCCCGTTCCTCAGGCGAAACCTGAACAAAACCGTCCCCTGCCTGCACGTAAATCTCTGCCTGTCCGGTTTTCGCCAGATACATCCCGCTTCTGACCGTATAGATACCGTCCCCGGAAGGGACCGCCTCATAGTCTTCGTAATCACAATAGGAATACTGCTGCCTTACCTCTATCTCATTAAAGGAAAGATTCTGAATCAGCGGCGCCACGTCATAATCATTCTCTGACAATGTCACGCGGATCTGCCAGGCTTTGTACTCCGAATCCTGCACCATTTTTCCCGGCAGATGAAATCCGATCTTCCCGCTCTGCAGAAAAGCATAGGTCGTGTCAAAGTCCACTGGCAGCTCCTCCCACCCGTTCTCAGCCTGATATTCCCAACGAAGCTGTGCCAGAGGAACGAAATCCGCTCCAATGGGATTGCGCGTCACCTCGTATTCTGTGCGGATATCAAAGGTCACCACCGTCTGTCCTTCGGTGTCAAAGGCCCGGTCCATGACGAAGCAGCAGCAGTTTCCTGCCTCTGGCTTCTCCCCAAAAGGATACAGACGCATTCTTTTTTCCAGGTCATTGCCAATATTGACGTACTGCTTAAGCGCTTCTCCGTTCAGAATATATGCCCCAATCAGTTTTACCGGACGGGGAAATTCTTTTTGCACCGTCTCGAAGGTCATATTTCCTGCAAAAAACCGGGCGCCTTTTAACAGGGGATACTGACTTCCCAGGGAACCGGCCGGCGGCTCCACGCTCACGGCGCCCTTTGCAGGGCTGGCATGCTTCATGCCGGTTCCAAGGAGTTTCAAATATTTCTGCCGTTTCCATCCGCCAATCTGGCTGATGTGGTACTGCTGTATCTCCTTAAACCAGGAAAGCAGCCCAATCAGCATCATCCCTGGGTCGGACTGGTTATAGTTGGTCCACTCCGGACACTCTCCCGGAATCTGGAAAGTGGCGTCAGCCTCGATTTCCCGGTAAGATCTGTCATCCAGATTCAAATCATAGAACATTTCCTATGCTCCCTTTCTTCTTTGACGTTCTTTATTGAAATTCCACCGCTACCTCATGAAAGCCGCTTTTTGGCAGCCGGTAGAAAGGCAGCAGCCGTTCTTCGTTGACTTCGTATTCCGTAAACCGCCCGCTTTTGTATTTGCGCAGGGACAGATGGCTGATGTACTTGACCCCTTCTACCTGCTTTAAGGCGTGGATGATCTGATTCTGGTCCGGGAGTATGCCGATTTCCCATCCTTCCCCATAGAAATTTCCATGAAGCGCATCAAGAAACCGGTCTAGTTCCTGCCGTACCCGTTTCGTCGCCTCGAAAACCCCGCCTTCCTGGGAAAGTTCTATGACTACCTTTACATCCAGACGAATCAAGTCTGGCATGACGATATAGAACCGGCCCAGCCGCACGATATTCTGATCCATATGGTCTGACAGGTAGTGATAGATTCTCCTTCTGGTACGCTCAAAGCTGTAAGCGCTCTCTCCGTAATCTCCGGGAAGTACCACCAGGGTAACGGCCCCTTCCTGGCGTCTGCCGTTCTCGTCATAGCCTGCAAAGCATTTTACCTTGCAGATATCCCGGGCGGCTTCTCTTGCCATGTCTTCGTAGTCTTCGGCAGAGACGCACCGCCTGCCATGACGCAAAAGACTTGCGTTTCTGGCTACGGACTTAAGCACCGTCTCCCCGGAAAGTCCGCACACGGTGGCCATGGGGTTGAACACCGTATTGATAAAGCCAATCGTGCGGTCCAGCCGTTCGATTCCCCCGGCCTGCACATTTCCCTGATCCCCCTGGCTATGCCGGTAGCGCACATGAATCTCAATCGCATCTCCCTGGTTTCGTCCTGCGGTCTCCATGTATTTAGGAAATATGAGCCGTCCAGTGCGCCAGTCGGCGGCATACTCGTTCCTGCGGCCGCTTTCGACGCTGAGTTCTTCTACTTCTTTCCATAGCTCCCAGGACTGTTCCAGGCTGTGCTGGTAATCCATCCTGCCTAACACCCGCACTTCTAAACTGCAGATGTTCTGATACGCAAGCCAGACCTCCTTTTTCTCGGCTCTGGGCGAAAGTTCGAAGGTCTCTTCTATGGTCTCTACCCCCAGAATACTGGTAGCATTGGGGTAAATGCCCTCAATCTTAGGGCAGTTATTCCTGTCATTCCCCTTATTCTCTCCATCCCAGGGATTCTTACTGTTCCACTCTTCCTTCCCCCTGCCTTGTCCGTCTCTTTTAAGTCCGCCAGAGGCGCTTCCTTCCCCTTTGCCTTCACTGAGACGAATCCAATATAAATCCTGCCCGAACAGGGTTTTCTGGCAGCTATCGTCCCTTCCATACCAGGAAATCAGACCCGTGTGTGCGAATCCTTCGGTTCCGTCAGCCGGGTGCATTTCCTTCCATCCCTCTTTTGACAGATATTCCCATCTAAGCCCGGCAAGATTCCCCCGCACCGTGTCGTGCATGACAAACAGAAGCTTCAGAGGCCCTCCCACGGGAGGCTGTGCAAATCCGAAATAGCAGGTCTTTTCTTCCTCCGGTCTTGCCTCGCATGCCGGAAATGCGAATCCTGCCCGCTGCATTTCTGCTGCGCCGTGAACTTTCAGTTCCATGTTATTTTGCCGGAACATCAATCTGGGACGCAGCGGATTCTCCTGATAACTGTAGCTTAGAGAGAAATTTCCCGCCACCGGTGCGATGTAAGCTCCCCGTGTCTTGTAGGCATTGTTCATGCGGATGATTCTTGCACGGATACAATAATTTTCCGTGGAGCTTACCAGAGCGCGCTCCACATCCGCCGGACAGGTGAATTCGATCTTCCTGCGCACGCCTTGCATACCTTCTTCTACCGTGAAAATATCTCCGTACTGCCCGGATACGGAAAGGCGCTTCCATCCATAGCCGTTATAATATTCCCAGATAACCTCCCGGATGGTAATATCATATTCCTGTTCTGGCACGAACTCCTTCTTGCGCATAATCCGTTTCCAGGATATCTTCATCCCTGCCGCCGCTTCTTCGATCGGAATCCTGACGAAATCAAGATCGAACTCTACGCTGATGTGCGCGCCTGCCTTTCCGAAGATTTCTCCGTTTCCGATATAGAATTCGTCATAGACAGAAGGGTTCTCTCCGAACGCCAGAAATTCCTCGATCTCTTGTTCTGTGCCGTTGACGTTAATAAATTCCGGTCTCTGCCCCAGACAATCCGTACAAAGAGAAGCCTCTCTGAAATAGATACCGGAGAAATATTCCGCGTCCCGCACTTCTGCCGAAATCACATACATTCCTCCATATTCTTCCATGGGCGCGATTCCCTGCTCCCCTCCCGGGATATGAAAACAGAGAGTTCCGTTTTCATAAGCCAGGTCTGTAATACCGCAGAATTCTTCTCCTGTTCCGTAGTAGAAACGAATTCTCTCCGGGTTCAGAAACGCCTCCCGCAGTCCTTGCGTTTCCGCAGACCGTCCTTCTGGCACAAAGGAAAGCCTGGCGTCTGCATAACTTTTGATTTCCAGTTCCCGCCCGAAACAGAAATACAGTAAGTGCTGCTGCAGATTCTCTTCTTTATCCTGGAACAAAAAAAACGAGGGCGCCGGGTCTCTCTTCCGGCTGTACAGTTCATAGATGGTATCTTCTTTAGGCTTTGCAAGGAAAATATGCGTAAGATCCATGGTCTTGACCAGCACTTCCTCCTGAGTCTCGAACACAAGCTGTCCTTCGGTTCCCTGGGCAAGCAGCCTGGTCTGTCTGGGAACTTCTGCCTCCCCCAGATACCCTTCGGGCAGCGCGAACACCACAAATCCCTCTGCCGGACTTGCCGGGTACAGTCTCGCATTGACCCCGTCAAAAAAGGAAAGCAGATCTCCTGCTGCGGACATATTAAATTTTTTGATGTTGTCATACATCAGGTCGGCAAATATGGATACCAGAGCGGTTCCGGCGTCCGGCTGTTCCTTATCGTACCGCCACTCCGGCACATACTGCTTTGCACAGTTCCTCATATAGCCGATAATATCCTCTTTCGACATTTTCTCCATCTGCGGAATATCCATAACGAACTACTCTCCTTCATTGATGTAAAAAGGGTATACTTGATTATACTGGTTGTTGGTGGCGCGGACCACATAGCTTAAATGGATGGTCAGCATTCCCTGGTCGATCTGTTCGTCGCTGACTTCGGCTTCTATGTCTTTGATTCTTGGCTCCCACCGGATTAATGCCCGTTCGATTTCTGTTTTCATGGAATACAAGGTCGTGTAATCCGCCGTCTCGAATGCATACTCCTGGATTCCACAGCCGAAATCCGGGTGCATTGGAAGTTCCCCTTTCCGGGTTCCGATGATGATACGAACGGATTCACGGATACTGTCTTCGTTAGACGACATCTGTATCCGCCCTGTGGCTTTGTCGATTCCTACCGGGAACTTTAAGCCTGTTCCTAAAAATGCTTTCACGCTGTCTCTTTGTTCCATACGAACCGCCTCCTTATGTATTTCCTTCCACGTCCTAATTAATCTTCACCATACTGCCCTTAAGCTGTGTCATGCCGGAAGCCTGAAGTCCCAGCTCCCCGTCTGCCTTTACCTTTACGCTGCTTCCGGTCAGAGACGTACTCTGACCCCCAAGCTTCAGGCTCTGCTTTGCGTCCAGCTCTACGGTGCCGCAGGCGACTTTCACAGTGTTGGCATCTGCCTTTACTACTTCTGTTGTACCAATAGTCAGCGAGATTTCCTTTTTGGCTTTCAAGGTGACGGCGCCATTCTTGCAATCCATGGAAAGGCTGTTCTCCTTTCCTTTGTCCTGCACGAGAATGGATTCGTTCTCGTCGTCCAGCAGAATTTCCAGCCCCTTGGGCGTATTGACCGTGATTTTTTCTTTATCCTTTGTCTCAGTAAATGTGATTTTATGGCCGCCCTTGGTCATGACGGTCTTGGTCTCATTCTTCTCGTCCGCGGTACCTTCCGGCAGCTTGTCTTTCCCGTTCCACAGACAGCCAAGGACTACGGGCATGTTCATATTTCCGTGAATGAACCCTACCAGAACCTCAGTCCCGATTTCCGGCAGCCAGTAATTGCCGAAGCCGTCTCCGCAGTATCCGCTCATGACCCGTACCCAGTCGGATGTCTTCTTGTTCTTCTCGCCCATCAGGTACTCGACCTTGATCATTCCGATATGTTCTTTGTCCCAGATTTCTTTTACAATCGCATTTTGAAGCCCTGGCGCCGTAATCTCCGGATAGGTTTTATCTTCTTGTTTGTCTGTCAGCAATTCATCATAAAAATTCACCGTTTCCAGCCTCCTACTTCAAATGTAGTCCGATATCCGTCGCTGCTAAAGGAATGCTTGGCTTCCATGACGTCATAGGTCCCGTCTATCAGCTTTGAGTCTCCTTTTACAATCTTCACCCGACCGCCGGCCTTTATTTCCGGGACGCCGATACAGACTCCCGTTGCCTGTCTTGCCTGTTTCTTCATCTCGTCTGCCTTATGCTCCGCAATCTTCCTGGCATCGCTGTTGTCCTCCACGGCTGCATCCATCTGGGTACTTTCATTCTGTACCAGGGACTTCTGGCTGTCGTCTGCCTTTACGGTGACTTCTGCGGAAACCTCTTCTTTCTTGTCTGTGTCCTGGCCCATGATTCGGATAATGGTATCCTGGAAGGAGGCCCGCCGCTGGAAGGAGAGGAAATCTTTGGTCCACTCCATTTCTACAGTGGAAAACAGTTCTGCGTCAATCTTCTTGAAATAGAGCTTTCCTGCGTCTATAAAGAAATCCCGGTTTGCTTTGCGGCATAGCTCTTCTGTGATAAATTCGTAGTCGCTGCCGTTCTGAATGATACATTCACCTTCCAGCTTGTCTGTGGCGTCCACGTCTTTGGACTTGTAGGCAGGCTTATATTTTTTTATCACCTCTTCAAATGCCTCGGAATAGCTGGTGACAGTATGGGATATGTTGCTTTTCCTGCTTCCCATCATCATGCGGCGCACGTCTACGGCCGTCACCCGTATAGAAGGGGTGTCTGAGAGTTCGTAGTTGATTTCGTCCACATAGCCGTAGAACAAAGAGGTCAGAGAAGAACCGTACCCCATCTCGATATCTATGAGCTCGCCCAGGATGAAATCAGCGGTGACATCGCCTACGAAACGGCGTTTTTCTATATCGTAAACATTGGTAAGTTTGAGGACTGCCGCACTGGCGGCGGTCTGCGACAAGGTCACTTCTACGGACTCCACGGCGTAATCGCTTTCTCCGATGACGTCGAAGCCGCCTACTTTGACTTTCAGGGCCGGCACCATGAAATCGTTGTATTTGCCTGAAAGTCCTGACATTGTTACTTTTCCCACTTTGAATCTTCTCCTTATCTATACGGTATGCATGGCTTACCTTGATGGATGAAGCCCGCCGGGCATGTAATCTTTTACAGTGCGGGCAGTTTCACCACCTGCCCCGGCCTTACGTCCAAGGGGTTCAGGATTCCATTTTCACGGGCAATGACTTTCCACATATCCGGGTCTCCGTATTCCATATTCGCAATGTCCCACAGTCCTGTACCCTGGCGGAGCGTACGGTATTTGGTCCGGTCCGGCGACTCGAAGGGCGACTTCCTTTTTGTATCTTTAGGGGATATCAGGGATTTAAACGTCAGACTTACCTTTGCCCGCACCGGCATTCCCTTTTCGGTAAACATGGTGTAGGTATGGTTCATCTTCGTGATCACTCCTTCAAAATTCAGTGATCCCCACTTAAACGTCACCTTTGGCGGCCGGTGCATACTTCCGTCTATGGACGTGGCGTCTGCAATCTGTTTCGTAATAGCGGAAACGTCGGTTGATTCTTTGGTCGGTCCGAAAGAAATCAACGACGTTGATTTCGGCACGTAGGTATCCAGAAACAGGCTCAGTGACAGCTCTGTAGCGTCGCCGGATATGTACTGGATGATGGGGCCGTCCAGTCCCGGAATCTTTTTCTCGGAATAGCTTGAACCGTCTGTCAGCTGGTACTCGGAAGGGTTGAACAACACTTCGATTTCGCTCTTGCCTACTTCCTGTTCAATCTCAAGTTTTGCTTTCGTAAGTCCCATCGGGACGGCCTCCTTTCTATATCAGACCTCTTCTTAGTTTTTCTACATGGAGTTCCTCGTAGAGCTGTCTTTTGACCTGATCGGCAAATGCTCTCACGTCTTGTTTTGCTTTTGCTGCGCCCTCTACGGATTTCAACTGATTTTCTACTTCTGTCAGCTTTTTCCCTAACTGCTCCTGAACGGATTTTATCTGTCGATTCTCTTCCTGCAAACGCAGTTCACTCCTCTGCTGCTCTTCCCGGGAAGCGTCTGCGGCCTGAATAGAGTATGCAAGTTCTTCCCTCGACAATGAACTTCTTGCAGGATATCCTGCACCTGGGATTATGGTTTCGCCCTGGTAGAATCTTTCTCCTACATCTGACAGATCCGCCAGATCTGTTATGTCTGCTATATTAATCATATCCGGCATGTCTGCCGTATCTGTAATATCCTTCCGTATTCTGCCAGACTGACTCGAATAAAAATAAGACTCTTGAAACTGCCGGAGAATCTGCCAGAGATTTTTTCTCACGGTCTGACGCCGTTGTACCTCATATTGCCGGATGCGATGCGCAAGTTCCAAGTACGCTTCTCTATGACTCTGATACCGAAGATCCATTCCAGACTGCACAAAATCCAACTCCTGTAAATTCCGCAGACTCTCCGCACTCTGATTCTCTATGTCCCGTAAAATCTGCACATCCCACTGGCTCTTCGTGTACTGCTTACTCTTTGCATTCTGTAAATTCTGCACGTCTGACAGACTCTTCCTATCCAGAATCTGCTTCGTCCTGTGGGTGATATCTGCTGTTTCCGGCCTCGTTTCTGATTGTTCCCGTTCTAGTGAGAACCTCTGCTGAATCCTTGTCACTTCTGCCAATTCTTCTGACAAAATCTCATACTGCTCTTCATTTAGATCCTGTATAGAATCAAGCAGATTCTGTATGGATGGTGATTTTTGCATTTCTGCCGGCTGCGCCGCCGTCATATGGTTCAACTGCCAGATCAGCTGCTGAAGATTGTTCCGGTCATCTGCATAAATCAAGTGCGTCCTTCGCCGTCCTTCCTCAGCAGGAAGCGTAGGCAATGTGCCATATTTCCTCTTTCCTTCTCCATGTTCCGGGTAATACAGCAGCGCCTTTCCCCATTCCCAGACCTGATCATAGGAAACTCTGCTCTGTTTTCTCAGCATGAACATCTGTCTTACTTCTCTTGCGGTTTCTTCTTCCAACCCAGCGCCAGAGTTAAGCATACTTTGGACCTTTGTGACCTGCGCAAGCTCTTTGACCAGCACTCCGTACTCTTCTTCATCCAGATTACGAAGATAGTGAAGAAGATTTTGCACTGACAAAACGGTAAGCTGACTGTCTGCGTAAATAAGCTGAATCGCTTCTTCTGCTTTCGTCTCCTCTTGTTCCGTCTTCTGAGTAATGACTAACCTGTGGTTAATCTGTCCAATCAGCTGCTGAAGATTGTTCCGGTCTTTCGCTTCCTCAATCTGACGGCGTATCCACTGGGTCTGCTTTTGATTTTTGTCTTCTGACGATAATGCGGCCGGGGCATGGCCGCCGCTATCCGAAGAACTTTCGGAATCATACGCCGGGTTCTTCTTCTGTCCCCAGACCTCCTGAGAGTCGGCATTCCCGTTCTGTGCATACTCCGGGAAGAACAACAGAGCTTCTCCCCATTCCCACATCCTCAGATATGGTTCTGGTTGAACTAATCCCCGGTTCCTTTGCACAAGAATCTGTCTCAATTCCTGTTCGGCCTTTTCCATCTCCTGCCCCTGAGATAATCTCCACTGAATCTGTGTAATCTGCGACAATTCACTGAGCAGACTCTCATACTGTTCTTCATTCAGTTCCCTTATATAATGCAGCAGGCTCTGAACGGGCTGCGATTGAAACTGACGATCTGTATATACAAGCTGGAAAGAATTTTCCTGCTCCAAATCCACTTCTATTTCCGAAATTTCCTGAGAAGCTTCCTCTATCTCCTCCTTGTCTGCCGTTATGCCTGCGGCCTGCCGCTCTTCCATTTTTAAGTTCAGATGTCTGATTAATTTCCGAAAGTCGTTTTCCCCGGACAAAGGCCCTTCTTTGGCGCTCTTTGAACTTAACTGATTCCAGAGCCGGATACTGTCAGACAGTTTTCTGACATGTTCCTGTGAAAATATTTCCGGCTCTTTCCCTTCCGGATTACGATGAATTTCTTCCACCAGATATGCCATTTCTTCATGATACCCGGCTTCGTCTTCTACATTGTCATCAGACATTTTCTGCCCATGTTCTGCCTTTCGTTCCTCCGGGGACACCTCTGTGGCGGTCTGCGTAAACGCTCTGCTCCATCGGCATAATTCACGAAAATCAACCTCATCCATTTCTTCCGGATGCTGACTTCGGTATGTTTCTTCCACCGTCTGCCATACACTCTTTTTTTCTATTTCAGTCTTTTGATTTCCCGGCTCCTCAGACTGACCATATGAACTTACCTGAATCCAGATACGAATCATATCGCACAGACTTCTGAGAAATTCAACACGTTTCTTTTCATCAAGAACAGGGGACTGCCAATGCTCTTTCATATAACGGCTGACAACAGAATATATTGATACGAATTTCTTCTCTGCCGAAATTGGATTTACAAATAACTCCGCAAACACTCTGCTCCATTCGCAGATATCCCGGAGTTCTCCTTCACTCATTTCTCTCTGATACTGATTTCGGAAGATTCCTTCTACGAACTGCCCCACATCCTCCGTGTGACCTTCCTCAGAAGTTCTTTCTTCTAACTTAAGTACCTCCTCCAGAAATACCTTCTCAGAGGTTCCTTCCTGGAACCGGCCTATATCTTCCTGCCCCTTTGTAAAATTCTGTTCTTTCAGAACTTCCCGATACAACTCCTCATAGGTATGAATAGCCTGCGCCTCACGCTGCCAGAGCTGCTCCTTTTGCACTTCAAGCTTCATCTGTACAGAATCCATAATCTGTTGGATTTCATCTATCGGATTTTGCGCCTCTTCCGAAACAGGAACCATCTTTGCACTCTCTTGATACACTCTGGAACGAAGTACCATATCTGCGATCTCACTATATGGCTGCGTGATCGTTTGATATAGTTCTGTATCTAATATAGAAGAAACCCGTTCACGGAAGGCTCTGACCACTTCCTGAGTATACCGCCTGTGAAGTTCCTTCATTTTCTCTACTTCCAAATGTTGACCGGTTTCTTTCAACCGATTCCGGGATTGCCGGCTGCTTTCCTCCAACTGCGTCCACAACTGCCTTATTTCCTCGGCTTCCATTACCTCCACATACTGAAGCATGAACTCCTTCGGTTCCGCCAGATTCGGAATCCGCTTCGTCAGAAGCCTGTACTCATCCTCTGACAGTACGCGAATCAGTTCCTTTTCCATCTCCCTTGCAGTCTCTACCGCATGATCTGTGAAGAACTTATTTATATCTGAAAAAAACTCAGAAAACAGACGATGTTGTGCACGCTGCCTTTCAATGATCCTATTCTCTCTCTGCCAGCTCTGATAACGCCTGCCCTCCTTGCGAACCTTCTCAAGCAATGTCACATATTTGTTCACCGTCCGATACAGTCTGACGTCATAGCATCGAAGCTGGGTCATAAAACATCTTTCCGCACGTTTCGCACTCTGCTCCATCCTTTCCGGTCTCGCTGCCAGCGCTGCGCCTGAACCCGAAAGCCCTGCCTTAAGTATCCTGTTTTGCAGTACAAGATTGACCAGAAGCTGAATCTGCCGGGTTTCTCCCCCAGCCTGCCATCCCCTTACGTCCGGGTAGATCAGCTCGATACGCCCATACTCCGCCGAAGCTTCCGGGACATACTTATCCCACAATTTCTGCAGTAAATCCTGTCTGATATGGAGCTGTACTTTTCGTGAAAATGGTTTTCGCAGCTTTAACATAGAACTCCTCCGTTACGGAATGATAATGTCTCTTACAGTCCGATCTTATTGATCGTCTCTGTCAATCCATTGTGGGAAATCTCAATCTTCTTAATCAGCAGTCCACTATTGGTCGCATCCAGCGTGTCAATCTCCCACTTTGTCACGATTCCCCAATTTGCCTGATAAGTCGCAGTGGGTACTGCGCCCGAATCCGGCATGACCATAATGATGATACCCTTCGTCAGTTCATATCCAGCCGTCAGAGTAGTCCGCGTCAGTTCCCCGCTTGCAATCCCATATTCCAGCACCAGCTTATCCATGGACTGCCTGGGCTTGGGCAGATAATGAACCCGGTCGTTGACGCCGCCCTCCACCACCGTCTCAAACTCCATGGTGGCGGAAATATTCGACACCTTGGAAAAGCCCAGGGGCATACCGTTTAGAATCACCTTAAACTTTGTACTTTTCGCCAGATTATTCTGCATTGACATCTTTCTTCACCTTACTTTGTATCGCTTGCTCTATATTTTAAAAATATCGTTTTTCGGCGGCTCATGGCTAATCTTTCTGTTAATATTGGAAATCTCCCTACACCACCTAAGACGTTCGCCATGGGTCAGATTCAACACATCGTCCCTGCTCCAATGCACATAGTAGGCGACAAATGCCGCTTCTTCGTAAATTTTATCAGCCGGATACAGATTTACAGCCCGGCTTCCATAAAATTTACCGGAACCTGAATCTCCTCTTTGCAATGAGGGCAGACGGTACGGTAAACCGGAACCTCCGCCTGGTTCACACGTTCGTACAAATCCTGCAGATACGCCAGATCCGGCGTGTAAAGCCCTTCAATGACTTTTGTATCCACGGCCGGCATGGTTCCAAGGCTTGTGATGACCCGGGAGAGCAGGATAATCACCAGATATCCCGGATTCTGCTGCACTCTGGGATCACGCAGGGGGATGATTTCGTCCGCCGCCGTCGCCAGGCGCATTTTCCCTTCTTTATGAAGATTTCCGTCTCTGTCCATATAACCTTTGGGCAGGACAAAAGAAAATTCTGTCTCAAACATCCGTCTTACCTTTGCTTTCCGGCTTCGGAGATTCCAGGCAATGCTGTCCCAGACTTTCCGAAGCCTCAACTCATTTTATTCTATGACACTCTCGTCATTCCCTCATGGGCAATCTCAAGAGTCTCAATGGCAACCTCTGAAGCTGTCGCATTGAAATCCGGCGCCGTATATTTTGCCGGCCATGCATTAATGACCTGCCAGGACGCAGTCGCCGTCTCCGTCTCATCCAGAATGGTAATAGTAATCGTCTTGCGCTCCACTTCGCCTTCCACGCCTGCAATCATCCATTCATACATAACCATGGAATCCGCAACGCCCTGTTTCAGAGTAATGTTTCCATATTTTTTCAGACCCGGAAGCTTCATGGGAGTCTGCACCATATCACCCTCGCGGTACTCAATTACGTCGATTGACGCATCAAACCCGGACGCCTCCGAGAAACCTCCTGCCTCCAGGCCGTCAATTTCCACCTTATATCTAAACTTTCCATATGGGGTACTAGCCATCTCTTCTCAACGCTCCTTTCTGACTCATTCTATTCAGTGCTTACACGGAATCGCCCGTCTTCTGTGAAATCCTGAAGATTACAAATTCAGCCGGTTTCACCGGTGCGACACCAATCACGCAGATCAGCCTTCCGTTGTCAATATCATCCTGGCTCATGGTATTCCTGCCGCAGTTGACAAAGAATGCGTCTGACGGCGCCGAACCTGCAAGGGCTCCGGATCTCCACAGTCCTGTTAAGAATACGTCGATCGTCCGTTTTACACGTACCCACAGAACCTCGTCATTTGGTTCGAACACGGCCCAGTTGGTGTTTGCCTTGATACTCTCCTCAATGAAGATGAACAGACGGCGGACGTTGATATATTTCCAGCTTGGGTCGCTGCTTGCCGTGCGCGCTCCCCAGACACGAATTCCCTGTCCCGGGAAGGAGCGGATCAGATTGACCCCCTTAGGATTCAGAATGTCCTGCTCGCCCTTATTGAACTGGCAGTCCAGTCCCACGCATGCACGTACCGTCTCATTTGCAGGCGCCTTATGTACGCCTCTGGAGTTGTCGCTTCGGGCATAGATTCCGATTACGGAACCTGACGGCGGAATCGCCATATTCTTCTTATCCAATGGATCGAAAACTTCCAGCCACGGATGATACATAGCTGCGTAATTGCTGTCCACGATTTCCCTGTGGCCGATAATATCGTCCATCTTCTTGGCGCTTCTTGGCATATCCAGAACCGCAAACCGGCTGGCAAGGTTCTCACAGTGTGCCACCAGCATTAACTGTACATTGGGGTCTACCACGCCTGGAACCGCCATGATGGATACATTGTCATTATCTAAGAATGCCTGGATACCGGTACGTTTTCCGGCTCCTTTGTCTACGCCAATAAAATCTGCCGCACTGATATTGGACACAGAACCATTGCTGCCGCCCTTTAACGGAATTACACAGAATGCCTTCTCCGGGTCTTCCCCTGCGATCTCGTCAAATGGAGAGACTGGCTCGCTCTTCTTATTGCCGATATAGTTTGCAATAATCAGGTCTGATTTTGCCGTCTTCTTCTCAATATAGTTGGGGATGGACACGTTGAAGGACAGGTTCTCGTAGAACTCTACGATATCGTCGTATTTTACTTCCAAGTTAAACTCACAGGTAGAGATGACTTTGTTGGGAAGCAGGTTCTTATCTACCACGTCCTGCTCAAATTCTTTTTCAAATACAATGATATTATCCTGGCTCTTTACGACGCGGTTGTATACCACATTAGTCATGTCCTTGTATACCACCACGTCCCCCGGATTAAATCCTGCGGAATTTTTTACCGAATACTGCTTGCCGTCTGCTGTGTCAAGTTCCTCAAGAATCTGTGTCTTTGCCTTGCTTGAAGGCGTTACCACAACGCTCATGCTGTTTCCCCATAAGCCTGGATTCTTTGCACGCACCCTAAGAACGGATTCCATTGCCGGAACTTTTGCGTGCGCCCCTCTTGCATCGCTTGGAGCCACGCGGGAAATATAACAGCGGGAGCCGCCGTTTACAAAGAAATGCTCCACTGCATAGGCCAGAAACCGATATTCCCCGTACTCATTTTCAGACAGATAACCGCCAAACTTCCTCTTAAAATCCGCAAAATTGGTCACAAGCTGCGGAACTCCTTCCGCCGGGCCTCGCTCTGCAAGCCCGATGAATCCGGCTGTACTTGTACCAACGCCTTCCATCGGTTTGCCGCCCGAATCAAATTCCTCTACATATACGCCTGGTGATAAATATTCAGCCATAATCTCCC
>CAJTVY010000050.1 GCA_910579925.1 uncultured Dorea sp.
CATTTTATAAAATGATTTAAATGTGCAGCAGAGATTCTTAAGTTTATGATGTTGCACAATACCGGTGGTAATCAGCGCCAGAAAAATAATCAGAATAGAATCCAGCTTCAGCGCAAATCCGACAATTACGATCAGTACACCAGCCAATTTCACAAGTTCCATAAAAAACTCCTCCTTTAGATAAAATATGGTTTACTCTCTATCTTTACTCCGAATCTCCGATGACCATCGGCCTCAGCCTCGAATATTCGGCAAAGATCTGCCCGTTGCGGCACTCACAGACACATGTTCTCATATGCCTGGCGTTTTTAAGCATAAAAAGCGTCGCCTCGTCATGGGCCATATGCGCCCTTGCACACAGGTTCAGATATTCTCCCTGCGCCGTCTCATCCGCCACCTCACTGGTGTACGCAACCGTAGTAATCCAGGGGAACCGGATGGAAGGATACCTGTGGTTTCTGTCATACGCAAACGGTATCCAGTAATTAATCATCTCTTTATAATAATCTGCCGGAAACAGTTTGGGCATCCACCCATGAGCATATTTTTCAAACTGGGCGCTCCACTCTCTGTTCCACGCCGCCATCTCCTCATCCTCTGCAATCTTATCTGCAATCACATCCTCCATCTTCTTATTGACCGGATAGTTGCACTGGTATTGAGAATCCGTCACATACCAGAAATACCCGTAAAGCAGAGATCTTGGCAGCCAGAATCCTTTATAGGACGGCGACGTATAGCCTGAAAACTGCTGTTCCCACTCATGGCTCGGCACCCCGTGATTATCCACGATAATATCAGGCACATACTTTTCAAATAGTCTGGTAAGCCCCATTGCTTCCCGGTGAATCGTATCCTGTCTGAAATGGTCATGATAGAATTCTTTTCCCACAGCGTTAAATCTGGCCACATGGAACTTCCAGTAAGGATGTTCCTTCTGAAGTTCGTAGTGGATCGCCGTACCGTCTACGTTCTCCATAGGGACGATTACCAGATTCAGCCAGTCTGCAAGCCCTCGCCAGGTATCATCCGTCAATAGCTTCCGAAGCAGAAGCAGAGCCGCATTCGTGCTGGACACCTCGTTTGCATGGTGCCTTGCATTAATAATCTCACTGGGACACCTGCTCAGACGTTTTGTCATGGAAAGATAGCCCTGATACTGCGGTTCAAGCCAGATTCCGTAAAGTTCTCTTCCTGCATAAGAATACGCCGTTCGGAAAACCTGGATACCTTCTACACATTTCAGTTCTTCTATGATCTCCCGATAAGTTTCATATCCGATTATTTCCTTATCAAAAAGATTGATTTCTGAAATACACTTTTTCTGAACCGGACGCTTTGGCGGCGCCGCCGCCCCATATGCCTTCCCATCTTCGCCCACAAGACAGATTTCATACCCTTCATCCATCTCTTCACTGGCAGACAATACGCCCTTAGAAAAAAGATCCGCATAAGCCGCAGCCACTTCTGGCTGGACGCCCTTTACCGGAATCTCAACCAGCAGCTTTCCATCCCGGCGGCAGATCCTGGAAATCCAGAGAGAAACCTGTTCTCTCTCTTTCTGTCTCAGAAGCACTTTATCTCCCTGCAGGATACAAGGTTCCTCCTTCTGCCGCTCAGACAGCGTCACACGAAATGACGGCGCACCATTCCTGACGTGAATCTTAGGAAGAATCAGGCCAGGCGCATCAAAAATCTCATTCACCGTCTGGACCCCAAAATTTTTAAAATAATCACTCCCTACAAAATACAGATCCTCATGAAGCGCATCTAACGAAGAGATCAGGTCCTCCCTGCTCCCCGTCCGGTAATCCGGCTCACTTGCCCATACCTCCAGAGATAATTCCTGGAAAAACGGCTGCATATGTGAATGAACCTCTCCCTTCGTCTTCTCTTCAATATAGGCGCGGCACTCCGGTAACACCTCCTTCTGGTAAATGTCCCAGATCCGTTCCAGATCGGTAGAAAGTTTCCGGTTAAGAACCTCCGCATCATTCATCCACACCTTTATATATCCCGTTGCCGGGTGTACCTTTCCAAGACCGGGATATTCATCAAGATACGGTCTCTCCGAGCATCTGGCAAGATACCGGAACTCCTCGCAGGATCCGTCCGTCCCTGTTACCCTGCACAGATACGTCAGTTCTTCCGTTCCCTCATATACCCGGAAAATCACCCGGTCCTCAGGAACGGACAATTTTTCTGTCAGCATATCCTGAATCGGATACAGTTCCTGCAGATAACGAATCGGAAGGTCGTACCACCTGTCTGGATCATTCGCTTTGAGATTGTGGTAAGAAGGGGTTGCGCCGTTCTCATCCTGCCACTTCGTCTCACCTTCCGGGAGAAACGGCCGAAAGAAAATTTCTATCTTCTCCGTCTTCTTCCCCACGACAGCCGGGATCACGGCCTCAGCCATCCATGAATACCCCTGCTTATAGGCACAGATGATCTGAATCTCCTCGGCACAGGCGCCCCTCTTTTCCACTTCTTCCCCAATACGTCCGGAAATCTCTTCCCGCACTTTTTGTCCCTCGCTTAAAGCCCCTTCTATCCTTACCTTGTCCCCCTTCCCAAGTCTCGAATAAATCTCTTCCCTTAAAACCTCCTCAAAAACATCCGCCTCCCAGGGAAGTTCATAATTCTTCTCATAGATCTTCCTTCCCGACTTATAATCCAGGATCTGTGCATCCGGAAAATACCTTTTCTGTCCCTCGCTGATCTCTGGAGAGCCATATAAGACGAAGTTCCCATTCTTCCCCATCTCTTTCCCGAGTGCATGAAGATACGCAAGCTGACCGTCAGCTCCTCTCATGGCAAAATCATCCGTCCAGTCCATCAGCACGTCACGCCAGCTTTTCCATAGCCCGTCTGTCAGAGGGAATTTTCCGCAGATAAGACTGCACAACTCTAACAGTTCCCATCCATTTCCGCTGACCCGGATATGTACCGGACGAGCGTCTCCCTCTATCTGGCTGCAATCAGGAATCTCCATAAGAGAGACTTCTGCATGTTCCCCATAGGAAAATACCACGGCGTTGCCCTCGTATCCTTCCGGCGCAAGGATGCCGCCCTCATAAGACGTTGTCTCCATTCCGAACCGGAAAGCAATATTACATGCCGCCGCAAGCATCCATTCGTCCGCATTATGCGGAAGAACCAGCTTTACATCCAGCCTGTCCGGCAATAGATCATAATCCTCGTCTTTTAAAAACATACCTCTGGAAAACAGATACTCAATCCCTCTTTCCTTCCGGAAATCCAGCTCAAACACAGGTCCCTTCTTTTCTGCCGGAAGATAATGCTCCGGCTGCTCCCTGTTTTCCAGCTTCCACAGACCCATCAGCTCTTCTTTTGTTCCTGGAATCTCTATCTCGCCGTCCGGGGCTGCAACCGGAAAAACCGCTGTCTCTGACTGGAATCCCATAAGCAGCGCCGCCTGAAGCGCATAACTCATTTCTTCTCTGTCAGACGGCTTCTTTACTCTTAACCGCTCCATTTTCTCTCCCTCTCCTTTCAAATTCAAACTAAATTCCGTACTTCATTCCTGTTTTTATTTTAACAAAGTATAATACCTTAGTCAAGTTGAACGAAAAGATTCTTTATGTTACCATAGAATCGTATAAAACCGCTAATAACTTAGGAAGAAAAGAGGAAAATGATATGCGCGGCCCCTATAAAAAGAAAACAAAAGCCAAAATCATGCAGGCTGCATGGGAATTATTCCAGAAGCACGGCTATGACGAGACTACCATATCAGAGATTATTAAAAAATCAGGCACCTCCCGCAGCGCTTTCTATCATCATTTCCGCGGGAAAGAAGAACTGCTCTTTACGATTGCCTACATCTATGATAACGACTATGATACATGGCTTAAGGATTACTACGATGAAAATCTGCATATCGTAGACAATCTGATCTCCTTTAACCGCTATGTCATGTGTGCCGTGGAATCCTCCCCTTTCTGCGCCTTTTATCCCACCTTGTACGGACTCCAGGTAATGACAGACGGCGTACGGCATATTCTGAATCCGGACAGACGGTATTATCAGATTCTGCGGCAGCTTCTGAAAGATGGTATTGAATCCGGGCAGATCGGTTCTCCCCACACATATACGGTTCTGACTGACATGATCACAAGCTTTCAGATTGGGATCACCTACAACTGGTGCCTGCAGCAGAAACGGTACTCTCTGGTCCAGTACGGATGCGACCTCATGGAACCATTTTTTCAGTCGCTGAAAATCCGGTAAATTATAATTGCAGAAAGAAAAAGGATCTGCTGTAAACTGCCATCGTTAGCAGATGGCAATTTACGGCAGACCCGCTGGTTCTTGTATGAATCTTAAGCGTCAGAATCCGACGCCTCCTATATTATCCAAGAACATGCACGCCTCCAAGCAGCACGTAGGAAATAAACCACATAATCACAGTCGCCATAAAGATTCCAAGAATCACGGCCGGAAATGCTTTCTTAAACTTTACGCCAAGCAGCGCGGCAATCAGCGACCCCGTCCAGGCCCCGGTTCCCGGAAGGGGGATTCCCACGAACAGCACCAGGCCCCAGAATTCATACTTTTCAATCTGATCACTCTTACTCATAGCCTTGGATTCCAGTTTCGTCACCATGGGCTTGAAAAGTTTCGTCCCCTTCATCCAATTAAAAACCGGCGTAATCAGAAGCAGAATAAACGGCACAGGAATAATATTTCCTATGATGCACAGCGGTATTGCCTTGGCCACCGGCACGCCAAGCAGCGGCCCGGCCACCAGAAGTGCGCCTCGAAGTTCCAGAATTGGTATCATGGATATGATAAATACAATTGCTTCCTTCCCAACGCTTGCGCCCAGGGCATCGATAATACTCTGTACTAATGTTTCTGTCATAACCTTCTCCTTTATGAACGATTCCTTCCCATATAATTCTCAAGAAATCGAAATAATACTTCCATCTCTTCCCTTGTCCCGATGGTAATCCTTAAATACTGTTCAATCCTCTCACTTCCCCAGTACCGGACATAAATTCCGTTCTCCTTCAACGCTTCGAATAATTCCTTCGCATCATATGCAGGATGGGCGGCAAAGATAAAATTAGCGCTGGAATCAAGACACTGGAAACCAAGTTCTGCGAACCGGCCCTTCGCCCACTCCCGTGTTTCAATAATTTTACGAATTCCCTCCTCAAAATATTCCCTGTCCCTTACCGATTCTACGCCGCACACCAGCGCAGCCTGGTTCATGGTGTAAGAATTAAAGGAATACTTCGCATCATTCAGATACTTAATCAAGAGCGGGCTGCCAATCGCATACCCGATGCGCATGCCCGCCATGGACCTGGCCTTGGAAAATGTCTGTACCACCACCAGATTGTCGTACCTGTCAATCAGTTCCAGTGCAGACCGCCCTGCAAAATCAATGTAAGCCTCATCCACAATTACAATCACATCCTGGTTCTTTCGGACAATCTCTTCCACAACATCCAGTTCCTCATAGATTGCAGTCGGAGCATTGGGATTCGGAAAGATAACGCCGCCATTCTCCCTATAGTAGTCCTCCTTCACAATCCGAAAATCCTCATCCAGCTTCTGGCATTCATAAGGAATCCGGTAAAGTTCCGCCCAGACCTTATAGAAAGAATATGTAATATCCGGGAATAAAACCGGCTTCTGTGAGTTAAAAAAGGTCAGGAAACACATGGATAATACATCATCCGACCCCACGCCAACAAACACCTGCTCTGGATTCACATGATAGAAATCCGCAAGCGCATTCACCAGAGGAGCACAGGTGGGATCCGGATAGAGTCTGAGTCTGTCCGTATCCAACTCTTCCAGGGCTTTTGTCACCCCCGGACATGGCGGATAAGGATTCTCGTTGGTATTCAGTTTGATTACTTTATTCTGGGGCTGTTCCCCTGGAACATAAGGTTCCACCTTACGGATATTTCTCTCAAATGTTCTCATCATTTTTGTCCTCTGCCCCGATACGGTATTCTCCGAACCAGGATCATCTCAACTTTCCCTCGGATATCAGATTAAAGCATATTCTCCGGCCAGTTCTTTGAATTTTGGCAGTGAATTCACAATGGTCTCATAAGCCACGCAGTATGCAAGCCTTACATACCCCGGACACCCAAAAGAACTTCCCGGCACCAGCAGAAGATTGTATTTCTTCGCCGCCGCACAGAACTCCTTCTCATCGGCAGCCGGCGACTTCACGAAGAGATAGAAAGCTCCCTGGGGCCTGATACACTCGAATCCGCATTCCTTAAGTCCACGATACAGAGTCTCCCGATTCCTGTCGTAGAAAGAAATGTCCGTCTTCTCATTGATACATTTCATAACCACTTTCTGCTGCAGGGTGGGCGCATTCACAAATCCTAAGATCCGCGTGGCCACGTTCGCCGCCGCCAGCACCTGCTCGCTGTCCTTTACCTCGTCCGGGATCACCAGATAACCGATCCGTTCTCCCGGAAGGGATAAAGACTTACTGTATGAATACCCTACAATAGTATTGGCATAATATTTCGTAAGATAAGGAACCGTTACCCCGTCATAGACCAGTTCCCGGTAAGGCTCGTCAGAGATCAGGTAGATCTCTGTCCCATACTCCTTCTGTTTTGCCTCCATAATCGCCGCAAGTTTCTTTATCGTCTCCTCAGAATAAACCACGCCCGTGGGATTATTAGGCGTATTCACGATCACCGCCTTCGTCTTTGGCGTAATTTTCTCCTCAAATTCCTGAAGCTTCGGCTGAAAGTCTACGGTATTCGGTGAGATTTCCACCAGAACGCCGTCATAATTATTCGTATAAGAACGGTACTCTCCAAAATACGGGGCAAACGCAATGACTTCATCCCCTGGATTCAGCAATGTCTTCAGAATGACATTAAGTCCCCCTGCCGCACCTACGGACATCACAATATTCTTACCTTCAAACTCCGTTCCAAAACGCTCGTTCAGAGACTGCGCCACCGTCTCCCGCACGTCCGCATAACCGGAATTACTGTTGGTATACCCATGAAGAACAACCGGATCATTCTCGTCAAGCAACTCCATGATCGCCTTCTTTACTGCCTCCGGCGCCGCCACGTTCGGATTACCAAGGCTGAAATCAAACACATTTTCTGCCCCGTAAATCTGTGCAAGCCGGTTTCCCTCCTCGAACATTGCCCGGATTGCCGAACTGTTTGCCACCATATTCTTCATCTTCTCTGCTATCATGTTCTTCTCTCCTTCTAGCCCTCTTTCACAAGCCCCTTCTCTACCATAAATACAGGACGGTACGACAATTTTGCTTTGCGCAGTCCCTCGGCTCCGGTATCCTCCTCACGGTTCACATAGGTATACTCCCTGCACTCATGCTCCACAAACTGCTGATTAATCATAGGATATGCGCCCTCTATGTCTGCAAACGCTTTCTCAATATGGACAACATAAGTATCGGAACATACCGGCTCTCCGATGGTAAACGCCACTACGTTTCCGTCAATCCTCAGTATCCCTCCTGTCAGTTCCAGTTCCCGAAACAGCCTTAGGGCATTCATGGTCACACAGATCTCTCCGAGTTTTGCAGGATCATCCTCGCATCCATTCTCTTCCCGCCACTTTAACGCCATCTGGAAGCACTCTTCCACATTCTCATCCGAGATCGCCTCATAAGACCATCTGTCTTCATACAGCTTCTTAAATTTATTAATATGGTTTCGCTTACCATGCAGTTTCTTTCCGGACAGAGTCGCAAGCTTCTCCGACTCATAGACATAATCTGCACTGTCTCTGTCATACTCAATCTGAAATCTTCCCGGATACCACTGATCCAGCTGCGCAAACTGATCCGGCGTCAGATTATACATCTGAAACGGCACGCCCCTCTCCTTACAATACTTCATCAGCCATTCAACAGCCTTCTTAACGTCTTCAGGCTGCCCAGCCGGATACGCAAAAGCCAGATGCTCTTCATCCTCGCTCTTGAAAACCAGTGAATTCTCAACAATGGCCCACTTTACCGGATACTGGCGTGACCAAAGGTACACATTGGCAAATGTCCTCTCACAACTCCGGCTTGTATGATGCTGAAAGTAATGTGAAATGATATCCTTATCTTCTAACTCTGCTCTTTTAAACTGTATCTCGTCCATATCCTGACCTTCTCTTTACATCTATTCTTTCGTATCATGCCTCACAGGGCGCAAATCTATTCATTCATGTCGGATCTGTTTTCACCTTAGTGCAGTGACTCGCAAGTCACGTACATATCCGCTCCCGGATCCTTCTCCGCCTGTGCCGTCCTTTCATCCCTGGCAAGCACAGTAGAGACACACATCATGCAAAACATAATCACAATGAGCATAGACGCCCGCATTCTCTTACTAAACTCCATCTTCTTCTCTCCCCTTCATTGTATTTGATATCTGTTCCGGTATCTTACAACACATACTTTCAGGCCCCTTTTCCCGAAAGAAATGTATCACTTAAATTATTTTACCAGTCTGTATAAATATCAATCGTTCCTGAAGCGCACCCGCTGTCATAGACCACTCCCGTCCCAAGAGACGTCTCAACCACAGTGCCTTTCGGATAATCGCTGCTTGCAAGACACAGATTCCCGTTGGCATCACGGATCGTACCGTCAGATGCCACATGCCGTCCCGGAATCTTCAAGCCATGTCCAGGCAGCACCTTCTGCGAATAATAGGTTTCCTTATGGCCGTTAAAATAAACCACGCCTACCGTTGGATTTAGTTTACCCGTATTGGACGGATACACATATCCGCCTGCAGGCTTTGAGGCAGACGTATTGCTAATGTTCGTCGAAGCGGCATTTTCCGCATCCTTTTTCGCTTTTGCCTCCTGGGCCGCTTTTGCCGCCGCTGCCTCCTGGGCCGCTTTCAAAGCCCTCGCCTCCTCGGCGGCTTTCTCTTCTTTAAGCTTCTGAATCTTATCGGATAACGCATTCAGATCTGTAGAAGTCGCTTTCGCCTTTGCATTCAGTTCTTCCTTTTTGGCGTTCAGTTCCTTTTCCATCTGCGCATATAACTGCTGCTGTTCATCCAGGCGTGTTTCTTCCACCTCGATATTCTCCCTGAGCGTCTTGAGTTCTTCTACCATATTCCGGTCATATTCATTCATAGTCTGCACAAAATCAACCCGGTTGATAAAATCCGCCAGACTCTGCGCTGTAAAAATCATCCCCAGCCAGGACTCGCCCTCATTCTCATAGATATACTGAATACGCAGCTTCATCTCTTCATACTGCTGTTCTTCGCTTTTCTTTGCAATGGCAAGCTGCTCCTGGTTCTTGTCGATCTTTGCACTGACCTCGTCAATGTTCACTTCAATCTCCGCTATCTGGCCGCCGATCTCAAGGATCTCTCCGTTAATGCTGTCCAGTTCATTTTTCAGTTCCGAGGATTTACTTTCCATGCTGTCCAGATCTGCTGCCTTTACGTTCACCGCCGGACAGACCAGAGCCATGGCGCATACGCCGGCAGCTCCCACCCGGACCCATTGTCTTAATTCTGATTTCATAATCACTTTCCTTCATCTGCTTATGACAATTATATGTTCTCAAAATTACGATGATACAACGCCTCATAGATCCCTTTCTTCTGAAGCAGTTCCTCATGCGTTCCTTCTTCTGCTATTCCTTCTTCTGTCAGTACCAGGATCTTCTGTGCATTCTGGATAGTAGTCAGCCGGTGAGCGATCACGAAAGTCGTCCGTTCTTTCGCAAGTCCTTCCAGAGACTTCTGTACCACCTGCTCGCTCTCATTATCCAGCGCGGACGTGGCTTCGTCAAAAATCAATATAGGCGGATTCTTGAGAAATACCCGGGCAATAGACAGGCGCTGCTTCTGTCCGCCGGACAGCTTGACTCCCCGCTGTCCGACATCCGTGTGATATCCCTGTGGAAAACTCATGATAAACTCATGAGCATTGGCGTTCTTCGCCGCCCTGACCACCTCTTCATCCGTTGCGTCCATTCTGCCGTACCGGATATTGTCAAGGATTGTGCCGGCGAACAGATATACGTCCTGCTGCACGATTCCTACATTATTACGCAGGTCGTTCAGCTTCATATCACGGATATCAATACCGTCTATCTTAATAGATCCCGCAGATACATCGTAAAATCTCGGAATCAGACTGCAAAGAGTCGTCTTCCCCACACCGGAAGGACCCACCAGCGCCATATAGTCTCCTGCCTCTACCTTCAGATTAATGTGATTCAGCACTCCCTCGTTCTGATCGCCATACCGGAAGGATACGTCACTGAACTCAATCTTACCCTGTAACTGTCCCACTGCGGCCGCATCCGGTTTATCCTTGATATCAGGCGCAATAGAAAGGATTTCAAGAAATCTCTCAAATCCCGAGTATCCGTTCTGAAACTGCTCCGTAAATGTTACCAGCTTCTTGACTGGATCCGTAAAATTATTGATATACAAAAGGAAGGTAATCAGATCCGTCAGCGCCACTGTCCCCGACAGCATCATATTTACGCCCGTAACCAGCACCACAACCGTAATCAGCGTACTCATGGCTCCAAGACCGGAATTATAGATTCCCATATACTTGTAGCTGACCTTTTTTGCTGCTACGAAGTTGTCGTTCCCCCTTTTGAACTTCTTCATCTCTTCTTTTTCATTGGCAAAAGACTTCACTACCCGGATCCCGGACAGGCTGTCTTCTATCTGGCTGTTGATCTCCGCAATCTTTTCCCTGTTTTTCCTGAAAGCCTTTCCCATCTTCCGGTTAAAGTAGAATGCAAACACTGCCATGATCGGTATAAACGCAAATGCCAGAAGGGCCAGCCTTACGTTTACCATGAGAAGTATCGCAAACGACCCTATGATCTTAATGACCGATATAACCAGATCCTCAGGCCCGTGATGCAAAAGCTCACTGATATCGAACAGGTCGCTGGTAATCCTTGACAGAAGATGGCCTACCTTCTGGTTGTCGTAAAAAGCAAAGGTCAGCTTCTGGTAATGCCCGAAGATATCCCTGCGCATGTCAGCCTCCATCTTCGCACCCATGATATGCCCGAAATAAGCGATATAGAAATTACAGAAAATCTCCAGCAGAACGAGAGATACCAGCGCCGCGCCAAGCATTAAGATGGATTTTCTTGCCTCTGCAATCTCAAAGTATACGACTTCGTTAGTGATATATCTTACGACCAGCGGGATAACCAGCGTTACGGCAGCGCCAAGGATGGCAAAGAACATGTCGCTGTAGAACAACTTCTTATATGGGCCGTAATAGGCAAATAGTTTCTTTAATTTCTCCTTCATTGCAATGAAATCTCTCTTCCCCTTAACGTATTTTTTTATTGTACCAAGATTCTTATGATATTACAAGTCGGAAATTTGCTGCAATCTGGAAAAAAATCGACATATTTTTATTCTTTCTATGGTAAAAATGTAAGTCTAAAATACACTTCGTTCTACCCGGTCAGCCTCCGATATGTTCAAGAAAACACCCTTCCTCATGGGAATAGATCACCCCAATCGCCTGAAGAAAGGCATAGATAATCGTAGTCCCAACGAATTTCATCCCTCTTTTTTTCAGATCTCTGGACACTGCATCCGACAATTTTGAGCTGGCCTTCCCTTTCTCATAGACCACCTTTCCATCTGTAAACCCCCAGATATATTCTGAAAAACTCCCGAACTCCTTCTGAATACTGCGAAATACTCCTGCATTGATAACCGCACTCTGAATCTTGCGCTTATTACGAATAATGTCGGGATTCTCCCGCAGCCGTTCCATACGCTCCTCATCATACCCGCAGACCTTTTCCAGGTCAAAATTATCGAACGCCTTTCGAAAACTCTCCTGCTTATTCAATACGCACTCCCATGATAACCCTGCCTGAAAGGACTCAAGCACCAGCATTTCAAATAATTTATGATCATCATATACCGGAACGCCCCACTCCTCATCGTGATATCTGATATACCTCTCATTCTTCGGATTCGCCCACTGGCATCTGATCTTTCCGTCTGCCCATTCCATATTCATATTCCTTTCCTTTAAAAATTTATGATTTGCGTTCCCTTATCCCGCATCTCCTCAACATACTGCTGCGCCGCCGGGATGATACACAGATGCAGGCTTTCCCCAATGGCAAAATACGGGTATAGGGCTACGTTTTCCCGGCAGTACAATACACAGGGAACGGATTCAGACGTATAATTCATCTGCGTAAGATTCTCATATGCCAGGTCGTTGAGAGTCGTGTATAAGGTCACAATCTCCTCGTGTGCAAGATCCGGGAGCAGAGTCTTCAGCGTATAGAAACATATATCCTCATATGCCCTGTACAAAGGTTCCGTATAACTGTGATCATCAAAATTCAACATAATTTCCTGCACCTGGTCGCTGCCCAGAGGCGTATAGACAGAGATCGTTGGAAATGGAAGAATTGACTCTTCCTTGCTATAATTATAGTAACTGCTTTCATACTCTGAATGAATCGCCCGATCATAGTTATAAGCGCGCCACTCCCATGACGGGGCCAGATATTCTTTTCCCTTATCCGCCCGGTAAATCCCATTATAACCGTCGATAAAATCGTCAATCGTAAATGTAAAGACGAATTCACCCGCCCTATGTTCCGTATATTCGGGTACAAGTCCGTCAGCCTCCGCCTTAAGCGATGTTTTCGTCTGTGGCTCCTCCGCCTCTGCTTTAGCGTCCTCTGACTCCTCCGCCGACTCTTTGCGCTTATCCGATGTTGCCTTCTCCTCTGATTCCCTGGGTTCTGTTTCATCTGATATCATATGATATTTCATGGCAAATGTAAATGTCATCATAAGAAAACAAAGGAAAATGGAAGCCGCAATCATTGTTCTTTTTTTCCGTATGTTCATATCCTTCTCTTCCTTTCTCAGAAGTCCTGTCCATTCTTCGAAGTCCGTTTCTAGTGCGCAGTATCCGTTCTTTCAAATTCTCTTCTTGCCTTGTACGCCGGAATACAATAAGATCGTTCCCTGTCAACCCGGTTCCCCACATAGGCATAAGTCCCGTCTTCCTTCCTGCGAAGGGTCACCGCATGAGCATAATAACAGTCTGTCCCTTCTTCTGTTGATACCGCCTCCACATATGCTGTTATCGTCCCATCCTCGTTCTCCAGACAACGGACAACCTCTGGAAATGACGGCTGTAGCTGCTGCACCCGGTTCCAGAACCCCACCGCAGTCCAGGGATATCGCCCTGTGCCGCTGTCAAATCTGGCAAATTGCTCAATCTGCTCCTTACGAATGTCAAAAAACTGCCCGATCACTGATTCGAACTCTTCCTTGGGAATTCCATCCGCATATCTCTCCCCTTCCAAAGGTTTTCCGGCAGCCATGGGATAAAGAAAATCAAACAGGTCGTTAAACTCGATCTTCTCCATGCATGTCATATCCCAGTCCTCCAGAAACAGATTATTGCTGAAATAGCTGACAGGTTCAATATACTGGTTCGTAATCTCCCTGCATTTTTCATCCAGGGGGTATATCCGGCAGAATATATGCATGTCCATCTCCTGGTTCCTGGACAGGGCCTTTTCCCAGATCAGCCAGCCCTTGTCTGTATATTCCCACTGATATGCCTTAATTTTCTCCAACTGCTGAATTCCGATATTCATCTCTTCATCAAACACGGCGCTGGCAGACGTTACATACAATTCCTTCTTCTCGAATTCCAGTCGATAATACCGAAAGATCCCAACCGAATTCACCTGATAGAATTCCGTTTCAACTGCTTTCCCTTCCTGCGCTTTTTTCAAAGCAGCCTCTACCTTCTCATAGTTCGTCAGATTATAGTCCCGGTTCCCACAGGTAACGGAAAGACTCTCTGCCCCACCCTTTTCTATCATCTCATGCAGCGTATTTTCATCCAGGCTGGCCTCGGATGAATCCATATTACCATGATCTGCCGCCCTGCTGTATATCTCTTTGCAGTTCTCCATATAGGAAAACAGTTTCTTAAGGGTCTCATCCTTCTCCGCCTGGTTCATCTCCACTATTTTCAATGAATACTTCTGTGAATCTTCGTCGTTCCTTACATGGCCGCCGTCATTTCCATTGTTCTGTCTGCCGTTTAACCTATGATCTGCTCCGCTGTGGGCATATCCCTCATCCTCGTTTTTACGCTCTTCATCCAGCCGGCCTGTCAACAGTACGAATATAAAAATCAAAAATATTGCGATTACAGTTACGATCCATATAAACCTTTGTTTCTTCATTCTACTCTCCTGTATGTAGTAAAATTTAAAAATTTAATATTTCCGCATATCTTACGTTTGTAATATTTGTATTATGGACTTTTCTATAGATCTTGTCAACTCCTTTTGTTGCTATTTCCCTAAAAAACCTCTATTATAGAGTCAGAGTTACAAAACAGCTGAAAGGAGCGGTATCATATGTCTGGCAGACAGGTAAAACTGGAACACGCAGAAAAAGGCAGCATTCTGTATCATTATACAAAGAGTAACGGCATCAACGGCATTATAAACCATAACTGTTTCTGGGCGACAAAAAGTGATTTTCTGAATGATCCCAACGAATTTTCCTATATCCGTGGAATCATAGATGAAGTTTGCAGGGAAAATATTAAAAATCAGACTCTAAGAGACATGTTCCTTAATGACTCCATTTATGCAGGCAGGGAAAAAAACAGAGAATATTTTGTGCTTTCATTTTCAAAATGCAGGGACAGCATTACCATGTGGTCTGAATTTGGCAATAAGACCGGTTACAACATAGGATTCTGCAGCGACGACATTATTGAGAGAATTGAAGAAGCGGCAGAGATCGCATACCACGGGCTTGTGGTCTATGATTCGAAGCAGCAGAAACAACTGATCAGAAGAATAATCTGCAATTCTCTTCCAAATCTGCTGCGGCTGCCTCTGGAGACGATTCTGGAGGCCGGGAAGCAGAATCGGAAAGATAACAATTACTTGAAAGCATGCAGAAAATTCCAGAAGACGGCAGAAGTTTATGCTATGTTTTTTAAACATGAGGGTTTTGCACAAGAACAGGAATATCGGTTTATTTTCAAGAAGCAGAAGGATACGGCGGTATACTTTCGTCCCAAAGACGGATTTATGCTTCCTTATATCGAGATTCCTTTAAGTGACAGGAATCTTCCCATTGAGGAGATCATGGTTGCGCCGCAGAATCATATCGACCTTGCCAAAAGCGGGATGGAATATATGCTGCATGCCAAGGGTTATGAGGCTGATGTTTCTCTGTCTAATATTAAGCTGAGATATTAGTACATATAGAATGGATTGTCTGATCAAATATGAATTTGATGTTATTAGGGATCGAAGCTTCACATCATAAAAGAGGCCGGCGGGTAAAGCGACATTACCCCCAAGCCTCTCACTGGCTTTTTATTTGGAAAGTTCCAGCACATGCTCCCATGCTTCGTCATCAAATTCCCTGTCTTTAAAGTAGAACTTCCGATCCGCCTCCGTGATCTCCCGGATCACTTTACAGGGGTTCCCTCCCGCAATCACCCAGTCCGGGATATCTTTCGTCACGACACTGCCGGCGCCAATCACCGTATTGCTTCCGATATGCACACCTGGACAGATCACTGTATTACCGCCAATCCATACATTATCCCCGATCGTAACCTCAATCCCATATTCGTAAAGCGTATTGCGGGTATCCGGATGTACCGGATGGCCTGCCGTATAAATCGCCACATTCGGCGCCATCTGGCAGTTATCCCCGATCACAACCTTTGCTACATCCAGGATCATACAGTTATAATTTGCAAAAAAGTTCTTGCCGACCTCGATATGAGAACCATAATCACAGTAAAACGGCGGATTAATAAATGCTCCCTCAGATCTGCCAAGTAACTCCTTAACAATCTTACCGATTGATTCAAAATCCGTCCTGTCAGCCGTATTCAAAGCCTGGGTCAGCTTCCTGGCCCTCTTCTGTTCCTCCATAACTTCCTCATCTGATATGTAAGGAAGCTGCCTGTCTCTTCTCTCTCTATTTGTCATAGATACATCCATCCTTTCTCAAACATTGTCCGGCAGCGTCCGCCAGCACTGGTGGGCCGTACCGTTCTTATTTCGCCAGATAACCTGGCTGAAAATGAACGGTACAGTACACTAAAAATAATATAACATCTTCCGGCACATATCTATCACAATAGCCTAAAGAGTCTAACCTTCATACGCCTCTCTCAGCATTCTGACAATCTGTTCCTGGGAAAACCGGCTGCTATCAATACACAAATCATAAGTAGTCATATCCAGCCACTTTTCATCCGTAAAATATTCATAGAAGCTGCGCCGCTCCTTATCCACTTTCTTCACATAGGTACGGGCATCTCTCTCCGTAATCTCCATACGCTCTGCCGCCACCTTAACCCGGTATTCGAAAGGCGCATGGATAAAGACCTTCAGACTATTCTCTCCAAGAATCTGCCCTGCGCAACGACCAATAATAATACATTCTTCTTTCTTAGCAATAAACCTGATAATTTCCTGCTGTGCCTGAAAGAGTACATCATTCATAGGATAGAAGCGGTACTGAGATTCCATCTGAGCCGGTTCCTCTAAAGGATAACGCCACTGACTGGCACGCTTCTCATCCACTTTCAGCAATTCTTCATACGGAAGTCCCTGCTCCTTGCTGGCAATCTCAATCAGATCTTTATCGTAGCAGTGAATTCCCAGTTCTTCGGACAAAGCCTTTCCAATCTTTCTTCCATTACTTCCATACATCCGGTTTATCGTAATGATTCGTTTTGACATAATATGCGCTCCTTCCTGCCAAATATTTTACTACATTTATTATAACAAAATATTCTGAAAATTGCTACACTAAAACCAGATAAGCTTGATTTCGTTCGTCTGACTGACTATAATGAAAATACTTTTCAGGTATTATCCATTTTACCTGTGTAATGGATCTTTGGCGAAAACCACCAGGAGGCGAAAAATGACAGAAATCTATTATATTGAAGATGATGAAAATATTGCAATAGCTGTAAAAGAGTATCTGAGCCAGAAAGGATATGCGGTTTCCATATTTGGGACATTGAAAAGCGGGAAGAAAGCGTTGGAGCGCCATATTCCAAGTATAGCGCTGATTGACTGGAACATGCCAGACGGAGAGGGCGCCGGCTTATGCAGATGGATACGCTCAAAATGGAAAGAACTGCCCATTATTTTTCTGACTGTCCGAGATGATACCCATGACATTATTTCTGGCTTTAAGGACGGGGCGGATGATTATGTAACAAAACCATTTGAATTAGAAGTACTGTATTCACGTATTCACGCATTGCTGCGCAGATCAGGAAACCTGCACAGCCAGTATCTTTCCTGTGGTTCTATCTCGATTGACAAAAACAGGACGGCTGTATTCTGCGGTGAAGAAGAAATTACTGTCAGCCAGGCAGAATATCAGCTTTTACAGATTTTGATGGAAAATAAGGGGAAGACTGTAACAAGAGAACGGCTGCTGACTCAGATCTGGGACAGTAATGGGAATTTTGTCAATGATAATACATTGACTGTGACGATGAAACGTCTGAGGGAAAAGCTCTCTTCTCCATCCTGTCTAAAAACAATACGAAGCTTTGGCTATCGTATGGAGGATATTGTATGAGTCGGAAATCAAATATAAAAATAACGGTTCTGTTTGTATTGTCGGTCAGTCTGATGGTTACTGCCACAACTACTTTTCTTCTTACCTTTTACTATCGCTATGTTTGTTTTCAGATACTGGGAGGATTTTGCGGAAATATTATTAGAAAAACTCCAGATTCAGGACAGGCAGTTCTGGAATTACTGAAAACACGGGATTTCCATACAACAGGAGAAAACATATTATCAGACTTTGGCTATGATCCTTCGAACCTGGAGATAATGGACACGACAGTCCTTGGAATTGCCGTTTTAGGATTTTTGGCGGGAGGCATACTATTCCTTTTTTCTTTCTCGTATTTTCATAAGAGATCGTCGGCCCGTATTCAGACACTGACGAACTATTTGGAGAAAATAAACACAGGCGGTCAGGGACTGCTTTGGGAACCTGGCGACGATGAATTTTCCAGACTGCAGGATGAAATTTATAAAACAGTAACAACGCTTTACCAGACAAGGGATGCCGCACTTAAAGCACGAAACAATTTTGCAGAAAACCTCTCCAATATTGCCCATCAGCTAAAAACACCGATTACGTCTATTTCCTTATCGGTCCAGATGGCGAAAGAACATCCTGAAAATGCCTCCATCGTAGAATTGCCACAAGGGCATACCTCTACAGATCCTAAAAAATGCGCCCACATTATGGAACTGGAACGACAGATAAACAGGCTTATACATCTGGAAGAAGCGTTATTGCTATTATCCCGCATTGATGCAGGAACACTTGTACTTGACAGGAAACCAACAGATGTTTTTACCATCCTTGCCCTGGCATCTGACAATTTATATGAATTATTTATACGAAAAGGAGTTCTGATTGATGTTCCAGAAATGGGCGGGATGAATATCAACGTAGATTTAGACTGGACGATGGAAGCAGTCATGAATCTGATGAAAAACTGCATGGAAGCCTCAGAGACAGACACTACTGTCCATTGCTCCTATGAAAAAAATCCACTCTATGTTCAGATACGGATATGGGACGAAGGCGCAGGATTCGCAGAAGAGGATCTTCCTCATTTATTTCAGCGATTCTATCGCGGAGAAAAAACAAAAAATGCTGGAATTGGTATCGGTCTTTCGATTTCCAAAGCAATCATTGAAATGCAGAACGGAATCATCCGTGCATTCAACCTTCCGAATGGAGGAGCCTGTTTTGAGATCCGCTTCTATCACTCATGACTGCGAAACGGCGCAATGGTATGCACTTTGGTTCAGTCACTGAGATGTCACTTTTATTTGTTATAATAAAAGAACTTTGATGAATTTCAAATAATAAAGGGATTTATATCAAAGTCCAGAGAATAGCAAACAGGAGGATCTGATAACATGGATATACTAAGATGTAGCGGAATCGAAAAAGTGTTTGGAAAAGGTGCGAATCAGGTTACTGCTTTAAACGGAATCAGCCTGTCCGTTGAAAAAGGGGAGTTTGTGGCAATTACCGGAGCATCTGGTTCGGGGAAATCAACGCTTCTACATATTCTTGGAAGCGTTGACAAACCGACAAAAGGCACTGTAATAGTAGACGGTGTTGACATTAGCGGACTGAATCCTACGGATGCGGCAATTTTCAGAAGAAGAAAGGTCGGCCTGGTTTATCAGTTTTACAATCTGATTCCAACTCTGACAGTAGAAAAAAATATCCTTATGCCTATGCTTCTTGACAAGAGAACGCCAGATGCCGATTACTTTAAAACAATCGTAAAGACATTGGGAATAGAGGATAAGCTGGAAAGCCTGCCAAGCCAGTTATCTGGCGGACAACAGCAAAGAGTCGCAATCGCAAGGTCTTTGATTTACCGCCCTGCCATTCTCTTCGCTGATGAACCGACCGGAAATCTTGACCAGAAAAATTCGAAAGAAATTATCGACCTATTAAAGCTTTCAAACCGAAATTTAAAACAGACGATACTTCTTATTACCCATGATGAAAAAGTTGCATTGGAAGCTGACCGGATTGTGACCATCGAAGACGGAAAAATTGTCAGCGACCAATTCCACTGTTCTTCCGGATGGCAGCAAGGGATACCCGAAGGGCGTTTCCACTGTTCTTCCCAACGGCACACGTGCCCAAAAGAGCCCGACGGTATTCTTGTGGAGAAACGGAGGTGAGCAACATGTGGAGAAACTACTCCAGAAGCTATATGAAAGCGAACCGTGCTTCCAGCATATCCATTATGGCTGCGGCTTTGATCGCCACAATGTTTTTGTCCTGTGTCTTAAGTATAGCTTACAATTTCTGGGCGTATGAAATTGAAAAAATCAAGTTGGAGGAAGGCGACTGGCATGGGCGCATTGTCTGTGAAACATTAGGCGCGGATGATTTATCTATGGTATGCCAATTTGCAAATGTCGAAAAAGCGGTCATCAACGAAAAATTATCGAAGAAAGATGAATCGGTCGTTGATGTTTATGTTCAGAATGCCAGAACTATTTATCGTGATATGCCGTTAATTGCAACATATCTTGGATTAAATAAAGACTACATTCAATACAACTCATTGCTTCTATCCCGATACTTCATACACGACCCGGAGGATGAGACGCCACCGCTGCTTCTGGCGCTGTATCTGGCGATACTGATTATTGTTGCGGTGTCGTTAATCCTAATTATCCGAGGCTCCTTTGAACTATCAATGAATGCCCGAATTCATCAATTTGGTATTTTTTCAAGTATTGGAGCCACACCAAGACAAATCAGAACCTGTCTGCTGCAGGAAGCAGTCGTTTTAAGTATACTGCCGATACTTCTTGGCAGTATTCCTGGAATTTTAATAAGCTATGGGGTAATAAAAGCAATCAATTTCTTTGCTGCGGATGTATCAGGACGCCACAAAGCCGCCTTTCAGTATCATCCGTCCATATTTGTGTCTATTGTTTTGATTTCATTCTTAACAGTCCTTTTTTCTGCATGGATACCTGCCAGAAAATTGAGCAAAATGACGCCCCTTGAAGCAATCAGAAATACCGATCGTTCATTGTTAAAGAAAAAGAAACATTCCCGGATTTTATCTTTTATTTTTGGTATAAAGGGAGAACTTGCAGGAAACGCGCTGAAAGCCCAAAAAAACTCTCTAAGAATATCTTTCGTTTCATTATTGTTGTCTTTTCTGGGCTTTTCTATCATGCTCTGCTTTACTGTTCTTACTGAGATCAGCACCAGATACACTTATTTTGAACGGTTTCAGAATGCGTGGGATATTATGATAACCTTAAAGGATACAGAAATATCCGATTTCAGTCTGACAACAGAATTGCAGGACATTTCCGGCATACAGAGCGCCGCTGTTTATCAAAAAGCGGAAGCAATGACATTTCTGCCTAAAGAGCTGCAGAGCGATGAACTTATAGCCCTTGGCGGCCTTGAAGTAGTTACGGAGCCGGTAAAGGCTGAAGGTGGGTTTCAGGTATCCGTCCCGATTATCATATTAGATGATACAAGTTTTTTAAACTATTGTTCACAGATTGACATTGCTCCAAGCCTTGATGGGGCAGTCGTGTTAAATCAGATCTGGGACAGCGTGAACAGTAATTTCCGTTACAGAGATTATATTCCCTTTGTAACGGAGAATCGCCAGACAACCACACTTTATAAGGAGGGACAGAGCGTAGAAATTCCTGTTTTGTCTTATACGAAGACAGCCCCGAAATTAAGAGAAGAATATGAAGATTATTCCCTTGTTCACTTTGTTTCGCTTACACTGTGGAGGGATGTATTAAAGCCGACAGGGGAAGCTGAAGCCGACAGCTATATCCGCATTTTTTCAAGGGGAAATGCAAGTCTTTCAGATTTAAACAATCTGGAGCAGGAAATCGTGCGGCTTGTATCGAGGCGCTATAAACTTGAAAGTGAAAACCGGGTGCAGGAACGATTGTCTAATGACAGGTTAATACAAGGCATGGTAATGATTTTGGGCGCTTTCTGCATATTGCTTGCCATGATTGGAATTGCAAATATCTTTTCAAATACATTAGGGTTCCTCCGGCAGAGGAAGCGGGAATTTGCCAGATATCACTCCATTGGCCTGACACCGCAGGAAATGAGAAAAATATTTTTTATCGAAGCGTTTGTTATAGCGGGGAAACCTCTCTTCATTACATTGCTGCTGACTGTACTGTTTGTGCAGTCTGCCGTAACGGCAAGCTATTTAGACCCAATGGTATTCTGGGCTAACGCCCCGATTCTACCCATTCTGATATTTGCGGCTGTGATTACATTGTCTGTCGCACTTGCTTACTATATCGGCGGAAAGCGTCTTTTACAGTGTAATCTGAATGAAACATTGCAAAATGATGCTCTTGTTTAACAGATAAAGAAAACTGGGAACACTAATCAATAATTGTTTTCCAGTTTTCTGTCAAATATGCTTCAAAACACATCAAAAATTACACGAATTACGTCCGCTTTTTCCTCATTGATAAAGCAGGATTACCACGTTTAAATTGCCCTTTTTCTACAATATCACCGAGGCATTCCCTTCGTAACAGTAATTCTTCTGGAATCCTTAACACAATTCTGTATTCATTTTCACATTCAAATTTTTCTTTTTTGAAAAAGCATCTCATGTTATTTGCCGCCTGTTTAAAGGCAAATAATATAACCTTGGTATTTTTTAATATCATCCTTCGCTTCATCATATACTTCTTGCAATC
>CAJTVY010000051.1 GCA_910579925.1 uncultured Dorea sp.
AGTATATCACAACATGCACTTCTTTTCATTACGGTGTGTTTTGTATCGCTTACCCTTTTTGCTTTTATTATATAGACAGATACCAGTATATTCAAAGATGCAAATGAGCGAAAAAATAAGCGTACCACTATCCCTAATGATACGCTTATCCCATTCAATTTCTAAGAGCCTGTTGCCTATATTTTATCAGCAGGGTGGACACTACATAGACACGTTGATTGCGGGAAGCCTTTATTTTCCGTTTGTGTTCCCACACCCGATATCAACTACCACCGAAACATCAAAGTAGTTTTTGAGGTGCTTATTTCGGATTTTTTCACCCTCCGAAGTAAACATGAAATGCTTCGCAAAGTGCCTAAAATAAAGGATTTCTACGAGGTTTTCCTTTGTATCGACACAATAGTCTCTACATGCACCGTATGCGGAAACTGATCCACCGCCCTCACTCTCTCCACCTCATACCCTTCCCCACACAAAACCTTCAAATCCCTGGCAAGCGTCGCCGGATCACAGCTTACATACACAACCTTCTCCGCCCCCATCTCCACAATCGTCCGAAGCAGCCCTTCCTCGCACCCTTTCCTGGGCGGATCCACCACCACCACATCCGCATGATACTTCATCCCCTCATGCTCCTCTTCATATCTCCTTCCAAACTCCGGCAGAACCTCCTCCGCCTTTCCCTCAAAAAACTCCACATTCCGAATCCCATTAATCTTTGCATTATTTCTGGCATCCAGAACCGCCTGAGGCACAACCTCCACCCCAAACACCTGCTTCGCCTTCTTCGCCAAAAACAGAGAAATCGTCCCAATCCCGCAGTACAGATCCCAGACCGTCTCCTCCCCCGTCAGCTGCGCATATTGAAGCGCCAGCCCATACAGTTTCTCCGTCTGTACAGGATTAACCTGAAAGAAAGACAATGGAGAAATCCGATACTTCACATCACCAATCCAATCCGTAATATACGTCTGCCCCCACAACAGGCGAATCTCCTTCCCCATAATCACATTCGTCCTGTCTCGGTTCATACTATAAGTCACACTTGTCATCCCTTCAATGGCACAGAGCCGTTCTGCAAGCACATCCCCGTGAGGAATCCCTCCTCCATTCAACACCAGACAGACCATAATCTCCTTCGTCCGGAAACCATAGCGGATCAGAACATGACGGACCAGCCCCCGGTGTTCCTCCTCCTGATACGCGCTGATCTTAAATTCCTCCATAAACTCAATCACACAGCGAAGGATTCTCTCATTTACTTCCACCCCAAGCGCACACTTCATGTTCGGAATAATACTATGTGTCCGTCCTGCATAGAACCCGGCGACAATCTTCCCATTACGATCCGTCCCTATGGGAAACTGCGCCTTATTCCTATATGCGAACGGCTCCTCCATCCCCAGAATCGGCTCCATAACTTTTGAAAGAACCTCCTTGGAAATCCCCCCAATCCGTATCAGATTCTCCCTTACCTTATCCTCCTTAAACCGTAGCTGCCGTCCATATTCCATCTCCTGGATCTGGCAGCCGCCGCAGCTGCGCACCACCTTACAGGCCGGATGTTCCACACGATATTCCGAAGGCGTAAGAACATTCAGCAATCTAGCATACGCATAATTCTTTTTCGCCTTCATAATCCTGGCTTCAACCAGATCTCCGATCATGGAATCCTTAATAAACAGAGTATACCCGTCTATTTTCCCGATTCCTTCGCCGTTGCTTCCCATATCCTCTATCTTTACTGTAACCACGTCGTTTTTCTGCATATTGACACCTCTCATTTCACAATAGTCGTATGTTATTCATCCATATACAGGCCAGAATTCAATTGGGGACGTAGTAAAATAAAACCTTACTACGTCCCTGCCGCTGTTTTTCAACGTATTCTGCTACGCCCCATTATTCATCTGATCCCGCTACTCTCCCATAGTCGTCTTCCTTAGATTCGACTCAAACAATCGGTTATACCCCAGCCAGTCATGACTGTTTTTATCCTTAAAAATCTCCGTCAGTGTCTGCAGCTTCGCATCTGCACAGTCCGCAAAATTAAGCGCCAGAGCCTCCGCCAGCGCAGGCTTCTTCGGCGATCCATATTCAAGTTCTCCATGATGTGCCACAATACAGTGCTTCAGTTCACTGGCAAGCCTTTCCGGAAAGTCCGGGATATTCCTTACCGCCTCGCTTACCATCTCCACCCCAATGACAATGTGCCCCAGAAGCTGTCCGTCATCCGTATAATCATTCTCCGGAAATGGAGACAATTCTTTAACCTTGCCAATATCATGACAGATAGCCGCCGCACATAGAAGATCCCCGTTCAGAATCGGATAAGCCCCGGACATATATTCACAGAACTTCACCACACTCAGCGTATGTTCCAGAAGTCCTCCCGAAAATCCATGATGTACGCTCTTTGCCGCCGAATGTGACTTAAACCTCCGGATGAACGCCTCGTCTTTCACAAAATAATATTCAATCAGCTGCCGCAGATAAGCATTCCCGATCTTTCCCACATATCTCAGAAGCTCCCGGTACATCTGCTCCGTATTCTTCTCACTGGTAGGAAGATAATCCGCCATGGTATACTCTTGCTCCTGCGCCTTTCGGATCTGCTTAATATTCAGCTGCAGATTATTATTGTAATTGATCACCTCGCCATACACTTCAATGAAATCCATCTCCTCATAATCCGCAATCCCGCCTGAATTCGGATCCCAGACCTTCCCGTCCAGAACCCCCGTCTTATCCTGGAGAATCAGATTGTCATATGGTTTCCCATTCCTTGTCTCTGCCGAACGCTTCCCTTTACATAAATAAATATTCCTGATTGTCTCACCCTCACGGAGAGTATTAATATATCTCATTTTTCTGCCTCTTTCCATTCTGTCTTAATTAATTCCTACCATTCCTTACTCCCTACCGTCACCGTAAAATCCATATCTACATATCCGTCCGCCCCCTGGCGCTGCCCTCTGACAACAAACTGGCTTCCCACCGCCTTTTCCATCAGCGTCACATGGTAGGTCCCATAAGAAGTAATCTCCACGTCATCCACACTGGTAATAACGTCTCCATTCTGAATTCCCGCAGCCATGGCAGGAGAGTCTGCGTCAACATTCTTCACATACAGACCTTTGGGAATTCCCTGTTCTTCAATCTCCTCTGTAACATCCACGCCCCAGATTCCCACATAGGGTACGCCCTGTCCGTTAGAGAGACACTCGATCACGTCTTTTACATCCGTAATCCCATATCCGATGATCAGTTCCGTGCTCCCTTCCTTTGCAGCGCTCTGGTCAATGAGGGCAATAAACTCCCCTTTGAGGTTTACAATAAACCCGCTTCCGTTCTGAGATCCGGCGATATCCGTATTAATCAGCCGGCACTGCCCGTCTGCCAGATCCAGTATGTTCTTTCCAGAAGCAATAGATCCAAACCCCATTGCCCCCGCATACCCGAAGGGTTTGCCAAGCACGATCGCCACATCCCCTTTGGATACTGCGTTGGAACTTCCAAGGACTGCCGTTTCAATCTGCGCCCACGTAGAATCCGGGATATCCGAACGGTTCACGGCATACACCCCAAATCCCAGATTCCCGTCGCTCTTCTTAAGCACAGCCGGACATACCTGGCCATTGTTAAATACAACCTTGATTTCCTTTGCTTCCTTTGCAACCAGAGACTTGCCCAGAATCAGAAGTTCCCTCCCGTTATCCGCCACAATCAGGCCGGACACGCTGTTCTCGTACTCCTTCGACTCCTCTGTCCAGTCCTGCTCTGCCGGCACGCCTGCGATCTCCACCACCGACCTGTTCGCTTTCACTCCGATTGTGGTCAGAGACTGCTGCATCTGCCGGTAACTGTCCGCGTCCAGCGGCTGCTGTACGATCTCCTCCGCAGGCGGCTGTTCAGGTTCTTCCTCTTCCTTCGTCTCTTCCTCCGGCGGAATCGTCACCTTCTGCGGATCATCCTGGAAAATACTGTCCATCGTCGGTTTCATAGCGCTGAAACTAAAACATGCAAATACGCCGAATACCAGACCCAGCCCGGCCATTCGGAAGAACCCCTTCCTCTCGCCTCTGCGGTCACGCTTGATCGTCTCCTGCAGAAAAGAATATTCCCCTGCTTCCTCCTTACCCTCTTCTGGCAGTTCCTCACGAGTATCTTCCTTTGGATGTAATTCTCCCCTTGGATCTTTCTGCTCTTCCATAGACCCGTTTTCTCCTTTTTCTATTCCTTATATGAACCTGTCCCCTTACGCTTCACACCCTGGAACAATATAGTCGCACATACCCGATCTCACTGAAACAAGTCCATACACTCCAAAATACATCCTGTCGGATATAGTATACTCCAAGAAAGACGATTGTTCAATATTTATCCTTCCCTTTATGGCACAAATAGGTTAGAATAGGTCTAGGTGATTGAATATGAATAAAAAGACATTAAACAAACTGGAATACAACAAAATAATTGAACTACTGTCAGACCATGCCTCTTCCTTTGGCGGCAGAGAACGCTGCAAAAGGCTGAAACCAATGACTTCTCTGTCTGACATTAATACGGCACAGCAGCAGACAGCGGCAGCGTTTACCCGGATCGTCCGAAAAGGACGGCTTTCTTTAGGCGGATGCAGCCCGGTCAACGATTCCTTAAAACGTCTCGAAGTGGGCGCAGCCCTTGGAAGCGGGGAACTTCTTCGGATCTGCAGACTCCTGGAAGCCGCCGGATGCGCCAGATCTTACGGACGGCACGATAATAATGACGATGAGGAAGACTGTCTGGATTCGTTATTTCAACAGTTAGAACCCATCAGCCTGCTGACCACAGAAATCCGCCGCTGCATCCTGGAAGAGGATGAGATCAGCGACGACGCAAGCGGAACATTAAAGCACATCCGTCGTTCCATCGGCCAGATGAATGACAAGGTCCATTCCACTCTGTCCGGTATGGTGAATGGTTCCCTGCGCACTTATTTGCAGGATCCTATCATTACCATGCGGGGCGACCGCTACTGTCTCCCGGTGAAAGCAGAATACCGAAGCCAGGTGTCCGGACTGATCCACGACCAGTCCGCAACCGGTTCCACACTGTTTGTCGAACCTATGGCAGTGGTAAAACTGAATAATGACTTGAAAGAACTCTATGGGAAGGAGCAGGAAGAGATTCAGGTAATCCTCTCCCGTCTGAGCGAAGATACTGCACAATATATAGAAGAGATCCGCACAGATTACACCGTTCTTGGCGAGCTGGATTTTATTTTTGCCAGAGGAAGCCTTGCGCTGGATATGAACGCATCCATGCCATTGTTTAATACCCAGGGACGCATTCACATCCGCGAAGGGCGGCATCCTCTTCTGGACAAACGCCAGGTGGTGCCTATCACCGTGACCCTGGGGGATGATTTCGATCTGCTGATCGTAACAGGCCCTAACACAGGCGGCAAGACGGTTTCCTTAAAGACTGTAGGCCTTTTTACGCTTATGGGGCAGGCCGGACTTCATATTCCGGCCCTTGACCGTTCAGAACTGGCCGTGTTTGAACAGGTTTATGCAGATATCGGGGATGAACAGAGCATTGAACAGAGTCTTAGTACCTTTTCCTCCCATATGACGAATATCGTTTCTTTCCTGTCCCAGGTAGACGAACATTCCCTCGTCCTCTTCGACGAGCTGGGGGCAGGCACAGATCCTACAGAGGGCGCAGCCCTTGCTACGGCCATCTTAAGTCATCTGCACCAGAGGGGAATCCGTACCATGGCAACCACTCACTACAGTGAACTGAAGGTATACGCCCTGTCCACACCGGGAGTAGAGAATGCCTGTTGTGAATTCGACCTGAATACCCTGCGCCCCACCTACCGCCTGCTCCTGGGAATCCCAGGAAAGAGCAACGCATTTGCCATTGCAGGGAAGTTAGGGCTGCCGGATTACATTATCGCAGAAGCAAAGACACATCTGTCAGAACAGGACGAGTCTTTTGAAGACCTGCTGACTGATCTTGAAACCAGCAGAAGGACGATCCAGCAGGAACAGGATGAGATTTCTGCTTACAAACGAGAACTGGAGCGGCTCAAGACAGAGATCCGCCAGAAGCAGGAAAAATTAGAATCTCAGAAGGAACGGATCATCCGGGAAGCCAATGAGAAGGCCCACGCCATTCTGGCAGATGCCAAGGAAACCGCTGACGAGACTATGCGCAACTTCCACAAGTTCGGCAAAGAGAATATTTCCGCCGCCGAGATGGAGAAAGAACGGGAAAAACTGCGCAAAAAGATGTCTGCCGTCAGTTCAAAGCTGACACTCGAGACCCAGAAGCCGAAGAAGCAGCACAAGCCTTCGGATTTCAAGCTGGGGGAATCCGTCAGAGTCTTAAGCATGAACCTGAACGGCTCCGTTGTTTCCCTGCCTGATCCAAAGGGAAACGTTACCGTACAGATGGGCATCCTCCGTTCCCAGGTTCCGATTTCTGACCTGGAGATCATCGAAGAGACGCCCTCCTACTCGGCAAAGCAGATGCATAAGACCTCGAAAGGCAAGATGAAGATGGGCAAATCCTTCTCCGTCAGCACCGAGATCAATCTGCTTGGCAAGACCGTTGACGAAGCCATAGCAGAACTGGACAAATACCTGGATGATGCCGCACTGGCCCATCTCTCCCCTGTCCGTGTGGTTCACGGCAAAGGAACCGGCGCGCTGCGCTCAGGAATTCACAAATATCTGAAACGCCAGAAGCATGTAAAATCCTTCCGTCTCGGGGAATTCGGAGAAGGAGACGAAGGCGTTACCATCGTCGAACTCAAGTAGAATAAAAAGGTTCTGCAGGCTCAAAAGCCGGGCTTATATCATATCAACACAATGAGGAGACATGACATGGTAAATAAACAGAAAATATTAATCGTAGACGACGATGAAAACATCGCCGAACTGATTTCCTTGTATCTGACCAAGGAATGCTTTGACACAATGATGGTACACGACGGCGAGAAAGCCCTGATTGCCCACGAGACTTACCAGCCAAATCTAATACTTTTAGACTTAATGCTTCCGGGTATCGACGGCTACCAGGTGTGCAGAGAACTGCGCACCAGGTCCAACGTACCCATCATCATGCTCTCGGCAAAGGGCGAGGTCTTCGATAAGGTGCTGGGACTAGAACTGGGAGCAGACGACTACATCATGAAACCCTTTGATTCGAAAGAACTGGTCGCACGGGTAAAGGCCGTCCTGCGTCGTTACCAGGCTGCGCCAAAACAGGAGGATACGAAGGAGGATAAGGGAAAATGCGTGGATTACCCAGGCATTTCCATCAATCTCACCAACTACACCGTACTGGTTGACGGCAGGCGTGTGGATATGCCGCCAAAGGAACTGGAACTTCTGTACTTTCTGGCCTCTTCCCCGAACCAGGTATTTACAAGGGAACAGCTTCTGGACCAGATCTGGGGGTATGAATATATTGGCGATACTCGTACCGTCGACGTACATATCAAGCGGCTCCGAGAGAAAATCAAAGACCACGGTTCCTGGGGACTTGGCACAGTCTGGGGCATTGGCTATAAATTCGAAGTAAAATAAGGAGATAAAATGCGCAGTACATTATATCTGAAATTCGTAATCGTTTACGTCATTTTCGGATTTCTCAGTATTTTCACTGTGGCTACCCTGACATTCAGCCTGACAGAAATGCCTCTGGAATCCGAGATGGCAACCTCCCTATACCGGGAGGCGAATCTGGTTGCCAGCCGGTATCTTCCCGCCTATTTTTCAGAGGAACTTGACGACTCGGCGGTACGCCTGCAATTATCGGGAATCGAGATACAGCTTGAAGCGGCCGTCTGGTTCGTTGACCGGGAAGGGACCATGCTTTTCTCTGAAACCTATGAGGATTATCCCCCTGCTCCATACAGGATTATGGATTTCGATCCTGTGGAAAGCGGCGGCAGCCAGTACCAGATCGGCGATTATCATGGATATTTCACTGAAGACGTGATCACCGTCATCGCTCCGGTAATCCATGGGTACTCTCCGAAAGGATATCTGATGATTCACAAGTATCTCTCGGATTCCCGCAATAACCAGAAGATTCTTCTGCGGGCCGCAGTGATTACCGTATTTGTCATCTATCTTCTGTCCTTCGTGGTACTCCTTGCCTTCCGGTATTTCGTCTATCTGCCGCTTCGCAAGATCACAGAGGCGGCCACCCAGTACGCTTCCGGCAACCTGGAGTATGAGATCCCGGTGAATACCGAAGACGAGATGGGGTATCTGTCTGCGTCCTTAAACTATATGTCCTCACATCTTAGAGATATGGAGGATTACCAGAAGAAATTCGTGGCAAATGTGTCTCATGACTTCCGTTCTCCGCTGACTTCTATCAAAGGATACGTGGAAGCTATGGCAGACGGAACCATCCCGCCGGAACTTCATGAGAAGTATCTGAAGATCATTCTGTTCGAGACGGAACGTCTGACAGATCTCACACAGGATCTTCTGACCCTGAATGAATTTGACACGAAGAATCTGTTGCTGAACAAAGAAGTTTTTGATATCCACGAGATGATTAAGAATGTGGCAGCTTCATTCGAGGGAACCTGCAAGCAGAAAAAGATTTCGATTGAGGTCATTTTTCCGCCAAAAAATCTGAACGTCAACGCCGACAAAAGAAAAATCCAGCAGGTCTTATATAATCTGCTGGACAATGCCATCAAATTCAGTGAGACGGATTCTGTGGTCACCATCGAAACAACGGAACGGGGAGAAAAAGTCTACACTTCGGTAAAGGACGACGGAATAGGGATTCCAAGGAATTCATTGAATAAGATCTGGGAACGCTTCTATAAGTCCGACCTCTCGCGGGGAAAGGATAAGAAAGGAACCGGGCTAGGGCTTACCATCGTCAAAGAGGCGATCCAGGCCCACGGGGAGAATATCAACGTGGTCAGCACAGAGGGGGTAGGGACGGAATTCATCTTTTCCCTTCCAAAATGTTAATCACACCCAGACGGCGCCAGGGGCTGCCTTAACAGCCCCGCCGCCATATCATTTCACAATTACCGTAGGATATCCCGCCTGTTTCAGACGCCTCTCCATTTCAACCGCCTCTTCCATATCGTCAAAATCTCCTACCTGAATGCGAAGATAGGGGCCGGAATCATCAATGTACGCCGGGAATCCTTCTTCCAGTAATTCATTCAGAAGCAGTTCTGCATATCTTCGGTTACGGAACGCCCCTACCTGAACGTGGTAATTATCATCCTTGATAATCCCTTCCGAATCCAGAGTGTCCAAAACTCCCTCTGCAATCGCCTGTGCAATATCCTGAAAATTTTCATCGAATAACCGATTATCCACATCCGAATTGATGAATCCCGCCTCCACAAGAAGAGCCGGCATACTCGTTCTTCTAAGTACAGCCAGATTAGGTCGTTCCTTTACTCCCAGGTTCACGAACCCTACTGCCTCTAACTGGTCGTTAATGTCCTGAGCCATCTGATATTTCAGACCAGACAAGTCATATACCAGGGTTTCTACTCCCGACACCTCGTTATCAGTGGGAAATGAATTCCTGTGAATAGACAGAAACAGATCTGCCCCTGCCTGGTTTGCTTCCATCGCTTTCTCATAAGGCGTCTCATACACATCCGTGGTCCTTGTATATTGTACGTCAATCCCATGATTCTGCAGAATCTCTCCCACCGCAAGGGCCAGACGCAGAGCATCATCTTTCTCCTGCCGGCCGTTATACACTGCGCCTGGATCCCGTTCTCCGCCGTGGCCTGCGTCCACCATAATTGAATAAGCCATAAACACTTACTCCTGATACCTTTTATACCATACTATGCAAAAAGACAGGATTTCGTGTATCCTGCCTTTTCAGATGTAACAATTCAGCCTTCCGGCTTCACTGTTACTTTCAGATTCTCTCCATGCGCCTTGCACAAACCTTCAGCCGCTTACTCTACAACCGTAACCGTGGTATCGCCAGTTTTTGCATTTTCAAGAACAGCCGCCGCCAGTTTAACGAAATTTCCTCCCGAGGAACTTGCACCGCTTACGGCGTCAATATTGTCGGCGCTTTGGTTTTCCAGAAGCTGCGCCGCATATTCACGGGTATACTTATTGGGATAAGTCCCTGTTATCCCATTCATATTCTTCATATACGCAATATCCCAGGACTTAATAAAGCCGCTTGCATTCTCCGCATTATACTCCACGGATACAATCTTATTCTCCATCACACAGATTGTTACATACTCTTTCCATCCATGGCTGTACTCCGACATCTCTGCCGTATAATATCCATTCTTAAGGCCTTCCTCCTTCCCACAGGAAACTGACAGAAGTCCTGTAAACACGCACACCAGAAGAATCAGCGCCCTTCTCTTCCACATACCGATCACTCCTCTCTCAATCGGAAACTGCCCGATATCTCCTTAAGCTCCTGTGCCTGCCTGTTTAATTTCTGGCTGGCAGTGGTACTTTCATAGCTTGCATTCAGATTCTGCTGCGCCACATCCCTGATCTGGGTAATCTGTCCCGCAATATTACTCAGCGAATGCTTCTGGACAGTTACATTTTCAGACAGCTGCTCCGAAATTCCGGCGATCTGGTCAGCAATCTCTCCAATGTCATGGAAGGATTCGGCCACCTTCTTCGCATACTCCGTTCCCCGCTTCACAGCCTCCATGGAATTATCAGTTATACTGGAAGTCCGTTTCGAGGATTTCGCACTCTGCGCAGCAAGATTCCCTACTTCCTCCGCCACAATTGCAAATCCCTTTCCGGCCGTTCCTGCCCTTGCGGCTTCGATCGATGCATTCAGCGACAGAATATTAGTCTGGAAAGAAATATCCTCCAGAAACTTATTAATCTTCGTAATCTCTGTGGAATTCCGGTTGATTTCCTCCATGGCGCAAAGCAAATTTTTCATATTATCTCCGCCTGCCTCCATGTGTTTCTGCACCACGGCCATCAGATCTCCCACATTCCTCGTATTCTCATCCACATGCAGGATATTCTGCTCAATAGCAGCCGCCTCCTGCGACAACACGTTCAACGATTCCGACTGTTCCGTCGATCCATGGTGAACCTGCTGTGCGCTTTCCGACATATCCTCCGACATCATGAGAACCTCTTCTGAGGCATTTCTGAAAGATTTCAGCATCTGATTCATTGCGCTGATAATCTTATTCAGGGACTCCTTCATCACCACAAAATCCCCTTCAAAGTCTCCTCTTACATCCACCTGGAAATTCCCATCAGACATATTTTCCAGAATATGGGACAACTCTGATATGTATCCGTTAATGCTGTCTACCGTATCGCTCAGTGCGTTCGACAGAACCTCCGTCTCATCGTTGGTTTTAATCACATCTGTCGGCGTCGTCAGATCTCCCTGCGCAAGCAGACCGATCCGCTCCGTTACCCCCTTTAAGGATCTCTGAATCTTTGATGAGAACCGCATGGTAAATATTCCAGCAAGTACAAGAAGGAGTCCTGTGATCGTAAGACTGAGCAGAATTCCTGTATTCGCAGGCCCCATGAAATCCTTCTGCGGAACGATTACCGCCAGATACCATCTGGTTCCATTAATCGGCGCATAGCTTATGTATGACGAATCTGTCGATTTTCCCATTGTGGTCACGCCTGTCTCTTTCGATATTACCTTCTCTGTAATTCCTTCGAAACCGGTCGCCTGCTGAAGTTCTTCTTGGGACGTGATAAATTCCGTATTCCGGCTTCCCATAATCCTGCCTTCCCAGTTGACGATATACGCTTCTCCGTTAGCGCTGAGATTGATATTGCTCATTACGTCGTTTAAAACATCATATTTATAACTTCCCACCAGATAGTACAGCAGATCTTCTCCTGCCGTCACAGGGATGCCGATCGCAAGTTCTAACTCCCCGTCGTCCGAATCCACGTCATCAATAGTAAGATTCTGCGTTTCCTCAAGCATTGAATATAACTGCCTGTCTGCAATGGACGCCGGACAGTTTTCATCCCCCAGATAAAGCGTTCCATCGCCCAGATACAGGCCGAGCCACAAAAATTCAATCCCCGACCTGGCCTCTTCTAACGCCTCTTCTTTCTCCTTCTTTGTACTGTCAGGGTTCTTGATTGCCACACGATCGCTGATCATAAAAATTCGGTCTGCCAGCATATGGATGTTCGCCTCTATACTCTGTGAAGCCATCTTGGTGGTAGATGGAAGCACATCTGTCATGATATTCCTTGTAAGTACCTTCATAGACAGCGCCATAACTATAACCAGAATCACAGCCAGGACAATCACAATAGCAGTAGTGTTCGCCACTATTTTTTTGTTGATACTTTTCTTCACGTTTACTTCCTCCAGATACAACTTCTTTCTTAACACACTAGTGTAGTGACCGCATTATATTCCAATAAACCTCCTTGTCTAATTTCCCATCGGACTGCGTTGACTTCAATCGACGATGTAACCAAATCGCCTCATTCAGTCGCCTTGCCGATAAAAAATTATCCTACGGAGTTTTACCGGATATAATGCGGTCACTACACTAGAAATAGCGTGGCAGACGTCACGCTATTTCTTACTCCTGATCTGATGTAAAACTCCGTTACTTCAATAAAACGAATACAATCAGAGCTGCCACGATTACAATCGCAATAGCCAGAATGATGATGGGAAGTTTGGACATCTTCTCATCGTCGTCATAGTAATCATCGTCATCGTCGTAATCATCGTCATAATCATCGTCATACTCGTCGTCATACTCTTCTTTGCGCTTTGGCTTCGGAGCCGTTTTTTTCTTCTTTCCCTTTCCGTCGCCTACGGCAAGCATCTCGTCATACGCCTTGCGCATCTCTTCTTCCCGCTTCTTACGAACTTTCTTCGGCGGTATGTTGGAGTAGGTCTGCTCCTCCTGCTCCTCTTCTTCCTCTCTGCTCTTTTCTATCTTCTTCTGAGGAACTTTGAACTTCTTCTTACAGTTATAGCATAAGAGATAATTCGGGTCCTTCTTCCCAGGCTTCAGCTCTTCACCGCATATTGGACATTTCATCAGAATGTACTCCTCCTCCTAAATGTAGTATCATCATCGTTTTTCCGTCAACCGACATTGAATCTCACGTATACGGACATTATACTACATTAAACGTAAAATATCAAAATGTTTTTATACGAAATATTTCCCGGCGATCTCTCTTAGACCATCCGGATTTTTCACTGACCAGACGTCAAAAGTGATACCCTCTTTCTGAACCGCCTGTCCAAGTTCTACGAAAAACGCCGGCAGATCCTTCTGCAGAATAACTCCCCACTGATCGCCGAATCGTTCCTCTCCCTCCCGTTCAGATCCATTGACATGAAAAGTAAACGCCGGTTCCACCACATTATTCACCCGCTTCACTCCTCCATGGAAACCAAGGGTTCCGATCTGATGGGTTCCACAGGAAGAAGTACAGCCAGAGATATGGATTCTTGGCAGCACGCCGTCTGCAAAATCCTGTTTTCTGACTTCCTCAAGGATCTGCGCAAGAACTCCCTGGGAATCCCGAAGTCCCACCTGGCAGATAGAAGCGCCGATACAGGCGACAGAAGTCTCAAAAAGATTCCCGGCTCCGTCGTCCGTAACTTTTAGAACCCGTTCTGCCTCCTGGCCGGTCAGATTAATGACGTAAATCGTCTCATCCGGTGCAATACGAAGTTCCACGTCTTCCATATCTCTGATCGTCTCATAGATCTCCCCGAACTTCTCCGCCTTAGGCACTCCTCCAATAGGATGGTATGTCACGGCATAAAGCCCGTTCTGCTTCTGGGCAATCACCCGCTTTCCGGAAATTCTGCTCCCATCCTCTGTCTTCTTAACCGTTCGAGGACAGACATGAAGCGTCATATCCTCTCCCCTTTTTACCTCCGAAAGCTTCTCAAGGTATGCCGTCCGATACCCATCCACGCCAAGACTTTCCTGCATATACCGTGTTCTTGCCTTTGCCCGGCTCTCATAATTCCCATAGGCAACGAAGGTTTCCACCATCGCTTTCACATAATATAACACTTCAGACGGCGAAATATGTTCTGCAACCCTGACGCCCATACGGGGATTGTTCCCAAGTCCGCCCGCACTGTAGACGTCAAAAGTTCCGTCCTGATTCGCCGCAAATCCCAGATCCCGGAACGTGGCGTGTGTCTCATTTGCAGGAGAGTTGGAGAAACATACTTTCAGCTTCCTGGGCATTTTCACCGTTTTGATCATCCCAAGCAGATAGTCCGAAACTGCCAGTGCATAAGGCAGCACATCAAAATACTCTCCCGCTTCCACACCGGATAAGGGCGACACCATCACATTTCTGGGGAAATCACCGCCGCCGCCCCTGGTAATGATTCCTGCGTCAAATGCTTTCTCCATAATCTCACAGACCGTTTCTGCACTAAGGTTATGAAGCTGTACGGTCTGACAGGTAGTGACATGCACCTTCCCGATCCCGTACTTTGCAATCGTATCGGCAATAAACTTTAATTTCTCCTTTTCAAGCCGTCCGCCTGGCAGGCGGAGCCTCAGCATGCTGGCCTCTCCGCCTTTCTGGGCATAGCTTCCAAAGCCCCCGGAAAATCCTTTATATTCCTTTACGCTGACCTCTTTTGCATAGAACTTGTCCGTCATCTTACGAAACTGAGCAAGATCTTCTTTAAACTCTTTTAACAACTGCTCCATACTCTAATCTCCTATCTTACCAGTGATCTGCCTGACTCTTTGGCTATCTTCCACTGTATCGTATATATTGTGCCAAAAGCCGTCAATTGCGCAGGCTTAAGATCCCTTCTGCCAGAATCTTCGCATCATCCAATATATAATCAAACGCTCCCGCCTTATGAAGATTGATCACAATCAGTCCCGCAGGCACGGCAAATATCATTGCAAACACGCCGCCTGCCTTATACCCGGCATAAAGCAGTACCAGCGTAACCAGTGGATTTAAGCCCATGCTGTCCCCCACCAGTTTCGGCTGAATCAGCTGGCGCACCAGCTGGGTAACGCCATACAGAATAAGAAGTCCGATTACTAATTTATAATTTCCCATCATAAACTTATAGACCGCCCACGGAATCAACGCCGTCCCTGTTCCGAAAAAGGGCAGAAAATCCAGGAATGCAATCAGAAACGCCAGCAGAAAGGCAAAATGAATCCCAAGCAGCAGAAAACCGGCCAGCAGCAGCATATAGACCACCACCATAATCTTAAGCTGCGCTCTGAAATATCCTCCCACTGCATATTTCAGATTATCTGTCACCATGGTCATTCGGGTCACCAGAGCATTCGGAGCAATCTTCTTTGCCAGACGAATCACATCCTCCCGCTGGGCAATAAAGAAATACGCCGAGATAAACGTCACAATCGTCGCAATCAGCGCAGAGGGAATCCCTTTGGCAAATCTTCCCGCCGCTGAAACCGTCGGCTCACTAAGCCTGCCGATCATATCCCCCATGGTCTGTTCCAGATTGTTCATCATGGTATGCCACCCTTCCTGAACCCCCGCAGGAAGCAGATGAAAGATTCCCTTAAGATTTTCTCCAATAGTCTCCATTCCTGCTTCCAGATCCTGGTACATATCCGGCATGTTCTGAATCAGACTTATGATCTCCCGCGATATTGTGCTTACAAGCAGATAGATCAGAAGCCCAAGCACTCCCAGAACACCGATAATAATCAGTGCAGATCCCCATTTCTTAATCAGCTTCATCCGCTTCTCCAGCCAGTTCACCACCGGGCTTGCAATGGACGCAATAACCCAGCCTATGACAAAAGGCATGAAAAACCCAAGAAGCTTATAACCGAAATACAGGCACAGGACTGTTCCGACCAGACTGAAAGCAAGACTGACCGCCACCTTCCAGTAAGGGCGGTCATCCTGCATCTGTTCTTTGAAATTCATCTCCACGTATTATTCACCTCTTTTAAGCGAAATATCCCTCTATATCAGATATTCCTTCTCCGCCAGTTCCCAGATCTCATCCCGTCCCTGCTTCGTAACTGAGGAAAAGGGAATCACCTTCGTTCCCGGAAGCAGGCCAAGTCCCTGCCTGACGGCCTTAACCTGCTTATCCTTCTGGCTCCTCTTAATCTTATCAAGTTTTGTTGCTATAATGATCGGATAATATCCCTGTGCCGCAATCCAGTCATACATCATCTTATCATTGGCCGATGGGTCGTGCCGGATATCAATCAGAAGAAAGACCGCCCGAAGCTGCTTCGAACCATGAAGGTAATTCTCCACCATGCGCCCCCATTTCTTCTTCTCCTGTTCAGACACCTTCGCATATCCGTATCCCGGGAGATCTACCAGATAAAGTTCCTGGTTGATATTATAAAAATTAATCGTCTGGGTCTTCCCAGGCGTAGCTGAAATACGCGCATAAGACTTCCGATTCATCAATGTATTGATCAGCGAGGATTTTCCTACGTTGGATTTCCCGGCAAACGCAATCTCAGGCAGAGTATTCTCAGGCAGTTTACTGGTAATCCCACATACGGTTTCCAAATCTACGTTCTTAATAATCATAGTTCCCTTTCTACTTCTTCGGTTTCGCCGCCTTACCCCGGCCGGCCAGGGAAAGCCTCAGCACTTCCTCCATACGGGAAACCGGCATAATCTTCAGTCCCCTGGTAATCTCATGGGACAGTTCCGCCACATCGGCCTCATTCTCCTTAGGAATCAGAACCATTTTAATCCCTGCATTCTTCGCCGCAAGCAGTTTCTCCTTAAGCCCGCCGATTGGAAGCACCCTTCCCCTCAGCGTAATCTCTCCGGTCATGGCAAGATCTGCCCTGGCCTTTCTTCCTGTAATAGCCGACATCATGGCCGTTGCCATGGTGATTCCGGCGGACGGCCCGTCTTTTGGCACTGCTCCCTCCGGAATATGGATGTGGATATCATGTTCCTTAAAGAAATGTTCGTCAATCTTGTGTTCTTTACTTACAGAACGTATATAGCTGATCCCGGTTCTGGCAGATTCCTTCATCACGTCTCCCATCTGCCCGGTGAGCAGCACTTCCCCTTCTCCAGGCATGATGTTCACCTCAATCTGCAGGGTATCTCCTCCTACGCTGGTCCACGCCAGCCCCCGGACAATTCCCACTTCATCCGAATCATTTGCCATCTGATAAATATACAGTTCTTTCCCCAGATAATTAGAAAGGTTACGTTCCGTCACACGGACAGACCCCTTCTTCGTCTCCAGAATCTCTCTTGCCGCTTTCCGGCAGATATCCCCGATCTTTCGCTCAAGCTGCCGGACGCCGGCCTCTTTCGTATAATTACGCGCCATCTTCCACAGCGCCTTCTTACTGATCGTAAGCTGTTCCGGTTTCAGACCATGCTTTTCTAACTGCTTCGGAATCAGATGTTCTGTCGCAATATGCATCTTCTCATTCTCTGTGTAACTGCTTACCTCAATCACTTCCATACGATCCAGAAGAGGGCGTGGAATAGGCTGCAGAGTATTGGCTGTGGTAACAAATAACACCTCCGACAGATCAACCGGAACTTCCAGATAGTGATCCCGGAATTTCCGGTTCTGCTCACCGTCCAGCACTTCCAGAAGGGCCGAGAAGGTATCTCCCTTATAATCATTGCTGACCTTGTCAATCTCATCCAGAAGCATCAACGGATTCTTCACCTCCGCCTGTTTAAGACCATTAGCGATCCGCCCTGGCATGGCCCCCACGTAAGTCTTCCTATGCCCCCGGATCTCCGCCTCGTCCCGCACGCCTCCTAAGGAAATGCGCACATAAGGCTTATTCAGCGCCCTTGCAAGAGATCTCGCAATAGACGTCTTGCCGGTTCCCGGCGGCCCCACCAGACAGAGAATCGGCGTATTCCCCTTCTTTGTCAGTGTTCGGACAGCCAGGAACTCAAGCACCCTCTCCTTGACCTTTTCAAGGCCATAATGATCTTCCTCAAGAATCTGCTTTGCTGCCTCAATATCCTCAGATTCCTCACACAAACGATCCCAGGGCATCTCCAGCATCGTCTCAATATAGGTGCGGATAACGCCGTTCTCAGCCTGGCTGCCCAGGGTATTCTGAAATCTTCGGATCTCCTTTTTCAGTTTCTTCTTCACTTCCTCCGAAGCCTTAAGTTCCTCTGCCTTCTGCTGAAATTCTTCCGCATCAGAAAGAGAACTGTCGTCCCCCAGTTCCTCCCGGATCAGCTTTGCCTCTTCCCGCAGAATATACTCCCGCTGGTTCTTATCTACCCTTTTCTTAACCTTAGCCTGAATCTCATCCTTGACATTCATAATCTGAATCTCATTCATCAGCTTTAGAGACAGCAGTTCGTAACGCCTGAACAGATCTGCCTCCTCAAGAAGCTGTTGTGCATCTGTATAAGAAAAGGGAACGTTGGCCGCAATCACATCCACCAGTTTCTTCAGTTCCCCCATATTCTCCGTCTGGCTGGCCAGTTCCTTGGAAAGTTTCGGGTTCTTTGACAGATATTCCTTGAAAATATCCTTAAGTCCCCGAAGCATCGCCTCCTGATTCATCGGATGGTCTGTCTCAGAATCCGTATCCGGGATCACTGTAATATTGGCCCGAAGATAAGGATCGTCGAATTCAATGGTATTGATGTATGCCCGCTCTTCCCCGGTAATCAGAACCCGGCTTATTTTCCTGGGCAGCTTAATGATCTGCCGTACCGTCGCCACACATCCCATCCGATATACGTCTGCCATTCCCGGATCTTCCACGTCGCCATCTTTCTGGGCGGTCAGAAAAATCTTCTGATCGCCTTCAACAACCTCCTCGATGGCCTTGATGGACTTCGAACGACTGACGTCAAAATGCCGCACCATCTCTGGAAGGATCGTAATCCCCCTTAGAGTCACCATGGGCAGGCTCATTGTCTCTCTGTTCATAAACCATTCTCCTCAATATCCGTGTATTAAGAAAAAGAATCCCGCGTGCGAGATTCTCCGCTTACGGCGGACACAAACTATCTTTTGTATCCGCCTCATATTCTTACATTACACACATTACAGATCTTATGCGCTCTCAGATCTTACGGATATGCGCTCGCACTCCGGCTCACTGATACCCTTCACCGCATCCGCCGTAATCCGGCATGCCTTAAGAGATTCATCAGAAGGAGCCTTATACATAATATCCATCATGATATTCTCCATGATCGCGCGCAATCCTCTGGCCCCTGTCTTCCTCTTCAAAGAAGTCTCGGCAACTGCTTTGAGAGCCTCTGTATCAAATGACAGTTCCACGCCGTCAAGTTCCAGCATCTTCTGATACTGCTTCACGATGGCATTCTTCGGTTCCGTCAGAATCCGGATCAACGCCTCCTCATCCAGCATCTCCAACGCCACTGTGACAGGGACACGCCCCACCAGTTCCGGAATCAGCCCGAACTTCACAAGATCCTGAGGAAGCACCTGCCGAAGCAGCCTGTCAACATCGTTCTCATGCTTACCGCCGATATCTACGTTAAACCCGATAGATTTCCGGTCTATACGCTTCTCGATGATCTTGTCGATCCCTTCAAAAGCGCCTCCGCAGATAAACAGAATGTTCGTGGTATCAATCTGAATCAGTTCTTGATGCGGATGTTTTCTTCCGCCCTGAGGCGGTACGTTGGCAATCGTTCCTTCTATAATCTTCAGAAGGGCCTGCTGTACGCCCTCGCCGGACACATCCCTCGTTATAGACGGGTTCTCGGACTTCCTGGTAATCTTATCAATCTCGTCAATATAGATAATCCCATATTCCGCCCGGTCGATATCTCCATCAGCAGCCTGAATAATCTTCAGAAGAATGTTCTCCACATCCTCTCCCACATATCCAGCCTCAGTCAGCGCCGTCGCATCAGCGATTGCAAAGGGAACTCCTAAGATCCGGGCAAGAGTCTGGGCAAGCAGCGTCTTCCCACATCCAGTAGGACCAAGCATCAGAATGTTACTCTTTCCAAGTTCCACTCCTAAGTCTCTTCCCGCCATGATACGCTTATAATGATTATAAACCGCAACGGAAAGAACCTTCTTCGCCTCATCCTGGCCGATCACATACTCATCCAGAAACTCCTTGATCTCTTTCGGTTTCAGCAGATTAATATCCGCAAAGGGATTCCACTGCCTCTCGTCGCCAAATTCAAACTCTTCTTCCAGAATCTCGGTGCAGACGTCAATACACTCATCACAGATATAAGCCCCGTTAGGCCCTGCAATCAGCTTGCGCACCTGATTCTGCGTCTTATTGCAGAACGAACACCTCACCTGATCGTCGTTCCTTCCTACCATTCTCTCACCTCGTCTAAGGACATGCTTCCGAGACGACCAGACCATGCGGACATTGCCGCCCGGTCCCTTACCGGCTCTTGATCACTTCATCAATCAGACCGTATTCCTTCGCCTCATCCGCCGACATGAAATTATCCCGATCCGTATCCACACTGATCACTTCTATCGGCTGTCCCGTATTCTCTGATAATATTCGATTCAATCTCTCACGGGTCCTCAAAATATGCTTTGCAGCAATCTCAATCTCCGTTGCCTGTCCCCGCGCTCCTCCTGATGGCTGATGGATCATGATCTCAGCATTAGGTAACGCCAGTCTCTTCCCCTTCGTTCCCCCTGCCAGCAGGAAGGAACCCATGCTCGCCGCCATACCGATACAGATCGTCTCTATATCACACTTAATATACTGCATGGTGTCGTAGATTGCAAGTCCCGCCGTCACAGAACCGCCCGGACTATTGATATACAGGTGGATATCCTTCTCCGGATCTTCTGCCTCCAGGAATAACAACTGTGCAACAACAACACTTGCAGATACATCGGACACTTCCTCACCAAGGAAAATAATCCTGTCTTTCAACAATCTTGAATAGATATCGTAGGAACGTTCCCCACGACTCGTCTGTTCAATGACATAAGGTACCAAACTCATGTATCTGCCTCCTTGTGGCCTTGACTAGCCTCTATTTTTCAACAGCATTCTCTACCAGGAAGGTAATTGCCTCCTGAACAGCGATATCCTTCTTCATCTGTTCCTTTTCTTTCTCTCCCATGGTTTCTTTAATCTTATCTGCCTCCATCCGATATGTCTCAGCCATCTTCTGAACTTCTTCGTCAAATCTCTCTTCACTGACTTCGATGTTCTCCGCTTTCACAATCTCTTCCAATACAAGACGTGTCTCAAGACTCTTGACAGCCTGTGGTCTCATATCTTCCAGAATCTTCTCTGCGGATAATCCTGTAAACTGGAAATACTGCTCCATGGTAAGTCCCTGGCTCTGGATTCTGCGTGAGAAATCTTCTGCCATCTGGGACACCTGTGTCTCCACCATGGCATCCGGCAGTTCGTACTGTGCATTCTTCACAGCCTGCTCAACGGCCGCATCCTCCTGTTTTTCCTTACCCTCGGAAGCTTTCTTCTCTGCCAGGCTCTTCTTTAAGTCTTCCTTATACTCTTCCAATGTATCAAACTCGGATACTTCCCCTGCGAATTCGTCGTCAATCTCAGGAAGTTCCTTAGCCTTGATCTCCTGTACCTTACACTGGAATACCGCTTCTTTTCCTTCCAGTTCCTTTGCATGGTACTTCTCCGGGAATGTCACCTTCACCTCTACGTCCACACCGGCTTCCACACCGATAAGCTGCTCCTCAAATCCTGGAATGAAAGAACCGGAACCAATAGTCAGCGGATGATTCTCGCCCTTTCCGCCTTCAAAAGCAACCCCGTCTACAAATCCCTCATAATCAAGGATAACCTCATCCCCGTCCTGAACCGGTCGTCCCTCAACAGTAACGGTTCTTGCGTTCTTCTCAGCCTCTTCCTTAAGCCGGGCTTCGATCTCTTCGTCCGTCACATCTGTAGAGAACTTCTCTACCTCCAGGCCCTTGTACTCTCCAAGAGTCACCGGCGGCTTCAGTGCAACCGTAGCCGTAAAGATGAAAGGCTGTCCTTTCTCAATCTGCACAACGTCAATCTGCGGTCTTGATACAATCTCCTCCTCGCACTCATCGTAAGCGTCTGCATATGCCTTCGGAATCAGCGCATTGGCTGCATCATCATAGAAAATCTCCGCACCATACATCTTCTCAATCATCTGGCGCGGAACCTTCCCCTTACGGAATCCCGGGATTGAAATCTTGTTCTTCTGCTTCTTATATGCACTCTGAAGCGCTTTTTCTAAATCATCGGCAGA
>CAJTVY010000052.1 GCA_910579925.1 uncultured Dorea sp.
TTGTCATGATTTACATTGTAAACGATAGTAGGAAGGTCATTTCCTGCCGGTGCGGAGATAACAACTTTTCTTGCACCTGCTTTAACATGTGCGGAAGCTTTCTCTTTAGATGTGTAGAAACCTGTACACTCCAGAACAACGTCTACCTTCAGATCTCCCCATGGAAGTTCTTCAGCGTTAGCCTTTGCATAAATCTTAATCTCTTTGCCGTCAACAATGATAGAATCCTCTGTTGCCTCTACCTTGTCGCATAAAGCGTATCTGCCCTGTGAAGAGTCATACTTTAACAGGTGTGCAAGCATCTTAGGAGACGTAAGGTCGTTGATCGCTACAACCTCATATCCCTCTGCTCCAAACATCTGTCTGAATGCAAGACGTCCGATACGTCCGAATCCATTGATCGCTACTTTTACTGCCATGATTAATTCCTCCTAAAGTTTTATTAACTGTTTACGCAGTCCTTTGATCGTGAAGCTTTTAACCTGTTACTTTGTTAAATAATCCTCAACTGGTAATAATTGTACTAAATCTGGTAATAAAATTCAAGTGCTTTTCCCATTTTTATGTAACTTGTTCAAAAAGATATCATCTTCCTATATAAACTGCATAATACAGCCACACAGGGCTCTGTAAATTGTTCTTGATTACAAAAAATTACCAGATAAGCCTGAGTAAGAAACACATAGCTTACTCAAGCTTAAATACCGACCCTTTTCCCGCTCCCGGCACTGTAACCTTCCGGATCAGACATTTCTTCTGAAAAAATGCTGCTCCGTAACACTGTACTGCCTTATACCCGTTCAGATACCTGGAAGCGTATTTTTTCAGATCAATCTGCTGCAAAGCTTTCCGGCAATCCTTCTCCATCTCATCTTCCGAATCAGAATGCTTTACCTCAACAATAATTACCTTCCGGGTCTTCCGGTCTTTTACAACTACATCTGCTCTGCCAAGTCCATTTTCATCATTGGAAGTGACCAGATATCCTGCCCCTGAAAATAATCCCGCCACAAACGCATGATAGTAATCTTCTTTATAATCGTAATAACTGATGGCATCATTCAGAATAATGGAAACGGCATCCGCCACCGTTTTGTCGTCACCATCCCACCAGGCAGCAAACATCTCTCTCCGTTCTGCCGCCTTAATCCCAATTGTCTCCTGAAACCATTCCACAATCGTATCTCCAAAGATCGTTTTTATCTCCTTATTGGGAATCTTAAGAATGACTTCACCGCTATCACTTTTTCCTCTACTCCTGTCGATTGTCAGATATCCAGTAAAATAAAGAATACTCCAAAAATCTTCTTCTGCAGCATTTTCAAAACAGTAAGTAGAATCTTCCGTTAGCCTTGATCTGATACTTCCTCCTGACAACAGTTTCTCAAACTTATCATTGACATCCATGCCGTCCTTCCCGACAAATTGCCTGATGATATTGTTATGGCTCGTATCCTTCCAGTAATTCCCCAGTATCTTGTCTGGTTCACGCAATACATCCGACACATAATTCGACACATCCCACGGACAATAGATATCATACTTACCAAAATGATATCCGTCGTACCACTGTTTTATCCTTGAAAGCCGTGTCAACTGCCCCGTATCCTCAAGCATCTGCTCCACTTCCCTCTCCGTGAATCCAAAGCTGTCCAGATAGTGGCTCCCTGCGATAGAATTAGATTTAAAATTATTCGCACCGGTAAAGATGCTCTCCTTCGCAATACGCAGGCACCCGGTAACTACCGCAAACTGCAGAAATCTATTTGTCTTAAAGGAAGTACTCATCATGCTCCGGATCACATTCAGCATCTTCGGATAATAGCCATATTCACTGGCCTTCGCCAGAGGAACGTCATATTCATCGATCAAAAGAATGACCGGCTTGCCATAATGAGCATACATCATCCGCGCAATAATAAAAAGGCTGTTCCGAAGCTCCGCTTCTGTCGCTTTCCCTGCTTTCAATCTTGCAAAACGATCCTTATCGTCTGCATCTGTGTGCACACTCTCAAGCAGATAGGCATGCTCCACGCACAGACCGGCCAGATCAAGCGCCATCTGCTCATAGGAATCCTCAAAATTGTCATTCGCAACATCCTTAAAAGAGATAGAAATCACCGGCCACTGATTCATCCACTCTGCACACAATTCCTCATATCCCATGATCTCAAGGCCTTCAAAAATATCCTTACTATCCTTACGGATATCAAAGAAAGCTTCCAGCATACTCATATTCAGTGTCTTCCCGAAACGGCGCGGACGCGTGATCAGATTGACCTTAAAATCTTCTTCTAATAATTCCACAATAAATCTCGTCTTATCTACATAGTAGCTCTTCTTTTTCCTCAGGAGTTCAAAATTCTCCTCCCCGACAGGAATCCTGGCCTTCTCCATATCACACACCCCTTCCGGAAAAAGCAAATCTTCCATAAAAATGTACCGCTTTGTTTATAAGTAGTATACTTATCTTTCCCAAATCTTTCAACCATAATTTCTTTCTCCCATATTCAAATACTCTTTTCCATAGTCATCTCTGATTTTTCAACCCTGCACGGCACAGATTTCATGGTAACAAACCCGGTGATCGGGTCATTATAGTCAAGGCTCGTCAGCTCATTGACATTACCTATCCTCCACGCCTCCGGCATATACGCGCTTCCGCCGCCATGGGGGATATGGATACAATGCCGCGCCATACCGCATACACGGGTCTTGAAGGTCCCTGTACCAAAGGGAGTCGTCACCTTCGCCCAGTCACCGTCCTTAATCCCAAGTTCTTCGGCATCCTCCGGATCAAGATCCATGTACGGATACGGTTCTGCCTTCGCCACACCGGGAAGATTCGCGCCAAACACTCCCATCCTGTGCATGCTTCTTGCCCCTGTTGTCATGGTAAATGGGAATTCCGGCCTGTTAAGCTCCGGGATCGAGCGGATATCGCGATATTCCGGATAAGGCGTAAACCCATTCTCCTCCAGAAGAACAGAGCAGATCTCGAATTTGCCGGATGGTGTCGGGAAGCCCGGCTGTCCGTCAGCCCTCAGTCCGCCCGTTTTATATTTCTGATAGACTCTCGGCGCCTGTTTTCCTCCTGTTGCAAAGTCTCCCGCATACGGCGGTATCATCTGGCAGAGCCATTCTTTTAGTTCTTCTTCAGATCCGGGATAATCATCTCCAACTCCCAGCTTCTTCGCGATCCCGGAGAGGATCAGCACATCATCCCTGCTCTCTCCTACCGGTTCGATCACCGGCTCGATCAACGTAACCTTCCCGTCTGCCCCCATTACCGGCTTATAGGTCTCGAACACCGTACACGCCGGGAACACCACATCCGCATAACGGCTGTCCTCTGTCGGATAGCGGTCTGACACGATAAAACACTCCAACTTCTCATAGACTTCCCGCCACTTCTTGCTGTCCGGGAAGGTCAGCACCGGAGAACCGCCTGCCAGGATAAGCCCCCGCACCGGATAAGGGTCATCCTCAAGAACTGCTCTGGGGAAACGGCAAAACTGTCCGCCTCCGATGAATTTGTAGAACAACGGGAATTCATCCAGTCCAATCGGTTTATTTTCTGTCGGCAGCTCCTTAAGAGAAAATGTCGGTACATTCTGGCAGTTCAGATAGACCCCGCCCTCTACATCAAGCTTCCCGGTGATCGCCCAGAGTGTAAATATCGCGCGGTTATTCTGTATCGCGCTGAGCTGATATTCAAGTCCTGTATAGGCAACCAGGGAAATCTTCTCTGTGGAACAGAAGATATCCGTCACCTGTGCGATCATCTCTTCCGATACGCCGCACCACTTGGAAAGCTGTTCCATCGAAAGTGTCCCAAGATATGTCTTAAAATCTTCAAACCCTCGTGTATAATCCCGGACAAACTCTTTATCATATCGCTCGCTGTCAATGATCAGCTTCAGCATGGCAAGCGCCAGCGCGCCGTCTGCTCCCGGTATCACAGGTACCCACAGGTCGGCCATTTCCCCGATTCCGTTTTTCCTCGGATCGATGACAATCAACTTGGCGCCTCTCTCCTTGGCCGCTTTGATGCTCTTGATCGCCATCTGCGGTCCGTCGTCTGTCACCGGGTTCTTCCCCCACGAGAATATATAATCGCTGTTCGGGATATCCTGCACCATCATACGGGTATTCAGACCCGACGTTGTAACCGGAGTGACTGTACTGGACGCCATATTACAGATGGACGCCGCATTAAAATCATTGGGCGAACCAAGCCTCTTCATCAGACAGGGCTTCTGATTATTAGAAAGAATCCTTCCCACCGGCATCCCTAAGACTCCTCTTCCCTGATAAGATGCCATAGCGCGCTCGCCGTATTGATCCATTGTCTTTCTGATCAGCTCCGCCGCATATTCATAGGCTTCCTCCCAGGTGGCGCGGCGGAACCTGCCTTCGCCTCTCTTCCCCTCCCGGATAAGCGGAGAGGTCAGACGATCCTCGCTGTACAGCAGCTGAGGCGTAAGCGCCCCTCTGATACATAACCTTCCTTTCGGCGAATTCTTATCCGGTTCAACCTTCACGATCTTTCCGTCTTCTACTGTAACATTCACCTGGCATCCGCCCTGACACATGCCGCATACCCTGTTTACAACCATACTGTAATTCCTCCTATCAATTCGATGTACTTTATACCTTTTTACACTTAGATATTTTCTGATATTAAGTGTACCTTCTATATATAAGCAAGTCCAATCGAATTTCCCGATAAACAAGAGCCTTTATGCTATTTTTCTATATCATTCTTCAATAAGGCTATATTCTCCCTGGGCTGGCTCTTTTGCCAACATATCGATTGCATGTGAAAGAAGATTTTTACGGTATGTAAGTTCCTGAGCCTGTGGAAGTGATGGATTCCCGAACACATGGAGCACGCTGTTACCGCGAAGAATACGGCGTGCTCCGATACCTTCGGATATTTTCGTAAGGTTTGTAACATGGACGATCGGAATACCTGCCCGTTCGATTTCTTTGGTCATTACTGCACCGCAGCGCGAAGAAGTACCTCAGGTAGATGTAAGGATAACTGCATCAACACCATTCGCCTTCATATCTTCTGCAATGCCTTTTCCAAATTCTTTTGGATGTGCAATTTACTTGTTCTGCACAACGGGATTTCTGGCAATTAACATGGCGGGATATTCCTTATTTCCGGAAACATATGGTACTGATGTTTCATTGGTAAGTACGGCATTAAGTACACAACTTATGCCACAATGTACTTTGGAATGGCTGGTATTGATCTATCAGTAAGCGCCACGATCGTAAGCATTATGAACTTGGGATCTGCCCTCTTCTCATTATTCAGCGGCAAGGTTCTGGGCGCCTTAAAGACGAAAGGATTTCATACTTTTTGGTATGTATCCTTCATTGTTGATGATCATATTAATTATTTTGGGTTATAGTGTAGGAAATGCGAGCGGAAGCATCAATAATCTGGTCGTTGATAAAATGTTTATGCCTGCGGATATCGGTAACGCAAATTCTAAATTCCTGGGTGTATTGTATGCCGGAAACATCGTATACCTCCCGCTGACAGGAATTATAATCGTTAATCTGGGATATACAGTTTTATGGAGCATAATGGCTGCAATAAATATAATTTCGCTTTTCATGTACCTGATTGCATTAAAATTCGCCAAAAACAGAACGTCATAAATCCTGTCTTAATCTATTTCCTGCTATTTTCAATAAACACATTGATTATTGTGTAATAAATGTGTATAATATAACTATCAGGAGAAACTATAATGAAACAAAGAGATTTAATAAAAAAACTTGAAGACAGCGGCTTTGTCTTTGAAAGACATGGAGGAAATCATGATATATACAGAAGAGGCCATGATATAGAAAAAGTTCCCCGACATAAGGAAATCAATGAACAATTAGCTAAAATGATACTTAGAAAATGGCAACTATAAGGGAGAGAATTTTATGAAACAGGCATATCCAACTTTTATTGTAAATACAAATGACGAATCAGAACATCCTTTTCTTGTATGTGTTCCTGACATGGATGTTCTTACAGAAGGCAGCAGCTTTACAGATGCTATAGAGATGGCCAGAGATGCTATCGGATTAGCTGGTATTTCAATGGAAGATCACAAACAGGAGATTCCTATGCCTTCTGAACAAACCATAGCGATAGCTAAAGTGCAACAAGATGCAGAATATATCGACTTTTCAAAAGGCATTCTCACATATGTAGATGTGGATTTTTCTGAATACCGGAGAAAAATTGATACAAAAACAGTAAGAAGGAATGTGGCATTGCCAAGCTGGCTGAATTATGAATTGCAGGAAGCATTGATGAATGTATTGAATGTAAAAGGGCTGCCAAACTAAGCGCAGCCCTCCATCTTCTTATCCGCTCTCCAGATCAGTATCCGTATAGCCCCGACAATCACAAACCCTGTAGCCGTAAACCATACAGGAACCTTCATATCCAGATACAGTAGAAAAATCATTATCACAAGAAATACTGAACCAAAGATATCCAAAACTCTACATAACCTGCTCTTATATTCCTTTAAACTCTGTCTTTCCTTCCACTGCGGTCCCCGCCACAAATACAGGTTCTTCATATCTTCCATGCTCCTGATCTCTTCATCCGAGATCAGCTCATCCAGAGATATCTGAAGTTCCATTGCAAGCTTCTTCGCCGTGATCAGATCCGGACACCTCGTCCCGCTCTCCCAGCGCGAGACCGTCTGCCTGGAAACATACAACCGGTCCGCTAACTGTTGCTGGGTAAGCTGTGCCTCTTCCCGCAGCTTCCGTATATTCTCGCCTAATGCCATCTCATCGTCTCCCTTCTCTAATACAATGCCGTACCAGAAACCCTTACTCACATTTCGGACTTCTGCACACTTAGAGTATAGCATTTTCAATATAATATAGAAAGCACCTCTCCGGTTTCTTCCTGTTTCCAATCTGGTAACTAGCTTGATTCTATCTTAACAGTCATCTGTTTCCATAATCTCTCCTGTACTTTCCCGGAGTCATCCCCGTATATTTCCTGAATATCCTGATAAAATAGCTCTGTGTTGAAAAGTATAGATATTGGCTGATTGCCGCCAATGTCTCATCAGAATTCACCAACATATGCTTTGCCGCTTCTATCCTCTCTTTCTGCACATAATCAACCATAGACATACCCACTTCTTTCTTGAAAATCCGGGATAGATGGCAGTCGCTTAAGCCCACCGCCTCTGCCACAGCTTCCAATGTGATCTTCTCATGTATATGAATCGTAATATAGTGCAGAGCCGCCTCGATCTTACCGCTGTAATGTCGTTTTTTTCTTGCCGCAACCGCATAAGTATATTCTCTGAACGCCCGGTCACTTAGCTCGTTCAGTTCCATAGCGGAAGTACACTCTTCTCCCATCAGAATATAACTGTCACTCATCGCATATGCCAGTTCCTCGGGCAAATCGCCGTCCATAGCGGATCGGGTAAATACTGTAACAGTGGCGATCAGCATATTCTTCTGGTGGCGCAGTGCATCTTTTGATAAGATGCCTTCTGTTCCATCCGGCAAAAGCCGGCTCACAGAATCCAGCAAGTCTACTCGTCCATCCCGGATAACCCGGTATTTTTCTTTTTCAAATGCATATGACATATGAGGCTGCGCCAATTCTCTCCTCTCAAACAGGCTATGTCCTCTATATGCCTCCAGAAAATCCTGTTTCTTTTCCATTAAATCTCTCACACTCTTTCTTCATGGTATTCTCGGATTACAGTTCCTTACAATCAGAAAACTTTCCACCTGTACGGTTGAAAATCCATTTCCAGTACACAGGAATTTCGAAGATGCCCTTCCTATAAGCAGGCATTCAAAGGCGTTCTTAGTGAAGACGAAATCCACCCCTTACAGAGACTTAGACACGAAGGCTGTCCTGAGTGTCTTAGTCGCAGTTAGGGGTTAGTTCGTCGGAACGTTGCCCAGACTGCGTTAGGAATGGTATCTTCGAAATTTCGTCCCTTGAATGATCTTCCAACCGTACAGGTAGAAAACTTTCACTATAGCAAGATTTTAACATTTTTCGCAAGAAATTACTATATTTTTTTAACTACAACTGATACATTAATATCATGAAAAACATTTTAGAAAAGGAGATTGCATCCATGAAACGAAATATCAAACAACTGATCAGCCAAATGACTCTGGAAGAAAAAGCCGGTATGTGCTCCGGCCTCGATTTCTGGCATCTCAAAGGTGTAGAACGTCTGGGAATCCCAAGCGTAATGGTAAGCGACGGACCTCACGGTCTGCGTAAGCAGGAAGAAGGCGGCGATCATCTGGGAATCAATGACAGTATTAAAGCTGTTTGTTTTCCTCCCGCCGTATTAAGCGCATGCTCTTTCGACCGTGACCTTATGCATGAATTTGGAGACACCATTGGAAGAGAAGCCCAGGCCAACGATCTGTCTGTGGTCCTTGGACCGGCAGTTAACATCAAGCGCTCCCCTTTATGCGGACGTAATTTTGAGTATTATTCTGAAGACCCCTACCTTGCCGGAGAAACTGCCGCCGCATTCATAAACGGTGTGCAGGAACACCACGTCGGAACCTCAATCAAGCATTTTGCTGCAAATAACCAGGAATTCAACCGTATGAGCTGCTCGTCCGACGCGGATGAACGCACCTTGCGTGAGATCTATTTCCCGGCATTCGAGACCGCCGTCAAGAAGGCTCAGCCTTACACCGTCATGTGCTCCTACAACCGCATCAACGGGACCTTCGCCTCCGAGAACCCATGGCTTCTGACAGAGGTTCTGCGCGATGAGTGGGGTTTCAAGGGATACGTGATGTCCGATTGGGGTGCCGTCAACGAACGCGTACCAGGACTGAAAGCCGGACTGGAGCTTGAGATGCCTTCCTCCGGCGGCGTTTACGACAAAGAAATTATCGCCGCAGTCAAAGACGGTTCACTGGATGAAGCGGTTCTTGACCAGGCCGTGGAACGCATTCTGAACATTGTATTCGAATACACGGATCACCGGGAGACACAGGAGTTCACACTGGAAGCAGACCATGCGCTTGCCAGGAAAATTGCCACGGAATCCATGGTCCTTCTGAAAAACGATTCCGTACTTCCGCTAAAGGAGACAGAGAAGGTCGCATTTATCGGTGAATTTGCTAAAAAACCGCGTTTTCAGGGCGGCGGAAGTTCCCATATCAACAGCTTTCGCATAAGCAACGTCATCGACAGCATTTCCCCGGATGCAACGGTCCGCTATGCCAAAGGATTTTCGGCTGACGACGACGTTTACGACGAAACGCTTGCCAAAGAAGCGCTGGAAACGGCCAAATGCGCGGATAAGGTGGTTGTCTTTGCGGGGCTGCCCGACAGCTTCGAATCCGAGGGCTACGACCGTTCCCATATGTGCCTGCCAGGGTGTCAGAACCGTCTGATCGAAGAGATCCTCTCCGTGCAGTCCGAGGTAATTATCGTCCTGCATAACGGTTCTCCGGTTGAAATGCCCTGGCTTTCCAAAGTAAAAGGTGTTCTGGAAGCATACTTAGGCGGACAGGCCGTAGGAGAAGCCGTGGCAGACCTCCTCTACGGAAGGGCATGTCCCTGCGGGAAGCTGGCGGAATCCATGCCTTACAAGCTGTCCGACAATCCGTCCCATCTTTCTTTTGGCGACGGGGAAAATGTCAGGTATCAGGAGGGTATTTTCGTGGGATACCGGTACTACGATGCAAAGGAGATGCCGGTAGCATTTCCATTCGGATACGGGCTTTCTTATACAACCTTTGCCTATGATCATCTGCGGATGGATAAGTCTGACATCACGAATTCGGATATGGTCAAGGTTTCCGTGGATGTGACGAATACCGGCGACGTGGAAGGAAAAGAGATTGTACAGTTATATGTCGGCGACCTGACCGACGCGGCGCGACGCCCTGTCCGGGAATTGAAAGGATATGAGAAGGTTTCTCTGCTGCCCGGCGAGACAAAGACAGTGAACTTCACCCTAGATTACAGAAGCTTTGCGTGGTACAACGAGGCAATCCATGACTGGTATGCCGCTTCCGGTGATTATGAGATTCTGATCGGAGCTTCTTCCCGTGACCTGAGACTGTCCGGGAAAATACATCTGACCTCTCAGAGAACGCTTCCGTTTAAAGTGCACATGAATACTACCCTCGGAGAGTTACTGACAGACCAACGGACTGCAGGATATGTGGAAGATTTTAAAAAGAAATTAAGTACAATCTTCGCTACGCCTTCCGCTGACGGGCGTAGGGATGAAGATGTTGCGATCACCGAGGAAATGAATACTGCCATGGTTGCATGTATGCCTCTTCGGAATGTTGTATCCTATGGCTTCTGCAGTAAAGAAGAACTTCTGGAAATGATCGATAAGATGAACGGACGATAAGTTTCCATCCGTGCAATCGGAATATCGTTCAAGAGACAGTTCCTTAGAAGGCCCCCTCCTCTAAGGAACTGTAAGAAAATATCCTGCGCAATCTGCACAAATTATCTCTCTACAGTTCCTTAGAGGAGGGGGCATTCCAAATTGCCTTATAATGGATATCAATCAGGCAAGAACTTTCCCTACAGCCTGTTTCCACCCTTCATACTTCTTCTGTCTCAGGCTTTTTTCCATCTGCGGCGTATACTTTCTGCGATCCAGCTTTCCAAAGATTCCCTCGTCCCAGAGCCCCAGGGCCATCCCTGCCGCATACGCGGGACCCATACCTGACAATTCATCCGTATCCGGTACTTGTACGGCGATACCGGCGATATCGCTCTGGAACTGCATCAGATAATCATTCTTCGTAGGACCTCCGTCCACACGCAGTTCACTGATCCCCACACCGGCGTCTTTACTCATGGCTTCCATCACATCCTGAATCTGATAGGCAATGCACTCAAGAGAGGCTCTTACCATCTCCGCCCGGCCGGTTGTTCTGGTCATTCCCGTAAACATTCCTGTCGCACGGCTATCCCAATAAGGCGCTCCCAGGCCTGAAAATGCCGGAACAAGATACAGACAGTCGTCTGATGCAGCCTGTCTGGCCAGTTCTTCTGTCTCCGCCGGACTTCCGATCATCTGCAGATCGTTCTTAAGCCAGGTGATCACGGCTCCCGTATAATTCAGATTACCTTCCAGCACATAATTCACCCTTCCGTCCATACTCCAGGCAAGAGAGGTAACGACTCCATGTGTACTTAAGACCGGATCATCACCGATATTCATCATGATAGAAGAACCCGTGCCGTAAGTCGATTTTATCATACCAGACTTTAAACAGCCCTGTCCGAAAAGGGCTCCATGAGAATCTCCCATCACTGCATGGATCGGAACTTTATGGGGAAGTACTCCTTCAAAATCTGTTTCCCCGAAATCTGCGTTCGAATCACATACTGTCGCAAGATTCGCCGGATCGATCCCAAACACCTTACAGATCTCATCATCCCAGGTAAGATCAAATATATTAAAAAGCTGTGTGCGGGAAGCATTAGAATAGTCGGTCTTATAAGATTTTCCTCCGGTCAGTTTATAGACCAGCCAGCTGTCGATCGTTCCATGGCATAGCTCTCCCGCGTCTGCCAGTTCCTTCGCACCTTCTACATTCTTAAGGATCCAGGCAATCTTCGAAGCAGGGAAATACGGAGACAGCTCCATTCCTGTCTTCTCGCGAATCTTTTCCGCCCAGCCCGCGCAGACCAGCTGATCACAGATATCGGCAGCCCGGGCACACTGCCACACCACAGCTTTGCCCACCGGCTCCCCTGTGACTCGGTTCCATGCAAGCGACGTCTCCCTCTGATTACTGATCCCGACTCCTGCCACTTTACTCTTATCAATCCCGGATTCCTCAAGTAATCTGGCTGTCACCTCGATCACCTTACGATAGATCTCGGCAGGATCATGGGAAACCCATCCCTTCTCATTAATAATCTGTTCATGGGCTTCATCCGTTCTCTTGATCAGACTCCCGGAAGAATCAAATATGAGTGCTTTCGTTCCCTGGGTACTCTGATCTATACTAATAATATACTGCCTGGGCATTCGTCATTCCTCCTCTGTTCCTATTCTCATGCGCAATCTGTATAAGGACTTGTCCTGCAATTCCTTAACCCAGCGCTTCCAACGCCGCCTTCGCAATTCCTTCTGCATTCAGTCCATAATGATCGAACACTTCTTTTGACGTCCCTGTAATCACCGGTGTGTCCGGCAGCGCCAGATTCACTACTTTCTTCGGGCACTCGACGGCAACTACCTGACTGACCATGGAACCCAGGCCGCCGAAAGGTGAATGCTCTTCTGCCGTGATGACTGCTCTGGCATTTCCCGCAGCCTTTACAATTGCCTCTTTATCCAACGGTTTCACACAGTACATATCCACAACCGATGCGTGTATACCCTTAGTCTCCAGAAGCTGCGCCGCCTCCACGGCAGGCTTCACCATCTCGCCGCAGGCAATGATAGCTACGTCCGTTCCTTCCCTTATCACAGTCGCCCTGTCCATCTCAAACGGAACATTCCCTTCTTCATAGACGTCTTCCACGGCATTCCTGCCTACCCGGATATACGCCGGCTTCTCATCACTAAGCAGCGCCTTTATCAGACATTCTGTCTGCAGCCGGTCGCTTGGGATATAAACTCTCATATTAGGAATGGCGCACATTGCCGCAATATCCTGGGCGGAGTGGTGGCTCATGCCAAGAGCGCCGTAGCTGACGCCGCCGCTTATCCCGATCAGTTTTACATTCGTATTCGAATATGCCGCATCAACCTTGCATTGCTCATAACTTCTGGTACTTAAGAAGCTTGCCGGAGACGCTGCATAAGGCTTCTTGCCGCATTTGGCAAGCCCTGCGGAGATACTGACCAGATTCTGCTCTGCAATCCCTACTTCTATGAACTGTTCCGGGAAATTATCTGCGAATTTTGCCAGGGATGCACTTCCTCTGGAATCACTGCACAGCACCACGATATCCTTATCTTCCCTTGCATTCTCCATTAACACATCACAGATCACCTGTCTGTTCGCAATTTTACTCACCTTGAAGCGCCTCCTTTCTCTCCTTCAGATCCCTTCTGATCTGCGCCAGTTCATCCTCACTTGGAACCTTATGATGCCAGTTGGCTTTGTTCTCCATTACAGGGGAACCCTTCCCCTTTACCGTATTGGCAATCAATACGCTTGGCTTTCCTTTTGTCTCCTTCGCTTCCTCAAACGCAGCCTTTAACTGATCGATGTCATTTCCGTCTTTCACATCGATCACATGCCAGTTAAACGCACGGAATCTCTCATACAGGTCATCATGGGCCATGACATCCTCTGTATTCCCGGATATCTGCAGCCGGTTCCTGTCAACCACGGCACATAGATTGTCAAGCTTGTAGTGGGCTGCCGCCATAGCGCCTTCCCATACAGAACCTTCTGCCAGTTCTCCGTCGCCCATAACGGTATAAACCCTGCATTTCTGCCCGTTCATCCTTGATGCCAGAGCCATACCCACACAGACCGGAAGCCCGTGTCCCAGAGAACCGGAGTTCATCTCGATTCCCGGCAGCTTATTATTCGGATGTCCGATGTATTGTGAATCAAATTTACTGAACTTCTCCACAACCTCTTCCTGCGGGAAGAATCCTTTCTTGGCAAGTACCGCATAATAAGCTTCCATGGAATGTCCCTTGCTCATGACAAATTTGTCGCGGTCCGGATCCTCCATGTTCTCCGGACTGATATTCATCTGATCAAAATAAAGTTCTGTAAGGATCTCCATGACACTCATGTCGCCGCCGATGTGTCCGGCCTTTCCGCTCATGATGATATCCATGGTATTTTCACGCAGTTCATAGGCAAGCGCTTTCAGATTACTCATAATATAACATCCTCCCCTCTCAGATATGCTTTTACGTCTTCTTCTACCGGGTCGTACAGATCCGGCGTAATCCCCAGATATTTGCAAGCTTCATACAGCACAGGCACAACATTCCCATGGATTCCCACACAGTGATGGATATATGGACCCTCCACCAGTTTTGCCTCAAGCCGTTTGATATTCTCCACTTCTACCCAGAGATAGGTTCCCATCCCTTTAGGTCCTTCAATTCCTTTGGCGTTGCCAAGTAACATGGAATATTCCCCATGGTCTCCGTCAAATCTTACCAGAGTCACCTCTCCGTGCCGCGCCTCCGCCGTAATACTGCCCGGATGATCGAATGCCAGAGGATAAGTAAGCTTCGGAGTCTCCTTTGCCACGGAAATCGGCCACGGTCCGCAGTGCTGCAACAGCTCTCCGTTGGCAACATCCGGATGACGGATGGTCCAGTCCGCGAAGAAACTCCGTTTCTCTCCCATCCCGGCTGCTTCCGTAAGCAGAGCCGTAATTGCACCATGGATATCCGTCTCGCACACCACGGGAATCCCCTCCTCATTCAGCAGGGCATTCGCCGCACAGGGCATGATCCCAATCTCCGTCTGGAGCTGGTTCCAGCACTGGATTGCCGCAGCCTGGCAGCCATATTTCGTAATCAGCCGCTTCATCGCAACCTTTAAGGCGGCAACATTCTCAAGCTCATCATCCTTAACGCATATCTCCATGTTTTCACGGCAGTATTTTACTACTTCCGCCACTTCTACGCCTTCTTCTTTCGCTTTCTTCATCTCGTCCGTCAGTTCCGGCATAGGAACCGGTGCAAGCTGAATGTTGAATTTCTCCAGAAGCTCCCCTTCGTTGCACATCGTAGACCAGAACTCAAAAGGTCTTGTTGAGATCTGTAAGATCCGGATGTTACGGAATGTCTTTACCACGTTGCAGACGGCAAGGAAATCCCGAATCCCCCTTTCAAAGACAGGGTCGTCCAGACGGCAGTTGGTCATATAGGTAAACGGCACGTTAAACCTGCGCAGAACCTTTCCTGTAGCAAACAGCCCGCACTGGGTATCCCTAAGCCTGGTTCCGTCCACCTCCGGTCTCTCATCCAGCGGTCCCCACAGCAGTACAGGTACGTTCAGATCCTTCGCAAGCCTTGCGCACTCGAATTCCGTCCCGAAATTACAGTGAGGAAGGAACAGCCCGTCTACCTGTTCTTTCTTGAATTTCTCCGTAATCCGGATTCGATCCCCATCATCATAGAGCAGCCCCTCCTCATTGATATCCGTGATATCCACAAAATCTATATTCAGTTCACCCAAACGCTTTGCCGTCAGTCCGCGGTATTTTACAGCGTCCGGCGCACTGAAGATACTTCTCCTCGTAGGCGCGTAACCAATCTTAATATTCGCCATAGCTTTCTTCCTCCTTTTCCTGTTTTATATCTGTAAAATAATCTCTCATCTGTGTTTTTTCAGCATTTTCTCCTTCCTGTACTGTTCCCGCAGCGTATACATCGCCTCATCCACCGTATCCTCAGACAGATCCTCTTTCCGTGTAAACCTGCGGAACGCACGGTAGAACATGGCGCTGCACAGATGGCCAGTCAACGCAAACCCAATCAGCAGCCAGACGGCCAGAGCCGCCATGATCGACGCATAGGTCTGGATACTGGCAATCACCGCCGCCGTCAGAACCAGAAAGATGACAACCGTATAAGGAAAACTCAGGATACCGATGACAAACGCCTTGATCACTGTATCCAGCCAACTGTTTTCAAATCTTGCCAGAACGGCAAAACTATACAGAACCGTCATCACCATTACCGCCAGAACGGCTCCGAATCCAACCATGATCTGATTCCTGTAAGTTAGGTCTGTTTGGGAAACAATGGCAAGATTCAACCCGCAGGCAAACAGGAACACCAGAAAAATAACCCAGATGATCGTACTGTTCTTGAAATTCGCTTTAAAATCACGGATATACTCTCTCTTTACATCGTCTGCTCTTTTTTCTTTTCTTTTAAAAAGAACAGAATTCAACGCCGTAACCGACGCCCCAATGGTCACGACCGGGAGGCAGGTCACGATGAACAACAGGTTCAGCGCGGCCATATCTCCCACATAGTCGAAAAAGCGCCATAACTTTGAATCCATACTGAAAGAAACTTTCATCAAATCAATCCCTTTTCATATATTCTCACGGCAATATACTGTTTTGCCGGAAGCTGTACCTTGAATTTTCCTCGGAATGTACCGCATTTTGTAACCGTCATTTCCCAGGTATCCAGAACCTCAACCTCATATTCCTTCTCGTCGTCAAAATAATACTCTTTGAAAGCCGGACAGCGGAACCCGTAATAGAACAGATAATACGGTACGGGGATCAGGCTGTCCACAGTCGCCATCAGATCTTCCGTGTATGGATTAAGCTGAGTTTCTTTTAGTCCCAAACCCGGCGTTTCTTTTAGAATCTTAAGAAGAAACTGAAACCGCCTGGGGCTTGTTCCCTTCAATACGCCGCCATGGGACCACCAGAGGATCTGATCCTCGGACAAGTATGTCTCCCCATGTCCCGGATAGCCGCCGCGAACGGCTCCTTCCCAGAATCTTCGGTTCATCTCTTCTCCGGGGATATTGCCCCAGTTCAGTTCAATGTTCCCCTCATATACGATCTCGTCCAACACGACCGGCTTCTGATAACGTTCCCGCCATTTGGTCACCAGTTCTCCAGACAGATAAGGATCTATCCGCTGCACGGAACAGTGTGTCACCCATGGCCTGGTGAAATCGTAGATCTTTTTACAGTTATGTATAGAGCGCAGATGTCCGTACACATCTTTTTCACACAGAATAGAAGCATATCGTTCCCAGTCCGCGATGGATTTCTGCGGCATAAGATCATACTCATTTGCCAGAGACCACCACACATTCCGGAAAGCCGAACATCTTGCCACCAGATACTTCCAGTACAGGTCATCCTCCTCTTTGGACATCAGTGAGAAGCCCCACCGGTCGTAAGGGTGCATGACGATGATATCCGCCTCAATCCCAAGGTCCATCAAATCCCGGATGCGCTTTTCCAGATGTTCAAAATGCTTCGGATTGAATTTTGTATAATCCCAGTGGTTCCCGTCAGGACATCCGTTGTACTCCATAAAATTATTCCTGGTAAGACCTGAACTGTCCACAGGCGTCCCCTCATACGGATAACTATACGGATCATTAAAATTGTAATCATAATGTTTGGGAAATACACAGAAACGGATCTTGTTGAAAGCGCTTTCCTTCAAAGTCTGCAAAGTCTGTTCCTGCAGTTCCTCTGACTGTAATGTCCATACGTAACAGGTGGTTCCTATGGAATAATACGGCGTTCCGTCTTCGTAAGCAAAATGACAGGTATTTGCTACTCTTACCGGCCCGTGATTCCCCTCTGAGACCGGTTCCACTTCAAAAGTCCCCTCACATCCGTCCTCCTTTGCATAAGTTCCATATATACGGAACTTATATATTCCCTCAAAAGACGGCATAAACCGGACCTTGTAGATCCCATTACCGTCATAGAATCCATCTACGGTCTTTTTCTCATTCTCGCCGGTAAATTCTGCCTTAATCTCATAATCCGTAAATGGATTGCCATCGCCCTTTCCTTCCAGCGCAATCTCAAAAATTCCCCATTTTTCTACTTTCTGCATACAGTGTATGACTTTACTCATTCTGCCTATCCCTCTCTTCCTGAATGTTACGACGGCATGAACTTCTGCTTCTCAAGCAGACTTGCCTATAGTCCCTGTCTTCTTTACGGACAAAACTTATACCCGCCTGTACTTGCCGCCATATGAATCATTCTTAATTTCCGTCTATTTTACCGCACCGGCCATACCTTCCACAAAGTATCTCTGGAAGATCAGATATACCGCCATAACCGGGATTACCGATATCAGTACCCCCGCGCACAAATAGCCATAATCCGTTCCATGCTCGCCTACGAAAGTCATCAATCCCACCGGCACCGTCTTAAGTTTGTTGTCATTGATAATGACGGAAGCCAGCAGATATTCGTTCCAGGTAGATAAAAAGTCTGTAATAAACAAAGTTGCTATCGCCGGCTTACAGATGGGCAGGATAATGTGGAAAAAGTTCTGCCACTTATTCGCACCGTCAATATAAGCCGCTTCATCAATTGCAAAATCGATTCCCTTCATAAATCCATGCATGATCAGAATCATAAAAGAGACTCCGAAACCTATATAGATATAGAACAGTCCAAAATAAGTATTGATTAGTCCCAGCTTGTTATAGATAATGCTGATAGGAACCAGCGCAATCTGCATAGGAAGCATCATACCAAGGAGCAGAAACACAAACCACGCCGTAGCGTGCTTAAGCTTTGTCCTTGTCAGGGCAAACGCCGCCATAGAAGAAATAAATATTCCAAGAGGCACCTTCAAAAGGCAGATAATCAAGTCATTCTTCATATACAAGAATAATCGTCCCTGAGTCATGGCATTTGTAAAGTTTTCCCATGCAAGCCTCTCTGGCATCTCAAACAGCCCCAGTCCACTGATAAAATCAGACTTGGCTTTGATTGCCGTCAGGAATAGTGTCACAATTGGAACGATCCAGAGAAGAGCCAGGATGATCAATACGAGATAACGCAACGCTGATTTTGCATTTTTCTTTGCTTTTCCTTCCATATTATCGTCCTCCTATTCTTTTTTTGCAGTAAATGACATATACGGGATGATGACGATCAGCATCATCAGCACCATGATAATAGCGATTGCAGTGCCATATCCAACATTGTTATACTGGAATACCTGATTATACATATAGGAAGCCAGTACCTGGGTCGCATTGTTCGGTCCTCCGTCCGTAAGACCTTTCACGATATCATAAACCTTCATTGCAGCAATCAGCAATGTGGAGATTACCATAATAAAGGTATCCTTCATCAACGGGATCGTAATATGGAAAAACGTCTGCACTCCATTGGCTCCGTCAATAGACGCGGCCTCCAGGACATCCGGGGAAATACCGCCAAGACCTGCAAGAAACAGAATCATAGGCTGCCCGATAGCCTGCCACAGCGCGGCGACAAACAGAGCAATCAACGCCGTATTCGGCGTGGAAATCCAGGTCTGCGTAAAATCAAGCCCCAACATCTTCGCAAACTGATTGATAAATCCGATCTGCGGATTATAGATCCACCTCCAGATGATCGCTACCGCAATTGCAGAGATGACGCTTGGGAAATAGAAAAACGCACGAAAAAACGTTCTTCCTCTGAACTTCTGATTCATTAAAACAGCCAGCATCAGGGATACCGTCGTAGTAACGAAAACCGTAAGTACGATCCAGATGATCGTATGCTTGAACGACATCCAGAACACTTCATCATGTATAAGCTTCGTGTAATTCTTCAGACCGACAAATTCCATGCTGCCAATACCCGTACCGCTCTGAAAACTGATCCACAACGAATAGAATACCGGAAAAATAATCACAGACAGGTATATAATTAGTGCTGGAAGCATAAAAAGATATGGCACCGTCTTATTTTCTTTCATTCTTTGTCAACCTCCTCGTTTCTTTATCTCAAAAAAATTTCCACCTGTGTGGTTTGCTGCCCCACAGGTGGAAACCAACTTTTTGTCTATTTCGACTGATATGATTCGATTGCTTTCTGGATTGCCGCCGCTGCTTTTTCCGGCGTTGTCTCGCCGTTCGCGATGGCATCCTGGTTATTAAAGAGAACATCCGCAACCTCTGTCGGGAACGCCTGGTCTGTAATGGTGAACGTACCGTTCTCAGATGACGTATCTAACATATCCTGTACATTCGGATTTACAGCCGGATCTACCGGATCTGCGTCTGTCCTTGGTAACGGAAGATTATAATATGTGGGATATATTTTAGCCGCTTCATTGCTGAACAAGAAATTAGTATAAGCAATAGCCGCTTCAAGTTCCTCATCGGACAGATCTTTATTAAACTGATTCATCTCAGCAAATGCGGACATTCTGCCCGTCTCATTTGGGAACGGGAACCAACTTACATTCTCAAGCGTCACCTCATTATTCTGAAGCGTACTGTCATACCACTGTCCCTGAATATCCATAGCGGCCGACCCCATACCAAACGCCATATAGGTATCATCCGGGCTTGCCGTGATGAATCCATCCGGGAAATAGCCTTCTTTACAATATCTCTCATATCTTTCCAGACCCTTTTTAACAGCGTCACAATCCCAGCTTGTACTTAAGGATTGTAACTCATCATGCATATCCGCGCCCGCTTCATACTCAATAAACTGCTCAATCCAACGCATTACATGCCATCCATTCAACCCTGCCGTATCCATCGGAGTAATACCGTTCTCCTTTAATGTAGCACAGACAGACTCAAACTCTTCTATCGTCTTTGGCACTTCCAGATTATACTGTTTGAAAAGATCCGTACGGTAATAGACGCCGATTACATTGTAAGAAGTAGGAATACCGGAGACCTGACCGCCCAGAGTCACAAGATTCATAGCGCCTGGCGTATAAAGGTCTGCCCATCCATTTGCTTCACCATATTCTGACAGATCATAGGTGACGTCATTGTCGACATAATATTGTCCCAAAGCGCCTCCCCAGTTAAACCACATACTTGGCATAGAACCAGACTGTGCCGCTGTCTTGCAGGCATCCTTAATTCCATCCGTATCATAATAAGATACCGTCACATTGATGTTAGGATTCGCTTTATTGAAGACCTCTGTCAACACATCCGTACCCTCCTGCCTGGTCTGCAGATACCAGAAAGACAGTTCGATCGGATCTCCCTCATAGCCGATATCCGCGATCGCCTCCACCCCGGACAGATCCACTCCGCTGTCACTGGCCGCCTTGTCAGATTCTGAGTCTTTGGAATCCTCCGAACCGCCGCCTCCAGAAGAACCGCCGCAGCCTGCAAGCAGGCTTGCCGTCATTGTTCCAACCAGAACTGCTGACAAAAACTTTTTCACTGATTTTCCTTTCATTTTTTGCTCCTCCTTATTTTTTTTATATCAAGGCTCTCTTCGCCCGATATTCCCATTGTTCAGGAAATATTCCATTCCTGCCCGGATATGCTTCCGGTTCGGACAGTTTACCATTACCCCTGCCACATAACCGCCAAATACCTCATCCTGCAGATATACCCCATAACATTTACTGTCCTCTGAGATCTCATGAGGGCGGAAGGGAACGTCTCTGACCGCTCTGGCCTCACTGTAATTTACAGCCTCTGCATAAAACAGTTCTTCTGTTCTGCACTCCTCATAAAGCTCATCTAATCCACATTCTATCAGAGGCGACAGATACCCAGTAGACGCATATCTGTTAAATTCTTCCTCCGGTGCAATGAGTAAGTCAACTCGTCCGGAACGCATACAAGCTGAGACCGTTGCCTCATTCTGCATATTCCTCCCGCTGGAATGTCCGGCCTCAATCCTGCATCTATATATCCTGGTATCTAACCCCAAGCCTTCTGCCAGTCCCTGCTCCAGGTTCTTAAGGACCTCCTCCGTAAGTTCCATATCGAGCGCCATGACAGAAAAGGCATCCCTTGGTTCATCCTTACAGATATCTCTGACCAGAAAAACTACCATAACGATCACAATGATAACAACTGCAATAACTATCCCATAATAAGATACTATGTATTTTCCTTTCTCGGCCAATGACAGTTCCGGCCACCTCTGACAGATAATCTCTCTGTCTTTGTCCCTTTCGGAATACCCCTGTTTTTTCTCCATTTGCTTCATCCTTTAAGACGGATTTAAATTAATTTAAATAATATTTGAATTTTATTCTAATTATCACGCTTATATATGTCAATACTTTTGAATAATTTAAAAAATATTTAGTGATAATTTACAAACCAACGGCTTCCATATTTTTGTTAAATTAATATCAAACCTGTATTAACCCTTTAAATTCCTATAATTTGATTAGTTTCACTAATATCCTCATTTTATATTTCTTTCTTGATTTTTTGTTTAATTTCCAAGCGCAAGGTTAAATCCACCGCCTTTTAGGCGGTCAAGCTTTA
>CAJTVY010000053.1 GCA_910579925.1 uncultured Dorea sp.
TGTTCTTCTGCTTCTTATATGCACTCTGAAGCGCTTTTTCTAAATCATCGGCAGAAACTTCAATCGTAAGTTTTGCCATGCTTTTCTCTAACTTTTCTACCTGTAAACTCATCTACTATTTCCTCCTGTTTCTATCCCGTCCCGTAGGTAGTCCCCGGAACAGGCATACTGCATTACATTCACCAAAGAAGTATAACACAAACCTTCTTAAATATCCAGTGTTATTTTGTCTCGTAAACGATGGATTCTGCGATTTCCTCTGCCTTTGCCTTACCTGAGAGTACCTCTATAAGCTTCAGTGCAAAATCAATGGCCGTTCCAAGGCCCCGGCTGGTAATGATATTCCCGTCCACGGTAACGGAGGCGCCGGAGATCACCGCTCCCTGGATCTCTTTCTCCATGGAAGGATAGCAGGAAACACGCTTCCCTTTCAGAAGTCCCATATTCCCCAGTACCGTAGGAGCGGCGCAGATCGCACCGATCTTCTTGCCCTCGTCGTAGAAACCTTTTACAACCCGGCGTACGCCCGCATGGGCATCCAGATTCTTCGTCCCCGGCATCCCGCCAGGCAGTACGATCATGTCTGACTCAACAAAATTCACTTCCTCAAACAGATCCTCTGTCTGCACGTTGATCCCGTGAGAACCGCGGACTGTATAGTCGTCCATAATGGAAACTGTATCTACATAGATGGTGGCCCGCCTGAGAAGATCCACCACGGTCAGGGCTTCCACTTCTTCAAATCCGTCCGCCAGAATTACACTTACTTTCTTCATACCGTTCATCCCCTTTTTATTTTTCTCATTTACTTTTTCTAACTCTTATATTATGATGGTGACAGCGATATCCATTCATCGCTGACCAGAATAACAATCCCCCACAGGAGGTTCCAATATGGAAATCGAACGCAAATATCTTATACACAGGCTGCCCGAACACATAGAAAGCTATCCCTGCCGTATCATCTCACAGGGATACCTGAATACCTCTCCCGTGATACGAATCCGCCAGGACAACGATCGATATGAACTTACCTACAAGTCAGAAGGACTCATGGCAAGACAGGAATACAATCTACCGCTCACCAGGGAATCCTACGAACATCTGCTCACCAAGATTGACGGCCGGCTGATCCGCAAAAAACGTTACATGATCCCATTGGAAAACAATCTGACTGCGGAACTTGATGTTTTTAAAGACGAACTGGCCCCGCTTATCCTCGTGGAAGTAGAATTTAATTCCGAAGAAGAAGCCCGTTCCTTCACTCCTCCCTCATGGTTTGGGGAAGACGTCACATTTTCCGGGAAATACCATAACAGTAGTCTCAGTCAGACATAGCAAAACCATCGTGAACCGCATTCATAGCCTTGTCGATATCCTTCTTTGGCACCAGCACCGTGATACGGATCTCGGATGTGGAGATCATATTGATATTCACCCTGGAGTTATAGAGGGATTCGAACATCTTTGCAGCTACGCCGGGATTGCTCATCATCCCTGCGCCTACCACCGACAGCTTCGCCACATCCTCGTTCCAGGTAATATCCTTGATCGTCAGCCTCTCCTGGTTCTCCTTCAGCGTCCTGATTGCTGCGTTAAGGTCGTCTGACGCCACTGTAAAAGAGATATCCTTCGTTCCTTCCCGTCCCACAGACTGCAGGATAATATCTACGTTAATGTTATTCTTCGCCAGCGTATCGAAAATACGGAATGCGATTCCCGGCCTGTCCTCCACTCCGATCACGGAGATTCTGGCCGTATTCTGATCGGCGGCCACGCCGGTCACTAATAGTTTTTCCACTCCTTTTGCCTCCTTGACTACGGTTCCTTCCGAACGATTTAAGCTGGACCGCACAACCAGTTCTACATTATATTTCTTCGCCATCTCAACGGAACGGTTATGAAGCACCCGCGCCCCAAGGCTCGCCAGTTCCAGCATCTCGTCATAAGTGATGGTATCAATCTTCTTTGCATTCTTCACGACCCTGGGATCTGCCGTATACACGCCGTCTACATCCGTAAAGATTTCACACCTGTCCGCATGCAGAGCTGCGGCAAGGGCCACCGCCGTGGTATCCGAACCTCCCCTCCCAAGGGTGGTCACGTCGTCATACTTATTTACGCCCTGGAATCCGGTCACGATGACAATCTTTCTGGAATCCAGTTCATGAAGAATCCTCTCCTTCTCTACACGTTTGAAACGCGCATTACCATACCGGGAAGTAGAATGCATCCGCACCTGGAACGCATTCAGCGACACGGCCGGAACATCCAGCGACTGCATCGCCATGGCCATCAGCGACACCGACACCTGCTCTCCCGTTGTCAGAAGCATATCCAGTTCCCGCTTCTTTGCTTTGGGATTAATCTCTCCTGCAAGGGCAAGCAGGTCGTCCGTGGTATCTCCCATAGCGGACAATACCACCACCACATCATGTCCTTCCTTATAATCTTCGATACACCGTCTGGCTACATTGAAGATTCTCTCTTTATTTGCTACGGAGCTGCCTCCGAATTTCTTAACGATCAGCATAGTTCCTCCTGCAGCAGATGACCGATCAGCCGGTACCCGTCCGGCCAGTTTTTCCCGGTAAGCGCACAAGTCTTCTCGGAATAGGTCTCTGCCCCTTCTACGGATTTTGTACTGTCATACAGAAGATAGGGAACCGGATCTTTTGTATGGGTGCGGACTTCAATCGGCGTAGGATGATCTGGAAGAAGCAGAAGCCGGAAATCCTCGCCTGCTCTTCTGAGTCCCTCAAGAACCACGTTCAGTACCTTTCCGTCCACATTTTCAATGGCTGTGATCTTATCTTTTGCGATCCCCTGATGTCCCATCTCGTCCGGAGCCTCCACATGAATATATGCGAAGTCATATCCATCCTCTGTAAGAGCCTTTACTGCGGCGAAAGCTTTCCCTTCATAGTTGGTATGAAGCCCGCCATTAGCACCTTCTACCAGAATACGGTCCATATCTGCGCCTGTTGCAATCCCCTTCAGCAGATCCACCGCCGAAATCATCACGCCCTTCTTTCCGGTACGTTCCTGAAAAGAGGTCAGAGACGGCCTTCTTCCGGCTCCCCAGAACCATGCGGAGTTCGCCGGCTTTAATCCCTGCTTCCTGCGCTCTTCATTTAACGGGTGGTTTTTCAAGATCTCATAACTCTTCTTCATCATATCCCTCAGGATGTCATCTTTCGGAAGATAATCGCCAATCCGTTTCGCCAGGATATCATGAGGGGGCGTCAGTTCTACAACCTTCCCCTGCTTCTGTACCAGCAGATGGCGGTAGCTGGTGCCTGTAAAGAACGCATACCTTATTGGACAAAGTCCACCTGCCCGCAGGGCATGCGTTACGGTGTGCCCTTGGGTATACCCTTCCTGCGCAAGGCCCTCCGAAAGCGCCCGAACCAGAACAGCCGCATCCTCAGTGCTGATCTCGTCAGAACTGTGGTCTATAATCACCTGGTCTTCATAAGCCCCTTCCTCCTCTGTCAGCGACACAAGATTACACCGGAAGGACACGTCCGTATCTTCCATCACAATGCCAATACTCAGCGCCTCCAGAGGCGATCTGCCTGTATAATAAATCTTCGGATCATAGCCCATAACTGAAAGATTTGCCGTATCGCTTCCCGGCGCCATGCCTTCGGGAACCATAGAAGCCATACCAAGTTCCGACACCCGGGCAAGAGCGTCCATCACAGGAGTCCTGGCCGCCTCCAGAGTCGTTCTTTCTCCCAGTAATTCAAGAGGTCTGCCCGCCATTCCGTCACTCAGAATAATTATATATTTCATTGGTTTCTCACTACCCTTCCACACGGATCATATGCAGAATCTGATCTCGATAAATATTAGCTCTGGTCACGTAGTCGCCTTCCATCATCACCGGAGTGACAAAACCGAATTCTCCGTCAAGTCCTTCTGCTTCCACAAGTTCAATCTCCCCGAAAGAATCCCGAAGCCTTGGAACCATCTCTTCTTTGTCCCCTTGAAACCGGACAAAGAAACGCCGTCTTGCGTCCGCCTTATCTTCTAACTGCAGTTTTTCCTGCTTCCACATGGTCATGATGTTCCGGTTCAGATGTTTAGCAGCATCGACCACATCCGCCACCACCGCGCTTGCGGTAGGAAGTTTTCCTGCGCCGCTGCCATAGAACATGGCATCACCAAGCACATTACCATGGACAAAAATAGCATTAAAGACCCCGTTTACATTATAGAGAGGATGTTCTGGATACAGCATACAGGGCGCCACAATCGCATGAAGCCGGTTCCCTGCATGGCGCTTGCTTAACGCCAGCAGCTTGATCGTAGTTCCCATGGCTTTGGCATACTTCATATCCTCCACCGTAATCTCAGTAATTCCTTCACAGTAAATATCCTCGAAATCAACCTGCTGCCCTGAGATCAGCGAGGACAGAATCGCAATCTTTCTGCAGGCGTCATACCCTTCCACATCGGCCTCCGGGTTGCGCTCTGCATAGCCATTGTCCTGCGCCTCCCTAAGAACCGTGTCATAGTCCGCTCCTTCATAAAACATCTTTGTCAGCATATAGTTGGTGGTTCCGTTCAGAATTCCCGTAATCTCCTCGATCTCGTCTGCTGTCAGAGAGGAATTTAAGGGACGTATGATCGGAATTCCGCCCCCGACGCTGGCCTCAAAGAGGAAGTTGATATTGTTCTCCTTGGCGATAGACAATAGTTCTGCCCCGTGCTTCGCCACCAGCGCCTTATTGGACGTTGCCACGCTCTTTCCTGCCTGAAGACACTTCTTCACGAAGGTATAAGCCGGCTCGATGCCCCCCATGACCTCCACAACGACCTTCACTTCATCGTCTGAAATAATAGTCTCAAAATCATGGACAATCTTATCCTGCACAGGATCGCCCGGAAAATCTTTTAAGTCCAGCACATACTTGATATTCAGTTCGTCCCCGATTCTCTGGTTGATACGCGCACCGTTGGTGTTTACCACCTCCACCACGCCGGAACCCACTGTTCCATATCCCAAAACCGCTATATTTACCATCTTGCCATTCCTCCTCTAACTATTCACCGTCTGTTTCAGATAAGCATTCATAAACATATCGATGCTGCCGTCCAGCACAGCCGTCACGTTGCTGTTCTCTACATTGGTTCTGTGATCCTTCACCATGGTATAAGGCTGCATGACATAAGAACGAATCTGGTTGCCAAATCCGATCTCCTTAACCTCTCCCCGGATGTCCGACACCTTCTCCGCCTGCTCCTGCTCTTTCAGAAGCTGAAGCTTTACCTTGAGCATCTGCATGGCCTTCTCTCTATTATGATGCTGAGAACGCTCATTCTGACACTGCACCACAATCCCGGTGGGAAGGTGGGTAATACGGATCGCCGAAGATGTCTTGTTGACATGCTGCCCGCCTGCGCCGCTGGCCCGGTAAGTGTCAATCTTCAGATCGTCATCCGCAATCTCAATATCAATCTCATCCGCAATATCCGGCACCACGTCGCAAGAGGCGAAAGAAGTCTGCCTCTTCCCTGCCGCATTAAAAGGCGAGATCCTAACCAGACGGTGTACGCCCTTCTCCGATTTCAGATACCCATAGGCATTCTCTCCATTCACTTCAAAGGTCACGGCCTTGGTTCCTGTGATATCCCCATCCAGATAATCCAGCACCTGGATCGAGAAGCCTTTCTGCTCTGTCCACCGACTATACATGCGATAGAGCATGTTCGCCCAGTCACAAGACTCCGTCCCGCCTGCACCCGCATGGATGGTCACGATGGCATTACAGGAATCATACTCTCCAGACAGAAGGGTCTGAATCCGAAGCCCTTCAAATACGCTTTCAAACTCCTTAATCTCCGCCTCAATCTCCTTCACCATAGAAGCATCATTTTCCTCGTATCCCATCTCAATGAGAAGACCGATATCCTCATAAGAAGTATACAGCCTTCTGATGGTATCCACTAACTCCTGGAGATTTTTCAGTTCCTTCATGAACCGCTGAGATTCCTCCGGGTCATCCCAGAATCCCGGCTCCTCTATCTTCTTCTGAAGTTCTTCTATCCGTCTTTCCTTCCCTGCCAGGTCAAAGTGAATCCCTCATCTCGGCAAGAGGTTCTTCATATGCATTCATCAGCGTCTTGAACTGATCTAATTCAACCATCTTATCACCTCTTTCTATTTTTCTTAACAATACTTCTTTCCATGAAAAAATTTGTAACTGTTTAGCCTGCAGCTGCGCATCCGCCTACTTCCGGCCGCAGCACTGCTTATATTTCTTCCCGCTTCCGCACGGACAGGGATCGTTAGGATAAACCTTCTTATCTTCCCGCTTCTTCGGAGCACGCACCGAACTCTCATCCCGATTCGTACCCGTCACCTTAGCCACCTGCTCACGTTCCACCTTCTGCTCGATACGGATGTGGAACAGAGCGCGGATGGTATCTGCAGCAATGGCTCTGGTCATCTCGTCAAACATATCGTAGCCCAGCATCTTGTACTCCACCTTGGGATCTCTCTGCCCGTAAGCCTGCAGTCCGATTCCCTGGCGAAGCTGATCCATATCGTCAATATGAGCCATCCACTTGGCATCGATTACTTTCAGAAGGAACACACGCTCTACCTCACGGATCTGCTCTGGTTCCGGGAACTCGGATTCCTTGGCCTCATATGCCTTGGCCGCACGTTCCTTCAACAGATGTTTCAGTTCCTTCTGCCCCATTCCTCTTACATCTTCTTCCGTAACCGCTGCAATAGGAATGGTATTGTGGATCGTAAGATTCAGTTCCGCCAGATTCCACTCATCATAGTCCTGGTCCTTGCTGGTCACCATATCCACCACATTTTCCACATACTCATTCATCATATGGAAAATAGAATCCCGCATATTCTCTCCGTCCAGTACCCGGCGTCTCTCCTCGTAGATAATCTCTCTCTGCTCGTTCATGACCTGATCATAATCCAGCAGATTCTTACGGATTCCAAAGTTATTGGCCTCGATCTTCTGCTGCGCCTTCTCGATGGCGCTTGATAACATCTTATGCTCAATCTGTTCTCCGTCTTCCACGCCCAGAGCCGTGAATACACTCATAAGCCTCTCCGAACCGAACAGACGCATAAGATCGTCCTCTAAAGAAATATAGAATCTGGATTCTCCCGGATCTCCCTGACGACCGGAACGTCCCCGAAGCTGATTGTCGATACGCCTGGACTCATGCCGCTCTGTACCGATAATCTTAAGTCCTCCCGCCGCTTTGGACTCATCGTCCAGCTTAATATCCGTACCACGGCCTGCCATGTTGGTGGCAATGGTCACGGCATCGTGAACGCCTGCCTGGGCAACGATCTCCGCCTCCATCTCATGGAACTTAGCATTTAAGACATTGTGCTTGATCCCGCGCCGTTTCAGCATACTGCTTAGAAGTTCGGAATTCTCAATGGTAATCGTACCCACCAGAACCGGCTGGTGCCTGCTGTGGGCCTCCTCAATGGCATCGCACACTGCCTTGAACTTCTCCTTCTGGGTCTTGTACACCGCATCGTCCAGATCCTTTCTCTGAACCGGCACATTGGTGGGGATCTCAATCACGTCCATTCCGTAAATCTCCCGGAACTCCTTCTCCTCCGTCAGCGCCGTACCGGTCATGCCCGCTTTCTTCTCAAACTTATTAAACAGATTCTGGAAAGTAATGGTAGCAAGAGTCTTACTCTCCCGCTTCACCTTCACATGCTCCTTCGCCTCGATCGCCTGGTGCAGACCGTCGGAATAGCGCCGCCCCGGCATGATACGCCCGGTAAACTCGTCTACAATCAGGACTTCTTCATCTTTCACCACATAATCCTTATCCTTGAACATCAGATTGTGAGCGCGCAGAGCCAGGATAATATTATGCTGAATCTCTAAGTTCTCCGAGTCCGCCAGATTCTCAATATGGAAGAACTTCTCCACCTTTCTGACACCGTCCTCCGTCAGATTAATGTTCTTCTCCTTCTCGTTGACAATAAAGTCTCCCGTCTCCTCAATATCCTCGCCCATAATAGCGTTCATCTTACTGAACTCTCCGCTGGCTTCCCCACGCTCTAACTGGCGGGCCAGGATGTCGCAGGCCTCATAAAGCTTCGTAGACTTTCCGCTCTGTCCTGAAATGATCAGAGGCGTCCTGGCCTCGTCAATCAGCACAGAGTCCACCTCGTCAATGATGGCGTATTTCAGTCCACGCTGAACAAGCTGTTCCTTGTAAATCACCATGTTATCTCTAAGATAATCAAAGCCCAGTTCATTGTTTGTCACATAAGTAATATCACAATTATAGGCCGCGCGCCTCTCATCATTGTCCATACCGTTGAGTACGACGCCTACGGTCAGCCCCAGAAATTCATGTACCTGCCCCATCCACTCGGCATCACGCTTTGCCAGATAGTCGTTGACCGTTACTACATGTACGCCCTCTCCCGTCAGGGCATTCAGATAAGCCGGAAGGGTAGACGTCAGCGTCTTTCCTTCACCGGTACGCATCTCTGAAATACGCCCCTGATGCAGGATAATACCGCCGATAATCTGAACGCGGAAATGCCGCGTTCCCAGCACGCGCACAGCCGCCTCCCTTACAACGGCATACGCCTCAGGCAGGATATCGTCCAGGGTTGCCTCCCCATTGGCAAGCCTGCTTTTAAATTCCCTGGTCTTATCTTTTAATTCGCTGTCCGAAAGCTTCTGCATCTCCGGCTCAAGAGCCTCTACGGCATCCACAATCGGATAGATTCTCTTTAACTCATTTTCACTATGTGTCCCAAATAATTTCTGCATTAAACCCATATTGATAAAAGCTCCTTATCACTAATTTAGGAAGTAAGATGGCCAGGCCGCATTTACACGATCCATTTAGCCATGGTAAACCACTTTAACCTACATAATAACACTATCCATAGGCCAATTCAACTAATTTATGAAGTGTTTACAAACTATTAATTTTCCTTATTGGTAATTCTTAATGGTCTGATAGGGAATTTTCCCCCCGAACAGATCTAAGGCGCTTCCGATGGTAAAATCAATCTGCCCCCCTGAAATCTCGCAAAAATGATTAAGGTCCTTAAGACTTCCGATTCCTCCTGCATAAGTCACCGGTATTTCATGCCAGGCGGCCAGAATCTCAACCAGCCCCTCCTCGATACCGGATGCCCTGCCTTCCACATCAACGCCGTGTACCAGGAACTCGTCGCAGTATCCGGCGATTTCCTGCAATACCGCCTCGTTAAGCCTTATATTGGTAAAGTTCTGCCAGCGGTCTGTCACAATATAATACCCGTCATCCTTTTTCCGACAGCTTACGTCAATCACCACACGGTTCTTTCCCACAGCCTTTCGCAATCTTTCCATACGGTCCCAGCGAATCACCCCGTCCCTAAAGACATAGGAGGTAACGATTACATGGCTTGCCCCGGCTTCAACGTATTCCCCGGCATTTTCGGCGGTTATGCCCCCGCCCACCTGCAGGCCGCCCGGGTATGCCGAAAGCGCCTTCATGGCCTGCTGCCTGGTTCGGGCGTAAAATTCCGAAGAAGGAGGATTTAACAGAATCACATGGCCGCCCCTAAGCCCGTCCTTTCTATATAAATGAGCAAAGTAATCTGCATCCTGTCCGGCCGTAAAATTTTCCACCGCTTGATCTGATTCATCCCGCAGGCTTCCTCCTACGATCTGTTTTACGGCTCCGTTATGGATGTCAATACATGGTCTGAATCTCATAGCCCCTCCTTCTTAATATCGGTTGTCAAAGATGCGGGTAGACTTCTTCTCGCTTCTGGGAAGATCCCCCATAGGAACCGGTTTCACGTTCACCGTTATACCGATCTTTCCTTTGAACTCCTGCTGGATTGCCCTGGCCGCCGCTTTTTGCTCTACTCCGTCATTGATTTCCACAAACAGAGTACAGACATCCTTTCCGTTCAGATGATCCAGCATGAACTGATATTCGCTTGACGCCTCTGTCACGCCCTTTAACATCTCTTCAATCTGGCTTGGGAAGATATTGACCCCTTTGACCTTCACCATGTCGTCCGTCCTTCCAATCAATGTGTCAATCCGTGGGAAACGGGAACCGCAGGGGCAGTCTCCCGGAAGGAAACGGGTCAGGTCGTGAGTCCGGTAGCGGATCAGCGGAGCCCCCTGCTTACGCAGAGTCGTAATCACCAGTTCCCCGATCTCCCCGTCCGGCAGGACTTCCCCTGTCTTAGGGTCAACAATCTCAAAATATACATAGTCGTCCCAGTAATGCATTCCGCACTCATAATCACAGCTCATGGCGATTCCCGGGCCGTACACCTCCGTCAGCCCATAGATGTCGTAAAGCTGCACTCCCAGTTCAGAAGCAATCCTCTTACGCATCTTCTCTCCCCACCGTTCGGAACCGATCACGCCCTTTTTCAGACTGATCTTATCCGTCAGCTTCCTCCTGGCAATCTCTTCCGCAAGAAGAAGGGCATAGGATGAAGTGGCGCAGAGCACCGTCGATTTCAGATCCTGCATCATACGAAGCTGCTTATCCGTATTCCCAGGCCCCATGGGAACCGTCATTGCTCCCAGATGTTCCGCTCCTAGCTGAAACCCGATTCCCGCCGTCCAAAGTCCGTACCCCGGCGTGATATGAATCCGGTCCAGAGCCGTAATCCCCGCCATCTCATAACACCTGGCAAACATCTTCGCCCAATCGTCCACATCCTTCTGAGTATACGGGATGATTACCGGCGTACCCGTAGTCCCGGAAGACGAGTGGATGCGAACGATCTCCTCGTCCGGTACTGCCTGAAGTCCCAGAGGGTAGGCTTCCCGAAGGTCCCCTTTCCAGGTAAAGGGAAGCTTCTCAAAATCTTCCTGGCTGTTGATCGCCTCAATATCAATGTCTTTGAACTTGTCTCGATAGAAACAAGGTTTCGAGGTCAGTAATTTTAAATTGGTCTTAATCAGTCTGAACTGTAATTCTGTCATTCGCATAGATCTGTTCCCTTCCGCCGCTCATCCTGCCGGCATCTTTCTCTACTTTTATTTTATACCCTGGAAGTCATCTGCTTTCTCTGTATATAGTCCTACACAAGCGCCGCCCCCAGTTTCAGCGCCTTAAGATTCATCTCCTGGTACTGCGGCCTTACCCGTCTCTTAATTTCATCTTCCATCTCTTCCCGCTCAATCCCCAGCGCGCCGCTTGCCGCCGCCACGCCGAGAAGCACGACGTTCAGCGCCTTGGCACTGCCCGCCTGCCTGCAGATCTCTTCTCCGTCCACAATATAAAGCCTCTTCACTTCTCCTTTGAGGAAACAAAGCATCTCCTGGCCGTCATACCCCTGGCCGCCCAGAGCCGCCGTCACCGGCTGAATACCTTTCTGGTTCACAATCACAATCCCTTCCTCTTTCCCTCTTCTAAGATAGTCAAGACTGCGCACCGCCTCTGCCGGTTCAAATGCCAGTATCACGTCTGCGCTCCCCTTCGGGATCATAGGAGAATAGATTTCCTCCCCCATCCGTACATGGCTGACCACGGAGCCGCCTCTCTGCGCCATTCCGATAGTCTCTGACGTACGGACAAACATACCCTTCTCCATGGCGGCACAGGCAATCAGCCTGGAAGCCAGAACCACTCCCTGTCCTCCGACTCCGCAAAGCAAACAATTTCTATTCATGATCCACCTCCTGTATTGCGCCAGATCCGCAGACTTTCGCACACACACCGCACCCATAACACAGGGACGGCTCAATATAAATCTTCCCGTCACAGGATGCGATAGCCGGACAGCCCAGTTCCCGTATACACTTCTTACAGGAAACACACGCATCTTCATTAACCTGGTAACCAGCCGCTGCCTTCGAAACCGCAATACAGGGGGACTCAAAGATCAGCGCACGGACCCCCGTATCATCGAGGACTTCCTTTACCCCATTGACAGCCTCCTCAAGATTCAGCGGATCTGCCTTCACAATCTTACTGACACCGATCCCCTCCAGAACCTTCTCAATACTCACCTTAGCCACAACCTCTCCCATCATCGTCCTTCCCGTGCCGGGGTGCGGCTGGTGTCCTGTCATGGCAGTGGTGGAATTATCAAGCACCACAAGAATCATATCCGTCTGGTTATACACCGCATTTACAACTCCTGTAATTCCGGAAGCAAAAAACGTAGAATCTCCGATAAATGCGAAATTGACCGCATCCTTTTCAATAATATGGAGCCCCTGGGCTATGGTCACGTCCGCACCCATGCACAGACAGGTGTCTACCATATTAAGAGGCGCCGCATTTCCCAGGGTATAACATCCGATGTCTCCGCTAAATACCGCTTTCCTCCCCTTCGCCGCCTGCTTCACCGCATAGAAAGAAGCACGGTGGGGGCACCCTGCGCAAAGCACCGGGGGCCGGACGGGAAGTCCTGGCACACTGGACGTTTCCGTCCCGTTTTTGGGCTTTTCTTCCTGCTCTTTGCGTCCGCCTGTCTGTACTGCTTCCCTCAGATCTTCCCGCAATGTCTCCGGCGCAAATCTCCTCAGATCTTCCCTCACACTCTCCACACTGTTCTCCCCTGCAATAGAAGTGTCATGGGTCAGTTTGCCCCGGATCGTCACCGCCAGACGGTACTTCCCGGCGGTCTGCAGAAGCGCCCTCTCAATCACCGGATCTAATTCCTCCAGCACCAGGACTTCACTGAGTCCTAAAAGAAATTCCCGCGCCAGATCTTCGGGAAACGGGTGGGGCGTCCCCACCCGCAGCAGCGGCACATCCGGGGAAATATTCTCTTTCACATAGGCATAGCTGATCCCGCCTGCCGCCACTCCCTTTCTTCCCGTCCCCTTCCTGAACGTATTATAACGGAAGGAAGAAAACACATGCCTAAGCTCCTCATTCCGCTCTTCAATCTTCTTATGATTCAGATAAGACAGCCTGGGAAAAATCACCCAACGTCCGGCATCCCGGACAAATCCCTCCGGTTCTTTGTTTCTGAGACTATGTATTTCTGCATAAGAATCCGCCTTTACCTCAACCACCGCACATCCATGACAGACACGGGTCGTTGGGCGAAGGATCACAGGAGTCCCATATTTTTCCGAATATGCAAACGCATCCCCCACCATCTCATAGGCTTCCTCCGGCGAAACCGGGTCAAACACCGGAAGTTTCGAGAACTCTGCGAAATGCCTGGTATCCTGTTCCGTCTGAGAAGAGATGGGACCCGGATCATCCGCCGCAACGATCACCATACCGCCTTTCACCCCGATATACGCAAGGCTCATCAGCGGATCGCTGGCCACATTCAGTCCCACCTGCTTCATGGTCACCATAGTTCTGGCGCCTGCATATGCCGCGCCCGCAGCCACCTCGAGAGCAGCCTTCTCGTTGACCGACCACTCTACATGGATCCTGCCCTCTTCATTATGCCCGGCCACCGTCTCTAAAATCTCCGTGGACGGAGTGCCCGGATATCCCGCCACAAGGCTGACTCCCGCATGAATCGCCCCTAAGCCGATGGCCTCGTTTCCCATCAGTAATTGTCCTGCCATAACTGTCTTTCTCCTTTGAAAATACATTCTTATCGCAATATTTTAGCACATTGCAGTAAAAAATTCCACATCCATTTTCAGCTCCGCCTCTTTCTGTTTTCAAAAAATCCTGTCAGAAACTCATAAAATTCCTCTACATTCCTGCTGTCCGGCTTGTTCCTGTTATAGTGAATGATAATATCTCTCTGACAGACCGGTTCCTCGATCTTCAGCAGTCTGACACGCTCATTCTCAATACTTCCCCAGGTAAATTCCGGCCAGAAACCGATTCCCATATTAGCCGCAATCATATTTTTCACGGCAGACGGATTGTCACTTTCGAAAATTATCCTTGGAATAAAACCTGCATGCTGGCAGAACCGGTCGCAGATATAGCGGAATTCTCTGGAACCAAGAAGGCTGATAAATCCCTCGTCCGCCGCTTCTGCCAGGCGTACCGATTCCTTTCCCTGATATCTCTGGTTCTCGGGAACAGCCAGATAGATTTCCTCCCCACATGCAAACCGATTCTCCTCATCCTGTCCCAGATAGAAAAGCTTTGTCGTCACCCCGATATCATAAAGCTCACTCTCTGTATTCTGCTGTAACTGGAAAAGAATCTCTTCATGCTCTTTCTTATACTCAATAATCGCCTCCATCACAAGCCCGGAGGCCGCAAGCACGTTCATGTGAATCGTCTCCCCTTCCAGAGCGCTCATCATCTTAAGCTGCTCCGGAATGGCATCGAGCTGTTCCATCAATGGTTCTAACTTTTTTTGCAGATATTTCCCATACTCTGTCAGCACAACGTTGCGTCCCCGGGCCACGAACAAAGGGACGCCCAGATCCTTCTCAAGCCTCCTGACCGCCTGGGTCAGCGCAGGCTGGGTAATATGCAGGTTCTTTGCGCTGTTGGTCATGTGCTTCGTCTTCGCCGCCTCCAGAAAATAACGGATCTGCATGATTTCCATTTTAGATTCCTCCTTCCCTGTTTTTCATAATATCTGGATATCATGGATCAGACAGACTTCCAAATTCATAATATAAACATTATGAATTTGATAAATATTATATATTAGACATAATTAAAGGTCAATGCTAAACTATGTGAGGAACTTAAAAGAAGCGTTGCAAAACCTCTGACGTCTTCAGATGTTTCTGCATACCACTATAGTAATCAGACAGAAAGCGAGGAAACAAAAATGGCTGAACTATTAGAGTCTACTATGCTGATCTGCTTTGGCTTATCCTGGCCAATGAACCTGGCCAAGAACATCAAGGCAAAATCAGCAAGAAACATGAGCCTCCAGTTTATACTCTTAATCATCATAGGGTATATCGCCGGAATTTCAGCAAAAATCTATAATCACAGATTCAATTATGTACTGGTGGTATATCTGCTCAACCTGGTTGTTGTATCTGCAAACGTAATCGTCTACTTCATCAACCGCCGTTACGACAGACAGGCAAAAGAGGCAGACAAAAGCCTTGCCAGACAGATTTCAGGCAGTACAGAAAATACATCCGCGCCTCTGAAACCATCAATTCACAATCAAGGAGAAGATGAAATGGAAACTTATCGTGAAATGAACAGCGTTACCGAAGCCGGCGGCGTTGTGCTCTTCGGCTCTAACACCTTCGCTGCGCTTCCGGTGGGCGAACTGACACAGGCGTTCCGAATCACGGAACCCATCTACAACAGGAGTATCAGAGACGTGCGTATCGACCAGATTGAAAGTTATCTCAAAGTATGCCTGTTCGACTTAAATCCACGCAAGATCTTTGTAAATATGGGAGACATAGACATTCTCGACGAAAATATCGACGTAGACAATTTTATTTCCAGATATGAATGGCTTCTTTATATGATTCACACAAAGACCCAGGCCGCCATCTACATTGTACCCATCGTGTCCGTCAGTCCGACGGCTTTCAGAATCAACCAGAGGCTGAAAGATCTGGCGGCTTCCACAGGCTGCAGATATATCGACGTCTCCGGCGTTCTGGAATCCAGACGCCCGACTCTCCGGCTGTTTGAAGTCCTGAAGGTGCATATGCGTAACCACCCGATTAATTTTGCCGATGCGATGGAAGCAGGGGCTTTAAGTAACCGCAGGATCGAGAACTTGCCAGACGACGGTCAGGCTTCTGCAGAACCGGGAACCAGAAGAGAAGTTGTCTTTGCGAAACATTAATCTGTAAAATACCGTCGTCTGTCAGATCTGATTTGGTATGTCTGTTGACAGACGACGGTATTTATTCTATTATAACTGCTTCTTGTCAAAACATCCGGCTGCGGCTCCCATACACAGCAGAATCATACCGAAAGCCACCGCTGCGCCCGCATAATATTCCTCCCTTCCGACAGCCTTCGTAAGCAGTTCCATTCCCTCCATCAGCTTTCCCGGGAGAAAGGCGTTAATCTTTGGAAACCTCCCAAGTATAAAGCATATCATGGCTATTCCGCCGGTTCCCAGGAGAACCTGCGAAGCGCCGCTTCCCAATACTGAGAAACAGACCAGAAACGCAATGACCCACATCCCGTACAGCCATGTACACGCTGCCGCAAAAAACAGGTTGCCCGTAATTCCGTTATCCCAGAAATACGCATTGTAAACATAAGTAATACCAAAGCACAGGAAATAAAGCGCCGTCCACATCCCATACAGGAACACAGCCTTAGCCGCCAGAATCCTCTTGCGGGACAATCCTTTGGTCACCACTGGAATCAATGTTCCCTTCTCATATTCTGCAGTAAAACTCCCGCTGCACATCAGCACAAAGATCATCAGTCCTATAGGGAAGTTCTTGTAAAACTGCGACCAGGACATCATGGCTGTCACCGTAACTTCCGCCGTCGTTATCCCTGTATCTACAAGAGAATCCGACAGAGTCTCCATCAGCCACGGAGTCATCTTTGCAAGGGCCGGGTTCATAATACCAAACACCGTAAAGACCAGCGCAAGGATCAGAAGCCTTCCCGTCCGGCTCCATTCCATCCATTCTTTTCTCAGAAACGCTTTCATTTCCCCACCACCTCCATAAACAGATCCACAAGGGCCGTCTCCTGCCGCTCCATACGCACAACCGCCATCTTTCGATCTGCAATAAAATGCAGGATGTCCGGCAGTCTTTTCGCATCTTCCAATACCAGTGTGCTTCCCTGCGCATTCTTAAGAAACGGAAATGCCGACAGCAGACTCTTCGTCTCCTCAACCCTTTCCATCTCAAGTTCCATTGCCGCCTCTTTCTTCCTCTTTCGCATTTCCTCCAGGGAACCCTTCACAGCAATCCTTCCTTCATGCAGAAGTGCGATCTCGTCGCAGATCTGCTCCACGTCCGAGAGTATATGGGTAGAGAATAACACGGTTGTATGTTCTTTCACCGAAGCAAGGATATCCAGCAGTTCTTTACGCCCCACAGGGTCAAGGGCAGAAGTTGGCTCATCGCAGATCAGAAGCCTGGGGCGGTTAAACAAAGCCTGGGCAATCCCCAGCCGCTGCTTCATCCCGCGGGAAAATCCCTTGATCCGGCGTTTCTCCTGTCCAAGCCCCGTCAGTTTCAGCAGTTCGTCACTGCGGCTGACGATCTCCTTAGACGGCATCCCGGAAATCTCCCCGCAGAAACGCAGATACTCCTTAGGCGTCATATACGAATAAAATTCAGGCACGTCCGGCAGATACCCTACAAACCGGTTCGTAGGCGTATTCCCATAACGCACTGGCACATCGTTCACCCGGATCTCCCCGCCGCTTACAGGCAGCAGACCCAGAATCATCTTCATAGCCGTAGTTTTTCCGACTCCATTTTGTCCCACAAATCCGAACACCGTATGCTCCGGCACAGAAAATGAAACATCTTTTAACACCTCTTTTTCTCCAAAATGCTTTTGAACATGGGATAGTGCGAGCATCTCCATCTTTAGTCCTCCTCCTTTCCCAGAAGGAAATACAGTATGGGACCGATAAACTGCATCCCTGCCAGCGTCACAATAATCCATAGAGTCCGGCTGCCACGCCTGTAGGTCTTATGGGTCAGAATATGGTGAAGCGTATAAATCAGAAGCGCAATCTCCACAATAGCCAGTGGAATTAAAAACGGTAATATTTCTCTAAGATCAGTCATGGTGTTCTCCTCCTTTTTCATCTGCAAAACGGCGTACAAGCCTTTTGAACTCCCGCCTCTCCTTCAGGCCCTCAAAAGCCGGATGGGATAAGGCTTCTCTGATGTTCTGTCCGATAAACCCTCTGTCTCTGGGAGCCAGATCCCCCAGGGGAAGACTTTCAATCCACTCATCCAGAAGGTCAAAATATTCATCTCCATGCAAACAGACCCGCTTTGCATGGAGCAGCTGATCCACGCATTTCTCAAAACATAAAAGAGCAGAAACCGCCTCTTTCCATTTTCTGTTCTGTGCATACACAAGAGACGACTGAAAATAAAACTGAGCCGCCAGATTGGGATGAAGCCGCTCTAAAGAATATTCATTCATCACGCCCTGTATCCGCCCGATGGTAACCTCACACCGCTCTATTTCGTTTTCATACAGGCTAAGGGATAATATCGCATCACTTACCAGATTCAGAAGATCCAGATACTGCTTTCCCTGGATATAGCTTCTTGCCTTATCTGTCTCTCCCATCATCCTGTATGCCTGAACCAGAAGGGCTCCCCTTTGTCCCTGTGCGCCAAGACGTCCGGATTCGGCTGCCGGTTCCAACAGGCTTACTGCTTCCGCCGCCCTCCCCATCTGAAGAGACAGCCCTGCTTTCAATCCCAGAGCATCGCTGCACACCCCCACATCGCCACAATGATCCAGAATATGGTCGCACCATGCAGATGCCTCCATTAGAATCTCCTTCTGCCCTTCCTTTGTCTCTGCCAGCATAAAGTGATTCCAATAGAGAACCACTAACTGTAAAAGAAGCGGATAGCAGGAATAATACCTGCGTGCCAGAGTCCGGGTCTTATCTGCCGCCTCGTCAAAGGGCAGTCTGGCAAAATCTTCGGTCAGTTCCACATAGCGGCGGCGGATCTGCTCACGAGAAAGCTGCGGCTCATATCCCAGCAGTTCATCCACGGTTACATCGAAAAACACGGCCAGTTGAAGCAGCATCAGCAGATCCGGCGTGCTCTGGGCGTTCTCCCATTTAGATACAGAGGCTTTCGTCACTCCCAGAAAATCTGCCAGTTCCTCCTGGGTTATCTTCCTCTCATGCCGTAACCGGGCAATATTGTCTGCAAGGTTTAATCCATACATTCTATTATCCTCCTGTTATGTTTCTTTGTTACATCTTTTATTATAAAGAAAGGTACATTTTGTAACAATGGAATGTATCGATACTTTCAGAAATAAAATCAACCGTCAGGAAACAACCAGGCTTTTTATATATGTTTCCCGCTATTTCTATTATTTCAGTTTTTACAAATTTCTCCTTACTATATTATTAATATTTATTAAAAAAACATATTGCCTGGTCTTACAAACCCCATTTTTTTCGTTAATCTGTATAATATTTTTTTATTATTTATTATTTTAATATTCATATTGACGAAGTCAATGTAACATGTTATACTCCTTGTAACAACATTAAATCTGACGCACAGAGTCAGATAATCAAGAAGGAGGTTTTTTTAGTTATGAAAAAGTTAGCAGCATTATCTCTGATCCTTTCCATGATGTGTGGACTGGTCGCATGCAGCAGCAACAACTCGTCCGATGGGGGATCGGATTCCAAAGATGAAGGGGGGTCCGACGGAAAGGTATCGATCAACGTCATTGCCGCACAGTACGGACAAAATACCAAGACATGGTGGGAAGATTTCGTTAAGGATTTCACGGCAGAGCATTCTGATATTGATCTTACAGTAGAAGTTGAGTCATGGAATGACATCTATACGGTAGTAAACACCCGGATTTCCAACAACGAAGCTCCGGATATTCTGAACATTGATGTATTTGCCAACTACCAGGCAGACGATCTTCTGCTTCCTGCCGAAGACTTCGTTTCCAAGGAGACCTATGACAAGATGTATCCTGCTTTCCTGGAACAGTCTGATGTAGACGGCACGATCTGGGCCATTCCCGATCTTGCTTCTGCCCGCGCATTATATGTCAACGCTGATATCCTTAAGGAAGCAAATGTAGAGATTCCTACCACATGGGATGAACTGACGGAGGCATGTAAGGCCATCAAAGCTTATAATGACAAGATCTATCCATGGGGTATTGACATGACGACAGATGAAGGCCAGGCTGCATTCGCCTACTACACATGGAACAACGGCGGCGGTTTTGTAGACGAGGATAATAACTGGGCTCTGAACAGCGATAAGAACGTGGAAGCGATCGAGTATGCGGTGAACATGGTTAAGGAAGGCTACACCAACAGCGATCCGGCCAACGATACCCGTTATGACCTTCAGGATATGTTCGGCGCCGGACAGGTTGCCATGATGATTGGTCCTAACAGCATTCCTACATATATTGCTGACGGCGGATATACTGTCAATTATGAGGTTGCTCCGATTCCTACGAACGGCGGTGTTGATTCTGTTTCTGCAGGCGTTATGGATCGTTTTATGTGCTTCGACAACGAATATTCAGATGCAGAACTGGAAGCAATCAAGACATTCTTTGATTTCTTCTATGAGGATGAGCGTTATTCTGACTGGGTTCTTATGGAAGGCTTCCTGCCTGCAACTTCTACCGGCGGAGAGATTCTGGCAGAGGCTGACGAGAGCATGGCAAGCTGGGTTGATATCGTAGGAAGCTGTAAGTTCTATCCAACGGCCAAGACCGAATGGGACGATGTAAAGCAGGGCGTTATCAATGTTGAACAGCAGGCATTACTTGGGGGCAATGT
>CAJTVY010000054.1 GCA_910579925.1 uncultured Dorea sp.
GCGACCTCCTGGTCCCAAACCAGGCGCTCTAGCCAAGCTGAGCCACACCCCGAAGCAATATTCTTGTTAATTCTTTAACCGTATTATACTATAACACTTTTTGGGAGAAATTACAAGTACAATTTTTTATTTCTCTCTAAAATTTTAAACCCAGGGATTACATGAATGCTTTGCGAAGATAATTCTGTGGATTCAATTGATACCGGAAAATGAAGGATTTCTCTCTCCATTTTCCGGTGGGAAATAAGTGTCTCTAATACCTGCTCTGCGACAGTCTCTCTTCAAACGACTCTTCCGAAACCGGTTTCGAATACCGATATCCCTGCGCAACGCAGGCGCCGATTTCCCGCATTAATTCCACGTCCGCATCCGTCTCAACGCCCTCGCATACAACCTGGGATCCAAGTGCGTCTGCAAGATCAACAATACTCTTCATAATCTTCACCTGCCGCGCCCTGTCCTTCTGATTCAACAGGAAAGAGCGGTCCAGCTTGATTACGGAGGCCGGTATCTTCTCAATGACGCCGAGAGAAGAGTAGCCGGAACCAAAATCATCAATCGAGAGGCGTACACCTTTCTTGTGCAGGTCGTCCAGCGTCTGTTTGGCGATCTTTTCCTGCATCTCCTCCATAATAAGAGTTTCTGTGATCTCGACCTCAATCAGTTCCTTGGGGATGCCATATTCATTCAGCACTTTCTCGAACCGCCTGGCAAAATCGGGCTTTACAAAATGCATTCTGGAGAAATTGCAGGAAATGGTGACGACCTTTTCTCCGTTGTCTATCCGCCTGCGCAGCATCCTGCATGCACAGCGTAGTACGAAAAAGTCGATCTCCGTTACCTTCCCGGTCTGTTCGTAATACGAGATAAAGAATCCGGGAGAACGTATGGCGCCGGCTGCCGTTGGGTCAAGGAAACGTACGAGAGCCTCTGCGCCTACGATCTCTTCTGTATTTACGTCTACTTTCGCCTGATAATAGGTAACAAAATTCTCGTCCACATCCACGGAATCTAACAGTTTTTCACGTTCGTGGCGCTCCTTGAGGGCTGCTTCAAGAGATTCGTCGTATACTTTGATACTCTCTGCGCTGCCTTTTAAAAAGTCGATTGCCTGGCTGGCGCAGTCGATTGCGCCCCGCAGATCATCGCTGTCCGGCGGTATAAAGCAGACTCCGATCTGAATCTCAATCCGGTTCTCGATTTCCTGGAAGAGACGCTCGTCAATATATTGTTTGAGTTTTCTGACTCTCTTAAGAATCTCGCCATACTCGTCAGACAATATAAATGCGAAATGATCTCCGTCCGCCTTTGCACAGACTTCGCCTTTCTGGTTTATGCATTGTGAAAGCGCTTCTGCGATGGAAGCCAGCAGTTTCTGGCCGTTATTCCAGCCATATATTACCTTATAATGCTGAAAATGGGCGATATTTAAGTATGCGGCCGCATACTGATGAGCCGGACGTTCCGAAAGAATGTTTTTCTTTCCCGTATACAGAAGATAATTCAGGTTCCCGATGTCAATCTCTACGTCTTTGTACATCAGATTCTGTATTTTTCTGGCATTTTTTATCATGTGCAGAGCTACAAGAATCGTGAACAGTATAACCAGAAGCAAAAGTGAGATAATGATGAAACTGTGCTCCTGTATAAATATGCCTACGCTTGCCAGAGAATAAACGTTGCTCTCAAGCATATAGTCGCCGATCGCCTGCGCATCGATGGTGAGGATTGTCTTATTCAGAATACCGGCAAGTTCTGTATTATCGCTGCGGACTGTCATGGAAATGCCAAGCCCGTGGCTTAACACGCTTTTTATCTCCAGATCATAATACCGCATCTGCGCATTGAGCAGATATTCTGTCAGATATCCGTCGCACAATACTGCGTCTGCCTTCCCGTCCTTTAAGGCGTCCAGGCATTTGGTCGGGGTGTCAGATATCTGAACGGAGCAGCCCTTCAGCTCGTCGATTTCTTCAATCTTTTCAGACAGATAATCTACGGTTGCTATTGTGCTGACAGAATTCAGTTCAGTGCGCTCCTTCATGACGAGTACCAGAGGAACCTGAACATAGTATTTTGTCTTCGTTAGTCCATAGTCTGCAGCCGATCCTTCCGAGTGGACACAGTAAGACATAACGTCAATCTCTCCGCTTTCCAGGGCTGTTTGTGCTTCTTCCGGAGTCTCGATACGATGCCAGGAAATGGAAAGTCCGGTAAACGCTGCGCTGCCTTCCAGCATTTCCTTTGTCAGCCCCTTGCATTCACCGTCTTCTTCATAGACAAACGGATAATAACTGTCAAAATATCCGACCTTGATCTGAGACTGCTGGTCCAGATATTCCTTTTCATCCAGTGTAAATACGATCGTTTTGTCCAGCTTGTCCTGGAAGAACCGGTTCATTAACTGTGTTTCCAGTTCCGGCTCATTCATCTTCAGATCTGCGATGGCATTATTCAGTTCCCGCATAACGTCGTCATTTCCCGGCCAGGAAATGTAATAAAAAGGTCTGGGAGCGAAACGTCCGATCAGACGCTGTCCCGCCTTAATCTCCATGAATGTGTGAACTAAAGCGTCTACTTCCCCCAGATCCAGCGCCGCCTGAAGATCCGCCGTAGAATCGTATTCCCGTATTTTGGGAGAGGAAATACCATTATCAGCCAGATAGCCCAGAAATTCTTCCCTGCGCACATAAGTCCGTACCATACCAAAGGTGGCTTCCTTCATAGCTTCAAAATCTTCGTATGCCAGACTGCTGTCCGGATTGGTGGCTATAATACCGAAGGTGTAACCGCTTGACAGATCTGCGTACTGGTAGGCGGCAGCCCGTTCCGCCGAATACTGTGCGCTTCCGACCAGGTCCGCCTTATGGTCGGCCACAAGTTTTAGAGCGGCATCCCAGTCCTTACATTCCACAAATTCAATCTTCCAGTTGGTATAATTGCACAGCGCTTTCAGATACTCTGCGTCCATGCCGGTATAACTGCCGTCTTCTCCTGTCTCATGATATCCGTTCATTGGAAAAAATGCGACCCTTACCGTACGTTGTTCCTCTGCATGGACAGTGTCTGGCATGATTCCGGCCAATAGGCACAGCGCCAGTATCAGACACCAAAACACCGAAACACTGCGCATTGTCCCTCTGCTTTTCATTGTTGCCAACATCCCTTTCTTTTCCCGTATACCATATATGTTCCGATCATCAGGTAAATACGAGTCCATTTTTATTATTATACCAAATCCCAGGCACGATGACTACACTTCATTTGAAAAAAGCAGAGATTCTCTTTACATCAAATCAGCCAGTTGCTATAATGAAACTGTCGAAATTAGTCATGACGGGACTGGTTGCACCAGACCGTTAAAATATCAGTCGTTACTCAATGGTAAGGGAATCAGGAGAAGAGTATTCTCCTTGTTCCGTTGCCATTTTTTTATCTGGCGGGATGGAGAGAAACGTTATGGGGGTAGAGCAGGAGAAAAGGGTGCATGTGGCATTGCAGAGCCAGTTTCAGATTGCCGGCGAGATTTTTTACGCAGTGTTCGTTATGGGAAAAGACGGACAGATCATGGTGGCAGGCTGGAATAACCGCAAAGGCAGAAGCTTTTGGCTTAACCAGGCGGCGGAAAAGCTTCATATGCCGCTGCCAGACTGTGTGAATTTCAGAATCACAATGGTTTCCATGGATATTTCCTACGAGCTCAGAAGCAAAGCCCTTGGATTCCTGGTCGAATCAGAAGAGTATGGGAGGTTGTCTCTTAAGAAGGGGACCGTGAACCAGAAGAGTGATTATCGGTTTGAATGGACGATGGATCAGCAGATTGCTCTTTGTCATCTGCCGGTTATCGGGAAATATCTGTCGAAAGAGGACAGGCTTGTGATCGAGGCGTTGAGGCTTAATTTCAGAGAAGGTGAGAAGACGCGGTTTCAGTTTGGAATTATCATAGACGGACTGGGACAGAAAGATAAGAAGCTTCAGATTGGAAATTATGGAGAAGAGAATGGTTTGTCCGGGAATGGGGACCGAAGGGAAGGGGCCGGCCTGCCGGCAGAAAGCAAGAATGACCTCAATATAAAAGATGGAGAACTGCCGGCGGTTCATACGGACATCCACTGGCTGGAATTAAAGAAAGATTTAGGGATTTTTCGCTTTCACAAGTTAGGCTTTGGGCTTCAGGGAGGCAGAATCCGTCTTTATCTGAACGCCGGGTTTACGATGTCCATACTGAAAATGGAGTTCATTGAACTATACTTTTCCATTGCATTTGAACAGAGGATCAAGACGGATTTCGGGCTGAAGGGTCTGGCGGTTGCCATGGACAGACCGCCGTTTTATCTTTCCGGCGGCCTGTACTACAGCAGTGAAGGAGTATATAACGGGATGCTGACGGTCCGCTTTCAGAAGTTCAGTCTGCTTGCGCTTGCCTCTTATGGAAAGCTGCCAGGCAGCGGCCTTGCTTCTTTCTTCGCCTATCTTGCGGTCAGCTATCCGTTAGGCGGGACGCCTGCTTTTTTTGTCAATGGGCTGGCTGCCGGACTTGGCATTCACCGGGGGCTGCGTCTGCCGGATCTGAAGCATGTTCAGACCTTTCCGCTTATCGAGGCTGCCATGGGGAAGGGACGCGAGATTGAGGATGCCGCAGAGGCCATGGAAAACATGGACAGCGTAATCTACATGTCGGAGGGTAATTATTTTGTATCGGCAGGGATCCGTTTCAGCTGCTTTGGAATGATTGATGCTTTTGCCCTACTGAATATACAATTTAAAGCCAGGACAGAGATTTCCCTTCTGGGGGTGGCTGACGCTTCCCTGCCAGCCAAAGTAAAAAAACCAGTTGCGTTTATCAGACTTGCTTTACGTCTGGTATTTGCGCCGGAAGACGGAATCTTTCAGTTGTCGGGCGCACTGACGCAGGATTCCTACTTACTCGACCATAACTGCAGGCTGCAGGGAGGATTCGCGCTGTATACCTGGTTTAAGGGAGAGCATAAGGGAGACTTCGTTCTAAGCGCAGGCGGTTATCATCCCAACTTTTACAGAAGCCATTATCCCAGCGTGGACCGGGTGGGGATTAACTGGATCATCAGCTCTAATCTGACGGTAAAAGGAGAGGCTTATTTTGCCTTAACGCCTAATTGCCTGATGGCGGGCGGAAAGCTGGAGATCCTGTACACGGCAGGGAAATTAAAGGCCTGGTGCCGCGCTTATGCAAATATCCTGATCGGATTCCGGCCATTCTATTATGACGTCGAGATCAGGGTCAGCCTGGGCGCTTCCTATCGTGTGGATTTTTTATTTGTGCATAAGACGTTTACGTTGGAAATCGGCGCAGACTTACGGATCAGAGGACCGGAATTTTCCGGTTATGTGCATATCAAGTGGTTTATCATCAGCTTCACGATCCATTTTGGAAAGACGGACGAAGCGGAGAAGAAGTTAGACTGGAAGACGTTCTGCTCCAGTTTCCTTGAGGATTCTGGAAACGCACATGCAGAGAATCCCCCGAGGCTGTGCGGCGTGCAGATGACAGACGGTCTGCTAGGGCACAAAGAAGATATTTTCTATCTGAACGGCAGAGATTTTGTGATAGAGGTACAGTCCCGTCTGCCCTGCTCACTGGTGCGGTTTGGGGAAGGGACGGCCTGGCGCTGCCAGAGGGAACTGGGGATCCTTCCTATGAAACTCAGAAATCTGAAGGCGGAACTTGGCGTTGCGGTCAGACACAGAGGCAGAGGCGGCAGTCTTCCTCTGAGGGCGCAGCTTCTGCGCCAGGATATGCCGGCGGCTTTGTGGGATACGCAGGACGTCAATCTGCAAAAAGACATGTTAAAGGACATTCCTATAGGGATCCGGATTCTGCCGGAAGAAAAGGAGCGCAGGATGCTTCCGGAGATTTATACCGGGCGAAAGGAGGACTGCTATCTTCTGTCGGATTTAACCAGGAACCATCTGATTGAATCCCCAGGATCATATGCATGGAATCCCAAGGAACCGCCAAAGTGGAAGGATGAATGGGAAGGAAAGAAAGGGGTGGAACTTATGGAAGAGACTCTTTTGGAAAACCCGAAACGGAGCCGGTTTCTTTACGAACTGGCAGGATATGGAGTCTATTCTGAGCAGGAAGTGGAAGTAACGCAGTATAAGGAAAGCTTAAGAACCATCCTCTGGGCGTCTCCGATGATCAGAAGGACTGGTTCACGGGCGGACGGATAAGGAAAGGTGCAGGATTAGGAGATGGCAATAGAGGAAAGGATTCAGCTTACGGATGTATGTGAACCGGCCCTGAAGGAAGGGTTTTATGAGATTGAGGCCACGGTAGAGGCAGACGTGGGACAAAAGGTTCAATTTACAGAGAAGAAGGAGATTGTGGTCAGCAGCCGCAGGTTCCGGTTTTCGCCTGACGAAATCTATTCCGTATATCCCCCTGCAGACAGCGGCGGAGAATATGGGGGCTGTATTCCCCATGTGGTCTTTAACCGGGATACGATTCCCTGGGAAAGAGAGATGTTCCGGGAAACACAAGAGAAATCCTGTCCGTGGCTTTTGCTTCTTCTGCTGACGGAAGGGGAAGGATGGAGCAGGCGGGGAATGACCATAGAGGATGCTTTGGAAGGTAGGGAGAACCCGTTGATTTACATGGGTAAAGACCCGGATATGCCGTCGGATAGCATGGAAAAAAGTACGGATCAGTGCGTTGTTGCGGATCTATCGGCAGAACTGGCGGCGTCTGTGCTGCCGGAATGGGAGGAAGTAAAGCTTCTGGCGCATGGCCGTTTGGTAAGCCTTGAGGATAAAGTAACGGATCCGGCGGTGAAGTCCGGCTGGTTTTCCTGTCTGGCGGCGAACCGCTATGTTGACCCGGGGGATCAGAAGATGAGACGTTATCGGGCATGCGTGGTTTCCTTGAAAGGGTTTGAAGAATTGCTGGAAGCAGAGGGGGTGGAAAAAAAGCGCCGCTGTCTCTTAGGGGCAGGAATTGTAAGGTTCTTCGTTCTGTATGAATGGGGATTTACCAGTACAGAAAGCCCATATAGTTTCCCGGGAATCATCCGGGGCCTAACGGTAGGGACTCTTAGCGGGCAGATAAAAGAAGGGGTAAAAACACAGGAACTGAGGGATCTGCTGGAAAGAGGGTATTATCCTTTGAATCACAGGCTGCGGGACGCAAGCCAGACGGTATCCTGGTATCGGGGGCCTCTGATTCCCCAGTATGAAAAGCGGGAATCCTTTCATTATCATGTGTTTTCCGACCAGATAACCAGATACGACCCGGATATGGGGATGATGGACATGGGTTATGCCTGTGCCTGGCAGCTTGGGCGTATGCTGGCGTTTCAGAATCAGTCTTACTGTAGAATCCTGATACAATGGCGGTTCCAGAATTACCGAAGAGCTGGAGAACAGGAGCAGGAGAAGGCGCTGAGACGGCTTCTGCAAGAAAACGGGAACCAGAAAGGCGCCCTTGCAGACATCCTTGCAGAACAGTGCAGGGAGGCGATATCTTCGCAGCCGGCCAGTCATGGAAGGAACCAGAAAGGCGCTCTTGCAGACGGTATGCCGGGCAGGACTGATAAGGAAACCTTTTTTCAGGGTATTTCGGAAGATAAAAATTCCCGGTTTCCGCCTGCCGTGAAGGAGCTTCTCATGGAAGGCAGCCTTCTCTATCATGTGCCTTTCTGGTATCTGTTGCCGGATCCGGCTCTGCTGGGAGAAGAAGAACTGCGGTTTTTCTGGCTGGACACAGACTGGCTGCTTCATTTTCTGGATGGGATGTGCAGTATCGGCCGCAATGCATCGATTGATTACCGACATGATGAGGAACTGCTTGGCAGCCTGTTTATGGAAGTGATGGAGGAAAATGCCGTCGTCCGGCGAAAGAAGCAGGGGAAAGAGGACGATGGACTGTCTGATAGAGGGACAGGCCGGGCACATACGGGTGAAGAGCCCAGATATACGGGATTTTTGCTGCGGTCGGCGTTGGTAAAGGATTTCAGAGGCCTGGAGTTTAGGGCATATGACGCAAGGGAGGGGGGAGAGCGTCTTTTGGCCCTGCGTCTGGATACGCTTGGCGGAAATGTGCTGATTGGAATCTTCCGGGGAGAAATCAGACGCCTTGTTATCGGACAGCCGCCCGAGGGGCTGCATTTTGGCATGGAGCTGGCTCGTACAGAGCATGGAAGAAAAGCGGTGAAATATCTGCGGGGCTTAAAGGACGGGATTCTGGACGGAAGAGAAGTAGAGGCTGTATTAAAGCAGGAAGGAAGATTCCAGTGTCTGGATGTGAAACAGACGAAGGATCGCATTGCAGCAGAGTCAGGGTGCGAAATTGGGTCCGCCGGGTTTTCTCTGGAAATGATTCAGAATGCCCACAGCGGGGTGTTTCGCATCCGGGAATCAGGATAGGAGAATGTGGGAATGGAATTAGGACAAAAGTATCGGCTGATACCGATGCAGATGCAGGGGATTATGATTCCGGAAAATGACAGGAACGTCTATGCAGATATAAACCCGAATTTCAACAGTCTGAAAGCAGAACCTTCCGGGAAGGCGATTGAGACGAACCCATTTACGATCAGAACGAAACCGGAAATGCCGGGGATCCATATCCACTGGATTCTGCCGGAAGAAGTAACCCACGGCAGACAGGCGGAAGAGGGCGGCGAAATCGCTTATCCGCCGGTTCCTGACCGATATCTTGTTACCCGGCTTTTTTACGATTCCGGCAAAGGAAAAACCCAGATAGAAAGAAAGACCTGGATTGTCGAAAGCGACAGCGTCACGGTGAAAAGAACGGAAGGAAACCAGAACAGTTCCATGATTCCAGACCCCGGGGAGACAAGACAGACTTATCGTTATCTTGGCGAGAGCCGCAGGTTTCAGGGGGAAGTAACCGAAGGGGCCGTGCATCTGGAGAAACTTACGGCCTGTGTAAACGGAAGCCCGTATTATGCCGCCTATTATCCCATGTGCAGAAATGTGCTGGGATTCTATGACGGGATGGAGGATTTAGAGCCTCTGGCAGAATCCGGGGGTACGGCCATCGTCAGCTATGTGGTGACAGGCTGGTACGATAAAGAGAGGCAGGACGGTTTCGGTAATCATGTGTATCATGGGCTTTTGTACGGCATGAAGTGGAGGGGCAGACGTTACCCTTATCCTTCTGGCGTACCTGAGCTTGATAACGTGGTGAAGGTATCAGTGGGAAGTTCCCAGGGGCAGGCTCTTGCGGCGCTGGTGGCGTTCCATAAGAACAGCAGTCTGTCAGGGCATATTGTGGAAAGCCTTATGGCGGAAAGTCTACAGGACTGGACCCGTCTGGACGGGATACTAAAGGCGCAGTATAGGCTCCATGAAAACGGATTCAGTACAGTACAGACGGGACGAATCACGGAGATCTACAGAGAAGGAGAGCCGGACGGACACAGTGAGACAGACCCCGGCGAGGAAAAAGGTGCATCCGGGAAGCGAAACGCGCTCCTTTTGTCGGTTCAAAACTGGCAGTCAGTCGCTATGGAGCTGGTATTTGAAAAAGAGCGGCTTGTACAGGAACTGGCGGATATATGGCGCTGTTATGCAGGGGATCATGACGCTGACAGCCTCTGGCAAAAGGCGCAGGAAGAGATCGGCAGATGTACCGGAAAACTGGAAAAACTGAGCGTATGCTACGGGCATGTCAGGGACCATATAGAGAAGAAGTCGATGAAACTGAAACTGGAGCTTGCCGGACAGGGAGAACTGCGTTCCCGGGAGGATCAGAGATATTATATATGCAATAACCTGACGGTAATGCTGGAAGGCGCCGGAAAAAATACGATGCTTAATAACCGTGCGAAGGCAGGGGCCCATTACCGGTGTGAGGGGGAGCTTCCTGACGTGAAAGGTATGGAAAATCTCTTTGCGCAAAAACTTTCGGATATGCCGGTACAGGCAGACGGGCGGACAAGGGAAATACTGGATATCGCACAGTCGCTGGTAAAAGAGGCGTTTCTTGAGGAACAGGCGGGCTATGGCAGAGAGTATGAGGCGGCTTGGAATCCTCTGATCCTGGAATGGGAACTGGAGTTTTACCCGGACCGGGAGCTGCTTGGCTCCAGATATACCTTGAAAAACTGGGCGCTGGAAGGTCTGGATTTTGTATATAAGGGAGAGCCGCCGGATCATGAAAGAAAAGAAGTGTTAAGGGGACGGACGCTTCTGACAGACCATGCATCCCAGCTTTTGAAAGAAGCCTCCGACAGATTTATCAAGATCAGGGACGGGACTTATGTGGCAGAAGAGATGCCTTACCAGGTTTTGTCCCAGGCTCTGACTGGATTTCGGGAAAGCCTGCTTTGCAGGAAACAGGATATTCAGTATCCGGCAAGAGCCGTCCTGGGGCTTGATTCGAGGCTCGCCGCCATGGCTCAGTACTGGCTTAACGGAGCGGAAACCCTGACGGCTGATGAGAAGAGAGGATTCTATCCCCTGCTGGCAGGGTGGGTGCGTTTCACATCCTTTCATGTGATTGACGGATTTGGCAGGGTGCAGGTGTTTCAGCCGGCCGCGGTCATCGTGCCGGACAGATTACAGACAGCAGAGAATCAGATGAACGCTTATCTGGCGCTGCCGCCAAGGCTTCTTATGCCCTCCCGCCTCCATTTTCAGTGGCTGAATGCCAGGGATGGAAGACCCTGTGCAGATTTCAGGGAGACGTCCCCGCTGTGCGGTTTCATCTGGCCGAATTTTGCGGAATCTTCCCTGCTGGTCTATGGGCCGGAAGGAAAGATGCTGGGAAGCATGCAGACGGTCTTCCATCCGGAAACCGGGCTTGCAGAAACCGTGTGGAGAAATGCGCCGGGAGAAAACTATCTGCGTCAGGGATATCCGGAAGATCTGCCGCCGGAAATGCGTAAGATCCTCGATGGAATCCGTATTGGCGCACAAAAGGAGAAAGATCTCCTGCCCCGTCTGCTGCAAATGCTGGATGAAAGTTTCTGGAATATTTACGGCAGGGAGGCTAAGGAGAGCAACACAGGCTTTGCGGCGCTTGGGCATCCGATTGCAGTGGCAAAGGCGCAGATTGCATTGGAAACGCAGGGTAAGACGGTAAAGCCGCCTGCCCGTCTGTCTGGAAAGAAGAAGACTTATGCCGGACTGCAGGAGACATTATTCCCGGTCCGTTTCGGTAATCCTGGGCAGAAAGGGGACGGGACGGTGGGATTTTATGACCTGGAAGAAGCAGAGCCATTTTCCCGGCTGCATGTATGCGGCGTAGGGCAGGAAGGATTCGCTGCCGGAGGCTATCTCGACGGACGGTCCGGGATCTCGTTAAGGATTTCAAAGAAGGGCAGGCATCGCAGGATGGTCTTTCTGTTAAGCCCATATGGGAAGATTCATATCATCAGCGGTATCCTTCCGGTTAAGACGGTTTCCCTTCCGGGATCGGCGGTTGGCAGGGCTCTTAAAAATATCTTTTATACCCTTTACTGTGCGCCGGTTATGACGCCGTCGTCCGTATTTTCCCTTCCATGCCCTCATTCAGAACAGCGGAAGTGGTCTTTCGTGCGGGGAATGGGAAACGGCTTGTGGCAGGAAACGGAAGAAATCAGGGATGTACAGGCAGAGGCTTTTCTTTTCCCGCCGCCCTACGAACTGGCGGAGGGATGGCTGAAGCAGACAAAGAGAGAGAACAAGACAGAAGAAAACGGAGGTGAAGTATGATGGAAGAACACCTGGCGGGCGGTTACGCCCTGGAAGTGACCGTGAACCGTAAGATTCTTGAGGTTAATTCGGTACAGTCTAAGCTTAATCACATGAATCAGTATGCGAATGAATTCGCCGTCTTTGTGTATAACCGAAGCCGGGAGAAACAGATCCGGTTTTTTAATCCTGAAAGAATTACCGCCAGAGAATACCGGGAGACTGAACACAGGCGGATGCCCTATGACGTAAGCTTTATTCGGATGAAAGTCCCTGCTTGTGGGGAAATCAGACCGGGAGATTTTGCAACGGCGGGTGAATGTGAAAAGTTTAAGTTCCGGCTTTCTGGGTGGAGCGTTTCGGGTGAATATAAGGAAGAAGACCGGCTTTACGAATGGCTGCTGATTCCAGAGGAAACCTTGATTCTTGAGCCTGGGGAGCAGGTCATGCTGGGAATCTATGGAGCGGAAACCTATGTGGACGGCTGGACGGGAGAAGAGGAAACGTATCTGGAAGTGATTGAACAAAGTGAAGAAGCCTGGGTGGAAAGTGGGCGGTCAGAGTCTCCGGTGTTCCATAAGTCTGTCTGGAGGTTTCCGTTCCAAAAAAAGAAGAAAGCCAGGATCCTTGATTTTTACCCGGATGTAGGAGCTGTATTTCCCGGAGGGAAGGAAAGCATAAAGTGGAATATCACGGGGGCGGAGAAAGGATTTCTGCGCAATGAGAGGACGGGAGAAACAAAAGATCTGCAGGGAAGAAAGGAACGGGTGGTACAAGAAGAGATCCCGGAGACAACGGAATTCACTTTAGAGATAGAGGATGAGGAGGGGAAGAAAGACAGCCGGAAAATCTTGATCCGCACCTGTCCGCCCTTCCTGGAAAAATGGCGGCTTAACAGACAGGAGCAGACGGTAGAATGGGATGTGCAGTGCATTGCTACCCTTCTATGGGAAGGGGAGTTGAAACAGACCAGGGACAATAAGAGCCTCCTCGGACGGAACCGGGGAAGGCTGCCTTTGGACAATATCGGAAAAACAGACCGGGTGACGATTTTCTGCCGGGATACAGAGCGTGATTTTGAGAGTACGCTGTGGATTCCCAATCAGTATGATCAGCCAAAGATCCGCCAGTTTCGTAAAACGGTTACTTATTTCTATGGTTATCAACTGGTAGAGGTTCTGTGGGAACTAAAGGAGGGAACCGCTATGACGTTAATCTGTCGGGACTTACAGAGAAATCAGTTCTTTACAGTGGCTATGAACCAGTCCGGCGGAAGATGGGAACAGGTAGTCCCCAGAATACCGGGGGAGAAAAGAGACTGTCTGGAGATCCGCCTGCGGATTCTGGGAGAGAGGGAAGAAAGAGAAATTATTTTTTAGACACTGTTCTTTAGAGAGGAGACAGCGTATGGCAGGGACAGGATTGGAGTGGGAGAATGTGGCTCCCTTATATCTGAGCGAGAGGGATGTAACCGGCCAGTGGGAAGTAAACGCAGATGCGTCTTTTACACTTAGCTTAAGAAATACTTCTATGGAACCGGTAATGATCGGGGAGGGAGGAACCGGGCAGATCCGGCTTTTACTTCCCGTAACGAGGAACGGGATACAAGAAGAGGATAAGGATATTGCGGCAGGGGAATATCTGAAAGGAATTACCGGAGAATGCAGCCAGAGCGGGCTTACCATGCAGAAAGGGGAGATTACAGAAGATTCCTGTCTGTGTTTTTATCTGGAAGCCGGCACGGATTATGAACTGGCGGCAGGAGAAGATCTTACGGTAACGTTTCATCATGTGCAGGCATATTGCCCCCGGGAGTCTGTCTGCTATGTGCGATGCGTTTACCAGAATGAGAGCATGGAAGAGGTGCTGACGCCTGTTTTTAAGATGCGCTCCCCCCTTGCCATAAGAAAATTCGAGGCGGCGGCGCTAAGTGTCGGAATGGGAGACGAGATCACGGTTACCTGGGAAACGCTTGGCGCTGATAGCTGGCAGCTTCTGCCCTTTGCTTCTGACTTAAGATACCCGGCCGGCAGCAGGAAATTCCGGGTCTGGGAGAGCGGCCGGCTGTATCTGATGATCCAAAAGGGGGAGGAGGGAAGACAGGCGTATCTGGATATCCAGGTCACAGAGAACCAGGCGATCGAAAGCTTCACCGCTTCGCCGGTAAGCGCCGGATATCAGGAGGAAACAACTTTTGGATGGAAACTTAAAAATGCCGGGCATGCCTATCTTACTAATGGGATCGGCAATGTGGCCGGGGAAAAGATTACGCGCCCGTTATACACCTGTAACGGAAATTACGTGCTTTATTGTCTGGCGAAAGAAGAGGGGAAGGATACCTTGATCTCCAAAGCAGCCTGCGGTGGAAGGGAGGGGGGTTCTGGAGATTGCCATGCTAAGTTTCCTGTGTACCGAAAGATCCGGGCAGACGAGCCGGTACAGCCTGGCATGGTTCGTGAACAACTGTCGTAAAATCCAGATATTTACGTCAGACCAGAACGAACGATCTTCGGGAAACAGTATGGGCAGCGTCAGTTTTGAGGGAAGAGGCTTATCCCTCGAAATCCTATGCGAAGGGGACTATGGGCAGAAGATCCATCTGACACAGATAAAACCGGAAGGAGAAGAACTATGAGTGAGAATACCATGATGCGGCGTTTAAATGCTGCGAAAGAAGAGGACAGGGCAGAACTAATGGATTTCCTGGGCGGGGAGAAGTTTGTTTCAGAGAACATGCCATATATGAAAGAATTGCTTGACCGTACCGGAAAAAGGAATATGAGGAGAACCGGGGACGGACCGGCGGGAAATATCTGCCTTCAGCCTTATTACGACGAAGCGCGCAGACGCCTGTACGTGGTAAGTAACGTCGGCCTGGAAGGAGCGAATCAGTTTACGCTCTCTGAGATCAAAGTTTTGCAGAGAGGGAAGGTGCCGATAAGGTTCCGGAAAATGCATATGGGGGAAAACAGAATCCGAAATCTGCATGAAGTGGAGATTGCGCCGGAAGCGTTAAAGGATTTGTCAATTCAGGCTGTGGTTATGTGGAAAAACGGAAATGAAATTTTTCTGAGAAATCAGACATGCCAGTGCGGCGCAGACCAGATTATCCGGCAGGGCGCCGGTGTACGGCATATGGAATGTAAGGCGCCGGTTAAAAGAACGGCGAAAGAAACAAGAGAAATCGTCATTTCTTACGGGCGGAAAGACCAGTATCATCTGACCTGCGATTATGACTTGAATGTATTCACCGACGGGAGGACGCAGATGGTTCAGATTCCCTTTGATTTTGAGATTGAACTGGAAAAGGGAGAAATCATGGATGTCAATACGGCGGTATCGAATATGTATTTAATGGGGAATAAAGGAACGGTTCTTACGAATCAGAGGCTTCGGGAGAATCTGTGCGTCAGCGGGACGAATCCATTCCGCCTTTACTTAAAAGAAGAGGTTCACTGGGGATGTGGGCTGACTCGCTCCTGTAATCTTCAAAATGAGAATTTCAAACTATTTGCCGGAATTGCATTTACACAGAAGGACAAAAGTCAGGGGATGGTTATTGTTCAGAGCACGGATGTGCCGGAGCCTTATGCCGGGGGATACCGGATGGACATTCCTGCGCTGAAATTATACTGGGGATGCCTTGGAAAGGACACCCTCGTAGAAACTGCAGACGGACAGCAGCGAAGAATTTCCGAGCTTAGGGCAGGAGACCGGATAAAGACGGGTAAATCCGGCGCTTCGGGCGTGGTCAGGGATATTATCAGAGGAACGGAAGAGAAGATCTGGAGATTAGAGACTGAGGACGGGGAAAGTATTCAGATGACGAAGGATCATCCGCTTCTATGTACAAGCGGGTGGCGCAGGATTGAAGATCTTGAGGATGAAGACGAAGTGTATTCTGTGAAAAAGGATTCGTTTGTCAGAATCCGGTACGTTTATCCTATGGAATATCAGGATGAGGTATATAATCTGAATATTGAATATCCCTGCGCAGAAAGAGGATTCTGGGCGCAGGGTTTTGTGAGCGGAGATTTTGAAATGCAGAATGCGGCTGTAGAGGAACAGCGAAGGGCAGAGCAGCAGATGGAACTGCCGCTGGAAATACAGGAGCAGCTTCAGAAATTTATTGAAATAGGATAAGAATCACGTATTCTTACATAGACAAAAAGAAAAGGAGAAAAGGATTATGGCAAAAGACGATCAGAAAACGGTGGGAGAGAATATACCGGAAGTATTGGATCCAAAACCAGAGAAAACGTCAAAAGTACACGTCTTGGTGGGGGTTGAATTTACACTGTTAAATGTAAAATTTACGGCTGGATTTGAGAAAAATGATATAGGTTATCAGATCCTGCTTCTTCCCACGGATCAGGCCGCAAATAACGGGATGTCCATTCGTGAGATGATTGCGGAAGTCCAGATGCTTATGAACAACGGCGGCGCCGAGATCGAAGGCGGTACGGAACAGATGGAGAATGACATTACCAGTGCGATTAACGGGGTGAACGACCCGGATGCGAAAAAGGGAGAAGAGAAAAAGTCAGGTTTTGATCCGCTGGAACTGCGCGTGTATTTACGGCAGGCATTTCTGCATTATCAGAAATCCGGCGATAACAAGACGTTTGAGTATGCCTTCCAGCTGGAAATTAACGCAGAGGATATGATGCCGGATATTGGGCTTGTAAAGCTTGACAGGCTGTCGGTTTCTGTATGGAGTACAGACAGGAAAAAGATACTGGAAAGCATGGGAATGTTTCATATTGATGAAATCCTCAAGGAATATGCGTAGTAGCTGAATGACGATAGGAAAAAGGCGGTAGAAAAAGGCGGAAAATGCCATTTTCTACCGCCTTTTCTCCGTCTTTCCCAATGTCTCGATCAGAATCCTTCTGCTGGTGCCACTCTGACATTTGATATATATAAAATATAGTTGACTTAAATCTAATATTGTAATATATTTCATATGAGTAATATATATTAGATGGAGGTAGAATTATGAAAAGGTATTGGAAAAAGAATAAAGTGTTTCTGGCAGCTTCATTAGCGTTTGGTTTGCTTGCGTCTGTACTAACCACCGGTGTTTCTATTGTTCTTCAGAAAGTAATCGATGCGGCTGCAGAGAAGCAGATGGAAATATTCAGAAATTTATTTATTTTTACGATTGTCTACATGCTTGCGTTATGCACCGTGAATTTTCTGAGTTCTCTTTCGGCCAGATATCTGACTAAAAGAATGATCCGGCAGTACCGTCAGGATATTTTCGAAGGAATTATGAGCCGGCGTCCGGCCTGGTTTCATGAGGAAAATACGGCGGACTATCTGTCTGCACTGACGTTTTTACTGATGTTTCTGATACCGGCAGTAATCGGGAAGACTCTGGAAAAACGGCAGGATCTGGTATCACGTCAGATGTCTGTATTTACAGAGAAGATCAAGGATATTTTTTCGGGTTATGATGTATTGAAAAGTTACAACCGCATTGAGGCTGCGAATAACCGGTTCAGCAGTGAAAATGAGACAGAGGCAGGAATCGGATTTCGAGCGGCAAAGCTGTTTGCGTTAAATGAAGGACTATCGGATACGCTTTCGGTTCTGTCTACGATTATGGTTATTTTTGCAGCCGCTTATCTGGTGCTTATGGGACGTATTTCTATGGGAACATTGCTTGCGCTGGTACAGTTAAGCGGTACCTTTATGGCTCCTGTCATACTGCTTCTGCAGAATGTCCCGAAGATCAGAAGCATGAAATCGGTGATTGTCCGGTTAAATGGTTATACCCAGGGGGATTCTGAGGCAGAAGAGCGCAGGAAACTTTTGCAGGGGAGTCCTTCATTTGAGCATGATATCGAGTTGAGGAAGGTTTCTTTTTCATATAAAAAAGATAGACCTGTATTGTGCGGGGCGGCTATGCGGTTTGAAAAAGGCAAAAAGTATGCGATTATGGGTCCAAGCGGATGTGGGAAGAGTACGCTGCTGAAATTGATGACGGGCTATTATGAAAACTATGACGGCAAGATCCTGTATGACGGCATTGAACTGCGCGCCCTGGACGGGGATCAGATTGCGGGACTTGTGTCGGTGATTCATCAGAACGTTTATCTTTTTAACGGAACCATCAGAGAAAATATTCTTCTGGATGAAGAGTTCTCAGAAGGAGAACTTTCGGAAGCGGTGGAAAAAAGCGGAGTGTCGCTGTTTTCCGATGAGAAAGAGGAAGGGCTGGATACCCGGGTAGGAGAGAACGGCAGATATGACGGGATTTACCAGATGGGTTGAAAATTATTAAGAGGCTGTTTATACTAATCTGTAGAAGCAGGGAACAGTGGGGAAATGGGAGGTGCGTGGAATGGAAGCGGAGTTTAGGAAGGAATTACACCCTGTGCTTGAGACTCTGGGGCTGATTCTGGTCATGAAGAATTTTAATTCCATAAAGTCAGACTTGTTACGGTCGCTGAATGAGATGGAAATTGACGGAGAGATGTTCTATGAACGGAATCTGTCTTTTCTGGAAAATTACGTGGGCGAATTCGAGAAAAAGTATATTGCAGATCCAAAGGAGGATTTTTTCTTTGGAAAATGCTTTGAGTTTTTTCAGATGGTATCTGCCCTTGTGATCGAATACCCGGAATTGGAGGCGGAGATTGACGCTTTAACGGATGAGGCGGTACTTCGGAAGGTAGAATTATTCCTGGAGGATGTGAAGGGGAAGGCGCCTGGGACTGGTACGATGGAGGAACGGTTTGCTGCGATCCAATCTATAGATTGTGCTGAGGATACGAAATGGAAGCTCTTCATGCTGCTGAACCATCCTCTTGATCAGTTCCGGGCCCTTGCCAGAATCTACAGGAAGAACAGGCCTGCGTTTGATTATACTGTGGAGAAGAATCGGGAATGTCTGGATGCGTTGCTTCTGGCTGCCCCGGCGGAGGCTTCGGCGACGATGGGGAATCTGATTGCCGGGGTGGCTGAAGGACCTGTGGCGGTTTACTGGACTGCAGTTTTTCCGGTGATGGAGTGGCTGCTCTCCCATACGGCTTTTCAAGGAATACTGGCGGATAAACTGGATCTTCACAAAAAGGGAATTTCAGATGCCCGGGAGATACTGCCGGGGATGTTAAAGGTGCTGGGGGATAAGAGTAAGTTTGAAATTCTGTGTTCAGTGAAGGAACGGGGAAAGTATAACCTGGAGATTGCAAAAGAGCTTGGGATTACTCCGGCAACGGCGTCCCACCATATGGGAATTCTGCTTTCCAGCCATTTTGTGGAGGTTGAGAAGCGGGAGGGGCGGGTGTATTATCATCTGAATCAGGATACGGTCAGAGAAATGATTGGGTTTCTGGAGGGGATTTTCCTGCATTCGTGACAGAAATGGTGGAATGTGTGGATAGGGGAACGCTTTCGAAGTGCGCAGAACCTATAAGTATGAATCTTCGGGCGGACCATACTTTTGTAGAGGATGAAGGATGGCATTTGGCTTCAAAGCGATATGAAGAATTTCTTAACAGGCATTAAAATAAGAAGGTGGTGTATTTAGAGGCTCTATCAATGCAGACATTGGAGAGATACTGAAACAATTATAAGATAGCAGATTTAATTCTCTCACTTAGAAAATAGCGCTGCTTTTGATGTTAATACTTTCCCTCATTTGCGGGCATAGTGAAAATATCGGTTTGAATCGGGTCACAATCGGGTCACAATCGGGTCACGCACATTGACACGATTGACTAGATTTGATATGATATATTCAGAGAATGGGTAAAGGAGATTACGATATGCTTTTTCAGGAAAGTGAAACCGTAGAGTTTAAGGAAGTAGTCGTAGACGATATAAAGAAGGAAATCATTGCCTTTGCTAACTGTGATGGCGGCAAACTGTATATTGGCATCCGGGATGACGGTACAGTAGCCGGACTTGATAATCCTGACAGCGTTTCTCTGCAGATCAGCAATATGGTAAGGGACGCAATTAAGCCCGATGTGACAATGTTTCTGCATTATAAAACAATAAAGGAAGATGGAAAAGAAATTGTTGAGGTGGATATTCAGCGCGGAACGGATCGCCCTTACTATCTTGCTAAAAAAGGGATGCGCCCAGAGGGTGTATATGTCAGACAGGGATATTCTTCTGTCCCAGCCACTGACACGGCAATCCGTCATATGATTAAGGAAACGGATGGAGACCGCTTTGAGGCTATGCGTTGTTTAAATCAGGAACTTACATTTGAAGCCGCAAAAAAAGAATTTGCGCTTCGGAAAGTGGAGTTTGGGTCACTGCAAAAGCGTACTTTGAAGCTGATCGATCAGGATAACCT
>CAJTVY010000055.1 GCA_910579925.1 uncultured Dorea sp.
ACGTCCTGTAATAGAGAATACGTCCTCTACAGGCATAAGGAACGGCTGATCTGTCGCACGCTGTGGATCCGGAATGTAGCTGTCAACTGCAGCCATCAGTTCCATAACCTTGTCTCCCCACTCGCCTGACGGATCCTCAAGAGCCTTCAGAGCAGAACCCTGGATAATCGGTGTGTCATCTCCTGGGAACTCATACTCGTCTAACAGCTCGCGGATCTCCATCTCAACCAGTTCAAGAAGTTCCTCATCGTCAACCATGTCACACTTGTTCATGAATACAACGATATACGGAACGCCTACCTGACGGGAAAGCAGGATATGCTCTCTTGTCTGAGCCATAACACCGTCGGTAGCAGCAACTACAAGGATAGCGCCGTCCATCTGAGCGGCACCGGTAATCATGTTCTTAACGTAGTCAGCATGTCCTGGGCAGTCTACGTGCGCATAGTGACGGTTATCCGTCTCATACTCAACGTGTGCTGTAGAAATTGTGATACCACGCTCTCTCTCTTCCGGAGCCTTGTCGATGTTCTCGAAATCTACTGCCGCATTACCTGCAACTCTCTCTGCCAGAGTCTTTGTGATCGCTGCTGTCAAAGTGGTCTTGCCATGGTCAACGTGACCGATTGTACCAATATTACAATGTGGTTTTGTTCTTTCAAATTTAGCCTTTGCCATTTTGAATAATCCTCCTTAAATTACGGTGTGTTTGAATATTTTCGTTTACTCAGCTAACATTGATTATATTTCAAATCATGCAGTTTTTCAAGCCTTTTTACCATTAATTAATCATTTTTATTCGATAATACCTTTTCCTGTACGGATTTCGGTACCTGCTCGTACTTTTCAAAGAACATAGAGTAATTTCCACGTCCCTGAGTACGTGAACGAAGGTCTGTAGAGTATCCGAACATCTCGGACAACGGAACGTATCCGCGTACAATCTTTCCGCCGCCAAGGTCGTCCATACCTTCGATTCTTCCGCGGCGTGAATTGATATCGCCAATAACGTCTCCCATATACTCTTCCGGCATCGTTACTTCTACCTTCATGATAGGTTCGCACAATACTGGAGCCGCCTTCTTCATAGCATCCTTAAATGCCAGTGATCCGGCAATGTGGAATGCCATTTCACTTGAATCGACTTCATGGTAAGAACCGTCATAAACGTTCGCCTTAACGCCTACAACCGGGAATCCGCCAAGGACGCCGGACTGCATAGCTTCCTCAATACCTTCTCCGATCTTTGGAATATATTCCTTCGGAATCGCACCTCCGACTACCGTAGACTCAAACTTGAAGGTCTCCTCGCCGTTGATATCCATTGGCTCGAACTTAACCTTACAATGTCCGTACTGTCCGCGACCACCGGACTGCTTTGCATACTTGCTGTCTACATCAACAGCCTTGGTAAACGCTTCCTTGTACGCAACCTGCGGCGCACCTACATTCGCCTCGACCTTAAACTCACGAAGAAGTCTGTCAACAATGATCTCCAGATGGAGCTCGCCCATTCCGGCAATAATCGTCTGCCCTGTTTCCTGGTCGGTATGGGCGCGGAATGTCGGATCTTCCTCTGCAAGTTTCGCCAGAGATTCTCCAAGCTTGCCCTGAGAAGCCTTTGTCTTAGGCTCAATTGCAAGTTCGATAACCGGTTCTGGGAATTCCATGGACTCTAAGATTACCGGATGCTGTTCGTCACAGATGGTATCGCCTGTAGTCGTAAACTTGAATCCGATCGCTGCCGCAATATCACCGGAATATACCTTGCTCAGTTCTTCTCTCTTGTTGGCATGCATCTGAAGGATACGGCCAACACGCTCTTTCTTACCCTTTGTTGCGTTCAGTACATAGGAACCGGAGTTCATTGTACCGGAATATACTCTGAAATACGCCAGCTTACCCACAAACGGGTCTGTCATAATCTTAAATGCAAGCGCTGAAAACGGCTCTTCATCAGAAGAATGTCTCACCGTATCATTTCCGTCTCCATCAACGCCCTGAATCGGCGGGATGTCAAGGGGTGAAGGCATAAACTCAACAACTGCGTCCAGAAGTTTCTGAACTCCCTTATTTCTATAAGCCGTTCCGCAGCATACCGGAACCGCCGTACACTCGCAAGTCGCTTTTCTTAAAACTGCCTTTAATTCATCAACAGACGGCTCCTCGCCTTCCAGATAAGCCATCATTAAATCATCGTCTAATTCGCAGATCTTCTCCACCAGTTCTGAACGATAAAGTTCCGCCTCGTCTGCCATATCCTCCGGGACGTCGATGATCGAAATATCATCTCCTTTATTATCATTATAGATATAAGCTTTCATCTCGAAAAGATCAATAATTCCCTTGAACTCATCTTCTTTTCCGATCGGAAGCTGGATGCAGATTGCATTCTTTCCTAATCTGGTCTTGATCTGATCTACCGCACCATAGAAATTGGCTCCCAAGATATCCATCTTGTTGATAAATGCCATTCTCGGTACATTGTATGTGTCTGCCTGACGCCATACGTTTTCTGACTGCGGTTCAACTCCGCCCTTAGCACAAAATACACCAACTGCGCCGTCAAGTACACGAAGCGAACGCTCTACTTCTACTGTAAAGTCAACGTGTCCCGGGGTATCAATAATATTGATACGGTGCTCTAATTCACCCTCTTTTGGCTTGCAGTTCTCCTGCAGCGTCCAGTGACATGTTGTAGCAGCGGAAGTAATCGTGATACCTCTCTCCTGTTCCTGGGCCATCCAGTCCATGGTAGCAGTACCTTCATGAGTATCACCAATCTTGTGATTAACACCGGTATAATACAAAATACGCTCTGTTGTCGTTGTCTTTCCAGCATCAATATGCGCCATAATACCGATATTTCTAGTTCTCTCTAACGGGTATTCTCTTCCTGCCATTGCTGCCTCCTAGAATCTGTAGTGTGCAAACGCTTTATTTGCCTCAGCCATCTTGTGCATATCTTCTTTCTTCTTCACAGATGCGCCTGTGTTATTGGATGCATCAAGAATCTCGTTCGCCAATCTTTCCTCCATCGTCTTCTCGCCTCTCTTGCGTGAATACAATGTCAGCCAGCGAAGCGCCAGAGCCTGTCTTCTGTCAGCTCTTACTTCGATCGGCACCTGGTAAGTCGCTCCACCGATACGTCTTGCCTTAACCTCGAGTACAGGCATGATATTACTCATAGCCTCTTCAAATACTTCGATTGCCGGCTTATCGGATTTTTCTGCAACTCTGTCAAACGCTCCGTATACAATCTTCTGCGCTACACCCTTCTTGCCGTCTAACATGATGTTATTGATCAGCTTTGTAACCACTTTATTGTTGTACAACGGATCTGCTAATACATCTCTCTTCTGGGTATGTCCTTTACGTGGCACGGTCCTTCCCTCCTTAAACATAGTTGTGCAATTACAAAAAACTGCACTGATTAATTCATCGGTACTCACATGTGTCTTTCTAATGATAATGTGTAGTGCAATCTATATCCTTGCAACTTACTTAATCATAGTTCTGTTTGTGACTACTTATTTTTTAATAAAATTCTTCTTCGCTTTGCTCAGAAGAACAACCTTCACACTAGGTTTGATAATACCTCACCAAGTGTTCAGTTTTACTTTTTAGCGTCTTTCGGTCTCTTGGCGCCGTATTTAGAACGTGCCTGCCTTCTCTTAGCAACGCCCGCCGTATCAAGCGTACCTCTGACAATGTGGTATCTTGTACCTGGAAGGTCTTTTACCCTTCCGCCGCGGATCAGCACAACACTATGCTCCTGAAGGTTGTGTCCTTCTCCCGGAATATAGCTTGTTACCTCGATACCGTTAGACAGACGTACCCTGGCAATCTTACGAAGCGCTGAGTTAGGCTTCTTAGGTGTGGCAGTCTTAACTGCGGTACATACCCCTCTTTTCTGAGGAGCGGACGCATCCGTACTTCTCTTCCTTAAAGAGTTATACCCTTTCTGCAGTGCTGGTGCTGTAGACTTCTTTACAGATGTCTGACGGCCTTTCTTTACTAACTGGTTAAATGTTGGCATTCTCTTTCACCTCCTACGATTATAATAAGTTGCATTCTGTTGCCAATCTTTGTGCTATTACCTCTAAATACGTCTAATGTATCCAGACTATTTTGATGCAGCAATCTATCTGCATCATGAAGCACGCTAAATTAGTTTATTACGATTATTCCCTATTGTCAAGGGTTTTTCCGCTTTTTTACAGCGAATTTGTAACAGTTCAGCCTTCCGGCTTCACTGTTACGAAATCCGCCCATTTTAAAGTTTGCCTGCGGCAAAGAGGCGGATTCCCGGCTACTCCAATTCATTGGCTGCTAACTGCGCAGCAAGTGCGCAGTTGCAGGCTAAACTGTTACGGATTTTAGTACATAACGCCCAGCGTCATCTCACTCATCCATTTTCGTTTCTGCTCCATGGAAGAATGAACGTACCGATTCAGAGTAATATTTACATTCGCATGCCCCAGAATCTCACTGAGAGTCTTGACATCACACCCCTTTTCTATACATCTGGTGGCAAATGTATGCCGGAGTGCATGAAAATTCACGATTTCCATATTACATTCCATCAGATACCTCTTGAAAATATTTTCAAATGTTCTTGGCTCTACAAACTTCTTGGAAGTGCCGGTCAGTACAAACACATTATCATCTGAAGTCTTCAGACGCATCAGCCGTTCCATCATAAATCCCGGCATCGGAATATCGCGGACAGAGCATGCACTTTTAGGCGAAGTAATGATTACACGGGTCTTTCGGTTCTCCCTTCCCTTCCAGTCCACCTCGTCATTAAAATTCTGGATTCTCTGCATGGTAGCCCTTACCTGTAGAATTTCATCTCTATATAATATCTGCCCCTTTCTCAACGCGCATATTTCCCCGAGCCGAAGCCCCATGCACAAACTGAGCAGAACCCCGGTCTTTTTTAAGTTGTATACGTCTCTCATAAGAAAACGTTCCAGACGAAGCTGGGTCTGCTTATCCAGAACCTGGATCTCATTTTCATTACTTCTGACCCGGATCAATTCAAAACGACAAGGGATGTCAACATCGCAGAGCGCCGCATACCGGCAGATATCCTTAAGCACAAGGAGCAGATCTTTCACCGACTTTTCCGCCATTCCTCTGCCCTGCTTGTTTCCCGCCTCCAGCCGGCTCTGGATAAACTGCTCGATCCGGTCCGTTGTCAGCTTCTCCGTCTCGAGACCGCCAAGTAAAGGCAGGATATGGTTTGATGTCAGGTTTACATATTTTACATATGTAGACTCCTTCACACGCATCTTCGAATTTTCCAGCCACTGTGGTACGATTGTCTCCAATTTCTGATGTTTTCTCATTTGTAATCATTCCTCTCTTTTTTCTAATGATTATATAAGAAGAGAAACATTGTGGCATTATGACACACTCAAAATTAGCGGGGATAATTTACAAACTCCATAAGCGGCAGGCCGTATAGGCATTCGGATATTATAGATACTATTTATGAAACTCTTGATTATTATATCGTGAACAGCATTTTATCTTAATTAAATGCATATAGAAGTGGAAGTGATAAAAAGAAGGAACGATATTAACGCCAGTTCCCTTATAAGTTAAGAAAAAAATTCAGAATATCCTGGGCAGCGGAACCTTTGGTCCGTACCCATAATTCTGAATTTCTATTCTTTCTCCTGCGACTCCATCTGCATCTTATACCAGTTCGCATGCACCTCTGTCATATACTGTTCCAGCAGATAGAGATAATTCGAATGTGCTTTTTCATCGTCATAAGGTTTTACCTTTCCGCAGTACAGAGAATATTGCTTTTTAATATTCTCCGCCGCCGTCCGGTAATTCGTCCATCGGTCCCGTGCATTAAAAAGCGCCAGCAACGAGGCTGATAACGAGGTAATCGATGCAAGTGTGATTCCAATATCTTTCTTATCCGTCACTGCCATAATTGTTGCGCTTAACAGAGGCAGCGACAGATTAATGAACGACAGGCTATAAAACAGATATTTATAGAAAATGGCCTTGCGCATATACCATTCCAGGCAGCCTTTTGTCCTCAGGCGACAGATTTCCACCGGATCTTTTCCGTACTCAATCTGACTGAAAAACTCTTCACTTTCACAGCAGCGGAAGATTTTCTTAAATAGTTTACACATAGATGACCATTCCTTTATCTTTTGTTCTCATATAAATACTTTATTTTGACTTATGCAAAAATATCCGCATATTCGTCTTTAAATCTGCTAAGATCATATCCGGTCTTTTCGAATTCATTCAGCCGTTCAAAACACGCAACCTGCTTGAGCTGCTGATATCCAATTGCAAGATTAAACATAGAAACCTGGCTCTTATCGCTGAGGTACTCCATCCACCGGTCTACATCTAATGGATAATCTTTGATCGAGTCCAGATATGCCTTAAATTCCCGTTTAAATATATTTAAAGGCAGAAGGAGGAAGAGCGCAACTTTATCTGCTGCGATTTCCCCCAGCTCCGATGGCATAAGCGGAATCGCATAGCTATGTTCATACATAATATCATCGTCTAACAGCACATACCGGCCGATAGAATGTGCAATCGCATATTGCTGGGTTTTATAGCTTACCATATTGTCAACCTCTATAAGCTTTTCCTCTCTATCAATCAGAATCTGGCCTATTACTTTGTTAAACTGGTTTGCCGCACTCGCCAGAATACGCCTTCTCACGATTCTGATCCCCATCTCATTACCAACCATCTCTATATCTATGGGAAACTCCAGCCTCTTTTTTCTCTCCTTGTATATCTGTTTCACCAGCTTTTCTGCCTGTTCCGCCAGTTGCAGATATAGCCGGGCCTCTTTCTCTGTCTGGCTCTGAATCTTCAGTGTTCGTATGTCTTTTTTTATCTCCTCAATATTGTTACTCATTGCACACCTTTCTTAATAATCTCTAATATTTCCCAATTCTCCAGAATATCTTCATTTGCCCTCCACACTTTCTGTAGCGTTTCTTCAATATCTTGCCATAATCGTTCATACATTTCGCTTATGATATCCTTGCCATAATGGGAATGACGAACCGTCCACTCAATAAGCAGTTCTCTTTCCTGGGAATCCTTCCAGTAGTTTTTACAGATGCTTCTGACACAATTCCGGACTTTTCCTTCCAGTTCTTCTTGGTATCTCTGATTCCATATCATAACACATTTTACCAGATAAGCCAAATTTTCTTTGAATTTTTCATCCCCTCCGCTGTTCTCCGCCCTTCTCCCTACTACAAGAAATTCAAAATGGTCCAATACGGCCTTACACAGCTGATCTGATTTATCCCGAATCTCCCGATGATCTGGTAATTTCATTGTTATCCGCTTTTCCTCGCCGTTCATTACCATGCTTCTCGCAAGCTGCTCAAGCAGCATTCCGTATCCCATTTTCAATACACGGATAAACTGTTCTTCGCTACAGGGCTTTCTCTGCAGAATGCTGTATTCAGCCCTCTTCTCATTAAACTTTTTTGTCAGCCCCGGAATCCTCTCTCGATAATCCTCATACTGGAAATTGCAGATTCGTTTCAATTCCGTCCCAATCTGATGCAAATTCTTTCCTACTTTAATATTCCCATATTCCTGCAGCATTTCTTTCAGCGCCCTTCCAGAACAAGGGAACAGCATTCGGTATTCCATATCATACACATATCTGTCATGAACGCTGCAGGCATCTTTCGGATATTCTGTAATCCCCAGCATCTGAAACTCACAATACGGGAATAGCACGAACCGTTCTGCATTTGTGGAAAAATGTCTTTTTACCATTTTCTTCATACACATGTATTTAGAACAGTTATCATAAAATATGTATTCGCATCCTGTTCCGTTCATGACATGAATGCGGATATTTCCCGTAATATCAGAAAAGCACCCCAAAATCGGAATGTATTTTAATAATTTCTGAAGAAATACACTTTGCTCCACACTCACATTTTCTTCAATAAACCCGGCTGCATTCTGTATTACATACTGCCCCCAAGTCTCAAGCCACATCTTTTTTGCCTCTATTTCATGCTCTGTCGATGCCTGAAACCGGATCATTGATCTGACGCTGCATTCCAGTTTTCTTATATCATTCTTTTCATTTCGCATATACTCCCTTATATGATCATCTGACGCTTCCTTTTCTACCAGCCTCACAAGGTAGTTAAACCACTCCGCCCCTTCTTCCCTGCGCCTCGAAATCAGAAGAAAATGATTCGAATGGTCAAAAAAATCCGCGACACTGATTCTCTTTGCTCCGTGTGAAACATAATTAGATACCCCCGACATCTGTACTAAAGGAACGGACAAATTCATCACAATATCCATCTTCTCTTTTCCTTCTATCTCCTTGGAATATTCCTTCATCACTCCTTCCACTTTTTTCAGAGCCTGATTCCATCGTTCTCTTTCTTCAAGCACCTGACTTGACACATATTCCTTCTGGCTCTCTTCACTGTACATCATATAAAAATGATAAAACAAACTGATTCCCAAAAGCTGTTCCCGCCAGTCAGATCCCTTCTTCTTCCCTGCCGCCAACTCGGCTCTTAACTCTTCTCTAAAATATTTTCCGACAAAATCTTCAAACCTTTCTCTTATCTTACTCCCTTGTTTCTCAATATAATCGCATGTCTCTCTGGCAATAATCCCCAGCGCCTCTCTGGCGCTCTTTAAAATCTCCGGTACGATTACCTTCTCTATATGCTCCTGTCCGCTGCTCGTGAATCCGTTCCGGTTCAGCTGAAGATAATTATTCTCCATCTTCCCGCCCTTGATATCAATCATTTCCAAAAGTTCCGCATCGCCGGTAATCGTTGCCTCTTCCGCCCAAATCCCTTTAAAAAAGATCTGGCAAAGCTCCTTCTCTTCCGACGATCTGCCCAGGATCCTCTCGACCCCCAGTCTCGCACATGTAGAAATATTCTCCAGCCACATATATAGATTCATATTCTTGAAATCAAAGGTACAGATTCCGTTGCTCATCTCAAATTTAGGAAAGTTTCCTTTATTCCATCCATTATAATGATAGATCCAGCTTACATGTTTTTTCATCTGCTCTTCCGTATGCTCATGAAAATCCTCTGACGTATCCAATACCACCTTAACAATCTTATGATCCAGACGGACTCTGTAAAACTCCTCAAACGGAAATGCAACATGGACATACACCGGGAACAAAAGTTCCCCAAGCTGCCGGTCGATATCCAGGAGAAGCTGTGCCGTCAATTCCACAATATCTCTTTTAACCGCACCCTTTTCGTAATTGCTGTCAAAAGGATCGTAGCCCTGCCATGCCTCAATAAATTCATCTCTTTCTTTTTTCTTCCTGTGACTGATAAATACTTCGAACTCGGAGCCAAAGGGCATTGCATTGCGCTCCGCATTCTTCGGTTCCACGTTAATATAACCATGCTCACCATTGGCTCCTGTACGGAATTCAATTCGGTATCGTTCCCCACTTCTGGTATGAGTCTCACAGGAAAAGCTGTCAGATACCAGGAAAACAGACTGCAGACCGATTCCAAACTCTCCTGTGGGGCGCAGCCACTCCGGAATGTTCCGAAGTTTTTTCTTTCTTTTCTTATAGCTCGTACCGACTTCCGCAATATCTCTTAAGACTTCCGTACTGATTCCCGTTCCATAATCCCTGATACAAAACAGAATTCCATACTGCTCATTTTTCCCGTCTTCCTTCTGTATTTCGTCAAACGCCACTTCTTCCCATTCATTCTTGTCACTCATCTTTCCGCACCGGATCTCAATCTCTACCGGATATTCAATGGGATTCACAATCTGTGCAACTTCTAAAATAGAAGGCAGAGTCTGCTCGTCAAGAGATCTTTTATACCTGAATTTAGAACTGCTTGTATAGTCAGACCAGCACTGGATTTTGGTTGAATCAATGGCATTTTGCAAAAGTTCCCGTATGAACGGAAACCTTCCGGAATAGATATTTTCCCCTTGCAGCAGCGAAAATGCTTTTCGCTGGGATATGCGGAAACGCATCATAGCAAGATCCGACGGTATTTCCCTTCCATTTAGTAACAATTTCGGCATTTGCAGCGTTGGAAGAGCGCCTCCTAATTCCCTGGGAGCAATGCTGGACCAATGATAACTTGAGGATTCAAGTAATTTCTCCAATGCGTCACATTCATTTCTGACCAGACGCAGTGCCTCTCGTGAAACGCAGTCTGCCTCTACCCGAATTTCTTCCGGCGTCACTTTTAACGTGCGGATCGCCATATGTTTGTCATAATGTGCCTGGGACTGCATCGGCAGCTTTCCCAGGAACGCATGAGCAAACGGATGGAACCTGTCATTGTCAATATCTAATGCATCCCCTAATTGCAGCAGAACCGCTACAAACCGGGGATGGAGCATATCATGCTCATATCCGTTCTCCTCAAAGGGAAGATCCAGGACATGCTGGAAATCCCAGTCTGTATGAAGACTTGCACAGTCGGCAATCCTTAGAAAAATGCGCATAGGAATCCCGGACATCGCAAATTCCGAGCGCAGCTTATCTTGATCCGTAATCCAGGAACTGATCCTTGAACCGACCCGCTCCCCATGTTTACCTCTCTGAAATTCTGACATCAGCTGGATAATCGTATAATAAGTATTAAATTTTTCCCGATAGATAATTTTCTGCTCGCTGAGGTATTCTTCTCCTCCTCTGTCTATAAGATCCCCATCCTTATTCTGCTTATAGGAGATTCTCTGCAGATCCAGCGCCGCCTGTTTCAGATCATAGTCTGAATCCCGTGTCAGTTCATCCACCATCTCGGCAAATTCATCGCTCGAAACCATCTCCTCCCTGTCATCCGCCAGGATCGCCATCCCGATATCATGGATATAGACCACATGAAGAAGGGCGAAACAATCGGTGGGCTCCAGTCTTTTAATCCGTTCTTCGCCAAGGATCCGTTCTATGTTGTAAAGAACAGCTTTTGCATGCGACGCATTATGCCTGCTGTATGCCGGGAAAGAGGCAATCGTCAACTCTAAAAGCTGAATCAGCCAGCGTTTGTTCTGCTGCCATGCGTGCCACAGGACGGCATTCCTTTCGTTTCTCTCAGGGTGCTTTTCATAGAGATGCAGCTGCTCCTCAATCGTAATTTTCATATTATCATAAGTGTGCTGCTCCAGATAATCTATCTTCATCTTGTGTCTGTCCATGGTCATATAGATTCCCTCCAGGTGAGAATAATGAAAAAAGGTAAGCAAATAAAGGGGAATTTCTTCCCCCTATCTCCTTACCATTGATAAACCATAGATATTTTACCACAAAATCCGATATATTACGACATTTTTTTATAAAAACATAACAATACGGACTCCCTACGCACGATACTCTTTATACCATTGCGCAAACTTCCGTAATCCGTCACGCAGGCTCGTTGAAGGCTTAAAGCCAAAATCCTCCTCCAGTTCCTTTACATCCGCATAAGTCACTTCCACGTCCCCGGGCTGCATGCCCACAAGTTCCTTATGCCGCTCAAAATCGTAATCCTCTGGCAGCACTTTCGCACCCTTCAGTTCTTCCTGCAGAATCTCTACAAAATCCAGCAGATTTTCCGGCTGGTTATTACCGATGTTGTATACTTTATACCGGACTCCGTCCTCATTAGAGCGCGGGCTTCTCTGCATGACTTCAACGATTCCTTTTACAATGTCGTCTATATATGTGAAGTCACGCTTACAGTTGCCGTAATTGAAAATCTTAATCATCTCATTCTTCACCAGTTTATCCGTAAATCCAAAATACGCCATATCCGGGCGTCCTGCCGGGCCGTAAACCGTGAAGAAGCGTAAGCCCGTCGAGGGTATGTCATATAATTTGGAATAGGCATGGGCAAATAATTCGTTAGACTTCTTCGTAGCCGCATATAAGGAAACCGGGTTGTCCACCTTGTCCTCTGTGGCATAAGGAATCTTCCTGTTGCTTCCATATACCGAAGAGGAACTGGCATATACCAGATGCTCCACACCTTTGTTTCCATCATCATAGCTATGGCGGCATGCCTCCAAAATATTGTAAAACCCGATCACATTCGACTCCATGTAAGCATCCGGATTGGTGATGCTGTAACGCACCCCTGCCTGAGCAGCCAGATTCACAACAACGTCCGGCTGATATTTCTGGAAAATCTGGTCGATAAATCCTTTATCGGCAATATTGCCCTTTTGGAATGTGAATTCACCTGCCGCCGACTCCTCTTCCTGCCGAATCTGCTCCAGACGGTATTCTTTCAGAGATACGTCATAGTAATCATTCATACTGTCGATTCCTATAATCTTGATATTTTCAAACATTCCAAGAAGGATGCGGCTTAAGTTGGCCCCGATAAAGCCGGCTGCTCCGGTTACCAATATCGTCTTTCCGTTTAAATCTACATTTTTATTCAGCATATTTTTACGCAATCCCTTTCTTTCGCATTTTCAGACTTATTATATTCTCTTTTTGCGGTAAGTACAACCTTGACATTAGAATTCTATATCTTTTTAGTTGTATTTCCAGGTGGATTGCCATACCTTTTTGGGCGAAGTGCCTTGGCAGATAGATAATATCCGTATATCCATCCCCCGCAGACAGTTCTTCCCATTGCAGGTAATAATCTTTATATGTATAATATGCGTCTGTTTCCTCAGAATGTATTTTCTCAATCTGAGCCGCAACGGCCTCTACATTCATATAGACAGTGTCATAAATCAGCCGGTCACTTTCCGCCACACGCTTCATATTCTCTGTATGGCCGGTCTCTCTGACCGCCTTCGAGAATTCCATACGGATCTCTTCATTCAGTATTCGTGCAGTCTTTGCAGTTTCATCGTATGCCAGATATCCCAGATGAATCAAGAGCGTCAGCACATCGTCTCATCATGGTAAATTCTTTAAAATCAGAAATGGCCGACTGCTTCACGTCCTCCTTGATCGGCAGGATACCCGTCATATAAGCCGCCGCAAATATCTTTGCGGTCGTCCCGCTTCCTTTAATCTTGCCTTGATGGTTTCCGCAAAAGTCCAAGAGTTGATGAAAAAATTCGATGATGCGCTGATGAGAGAACCCTCCCTGGGATACGTCCACAGGCTTTCCGGTCACTCAGAACGGAGGCCGAAAGCCACAAAGGCCGGGGATACTTCTGTCATGGCTGAGATTCTGGAGTACGAAGCATACCCATTCTCCTTCGCATCCGCAATATACTCATTACTTCCTGCCTTATTTTCTCAACATATCTTTCTGCAAATCCGTTCTCTTAATCATTCAATATTAGTTCACCGACAATTCTATCTGCCCCATGGCCATCCACAAATTCATACATTTTTTCTCCGATTTTTACACGAAGCTTATAATCATTTGAAAGCTTCTCAATATAATCATAAACCTTTCTGCCGACATCTTCTTCCTCTCTCAGATCGCCACACAAAAGAGCCATTCCCATCCTATCAAACGCTTCAGCGCCGGGAATCTGATTGTCCGCCAAAACATATGTAATCACAGGCGTACCGCAAGCACATATTTCATATATTGTACTCCCAGCTGCAGACACGGCCATATCGCAGGAATAAATAAGGGATTTCATATCAGACACATTCGTATGGATTCGCAAATTAGGGATATTCTCTGCTAATCGATAGACTTCTTCTTTATCAGGATTTAAGACGCCCAACAACAAATGATACTCTCTTGCATCTTTATTGCTCTTAATGTACCGGGTAAATTCAACCGCTAAATGAATCAGATCCGAACCGCCTGTTGATATCAATATTTTCCTGCACACTTTATTTTGTTTCTTCTTAGGCACGTCTTCAAAGTCCGCTCTCAATGGCGCATACTTTACTCCCATAAGAACCGATGGATAAGGAATTGATTCTTTTAAATACATACTTTTGTAATTTAATTCTAAAGCATATGCATTGTAATTAATAAGGATATCCACCGGATAGGCAAAAGCCGCTAAGTCATCAATATAAATCAGCCGTACCATGCGCCTTAAACATTCAAGATAACTTTTCGACACAAAATAACTATCTACAATGACCATGTCCGGTTTAGTCTTTGTAATAATGATCTTCAATTCCTTTATTTCATCATTCAACCGTTGATAATTCGAATCCAGAATAAACATACTGTATTTTCTTGCCGCAATAAGTTCCCGCATTGAAATATCTGCCAAAACAAAGATACATTCCTCTCCCGCTCTTCTAAATGCATCCGCAATAGACAGACAGCGCATAACGTGTCCAATGCCTATTTTTAAATTTCCATCTGCTCTAAATAAAATCATAACCGCCTTCCGTTTATTGACTCACCATGACTCCCCTATTCCATGAATTAATGATCTTTTTCACAAAGCTCTTTCTTCGATAACTCTTTGAACTCACAGACATTCATATCACAAGACTCTATTTTATCATATGCGCCTCAAGTTGATCTGAACACAGTATTACTTTGTGGCCTTGATCCTCCAGCCAGTCAAACAATTCCAATGCACATCCATTATTATATAGACCTAATATTTTCATACCGTCAATCCCCGACGATATATGTCAGAGTACCGATTTATTTTTCTCGATCGATACCCCCCCCCGGATACTTTTATCTACGCATTCTCTCAATAGCATGAACGCTTCTGACATCCCATATCCTACGCAGCTTCCTCTCAATCTCCCAAGGCTTCTTAACGCCTGCGCACTCCTTGGATGCGGGTATTCTGTACGCTCAGTCCTGTAGCATTCCATCCCCCTTACTTTTGCTTCCAAAGTGTCTGTTACATCAAAATAGACATTTGGATGAAATGGCTCCGAATAATTAAAATTCCATTCCGAACTGCTGGGTGTTTCAAACGCATAGATTCTTTTTACATTATATTTCCCAACCGGACGACAGGACGTGAGGACAGCCTCGCAAGTCTGTCTATGGTCAATATTGAGATCTCCATGATGATGTGTAAATATGGTATCTGGATTGTATTTTTCTATGTAATGCGACACAAGCTTTATAATATCAAGCAGTTCCATCCCATCCATCCGATTATCCGCAAGTCCACAGAATTCAATGCTGGAATAGCCCACAATCTGCGCCGCCATTCTTGCATCCTTCTGTAATTCTATTAAATCTGTATGAACGGCCTCGTCTCGTTTGTCCGCCCGGGAAGTGATGCCCTCTGCCATTATCACAGCTCTTACAATCACTCCTTCATCAACAAGCCGCCGCACCGTCCCGCCCAGTCCAAGCAGCTCGTCGTCTGGATGAGCTGCAAATACCAAAACATTCTTCATACGAATTCTCCTTCCTGGAATCTTGCCTCTGCATAAGTAACGCCATTTTCAAAACGGGCTTTTGTAAAATATATTTTTTCTCCTTTTACGATCTTATACGCCGTAGGATATCCTTCTCCGTCAAGCATCCGGATATAATCGTAAATCTGCCGCTGTGATAGTCCGGCAGGCAGCTCGCTTTGCTCTGGTTTTCTTCGTTTGAATACAGTCGGCCTCCCCTTCTGTTCAACCGGTTTTATCCTTTCTGTAAGAAATCTTGGAATCATATGTTCAAAAACAATATCCGATACTCTTTTTAGGATCTCCCCAGCGCTGCCTGCGCTTATATCTAACGGCTCCTTTAGATATACCGCCCCTGTGTCCACACCGGAATCCACCTTAATGGCAGATATCATGGTATGATATATTCCCCTGACAAGCAGATTCTGCAAGGGGCTTCCGCCTCTTCCAAACGGCAGATCCGTCATATGAAACACTACACAATTAAAATTTGAATAGATGTCCTCAGGAATGATCCATGACCAATGGGGAAAAAAGATAAAATCCGGATGATATGACTCAGTCAAATCATATGTCAATTCCCGCCTGTCGGTTATCATCTTAATCTCATGGTCTGGAAACCGCTCCCACAACTTGCGGCAGTTTTCAATATTCCATTCCTTTATTGTCGCAATTAAAATTTTACTCATTTAAAATCCCCGTATTTTTTGTTGATATCTTCTTAAAAAATCACCAATGTTATCCGTCCACGAAAAATCAATCTGATTTCATCCCAGTGGGATTTAAAAAGCTTCACGGCGGCGCCATTAAGTTTCTGATACGTCGTCTCGGATGTCTCGATATTCGGATCAAAACTGCCTGGAAACCAGATGGACATAGTTATAACTCACTACACATTCTTATTATTCGTCAGATAAAGGAGCCCCCCAGACTGTCCGAAAACCTGATTTTTAGGCATATTTTTAGCCCTTTTCTTTCATCCATGTCATTGAAAACTGAATAAAATACACAGGATGAAGAAAGAGGCTTATCCACCATAAATATAAAGCTTGTATAGGCTTTTCGGATCATAGGATGGACGACCTTCCACAGCCACAGCTTTTACACCGTATTTCTTTATGTCAAGACGCTCCACAAACGCATCTATTATTCTTGCAATACTTTCTTCATCTACAAATGCCTCTCAAGAACAGCACATCAGCTTGGTAAACTCAGGTCAAATTCTAATTGCCGATACTTTTCTTGAAACCCATTCTTAATAAAGCAACAAAGCGATGCTGAATTCGTCGGCTTTACCTTTCCAATCAGTTTTGTTACTTCTGGATAATCTTCCAAAACTTGTTGCTTCACAAGTTGAATGATGCTTTTGCCGTAGCCACACCCCCGGTTATACTTTGAAATGCTATAACTAATCTCCGCTGTATTGTCATTTATCGTAAGCCTAATCTGACCAATCGGCTTATCATCGGACATAAGGATATACTGAACTTGATTAGGATAATTCATCATCTCAGTGAACCATGCTATATGTTCTTCATACCGAATAGCAGCAGTACAAAAAGCATTTGTTCTTACCTCCTCATCATTCACCCACTCAAATAAAATATCTATATCAGACGGCTTTGCTCTTCTTAAATAAAGCATATCAAATCTTCCTCATAATAAATCTTCCTTTGTCAAAAAAGCGCCGAACTCTATGTTCCGCTTGCTTTTTTTACCAATTAGTTCCTTTAAATATTTAGGCGGCAGGCCGTATCCAGGACGAATCACACGGATATTATCGAATGAAAAAAGGTCTCCAGATTTTATATCCTTGACAGCAAATATACTTCTTCTGAATACCGTAGACAACTTCTCTCCATCTGTTAAAGTATAGTCCGGTCCTTTAGAAATCAGCTTTGCATTCCTAATATCCACAACCATCTGCGCAAACTCATCCATAGTCATGCTGAACTTACTGTCCGCACTCTCAACGCCTTCTAACTTTATGTGTTTTTCAACAACACAAGCCCCTAAAGCTACTCCGATAACTGCTCCAAGACTTCCCATACTATGATCTGACAAGCCCACGGGAACGCCGAATCTTTCCTTCATGTCAGGAATATTCCCAAGATGCATGTCTGCCCACGGAGCCGGATATTCACTGCAACATTTCAAAAGAACAATCTGATCATTGCCTACATGTCTACATGCGTCTATCGCCTCCTGTATTTCTTCGAGACTCCCCATTCCTGTTGAGATAATGATTGGCTTGCCTTTTGCTGCCACATACTCTATCAAAGGAATGTCCACCAGTTCGAAACTTGCAATTTTATATGCCTCTGCTCCCAGATTTTCAAGGAAATCAACCGCTCCATGATCAAATGGCGTGGATAGGAAATCCATACCGCACAATTCACATTCCCGCTTAATCTTTTCTTGCCATTCGTAAGGCGTGCCTGCCTCTTTATAAAGGTCATACAACTTATACCCCTCCCACAGCCCGTCTCTTATTATGAAATTATCATTGTCGCAGTCGATGGTTAGACTATCTGCTGTGTAGGTTTGAATTTTTAGGCAATCCGCACCGATTTTTGCGGTCTGTCGGACTATTTCTAATGCATGCTCAAGACTGCCGCCATGATTGGCGCTCATTTCAGCAATGATGTACACATCATTATTATTGATTTTTTCAAAAAGTTTAAACATTAACTTACCCCTCTCAGGAAATCTATTTAATATTTCTCTTGAATACAGGATCAACCTTTCCCCCCAGAAGAATGTCGTCCGCATAATACTGTAGCGAGAGCCGCTGCCATCGCCACGCCGTCCCCTCCAAACGTCGTAGAAACAAACACGCTTCTACGCCATGCGTGTCAAGGAAATCAACGGCCTCGGCCGCCATGAATCTTAAAATAGTCATTATCACAGTAAATCTTTCCGTCTCCAGTTTCCGTTGACATCCTTAACCAGCAGTTC
>CAJTVY010000056.1 GCA_910579925.1 uncultured Dorea sp.
GAAATTTGTTAGCACTCACTAAAAAAGAGTGCTAATTTTCTATTGACTTTTAAAATCTGTCGTATTATCATATCTGTTAGACAAGGGACAGTTTCTTCGTAATATGTGTCCCTTGCAGGATTAGCCTGGGGGCTGGCGGACTAACGTCCAATAAGGTACGAGTTTTTTAGAAAAAATAAAATGAGGCAGGAGTGATAAAGATGGCAGCAAAGAAAGGAAATCTATCAATCAGTAGTGAGAATATATTCCCAATTATCAAGAAATGGGTATATTCCGACCACGACATTTTTGCGCGTGAGCTTGTATCCAACGGATGCGATGCGATCACGAAGTTGAAGAAACTGGACATGATGGGAGAGTACCAGTTACCGGATGACTATAAGCCATCCATCAAGGTAGAGGTGAACCCGGAAGAGAAGACATTAAAATTTACAGACAACGGGCTTGGAATGACGGCAGAAGAAGTGGAAGAGTATATTACTCAGATCGCATTTTCCGGCGCTACAGAGTTCCTTGAGAAATACAAAGACAAGACGACGGAAGACGACATGATCGGTCACTTCGGCCTTGGTTTCTATTCTGCATTCATGGTCGCAGATGAAGTGCATATTGATACCCTTTCCTACAAAGAGGGGGCGAAGCCTGTACACTGGATCAGCGATGGCGGCACAGAGTATGAGATGGACGAGGGGAATAAAGAGGGCGTAGGAACCGAGATTACTCTGTATCTGAACGATGACAGCGTAGAGTTCTCTAACGAATACCGCGTCAGAGAAGTAATTGAGAAATACTGCTCTTTCATGCCGGTAGAGATCTTCCTGTCCAAAGCAAATGCCGAGCCGGAGTATGAGACGATCGACGAGGCGGATTTAAAAGAGGACGACGTTATTGTCGAGCGTATCCATGAAGAAGCTAAGATGGAGGAGAAGGAGAACGAAGACGGCGAAAAAGAGATGGTAGAGGTAGAGCCGGCGAAGGAGAAGGTTAAGATTGAGAAACGCCCGGTTTCCTTAAGCGATATCCATCCGTTATGGACAAAGCACCCCAATGATTGCTCGGATGAAGATTATCAGGAGTTCTACCGCAAGGTATTCCTGGATTACAAAGAGCCCTTGTTCTGGATTCATCTGAACATGGATTATCCGTTCAACTTAAAGGGAATCCTGTATTTCCCTAGGATTAATACAGAGTATGATTCCATTGAAGGAACGATTAAGCTATACAACAATCAGGTATTTATCGCGGACAATATCAAGGAAGTGATTCCAGAGTTCTTAATGGTACTGAAGGGTGTGATCGACTGTCCGGATCTGCCGCTGAACGTGTCAAGAAGCGCGCTTCAGAACGATGGGTTTGTCAATAAGATTGCCGACTATATATCCAAGAAGGTGGCTGACAAACTTTCGGGAATGTGCAAGACGAAGAGAGAGGACTATGAGAAATACTGGGATGATATCAGCCCGTTCATCAAGTTCGGCTGTTTAAAAGACGAGAAATTCTGTGATAAGATGAAAGATGTGATCCTGTTCAAGAATATTGACGGAAAATATCTGACATTGAAAGACTGTATCGAGGAAAACGGCGGCGAGGTCGTAGAGGCGAACGAGAAGAAGGAAGATGCTGAGGGCGGAAATGAAGATGAGAACAAGGTAGAGGAGATTAAGACCACCATCTACTATGTGACAGATGAGATCCAGCAGAGTCAGTATATCAATATGTTCAGAAACCAGGGACAGGATGCGGTAATCTTAGGCCATAATATTGATTCGCCGTTTATCTCTCAGTTAGAACAGAAGAATCCGAACATCCGCTTCCAGAGGATTGATGCAGATGTAACAGATAACGTAAAGGAAGAGGTAGCAGAGGAGGAAAAAGAGGCGTTCAAGGCTACGTCCGACAGTCTGATTGAGATCTTCCGTAAGGAGCTGGGTAATGAGAAACTGGATGTGAAGATCGAAAAACTGAAAGACGAAAAGGTTGCGTCTATGATTACACTGTCCGAACAGAATCGCCGTATGCAGGAAATGATGAAGATGTACGGTATGGGCAATATGGGCGGCATGGGTATGGGCGACGAGAGTACGCTGATTCTGAATGCGAACCATCCTCTGGTGAAGTTTGTGGTTGAGAATAAGGAGAACGAAAAAGTGTCTCTTATCTGCAAACAATTATATGATCTGGCCATGCTGGCGCATAAGCCGCTGAATCCGGAAGAGATGACGGCGTTTGTACAGAGAAGTAATGAGGTTATGATGTTGTTGACGAAATAGGCGGATATCGCACGTTTACTGTTGACGGGGATGTTTGTAACAAAACAGATGAATAAAACCTAAGGATTCAAAAAGGAGAAGTCGGCTAATGCCGATTTCTTCCGATTTTGAAGAAAAATAGAGATACCCTATGGAAATGAGGCCGTTTAGCACTGGCATTATTCTGTGGGGTATCTCTATTCATAGGGTAAATCATTATTTTTGGCCACACTATCCAAAAGCCTGATTGCAGAACTTTATGAAAATTATTGACTTCCTAGTTTTGCTGTGCTATACTTGCTAAAGTTAAATAAATAATAGTCTGCCACCGGGTAGAGAAGCGAAAGCATTCGTTACACATCGTTAGGTCATTGAAGATGTGTAGTCGGGTGCTTATTTTATTTTTAGGAGGTAATTATATGCACACGAGAGAACGAAAATCATTATTTGATTATTTTACAAAAGGAGAGATATTGTTATGGTGTATTTCAGTGACTTTTATTGTCGTATCATTTTGGTTATTTGACAGAGAAAATTATTTAACACTTATTGCTTCTTTCATTGGTGTAACATCGCTAATCTTTAATGCAAAGGGAAATCCGTTCGGACAGTTTCTTATGGTTATATTTAGTATATTATATGGGGTAATATCTTTTGCATTTGCTTATTATGGGGAGATGATAAGCTACCTGGGAATGACAGCCCCAATGGCTGTTTTTGCATTAGTCTCATGGTTGAGAAATCCGTATAACGGAAATAAAGCAGAAGTAAAAGTAAATAGATTAAAAGCAAAAGAGATTATTTTTATGATGATATTGACAGTAGCCATTACACTTGTTTTTTATTATATTTTGGCGGCTTTTCATACGGCAAACCTAATACCGAGCACGATATCTGTCACAACAAGTTTTCTTGCGGTTTATCTGACTTTTAGAAGGAGTGCATTTTATGCAATCGGTTATGCCGCAAATGATATTGTGCTTATTATTCTATGGGTGTTAGCAACAATTTCTGATATATCGTATTTATCTGTTGCTATTTGTTTTGTCGTGTTTTTAGTAAATGATATTTATGGATTTATCAACTGGTCAAGAATGCAGAAACGCCAAGAAAACGATTGCATTGCCGTAGTGAACAATTAAAGGATAAAAGAGGTAAAGAAATATGTTCAGAGAAATGAGAAGAAAAAAACAAATTTTAAGTAATAAAGAAAATATTGAAATACTTGAGAAAGGAACTTCTGGGATATTGGCATTACTGGGTGATAATGAATACCCATATGCTGTTCCTATCAGTTATGTTTATGAAAATTCTAAAGTTTATTTTCATAGTGCAAAAGCGGGACACAAAATAGATGCCATAAGGAAATGCAGCAAAGCATCCTTTTGCGTAATTGCCCAAGACGAGATATTCCCAGAAGAATATACAACATATTTTAGGAGTGTAATTGTATTTGGTAAAATACGCATATTGGAGGATGAAAATGAAATTAGAAAAGCAATTGAAAAGTTAGCAATTAAATATTATCCAACAGATAGCATTGAAAACAGGAATCAAGAAATTGCAAGAGAATGGAAACCTTTATGCATGATGGAACTGTCTGTTGAGCATATGACAGGAAAAGAAGCAATAGAAATTGCCAAAAAGAAATGGTAGCTTATCATCGCTTATTATTGCGAGGGGCTGTCGGCTAATAGATAGTCATGAACAGGGGCTATCTATTAGCCGACAGCTCCGTCTCTAATTTGTTTAAAATCGAAAGAAATCGGCATTAGCCGATTTCCCCTTTTATGGTAAATTTACTTTTTCAGTTTAAACTTCGATACCAGATCGTTCAGCATACTTGCCTGGCCAGATAATTCCTCGCTGGCGGAAGCGCTCTTCTCAGCAGTCGCCAGATTGGACTGTACCACGTCAGAAATCTGTGCAATACCACGGGTGACTTCTTCAGTAGCCTCTGCCTGTTTCTCAGCGTATTCCGCAATTCCTTCGATCAGCCGGCTTACTTCCTCTGCCTGTCCTACGACCTCCATCATAGAAGCAGCCGTATCCTGAGCCATGCTGCTTCCTTCCTCTACAGCTTCTACGGTCTGGTCAATCAGAGTCGTCGTATTCTTTGCCGCCTCGGAAGATTTGCTGGCCAGGTTGCGTACCTCGTCCGCAACTACAGCAAAGCCCTTGCCTGCAGTACCTGCCCGGGCAGCCTCCACGGCGGCGTTCAGAGCCAGAATGTTGGTCTGGAATGCAATATCCTCGATGGTCTTAATAATGCTATGGATCTCCGTGGACTTATCGCTGATCTTCTGGATTGCCGTATTCATATGCTGCACCTTGTCATTGCTTTCCAGAATACGTGTTCTGACATTAACTGAGATCTCGCTGGCTTTCTTGGCGCCCTGTGCGGTCTGCTGAATTCCGTCAGATACCTGGGTCATGTGTGAAGCCAGGGAATCCACTGCGTCCGTCTGTTGTGAAGATCCTAAAGAGAGTGTCTGCGCTCCGTCAGAGACATATTCAGAACCAGTCGCCACCTGACTCGCAGCCACATGGATCTGCCCCAGAGTCTCGTTAAGAGACCAGGAAATCCGTTCCAGAGATTCCTTAATCTTTGCAAATTCACCGATATATTCATGGGTGAGGGTAAATGCAAGATCACCCTCAGAGATGTCGTGGAGTTTCTCTGATATCTCATCAATATAATCTACATAATCTCGCAGACGGGACACCGTCTTGCCAAAATTATTCGCCAGTTCGCCAAGTTCATCATTGGAATTATGTCTGACAGACTGATCCAGATGTCCGTCGGCAATCTTTGCGGCAACAAGATTCAGTTCCGCCACCGGCTTACCGATAATGTTCCTTACGAGAATGATTGTGAGAATAACCATAATGATGACTGCAAAGGCGGCTACCGATGACATGATACCGGTCAGCGTATTTAGATCAGCCAGTACCTCGTCCCTGGATACATAGGAGACGGCAACCCATTCACAGTTCGGTACTTTCGTCACTTCTATGTACATCTCATCGTCATAGAGACTCAGACCGGTTGAGCCGTTCTGGATCTTCTGAGCGGCGTATGCATACATATCTCCATTGAATTCTGCCATGGAACGGCCGTTCATCTCTGTATCCGGGTGTCCGATGATGGTGTTGGTTCTGGTATCTACAAGATAGATTCCGCCAGTCTTTTCAAGACGGATTTCAGATACGATATCAGAAATGGATTTCAGGTACACGTCTGCAGCCGCAACGCCCCGGGTCCCGCCTAATGCATCCCTTAGTACGCCGGAGGCGCCGACCACATAAGACTGGCTGTCTTCGTCAAAATAAGCGGCTCCCAGGATAAAGTCTTCAGATGAAAGACCGTCCTTGTACCAGGGCTTCTCCAGCGCATTATAGTCAGGCCCGGGAATAAATGATGCATGGTGCAGAGAACCGTCTGTCAGCGCTACATAAATTCCCGCAGGATAAGCGCTGTTCTGATTGGCGGTATGCTTAATATATTCCTCCATACGGGCAACGTCCATGTCGTCGTACTGGATCGTATCCCGCTGTGTCTCAAGAGTGGCTAATATTCCGCTCATCCAGGCGTTCACTTCCTGGATTGCCTTATCCGTGGTCTCCTCAAGAAGGTTCTCACTCTTTGTCAGCAAGGCGTCGGATACACGGCTTCGAACAATCAGAAGCAGCGCTCCAACCATAATTACTATCGTGACGACAATTGCCATCACCAGCTTTCCCGTAATGCCAAATCTGCGCATCATGGAGTGGGAAGCCGGATTGTCTTTTGTTTTTTTCTTACCTCTCATATTTCTCTGTCTCCTTTAACTAACAAATAACTAACATATACTATAAGTAAATTATAATGTATTTACTATGAAAATACAATGAAAAACGCAAAATATGTCTATAATTCGTAACAGTTCAGTCTGCAACTGCGCACTTGCTGCGCAGTTAGCAGCCAATGCATTGGAGCAGCCGGGAATCCGCCCCTTTGCCGCAGGCAATTTTAAAATGGGCGGATTCCGTAACAGTGAAGCCGGTAGGCTGAACTGTTACTATATTTCCCGTTCAATTCCCGATTTTGAAAAGAATTTTTCTACATAAACGTCCCATTCTTTTTCCAGAGTCTTATCCATGCTGAACGTACGCATGGAAATCCCGGTAATACACTGAAGGACCGCGCCGTCATAGTGGAAATTCAGGTACAGACCTGTAATGTCCTGGGGGGAAAATGTATGGATCTGGTGTTCGTCCAGGAAATTCCCGAAATGCTCCGGAGCAAGGGAGAGGATGATCTTAAAGCCCAGGGGCGTGCGCTTTCCCTTGATGATACTGAAACAGAAGTCGCGAAGTTCTTTCCAGTAGGAGTAGCTGCGTTCGGGGTTCTCATCGAAGAATTCCTTGTGCAGAAACCCGTCTATGGTAAAAGTATTGAAGGTGGTAATCTCACCTTCAATAAATGAGAATTTGTCGAAAGTGTCCTTTAGAAGAAGGTGCGACATACAGGATTTTGCTGATAATGTATACATATTCATATGTAAATCTCCTTTGCTAATTGTGTAAATCGTGGTTATTTATAAACAGTATATCATATATTTGACTTTTACAGGGAAAAACAGTACAATATTCTTATGTATGCATTTTTGCGTCTGGCGTTTCTACGAGGCTGCCAGAGGTGCAGACAATGACTTAAGGGAGAGCACGGCTGCGTGAGTAAAGGACAAGACAAGACGAAGAAGAAAAGTGAAGAAAGAGACGTTGTTCTGCGCCTGGCGGTTATGGCTATGATTGTCTGGATGATTATCGGCGGCATTGTGTTTGCCGTAGGCGTCATGAATCCCCGGGAAGATCCAAGGAAAGGGCTTGCGAAGCTTCAGCAGATGGAGAAGCTTGATACGGCAAAGATTGACGGGCAGATCGCAGAGCTTGAGGAGGCGGAGCGTGCTGCGGATGAAGCATGGGCGAACCGGACAACAAGCGAGAAATTCGCTAATTCCTACGTGCTTGGAGATTCTATTACGCAAGGGCTTTATGAGAATCAGGCTCTTGATAAGTCGTTCGTTACTGCAGAGCAGGATACCGGTGTGTGCGAGACCGAGGTAAGCATGATTAACAACCATGTTTCACGGGCGGTGGAGGTCGCGCCCCAGGTTCTTTTCCTGTCCTATGGACAGAAGGACATCAAGGCGGCATCCGGGGATGCGGGAATCTTTAAGATTGCGTACCGGCGCGTGCTGGAAGAACTCAAGGAGAAACTGCCGGAGACGAGGATCTACGTCAACAGCATTCTTCCGGTTACCCAGGAGGTTATAGATGAAGACGAATTATATGGGAATATTCCCCAATTTAATACGGAACTTCTGGAACTATGCGAGGAAGAAGGAGTGACATTCATTGATAACGGGAGTCTGGTAAAAGACGAATACTACACCGAAGACGGAATCCATATGACGGCGGATTATTACGTGGAATGGGTTAATCACATGGCGGAGGCGGCAGAGTTATAATGATATCGGGTCTATTTGACAGTGTTGTGTTTTTATTTACATTTTTACCGGTTGTACTGTTCCTGTACTGTCTTATGCCGGGGCAGTTGAAGAATGCGCTGCTGTTGCTGGCAAGCCTTGTGTTTTATGCATGGGGAGAGCCGGCGGCTGTTTTTCTGATGGCCGGAATGATTCTGTTTAACTATGCATGGGGGCTTCATATTGCCGGAATTCTGAAGAACCGGCGGCGTGCCAGGTCCGGTGTGATCATTTGTGTGGCTGTCAATCTGGGGATTCTTGGATTCTTTCTGTATGGAAGAACGGTGATCAGCGCGCTGAACATGGCGCTTCCTGTTCAGATTCCTTTTCAGGGGTATGCGCTTCCCATGGGAATGTCTTTCTATACGCTTCAGATGTTGTCTTATGTATTAGATGTTTACCGGGGAGAGGTAAAGGCGCAGAAGAATCCTGCCGACCTTGCCCTTTATGTGGCTATGTTTCCCAAAATGCCGGGAGGCCCGGTTGTGCGGTATTCGGAGATGGAAAAGCAGCTTAAAGCGAGACAGATGTCTCTGGTTAAGATTGGGGAAGGAGCAATGTTTTTCATCCGGGGGCTTTTCAAAAAGGTGATTTTTGCGGATAATATCGGGCTTGTCCATGCGCAGATCATGAGTCTGGAAGCCGGACAGGTATCGGTATTGAGCGCATGGCTTGGCTGCGCTGCGTTTGCGCTTAAGATCTACTATAACTTAAGCGGGTACACAGATATGGCCGTCGGTCTGGGGAAGATGACCGGTTTTGATTTCCCGGGGAATTTCGATTATCCCTATCTGGCGGGAAGCACTACGGAATTCTGGTATAAATGGCATATGTCTCTGGGATCCTGGTTTCGGGAGTATGTGTATCATCCGCTTGGCGGAGGCGACGTAGAAGAAACAAAACAGGTGAGGAATATCCTGCTGATCTGGCTGCTGGCGGGGCTTTTACACGGGATGTCCGGCGGTTATATAGTATGGGGACTGTACTGCGGACTCCTGATGGTGGCGGAGAAACTGTTCCTGTGGAGAATGCTGGACCGGCTGCCAGGAGTTCTCGGTCATATTTACAGTATCATCCTGGTAATGATCGGATGGGTGTTCTTTTTTCAACCCGTACCTTTAAAGGCGTTTGCCTATGTGGGAAATATGTTCGGAGTGGGCGCAAATGCACTGGCGGATGATCTGGGAATGTATCTGCTGGTTTCGAATCTTGTACTTCTGATTATTATGGTAATCGGGTTGTTTCCTTTTGTGTATAAGATATATGAAAATGTTATGGATCGGGGCGGCAGAGGAAAGGCGCTGATCAATTGTATGATTTATGGTGTAATGTTCGTCCTTTGCGTGGCGTATATTGTGTCATGATTCCTGTATAGGGGAGTGATTTATGAGGCAGAAGAGACAGAAGGATAACCGGTCTTTACGGATATATAGAAGAAAGACAGTGGCATTGCTGTTTTTTGCGCTGCTGGTATTTATTTCCCTGTTAGAGCTGATACCAGTAGAGCGTAACTTTTCTGAAAAGGAGAATCGTTCGCTCCAGACCCGGCCCAGACTGACACTTCAATCAGTGGCGTCCGGAACCTATATGGAGCAGTACGAGGCGTTCCGTTCAGATCAGTTTCTGGGGAGGAATCTCTGGGGTTCCCTTAAGACCCAGATGGATCTTCTGACGGGAAAGCGTGAATCCAACGGGGTATACAAAGGAAAGGATCAGTATCTGCTGGAGAAGATTGCCCGGGCAGACCAGAAGAAAATTGAGGAAGACCTTGGGGCTATGGAAGAATTTAAAGTGAGATATGAGAAGATCCCTATGTATTTTGCACTCGTCCCTAACGCTGCCAATATCCTTGAAGACAAGCTGCCGCGTTTTGCGGTGACGGAGGATCAGAGGGAGATTTTTGGCTCCATTTCCCGGAAGCTTTGGGAAGGGATTACCTGGGTGGATCTGAGTAAGCCCCTGGGGTCCCATAGCACGGAAGAGATTTATTACCGTACGGATTCTCACTGGACGACTCTGGGGGCCTATTATGCCAGCCGGCAGCTTGTAGAGACTATGGGCCTTGATGCAGAAAAAACGCCCGAATGGGAGAAGCATGTGGTTACGAATATCTTTACCGGGGACTTATCCTTAAAGAGCGGGTATCAGAGTGGATACCAGGAGTCTATCTACATCTATACGGCAAAAAAAGAGAAAGACATGCCTCAGATCGTGGTGGACTACGGGGAAGGTAAGATTTCAACTTTATATGACCGGACGAAACTAAAGGAAAGGGATGCATATGATCTGTTCATGGGGGGCAGCCATGGGTTGACGGATATCCGCACAACTGCGGATACAACGGAACGTCTGCTGCTTGTGAAAGATTCTTATGCAAACTGCCTGATTCCATTCCTGATCCCTTATTACCGGGAGATTGTTGTGGTGGATCCGGAATATTATGAAGGAAATCTTGATGAGATTATGGATGAGAAGAAGATTTCCAGCGTATTATTTTTATATAATGGAAATACTTTTGTACAGGATGACAAGTTAAACGGAGTGTTGCAAAGTGGTAAGGCTGAACAAATATCTGAGTGATGCAGGCGTGTGTTCAAGGCGAGAGGCGGATCGTCTGATTGAGGCGGGCCGGGTGTCGGTGAACGGGATACGCGCCGTCACGGGCATGAAGGTAGAACCCTTCCAGGAAGTCCGGGTGGGGAAGAAGATCATCGGCGGCAGACGGGAACGGATCGTACTGGCGGTGAATAAACCGGTGGGGATTATCTGTACGGAAGAGCGGAGGGAACGAAAGAGTATCATCCGCTATCTGAATTACCCGGAGCGGATTACCTATGCGGGAAGGCTAGATAAAGACTCGGAAGGTCTGCTGATCATGACCAACGACGGGGATCTGATCAATGGGATGATGCGGGCAAGATACGGACATGAGAAGGAGTACAAGGTTACGGTGGATAAGCCGGTGACAGAAGAATTCCTCCTGCAGATGGCAGGCGGAGTACGGATCCGGGATACGGAGAAGGGACTTGACGTCGTCACCAGACCGTGCAGGGTGGAGGGGATGGGAAAGCATACCTTTTCTATCGTGCTGACCCAGGGGCTGAACCGGCAGATCCGCAGGATGTGTGAGTCGCTGGGATACAACGTTAAGAGGCTGGTCCGGGTCAGAATTATGAATGTCAGACTTGGGGGGCTGAAGCCAGGAGCGGTCAGAAAATTAACAGAACAGGAGTTAATGGGGTTATATGAGCAGATCGAAGAAAGACAGAATGCTGGAACTGGTAGAGACGCTGAATAAGGCTGGGCGCGCATACTACCAGGAGTCCGCAGAAATCATGAGTAACCGTGAGTATGACGCACGATACGAAGAATTAGAGGGGCTTGAGAAGGAACTGGGAATTACGCTGGCGAACAGTCCAACGGTGAACGTGGGCTATGAGGTATTAAGTGAGCTGCCCAAAGAGCGGCATGACAGCCCCATGCTTTCTCTTGACAAGACCAAGGAGATTGCAGAACTGAAACGGTTTCTGGGAGATCAGAAAGCGCTGATGTCCTGGAAACTGGACGGACTGACCATTGTGCTGACCTACCGGGAGGGACAGCTTTATAAAGCGGTCACACGGGGGAATGGAGAAGTGGGCGAGGTTATTACGAATAATGCCAGGGTATTTCGTAACATCCCTCTTAAGATTGCTTACCAGGGAGAACTGATTCTGAGGGGCGAGGCAGTGATCGGCTACAGGGAATTTGACCGCATTAATTCTGAGATCGAGGACGTGGATGCGAAGTATAAGAATCCGCGAAATCTGTGCAGCGGTTCTGTACGGCAGTTAAATAACGAGATCACGGCAAAGAGGAACGTGCATTTCTATGCATTTTCTCTGGTACAGGCAAAGGATGTAGATTTCCGTAATTCCAGGGCCTGCCAGATGAACTGGCTTCGCAGGCAGGGCTTTGAAGTGGTGGAATTCCATGAGGTGACGCAGGAAAACGTGGAAGCTGAAGTTCTAAAATTTTCAGAAAAAATCCCACAGAACGATTTTCCGTCAGATGGACTTGTGTTAATATATGATGATATAGAGTATGGAAGATCCCTGGGACGCACTTCTAAGTTCCCGAGAGATTCTTATGCGTTTAAGTGGGCGGATGAGTTACGTGAGACGAAGCTCACAGAAATTGAGTGGAGCCCGTCAAGGACCGGACTGATCAATCCGGTTGCCATCTTTGAACCAGTGGAACTGGAGGGAACCACGGTCAGCCGGGCCAGCGTCCATAATATCAGCATTATGGAAGAACTGGAACTGGGAATTGGGGATCAGATCGAGGTGTACAAGGCGAATATGATTATTCCCCAGATTGCGAAGAATCTCACGAGAAGCGGCGTGAAGAATATCCCGAAGAAGTGTCCGGTGTGCCATGGCGACACCGAGATCCGCCAGGTTGCCAATGCTAAGGCGCTGTACTGCACGAATCCGGAATGCCAGGCAAAGCATGTGAAGTCTTTCGCACTGTTTGTCAGCCGGGATGCGCTGAATATTGAGGGGCTGTCCGAGGCTACCCTGGAGAAATTCATTTCACGGGGGATTATCCGGGAATTTGCCGACATCTTCCATCTGGACCGTCACCAGGAAGAGATTCAGTCAATGGAAGGTTTCGGAGAGAAATCTTACAGGAATCTGGTCGGCAATGCAGAGAAAGCCAGAACGACAACTCTGCCGCGGGTGATCTATGCTCTTGGGATTGCCAATATCGGGATTGCCAATGCGAAGGTGATCTGTAAGGAATTCCGGTATGACGCCGAGGCAATGCTTCGTGCCACAGAAGAGGAACTGAATGAGATCCCCGGCGTGGGAGATGTAATCGCCAAGGCGTTTGTGGATTATTTTGCCTCGGAGAATCATGTGAACCGGTTCCGGGAATTGTTGAAAGAACTGGTGATCCCGCAGGAGGAAGAAGAAAAGAAGCAGATCTTTACAGGAGTTAATTTCGTAATCACCGGGAGCGTCAATCATTTCGCAAACCGGGGGGAAGTGAAGGAACTGATCGAAAGCCTGGGCGGAAAGGTAACGGGTTCGGTGACTTCCAGGACGAATTATCTGATTAATAATGATGTGGCTTCCACGTCGTCTAAGAATAAAAAGGCGAATGATCTGGGAATTCCCATCATTTCGGAAGAAACATTTCTTGAGATGGTGAAGCAATAGAATATAATGCGCTACAGAAGAAGGAAGGGAAGGCAAGATGTCCGAACAAGATAAGAACAACGTAGAGAAAGTGGGAGATGGACAGGTGGAGGATGCGAAGAAGAATGAGGACGAGTATGAGAAGATCTGTTTTGTGTGCAGGCGCCCGGAGACGACTACGGGTAAGATGATCGATCTTCCGAACGGTATCTCGATCTGCAGCGACTGTATGCAGAAGAGTTTTGACGCAATGATGAGCGGTCAGGTGGATTACAGCCAGCTTATGAACATGAATATCCCGGGGGTGCAGATTTTCAACATGGCGGACATGGAACAGAATGTTCCGAAGAAGCAGAAGATTAAGAAGAAAAAAGAAGGACAGGAGAGAACGCCTCTGATTGACATCCGCAACATTCCCGCTCCTCATAAGATTAAGGGGAAGCTTGACGAGTATGTGGTTGGGCAGGAGTATGCGAAAAAGGTGATGTCTGTGGCAGTCTACAACCATTATAAGAGGGTGGCTACAGATACCATGGACGAGATTGAGATCGAGAAATCCAACATGCTGATGATCGGGCCTACCGGCTGCGGCAAGACTTATCTTGTGAAGACTCTGGCAAGGCTTCTGGATGTTCCGCTTGCCATTACGGACGCTACTTCTCTAACGGAAGCTGGTTATATCGGCGACGATATCGAAAGTGTGGTTTCCAAACTTCTGGCTGCGGCGGACAACGACGTGGAGAAGGCGGAGCAGGGAATTATCTTTATTGACGAGATAGATAAGATTGCGAAGAAGAAGAACACCAACCAGCGGGACGTAAGCGGAGAATCTGTTCAGCAGGGGATGTTAAAGCTTCTGGAGGGCAGTGAGGTGGAGGTTCCGGTGGGGGCCAACAGTAAGAACGCCATGGTTCCGCTTACTACCGTGAATACGAAGAATATTCTGTTTATCTGCGGCGGGGCGTTTCCAGAGCTTGATAAGATTATTAAGGAACGTCTGACGAAACAGTCTTCCATCGGGTTCGGAGCAGAACTTAAGGACCGTTATGACAGAGATCAGAAAATTCTGGAGAAAGTGACCACAGAAGATTTAAGAAGTTTTGGGATGATACCGGAATTCCTGGGGCGGATGCCCATTGTATTTACTCTGCGCGGGTTAAGCGAGGAGATGATGGTGAAGATTCTGACAGAGCCGAAGAATGCGATTCTCAAACAGTATCAGAAGCTTCTTGCGCTGGATGAGGTGAAGCTTCAGTTCGACGACGGCGCATTGGCGGCCATTGCGAAGAAGGCAGTGGAGAAGGATACAGGGGCGAGGGCGCTCAGGGCCATTATCGAGGAATTTATGCTGGATATTATGTTCGAGATTCCGAAGGATGACAATATCGGGCAGGTGACGATTACCCAGGAATATATTGAAGGTACAGGAGGCCCTGTGATTATGCTGAGAGGGCAGGAAGTGCTGCGTATTACCGGGGAATCATAGTCTGACACGGCAGACAAAAGTCGAAAATCATTATTCGATGTACTAGAATATATGTAACGCCTCATATACTAAAAAAAAGTATATGGGGTGTTTTTTATGGATAGAGAGGAATGCAGAAGAATGATTATGTCGGAAGACTATGTGGATTTAATTTCTCCGATTTACAGAGCAATGGATGCCGGGGAGGCCGAGCAGGAAGGGGCCTGCGTTCAGAATATGGACTTCGGGTTCCAGGCGATTTACGTGAACAAAACGGCCTTAGAGCCTCTGTCCCTGGAAAATTACCGCTATAATTCCATACCGAACTGTTATCAGCTAATGGATCTGGAAGCGATGGATGAGGCGGGAATCAGCGTGGTACAGAGTTATCCCACGCTGAATCTTATGGGAAGCGGAATTATGGTAGGGATTCTGGATACCGGAATTGATTACCGGAATCCCCTGTTTCGGAATATCGACGGTTCTACGAGGATAGCGGGAATCTGGGATCAGACGATCCAGGACGGTACGCTTCCGGAAGGACTGGATTACGGAAGTGAATATACAGAGGAAATGATCAACGAGGCGCTGCGCAATGATAATCCGCTGGACATCGTACCCAGTATGGATGTGGAGGGGCATGGAACGTTCATTGCCAGCGTTGCGGCTGGCGGTGCGGATCTGGAACATCGGTTTATCGGCGCTGCCCCAGAGGCAACCCTGGTTGTCGTGAAGCTGAAACCGGCGAAATCATATCTGAAGCAATTCTACGTTATCCGACAGGAAGCGACCTGTTTCCAGGAAAATGATATTATGCTTGCGATGAAATATATGAATGGTCTTGCGCGGAAACGTAAAATGCCGCTGGTTATGTGCGTGGCTCTGGGGACCAATCTTGGAGGGCATAACGGAACCTCTCTTCTGTCGAATATGCTGGATGCCTATTCCTCAGTATTGAACCGCAGCGTGGTGGTCAGCGCAGGAAACGGTGCAATACAGCGGCAGCATTTTTTTAAGAAATTTGCCAGTATGGATGAAACGGCGGAGGCTGAGATCCGGGTGGGAGAAGGTGTGGAAGGTTTTGTAGCGGAGTTATGGACAACGGTTCCGAATGTAATGACTGTGGCATTTACCTCTCCTTCCGGGGAACGGACAGGATATATTACGCTCAAACAGGGGCAGGAGTATCAGGAATCTTTTGTGTTCGACCGGACGGAAGTGGAAGTGGAGTACCGGCTGCTGCTTGAGAACAATGATTCCCAACTGATCTTTATGCGGTTCATAAATCCTTCTCCCGGCGTATGGAGAATCAGCGTCAAGCCGGTACGGGTATCCGACGGCAAGGTTCATATATGGCTTCCGGTCCAGGAATTTTTATCTGGAGAAGTGAATTTTCTGGAAGCGAATCCAGATACGACACTGGCAGAACCAGGCAGCAGTCTCATAGCGATGACGGTGGCGTTCTATAATGGTGTTGATAAATCTGTTGCTATTAATTCTGGAAGAGGGTATACTAGAGATGAAAGGATAAAGCCGGATTTTGCGGTGCCCGGAGTCCTGGTGTCCGGAGCGGGACTTAACAACGAATTTGTGGTCCGAAGCGGTTCCAGCGTAGCGGCAGGGATTGCGGCGGGGGCGGTGGCTCTTCTGATGGAATGGGTTCTTGCGGACGAGGAAGCATGGGGAGTTAATTCCAGTCAGATCCGGAATATCATTCTGCTCGGAGCAGAACAGAGACCGGGGATGGAGAGCCCGAATAGGGAATGGGGATACGGGGCGATGAACCTGTACCGCTCTCTGGATATCCTTCGCCGGTTGTAGTCTGAAGTTACAGGAGTACGGCAGACCGGGCAGAAAAAGAAAGAAAAGGAGAAGATAAACATGGCAGATTTTTTTGGTGAACTGGGAAAGAAGATTTCAGATACTGCAAGCGATATCAGCAGAAAGGCAGAAGAGACGTTTGAGATTCAGAAGATTAAAAGCGATATCCGTTCCTTGAAACGGTCCAATGAGAGAGACTTAAAGGATATCGGGCAGATGGTTTACGAGAAGTTTCAGAAGGGCGAAGTGGATGACACGGAGTACATTTCTCTGTGCGAGGAGATTGAGAAGCGAGAAGAAGAGATTGAGAAGCAGGAAGAGCAGATTGTGAAGATCAAAGAGGAGAGTTAGAATGCTTTCTGTTATGCTGGTATTATTTGCAATTCTCCTGGGGACGGACGTAGTCATTAAGAAACGGGTGGACGAGGAACTGAACCTGGGAGAGGAGCGGGAACTTCGAAGCAGTAAGTTCTTGATTCGGAAAGTGTATAACAAGGGATTTCTGCTGAATCTGTATGATCAGCATCCGGAGACAGTCAGGATTCTGTCTGTACTGGCTGGCGCTGGGGTCCTGGCCTGGGATTGTCTGACATTTGCAAAGAAGCATAATTATGTCAGAAAAGCGGGCATGACCCTTGTAAGCGCCGGAGCGGCAAGCAACCTGTTCGACAGACTGGTAAGAGGCAGAGTGGTTGACTATATTGGATTTCGCACGCAGAAGAAGTTCCTTGGGAGAATAACGGCGAATCTGGGGGACGTATATCTTGCTGTCGGAAGCGTCCTGGTGATGGCAGGAGAGGTATTCGGCGCATTGCTGCCGGGAAGGAAATAGTCTTTCAGCTTTTATTTATAATTGAAAGAAATCCTTGATCTGTCTCAGGACGATTTTCATGAGCCGCGTCCTGGATTCTATACTTGCCCAGGCGATATGGGGCGTGATGAACAGCCGTCTGCTGTCCTTGATCCGAAGGAGCGGACTATCCGGGCTCATAGGCTCGATACACAATACATCAAGCCCTGCGGCAGCGATTTCCTGATGTTCAATGGCCCAGGCAAGGTCGGGTTCCACAACAATGGGGCCTCTGCCAAGATTCAGAAAAATACAGGAGGTCTTCATTTTGGAAAATGCACAGGAATCAATCAGATTCTCTGTGTATTCATTCAGCGGCGCATGGACAGAGATTATGTCGGATGTGGTAAGTAACGTATCCATGTTGACCTGACGGTATCCCTTCTGTGGGGCGTTGCCGGAGGGCGAGGTATAGATAACATGTGCGCCGAAAGCTTCTGCAATGACGGCCACCTGTCTTCCGATGCTGCCAAGTCCGATGATGCCCCAGGTCTTATCTTTCAATTCACAAAAATGTTCTTCAAAATGGGTAAAAGACGTGTCGCTTGCGTAACGCCCTTCTTTTACATAATCATCATAATATCTTAGCTTTTCCAGCAGATAGAACAGCATGGCAAATGTGTGCTGGGCAACGGAATCCGTAGAGTATCCCGCAACATTTCTCCAGGCAATGTTACGGCTGTTCAGATAGTCTTTGTCCAGATTGTTGGTTCCGGTAGCAGTAACGCAGACCAGTTTTAAAGCTTTTGCCTCTCCTAAAGTCTTTGCATCAATCCGCACCTTATTAAGGACAATGACGTCTGCATCTTTAACCCGTTCGGGCACCTCGTCGGGAGAGGAGAAGGGATACTTTACCACTTCGCCTAACTGACTGTAGGGGGTCAGGTCAATATCTTCGCCGATGGTACGGACATCTAAAAATACGATCTTCATTGGAATTCCTCTTCTTTCTGAAAATAAAAAATAAGCGGGTGATGGGAATCGAACCCACGTATCTAGCTTGGAAGGCTAGTGTTCTAC
>CAJTVY010000057.1 GCA_910579925.1 uncultured Dorea sp.
AAAGTGGGCAGGCCCACTTCAGCTCCCCTAACCCCTCACTCATGAGGGGCCTGGATACTTTGTGCGCCGAGCACAATTGCGAAGCAATATTTTACCTCTTGTGCGAGTGCGCATATTATTTTTATCTTATAGGAAAGATTTTTTCATGCGTTAGCGTGACAAGGTCTTTCCTATAAGATAAAATATGACCTCAGCGTACAAGAACTCCTTCTTTGCACACTGAGGTCAATGATTACCAGATAATATCTGCATTTCATCGTATTTCGCTCTGCAGATCATCATCTCCTTCTCTTTTCTCCTCATCTTTTTAATCGCACATTCCCGCTTCATGGCCTCCCTCCTGGTCGCAAATTCCTCAAAATAGACAAGCTTCACAGGACGCCTGGATTTCGTATACTTTGCTCCCTTCCCGAGATTATGCGCCTTTATGCGTTTTTTTAGATCATTTGTCCACCCCGTATATAAAGTCCCGTCCCTGCATCGTAATATGTAAGTATAATTCATAATGGTTTCTAAAGGCCCTCTTCTCTGACAAGTCATCGTGTTTATACACGCCTTTTTATCTTTCACAGATCAAGTGATATATCAAAATTATATTCCTTATTAAGAAAAAATCAACTACATATCCTTTTTATTTCAATATTTTTACACAAAAAGATTCCCGCACTGACATCACAGCATTCTGTTGTGCATGTCAATGCGGGGTATCCCGGCACATTCCCTACTCTTCCAGATATTCCACCGGATTAATGGGCTGACCGTCTTTTCGCATCTCGAAGTACACATTACTTCCTTCTACGCTATAGTATTTCGTTGGCTGGCTAACGTATCCCAGCACGCTCTTTGCCTCTACATAGTCCCCTACTTTCACCGGAACCTCCTTAAGCTGTCCATAGAACAGTTCGTATCCGTTTCCCAGATCTACGTTAATCGTTGTCCCCGTCTCAGCCGTCACATCTATGGATTTGACGATTCCTGTCGTACCACAGAGAACCTGATCGCCCTCTGCGCCAGAGATAATTACCGCCGGATTATACTTATACTGGTCTAAGGTCTGGAAATATACCGTCTTGTCCATACTGTAACTCATAATGATCGTACCATTAACCGGCCATAGCAGCTTACTGTTCTCATTAAATGTAACAGCCCTGCCATACCCTTCCGTCTGCTGAACGTCCGTACTGTTGTCCGTCTGTTCCGCAGGTTCTTCTGCCGGTTCTTCTGGTTTCTCTTCCGGCTCCGTATTCTGTTTGTTGTTAATCACCAGGTTATTGGCTTCCTCTGCCGGTTCCTTCTTCTTATCTTTTGTGTCATCCTCATCTTCAGCAAGCGCAAGCTGTTCTTTCTGCTGCGTCCGTCTGTAGTCGTTAAATGTATATGTTCCCACTAACGCAATCGCTGCTACAAAACAAACCACAGCCGCAACGGCAGCACCTTTCCTTTTCTGTGAAGGTCTTTGCTTGTTGTTCATCTTATCACCACCTCTGACTATATTTTTGCCAGATAGTGATCGACTTATTCTACGTCCAGCAATATTTCTGCGACTTCTTTTAACTCCGTTCCTTCAAAAAAATACTGTAAAACAGACTCATATGTACCTCCTTCCTTTGCCATCTGATTCGCAGAATACTGGCTCATCCCCAAGCCGTGTCCCTCGCCTCTTGTTGTAATCCGTATCTTTCCATTGTAACGCTGCAGCGTAAAACATCCAGAAGCCAGGCCATAGTTATTGCGAAATTCCTCTCCGCTGATGTTTTCCTGCCCGACCCGCACACTCATCACATACCCGGCGGTATCTGTTTCCGTGACCTGCGCATCCATATCGTCAGTCATCACAGTACGGATCTGCTTCTCATCCTCAATATCATAAGGGCAGTCCACAATCTTCAGATATGGATAATCCTCGCTGCCCAGAACCTCCTTTCCATCCCGTGTACAGCCGTTGCTCAGACGAAAGAACGGCGTCAGGGCCAGTTCTTCCCCATAGAGCAGCACCATGCCCTCTGTATCCCGCCAGGCATCCTCAAGCTTCCGGTAATACTTCGAGTATTTGTTCCCCCAGGCATCCTCCATCTGCTTCTGAGTCCAGAATTCCTCCTCAAGTACAGTATCTTTCCCCGACTCTTTTATCTTCCTGTAAGCTTCCGTCCGGACCAGAACCGCCTGTGCCTTTAACGCTTCCTTCTCATAGGATGCCGGGATCACCTTTGCCAGTATTCCGATACAGTATTCTTCAATGGGAATCTGGATCTCCTTCTCCCCGCTTTTCACCTTCACACTGGTATTATCCACATGTGAATAAGAGTGAATGCTTGACCCATTTAAGAATACCGTAATCACATACGGCAGCAAAATAATAATAATCATGTAGCATCCTAGTCTTTTCAGTTTCAGCCGCATACAAAAAACCCTCCCATACACTGTATGGAAGGGCAGGCTGTTTTATACCTGTATTTTTTTAATCTTCTACTTTCATCTCAATCTTTACAGGATCCAGTTTCCAGATATCCTCGACATACTCCCGGATGGTCCGGTCAGAAGAGAATTTACCACAGCATGCTGTGTTCAAAAGCGCCATCTTGGCCCATCTCTCCTTATCACGATACGCCTCTTCTACCTTCTCCTGCGCCTCTGCATACGCATGGAAATCCTTCAGAATAAAGTACATATCTGCCCGGTTTCCTCCCTTTGTGGTCAGAAGGGAATCATAAAGGTCACGGTACATCTCCGTATTGCCGTTGGCATAGCTTCCGTCAACCAGCTGATTCACAACCCTGCGGACATCCTGGTCATTGTTATAGACATCCCATGGATTGTATCCGCCATTCTGCTCGTAGTTAATGACCTCATCCGAACTCAGACCAAAGATAAACGCATTCTCCAGGCCGACTTCTTCAACAATCTCCACATTCGCTCCGTCCATGGTTCCAAGGGTAGGAGCGCCATTTAACATGAACTTCATATTACCAGTACCGGAAGCCTCTTTTGAAGCTGTTGAAATCTGCTCGCTGACGTCTGCAGCCGCAAAGATCCACTCCGCATTAGAAACGCGGTAATCCTCGATAAATACTACCTTGATCTTTCCGTTGATGCTTCGGTCATTATTCACTACGTCGGCAACCGAATTGATCAGCTTGATAATCTCCTTGGCGCGAATATATCCCGCTGAAGCCTTTGCGCCAAAGATAAATGTTCTTGGGAAGAAATTCTTCTCTGGATGCTCCTTGATCTGATTATACAGATACATCACATGGAGGATATTCAGCAGCTGCCTCTTGTACTCATGAAGTCTCTTTACCTGTACGTCGAAAATAGATCTTGGATCAACCTCGATTCCGTTATGTTTCTTAATATATGCTGCCAGAAACTCTTTATTCTTATACTTGATTTCCATAAATTCTTTCAAGGCCTCTGTATCATCCGCATATTTCTTAAGCCCGGACATCACAGACAGATCCGTAATCCAGTCTTTCGTACCAAGTTTTTCCGATACCCAGTCTGCCAGACGTGGATTTCCATGCATTAAGAAACGTCTCTGGGTGATACCGTTGGTCTTGTTATTGAATTTCTCTGGCATCATCTGGTAGAAGTCCTTCAGTTCCTGGTTCTTAAGGATCTCTGTATGGAGCCTTGCCACACCATTCACCGAGTAACCCGCTACGATAGCAAGATGCGCCATCTTCACCTGGCCGTCTCTTAAGATCGCCATCTTCCTGACTTTGTTCTCATCGCCCGGATAGGTCTTGCGGATATGCTCCACAAACCGGCGGTCAATCTCCTGTACGATCTGATATACGCGGGGCAGCAGTCTTGAGAACAGATCAATAGGCCATTTCTCCAACGCCTCCGCCATGATGGTATGGTTCGTGTAGGCGCAGGTCTTCTTCGTAATCTCCCACGCTTCATCCCATCCAAGCCCTTCTACGTCAAGCAGAATACGCATTAATTCTGCAACTGCAACCGTCGGATGGGTGTCGTTCATCTGAATCGTCATCTTCTCATACAGCTTTGTAATATCATCATGATTCCTCTTGTACTTTGCCACAGCCGCCTGAAGACTGGCAGATACGAAGAAATACTGCTGTTTCAGCCTTAATTCTTTACCGGCGTAATGATTGTCGTTCGGGTAAAGAACTTCCACGATATTCTTTGCAAGATTCTGCTGCTCAACTGCCTTATGATAATCTCCGCGGTCAAAAGACTCTAACTGGAAGTCAACGATTGGCTCTGCATCCCAGATACGAAGGGTATTCACAACATTGTTATTATAGCCGACGATAGGATAATCATAGGGAACCGCCTTGACAGACTCATAGTTCTCCTGTACAAAATGGATTTTGCCCGTCTCATCATATTCTACGCGGATATTTCCCCCAAAACGTACTTCCTTCGCATACTCTGGCCGTCTCAACTCAAACGGATTGCCGTTCACCAGCCAGTTATCCGGCGTCTCTACCTGGTAGCCGTTCTCAATCTTCTGCTTGAACATACCGTAGCGGTAACGGATTCCACAACCGTACGCCGCATAACCAAGAGAGGCCAGAGAATCCAGGAAACACGCCGCCAGACGTCCCAGACCGCCGTTTCCAAGAGCCGGATCTGGTTCCTCGTCCTCAAGAAGATTCAGGTTGACTCCCATCTCTTCAAGAGCCTCCTTCACTTCCGTATACGCCGTCATGTTAATCAGATTATTTCCCAGAGCCCTTCCCATCAGAAATTCCATAGACATGTAATAGACAATCTTCGGATCATCTTTCTCGTACTGTTTCTGCGTTGCAATCCAGTTATCAATGATTGCCTCTTTTACGGCATAAGAAACGGCCTGATACAATTCCTGCTGGGAAACTTCTTCGATCTCCTTGCGAAACAGATGCTTCACGTTCTGCTTGACTTCCTTTTTAAATGTCTCTTTCTCAAATCTCGGATTATACATGCTTCCTACCTCTTCCTTTCAGCCGGGGAACAGGGAACCCCCGCCCCCGCAAAGTATTGTTATTTTCTCTCCACGCCAAGAGTTACCTTCTCACCGTTAATCTTCCATTCCTTCACATATCCTGCCGGCGCTGCTTTCGTAACCTTCTGTGCAAGAGTCTCCTCTGCGATGGTTTCTGCATTTGCGGCAAATACTGTCTCGGCCTTCTCCGTTCCCTCATAGGTGATCTCAATCTGATCCATCACCTCGAAATCAGCCTCTTTACGCATGGTCTGGACCTTGCTGATAATCTCGCGCACGAATCCTTCTTCCAGAAGTTCTTCGGACAGGTTCGTATCCAGCACCACCGTGATGCCGTTATCATCCTCTGATACATACCCTTCCATCTGCGCACTCTCGATCAGCAGATCCTCCTTTAACAGCACAACCTCCTGGCCGTCAATATCTAATTTCAAGGCATCCGTCTCATTCAGTTCGTCCATGGCGGCATTGCCGTCAAGTTCACCAAGCTTTGCCCTGATTCCATTTAACATTTTACCATACTTTGGCCCCACTGTCTTTAGTTGAGGTTTGAAAGAATATGTCGTAAAATCACGAACCTCTTGTGTAAATGTCATAGATTTTACATTCAGTTCCTCTTCTACAATCTTCTGATAGAATTCCGGAAGTTCAAAATCCGCCTTTACATACATCTGGCCAATAGGCTGACGGTTCTTGATGTTTGCCGTATTCCGGCACGCACGTCCCATGACCACCAGCTTTAACACCTGTTCCATATTGGCTTCCAGTTCCTTATCAATACAGGTCTCGTCCACCGCCGGGAAATCACACAGATGGATACTCTCTGGAACGCTGGTATCCACACTTCTCACCAGATTCTGGTAAATGTCCTCCGTCATAAACGGGATCATAGGAGCCGCCGCCTTGCTGACGCCCATAAGAGCCGTATAGAGAGTCATATATGCATTAATCTTGTCCTGTTCCATTCCCTTGGCCCAGAAACGCTCCCTGCTTCTACGCACATACCAGTTGCTCATGTCGTCTACGAACTCCTGAAGCGCCCTTGCCGTCTCCGGAATCCGGTAATTCTCCAGATGGCTGTCCACATCCTTAATCAGCGTGTTAAGCTTGGACAATAGCCATTTATCCATAACCGATAGCTTATCATATTCTAATGTATACTTTGTTGCGTCAAATCCGTCAATATTGGCATACAGAACGAAAAACGCATAGGTGTTCCACAGGGTTCCCATGAACTTTCTCTGGCCTTCCACAACAGCCTTTCCGTGAAAACGGTTAGGCAGCCAAGGCGCACTATTTACATAGAAATACCAGCGGATGGCATCTGCACCGTATTTTTCAAGAGCTTCGAAAGGATCCACCGCATTTCCCTTGGACTTGCTCATCTTCTGCCCCTTTTCGTCCTGTACATGTCCAAGGACGATAACATTCTTGTAAGGAGCTTTATCAAAGATCAACGTCGAAATCGCAAGGAGAGAATAGAACCATCCGCGGGTCTGATCCACTGCCTCGGAAATAAAGTCTGCCGGAAACTGCTTATCGAACAATTCCTGATTCTCGAAAGGATAATGAAGCTGTGCAAACGGCATTGCCCCGGAATCAAACCAGCAGTCAATCACCTCTGGTACCCGGTGCATCTCCTTTCCGCATACCGGACATTTAATGGTCACTTCATCAATATAAGGACGATGAAGTTCAATGTCATCCGGGCAGTTACCGGACATTTCCTTTAACTCTCCAATACTTCCAATCGAGTGCTGATGTCCGCACTCGCATTCCCAGATATTTAACGGAGTCCCCCAGTAGCGGTTCCGGCTGATTCCCCAGTCCTGTACATTCTCCAGCCAGTCTCCAAAACGACCCTTACCGATATTCTCTGGAATCCAGTTAATCGTATTGTTATTGGCAATCAGATTTTCTTTGACGTCCGTCATCTTGATAAACCAGGATTCGCGGGCATAATAAATCAAAGGCGTATCACATCTCCAGCAATGAGGATAACTGTGTTCAAAATTCGGAGCATCAAAAAGCAGTTCTCTGGCCTTAAGATCCTTCAAAACCTCTGGATCCGCCTTTTTGACGAATAATCCGGCGAATGGCGTCGACTCTGTCATATTTCCCTTCTCGTCTACCAGCTGAACGAAAGGCATGTCATATTTACGGCATACTCTTGCGTCATCCTCACCAAAGGCTGGCGCCGTATGCACCACTCCTGTACCGTCCGTCAGAGTAACATAATTATCACAGATCACATAGAAGGCTTTCTTTCGCTGATTTCCAATCCCGTCTGCCGCACACTGGTAAAGAGGCTCATATTCCTTATACTCCAGATCCTTTCCCTGGCAGGTCTCAAGCACCTCGTATGCCTTCTCTCCTTCTTTCGCCAGTGAACCAAGCACCGTATCCAGAAGAGCCTCCGCCATATAATAGGTATATCCGTCAATACATTTTACCTTCGCATAAGTCTCTGTGGGATTCACACAGAGGCCCAGGTTAGAAGGCAGCGTCCATGGGGTCGTGGTCCACGCCAGAATATAGGCATCCTCGCCCTTGGCCTTAAACCTCACAATAGCAGAACGCTCCTTCACATCCTTGTACCCTTGCGCAACCTCCTGTGCAGAAAGCGGCGTTCCGCAGCGCGGACAGTAGGGAACAATCTTGAATCCCTTGTAAAGCAGTCCCTTGTCCCAGATCTGCTTTAACGCCCACCACTCTGACTCGATAAACTCATTGTGATATGTGACATAAGGATTTTCCATATCCGCCCAGAACCCGACCGTACTGGAGAAGTCCTCCCACATGCCTTTATACTTCCAGACACTTTCCTTACACTTGTCGATAAACGGTTCCAGCCCGTACTCCTCGATCTGCTCCTTGCCGTCAAGGCCCAAGGCTTTCTCAACTTCAAGTTCCACCGGCAGGCCATGGGTATCCCATCCTGCCTTTCTCGGCACCTCGTATCCCTTCATAGTACGGTATCTGGGAATCATATCCTTAATGACGCGGGTCAGCACATGACCGATGTGCGGTTTTCCGTTAGCTGTCGGCGGACCGTCGTAGAACATATAGAGTTCGCCGCCCTCCCGCTCCTTCATACTCTTTTCGAAGATATGGTTTTCTTCCCAGAACTTCTCGATTGCCTTCTCTCTGTCAACAAAATTCAAGTCTGTTGAAACCTTCTTATACATACAATCCTCCTTTGGGGACATAGTATCACGCAGATTTTCTGTTACGATTTTCTACGTCCCAGATTAACAAATGCAGCGTACCCAATTGAAACTTTTGCGTACCCAGGCGAAAAAAAATTCCCGCCCTGAATAGGACGGGAACCAACGCTCACGATTATAAACCACCTAAACATACGTTCATATGTCTTCTCTATAACGGGAGAATCCCGTCAGCATCTACTTAGTCTCTTGCGCCACTTTCAGACACAATACCTTTCGACAGCTGCAGCTCGGAAGTGATATTCGTACATATCCTACTCGCACCAGGCTTGCACCATCCCCGGCTCGCTGCTCCTTTCCGATATGTCTTACTGTCTTCGTCAACACTTTCTCTGTGTGGGTTATATTATAGTCAAAACCCTTGATATCGTCAAGCGTTTTTTATTTTTTCTTCTTTTTCTTTTCCCTTCTCTTACTGTCAAGAAACAGCTTCACCACTGCGCCTGCCAGTACGACGAGTAAGACTCCCGCAGCGCCCAGGATGCACTTCTTCAGAATCTGTCTGTTTTCCGACGCATCCGTTTTCTTCTTTCCGCTCTTTTTATCGCCGTCCTCAGATTCCTTCTGCGCCTTTTCTTTCGCCTCCAGCTGCTTCTCAAGATACGTCTGACTTAACACTGCCCGGACAGTCCCTACCGGAATGCCTTTATAACTGTACTCCAGCAGTCCTTCGTCCCCAGTCTCCTCATCTGGCACAATCTCCAGATCCAGATCCTTAAACTCTACGCCGACTGGCGCCACAATATTCTGCTCGTCCAGAATCTCTGCCACATCCTCTGACTTCTCATTCGCCGCCGGAAGAACTTTACTGAAATTGGCAAACCCATATTCCAGCAGGTTCCGGGTATCCGGGTAAACATTCGCCCCATGAGTCTTCAGTACCACACACACAAGCTGCATATCTCTGTTATCCGCCATCGTCACCAGCGTTGACAGGGCCTGATCCGTATAACCCGTCTTTCCGCCCACCGCATACTCGTAGTAGTACGCATTTCCCTCCTTCAGCATCTTATGCTTCTGCTGGAAAATATGCTCTTCCGTTGTATCCGATGCCGGTATCGTGTAATTCAATGTCTGCACGATATTAAAAAACTCAGGATGCCGAAACAGCTCCCGACCAATCAGCGCCATATCTCTGGCACAGGTATAATGGTTCTCATCGTGCAGTCCATGGGGATTCGTAAAATTAGAATTCTCCCCGCCAAGTTCCCTGCACCTGGCATTCATCTGCTCAAGAAACCATTCATAGTCATGTCCCGCATTCTTTCCCACATTCTCGGCAACCGCATATGCCCCTTCATTTGCCGAGGCCAGAAGCGTTGCGTACAACGCCTGTTCCAGAGTAATCTGGTTACCTTCCTTCATTCCAATATAAGCATCCCCTGGTTCCAGAAACGCCAGACTCTCATGAGAAAATAAAACCGGATCTTCAAGTTTCCCGTTCTCAAATGCCACCAGCGCAGTCAACAGCTTCGTAATACTTGCCGGAAAGTGGCGCTCATCAATATTCTTGGCATACAGAATAGCGCCTGACTCCACTTCCATAACGATCGCAGCCTCGCCATAAGTTCCCGGTCCCTGCGGCCATCCTTCCCTCTCATTAGACCGGACCGGCATTGCATAGACTCCGTCCAGTTCCTGTTGAAGCTTCTCTTCTTCTGTGAGTTCCACCTGCCCCTCTGCCGGAGACGCCTCGCCTTCCCCCGCTTCAGCGGCAAATACAGACACTCCCGCATATATCCAGAGGATTGCCGCCAAAGCGGCAATCCCCATCCATCTTCTTCTCTTCATCTTTACTCGACTTCATCCTCTTTTTTCAGATAGAAGAATCCAAAAGCCGGAATATTCACGCCCTTTGCTTCCATCTTCTTTCCAGAGATCAGATCCACGTACATACCGTCCTCTTCATTGATCCACGCCGTCTTATCATATTCACTGAAATTAAACAATCCGATCAGCTTCTCACCCTCAAAATATCTACCGATACACAGAACGCCAGCCTCCCAGGTTTCGATGGTCCAGGTGTCCGCATTAGATACAAAAACCTTCTCCGACTTACGGATCTTCTCTAACTGACCCAGTTTCGTAAATACCTTCCCTTCCACGGTGTCCTCATCCGTAATATTTTCGGCCAGATCCCATCTCATTGCTCCTCGATGAATATAGCGGGAATCCGCCGCCTTATTCGGATCTTCCTTATAAGTATAATCGTTCACCTGCCCAATCTCATCCCCGCTGTAAAGTACCGGAATACCCGACTGCATAAACATATAAGCATGAAGCATGACATCCTTCTGGATGGCCCTCTCCATTGCCGTATCATCCTGCTCAAAGCCGGCCTTCTCAATTCCGCACATAGATGCCGTCGTTCCGCAGAATCTTGCATCACCGGTAACCGGATCTGCATTATACAACTCGCCCCGGCTCGTACTCTCGCCTACATATCCCTGGAAATAGTCATTCAGATACTGTTTGTGCGGACGCTCTCTGATTCCTTCCCTGGCAAGAGAACCATAATCCAGCCCCCATCCAATATCGTCATGGCATCTCAGATAATTCAGGAATACATACTCCTTCGGCAGGCGATTGACAATGTCAAGCTGCTGCCGCAGCAGTCCTATATCCCTCGTCGCCACAGTATGCCAGGTAGTCGCCATGGTTGTAACATTATAAAGCATATGACACTCCGGTTTCTCCACTGTTCCAAAATAGGGAACCACCTTCTCCGGCTCCATCACAACCTCGCCAAGCAACAGCACGCTCGGGCATACAATCTCGCCAATCATACGCATCATTCGGACAATCGTATGTACCTGCGGAAGATTCCTGCACTGCGTATACAGTTCCTTCCATATATATGGGACCGCATCAATCCGAATAATATCAATTCCTTTATTAGCCAGGAACAGGAAATTATACATCATCTCATTAAATACCCTTGGATTCTTATAGTTAAGATCCCACTGATACGGGTAAAACGATGTCATCACAAAATGTTCCGCATCTGGAAGCCACGTGAAATTCCCTGGCGCCGTTGTCGGAAATACCTGAGGTACCGTCTTCTCATACTCCGCCGGAATCGAATAGTTGTCAAAGAAGAAATATCTGCTCATATACTCTCCGATTCCCTGCCTTGCCTTTTTCGCCCATTCATGATCTTCCGAAGTATGGTTCATGACGAAATCCATGCAGACATTAATATCCTTCTTATGACACGCCGCTGTCAGGCTCTCCAGATCATCCATCGTGCCAAGCTTCTCCTGCACCTTTCTGAAATCCGCTACCGCATAACCGCCGTCAGAACGCCCTTCCACAGTATCCAGAAACGGCATAAGATGGACATAATTCACATTGCTCTTCTCAAGATAGTCAAGCTTCGACTCTACCCCCTTCATGTTTCCTGCAAAATTGTCAATATAGAACATCATGCCAAGCATATCGTTCTGCTTATACCAGTCTGGATCAGCCTCACGATTCTGGTCAATCTCCTTGAGTTCCTCATTACGTTCTTCATAAAAACGGTAAAGGTTATCGCACAGTTCTGCAAACATCGAACCATTCCCATACAACTCCATGTAGAGCCATTTTAATTCATCATGATGTCTGGCAAACCGCTTCTCATAAACCGCGCGCCGCTCAGCCCTTCTGAGCGCTTCCTCAGCCTCTTTTGTCTCCTTTGCATCTTTTACTTTCTCTTCTTCCTTCTTATCAACCTTGGCTTCACAAGACTCTTCTGCTTCCTCTTCCTTCTCTACCTCACAGACAGCCTCAGCTTCACACGCCTTCTCTACCGTATTCTTACATTCTGTCACTTCTTCTACAGCACTTTCCGAAACCTCTTCGGCCGTCTTTACCGCTTCTTCCTCCTGAGTTTCCACTTTCACAGCTTCCATCTTCTCACTCTCCACCTTCGTTTCAACCTCTTCCGCCTGCACCGCTACAGTCTGTCCTGCACGATTCTGTTTTCCCATGTTCTTCTTTGCTACAGTCTGTTTGCGTTCTTTTCTTGATTTCTTAGCCATAGTATTTCCTCATTCCATATATTTTCTCTTCAGACACACGACCGGTCGCATCCCGGCTGCCCGGCAGGGCATACGTCAGCGTATCCAAAGGATATATACGAAGAAACCGTAATAATACCAGTTCCTTCCTGCCAATCATATTATACTAAAATATATCAAAGGTGTAAAGTTTTGACGTATCATTAAATTATCTTCTTATAATGTAATATCACTCAGCGTATCCGTCTCATAGTCATATCTGAGGATCTTCTTCTCCGAAAGTTCTGCCGCCTCTTCTACCACATGGCTAAGTTCATACACTAATGATGGCATCAGAGAAAGCATCTGCGGATTATCCTTACCTAAATATGCAAAATCATTGTCGCTGAATCCGATCAGCACTCCTGGACATTTCTGGGTTTCACAAAACTTTCTAAGCAGCGGCTGATAAAGCGCTCCGGCTGCACAACGCTCCCTAAGAGAACCGGTCACACACCAGACCCGGCTCTCCTCCTTTGCCCCTTCCATCGCTTTCGCAATTCCTCTGATGACAGGAAGTTTACTCTTATCATCACAATACCTTTCGAATTCCTGGAAATACTCTGAAAACGGGATAATCTCTGTCTGCATGATCGTGACTGTACTCTCTAAAACAGCCTGGAATATCTCTTCTTCAGACATCCCTTTGCACTCTACATCTGCCGGACTCATATAAACTGGCTCAAATATAAATTTTTTTATCAGATCCGGATCAAATATATAATATACTACAGAAAGCCCCCATTGCGTCTGATATCGGTACACCTCCGGGCTTAGAGGCTCCGTCTCCAGTTCCAACGTCAGTAATTCCAACTCACTTCTTTTCAACATTAATTTTTCTCCTTACATTTTTGATTCTGAAACTACCTTACTATATCCAGGTTTTCTTTTAATTAAACGCTCAGATATACTAATCATTTTACTACCATATGTCTTTATTTTCCACATTATTATCGTCGCCTAGTGTGCTGACCACATTATATCTTCTTCAAGACAGTGATAACCACTTTTGCAATTTACACTCTTAGAAATTTCACTAACTAACTTTTTAGGTAGTATATACCTAAAAAGTGCATTCTTGCCTTTAACTTTATTTGCGATATAATGATCGTACAGGGAGCCCTGAAAAACAAATTTATACAGGAGGAATACTTATGGAATTTTTAGAAATTGCAAAATCACGTTATTCTGTCCGTGATTACAAAAGCAAAAAGGTAGAACCTGAAAAGCTGGAAAAAATTTTATTAGCTGCCCATGTTGCGCCTACGGCGGCAAATCTGCAGCCTGTCCGTCTTATCGTTGTGCAGGAAGACGAGGGATTAAACAAGGTCAGTAAAGCGGCAAATCTCTATGGTGCGCCTCTGGCAATCATCGTTTGCTCTGAGCATAAGAAAGCATGGAATCGCCCGTTTGATAACAAAAAGACCGTCGATATAGATGCATCGATCCTTACAGATCATATGATGCTCGAAGCAGCGGATTTGGGATTAGGGTCTGTGTGGATATGCTATTTTAAGCCCGATGTAATTAAGCAGGAATTCCAGCTTCCAGATACCCTTGAGCCAATCAATATTTTAGCAATAGGATATGCAGACGGAACCCCTCAAGACCCAGAGCGTCATGCTGCGCAACGTATCCCTTTGAACGAGTTAGTCCACTTTGAAAAGCTGTAAATAAATTCTGAAAAAGGGAAGTCTTTATCTGATAAATGTTTCAAGAGCATATTATAAAGAGTGATTATTTATCAGAAATACAAGTAAGCCCGCTAGTTTGCGGGCTTATTAAGGATAATTGTTTTATTTTTCTACAATTGTATAGTAAGGGTTTATGCGTTCTGATTCTTCCGGAACAGATCCAGAGGATTCATCGTAACAAGCACGGCGCCGAGAACAATAATGATAGAGCCTGCGACAATCGTAACCGTCAATTCCTGTCCAAGGAATAATACACAGAATAATACTCCCCAGAATGCATAAGTTACATTCAGCGACATTCCGATGGCGCATCCAACCAATGCATTACTCTTATACCAGGTGAGGAATGAAACTGCGGCACAAAGCCCCGCCACAAGGAGCCAGATAACAGGAATCCCCGCCTGTAAGGTTCCCATAAGGAGCGACAATGCTTTGACAGCCGGAACGATGATCGCCAGATCCACGATACCGGATACTAATTCACGCAGATTAACGGAGATCTCCGGTTCAAGTTCTTCACCGCTGGAACTGGAAAACATGCCTTCAAGTCCCCAGCAGATCGCTGCAATCAGGGCGCAGATAATACCGAGAGTAAAGTTCTTCGTTCCTTCCGGTTCCGCCCAGTTGATGATGATAGCGCCTGCGACACAGACAACCATACCTGCAACAACTCTCTTTGTAGGCCTTTGTTTTAAGAATAACCATGAGAAAATAGCGCCAAACAGACTGCATGTTGCAGAGATTGGGATCGCATAGGCTCCGGCAAGGGCCAACCCCACCAGGTAGGCTCCGTTTGCTATGGGGCCGCCAAGCAGAGAACCAAGGACAATCATTTGTCCCGGCCGGGTTTTCAGGCATTGCCATACCTCCGCCATCCTTCCTCTCTTTATATTGTATATGGAAAGCCAGATTCCCGCGAACAGGTCGTTTAACCCGGAACACACATAGGGCGCCGCAAGCAGTCCCACTGCCGTTGCAAGGGGCTCATAATAGCCCGCCACCATAACGAGTGTCGTATAGATTCCATATGTAAGACCAGATATGATACCTGACCAGATACCAATGGAATGTGATTTGTCTACTGTCATTATATTTTCCTCCTAATGCTGTTTTTACGACTGATAAAGCTTCCTATACAGCCGTTTGATGTGCTCCGCCGTCGGTACTCTGGGATTGGTCGCGGTACAACGGTCTTTCAGTGCGTTCTCTGCCATAGCGTCAATCGATTGCAGATAGCTGTCAGCATCAATATTCAGTTCTGCAAAATGTACAGGGATGCCGATCCGGCTCATAAGACTGCGGATCTGGCGTACCATAAGGTGGATCGTAGCTTTATTCGTCCCGGCTGAGATCCCAAGAAGCCTTGCAATATCCAGATAACGCAAAAGCGAGTCTGACTCACCCGGTAGTTCAAGTCCTGCATTATATTCGATAATGATCGGTAAAAGCACAGCGTTACAGCGTCCGTGGGGAAGGTGGAACTGTGCGCCCAGCGCATGCGCCATACTGTGGCAGATTCCCAATGAAGCCGCATTAAACGCCATACCCGCCATACAGGATGCGTTATGCATATGGGCTCTTGCCTCCATATCATCCCCGCTCGTCACACAGCGTTCCAGATAGTCCCAGACCGTCCGTATGGATTTTTCTGCCATTGCGTCAGTAAAATCATTGGCATCCGTAGAAGCGAACGCTTCGAATCCATGGGTGAGCACATCCATTCCCGTATCTGCCGTAATGGCTGGAGGTACAGTGGATGGCAGCCTGGGATCCAGGAATACTATATCTGGTATCATCCGGGAATCAATCAACGGATACTTAATTCCCTCTTCCCTGTCTGAAACCACCGCAAACGCAGTCACTTCACTTCCGGTTCCGCTTGTAGTGGGCACTGCGATGATACGAGGTCTTGCGATGTTATGCATCTTGGCATACAGATGTACAACCGCTTTTGCCGTATCAATAGCAGAGCCGCCGCCAAAGGCAAACACCGTATCCGGTTTGAAAGCATTCAGCTGATTCAATCCCTTTTGTATCACCGTCATGTCAGGATCCGGAACTACGTCTGCAAAAATATGGTATTTTACACACATCCTGTCAAGCCTTGTCACGATCAGATCTGTTTTTCCTGACTGCCTCATAAATGGATCGCAAAAAATAAATGCGCGTTTTATCTCTAATTCACTTATTTTTTCACAGGAATCTTCACCCATATATATTCTTGTGTTCATAGTAAATTCTTCCAAATCAACGCCTCCTTTCTTTCGTTATCTAAAATCATGCTTTTTTATAGACCGGAACAATAATTTCTGTCACAAATTCATCCAGAAGCTCCGATGTCCAGTAATCCAATACATACCGTTCTATCGATTTTTCTTTGCAGATATATCCCTGTTTCGTAGTATATTCAAGGATCTTCTGATAGCTTTCCTTGAGGTTTTCATACCCGCCTACATGATAGACAGAAGCTACCATCTGTCCCTTCATGACAAGAATGTTCGTCCGTCTGTCGCAAGTCCCGACAATCCGCTGCATGATCCGTGCAGTGCGGCAAACTCCTTCCATCTTGTCCTGCAGGGAAGGATATTCTATGATGACCGGACCGGTAATGGAACAATTCATACTGGAAAGGTAATCTGTCCATGGTATATTGATTACCGCGTCTCTGTAATTATAGGAAAACTCCTGATCCAGAAACGCATATTCCTGAGTCGGCAGATATTTTATACATACCGGACATTCAACCTGGCGGGATACCGTCTTTGCTTCTCTGATCAACTCATACCAGTCGTTCACAGACACATAACTCTTATGGATCTCCTGCTCTGCCCGGCTCAGTTCTAATATTTTCTTACGAAAATTATCCTCCATACCATGATAAGATTCCCCGTTCAGAAGCCCTACCATCTCCTCCAGTTTAAAACCCAGCTGTTTATAATATTTGATTACAGGAATTTTCAGCAGTGTGATACTGCTGTAATAACGGTATCCGTTCTCTTCGCTGACGTAATCCGGTGTTACAACACCCATCTTGTCATAGAAACGCAGTGTTTTTGTAGAGACATTACAAATCTTACTAGCCTCGCCAATAGAATATAATTTTTTCTTGTTTTCCCTCATCCTCACCACACGATTCCTTTTATCCTAATTACTAGTGTGATGACACATTTACATTTGTCTGAAAGTAAATGTGTCGTCACACTAGCGCCTTTTAAAAATCGGGCCTGTGTTTGGGCAGACCCGATCATGATGAATTACTGTAACAGTGAAGGTATCCGAACTGTTACGAATTACTCTGCTTTCGTCGGAAGAATAGATTCCACTTCCTGATGCGGACGCGGGATTACATGTACGGAGAGCAGCTCTCCGACTCTCTGTGCAGCCGCGGCTCCGGCATCTGTCGCAGCCTTAACGGCTCCTACGTCTCCGCGGACCATAACGGTAACCAGGCCGCCTCCTACAAATTCTCTTCCGATCAGATAAACGTTAGCCGCTTTTACCATAGCGTCTGCTGCCTCTACCGCGCCAATCAGTCCCTTTGTCTCGATCATTCCTAATGCATCATACTTTGTCATTTTTATTTCCTCCTGTTTTATAAATAATATTGTTATTTAATTATCATTAATTTGGTTTTTGAGTTAATGCAGTATGCATTTGCCTCTTCGGTATCAATATGGCACTCAAGAGCGCCTTTGTCATCTGCACGGACTACTACATTGTCCATGATTCCGGCTCTTGGCCCGTCAACCGCCAGTTTTACCTTCTGCCCGTCATGAACCCCGTAAGCTTTTGC
>CAJTVY010000058.1 GCA_910579925.1 uncultured Dorea sp.
GTTTTTCCCTGTAGCAGAATCAATATTTAATTCTAATTACATTATAGACTTTACATAGAACAGCTTTTATTGAAGAAAGACTTTACACTTTTTACATAATCCTCTATACTGATAATTATAAATATTAGCAGTATCTTAAAAAGGCGGTGAAAGGATGGTAAACGAAATGACATTGGATGAGTTGAAGCAAGTTACGATTGATTTTTATGTAAATTTACAGCGTATTAAAAAAGCTGACACAGGCAATAATCCAGAATTAGAGTACCAACTAAAGATATACAAAAATAAGCTTGCAGCTTTAGGCATACCATCTGAAGAATATGAAATGTAACAATTAAATAGCAGCCGATAAAAGGTGTAAAGTCTGTATGAATTGTCAAGGGCTTTACACCTTTATTACCTTTTGCTTTTTATTATAGAATAGTTATGGTAGAATATCATTACGGCCAACGCTGTTCTGGATTGGCTGGGTATCGGTATGAATCCAATGATAAAGAATCAGCTTATGAAAATGGAGAATTATATAATGCGTATTTTATTTGAAATGGACAATGCATTGATAAGAGAAGTATTAGAGGAAACGGGGTTATATGTTATAAGAGATTCCATTTAGGAATATGGGCAGGTTCATCGCATTCATTCCTTAAATGCCGGTCTGCAGCCCATATGGTACATAGGGGCGGTTGATCTGCCACACACAGTAGATAAAAATATTCTGACAGTAAAAACCTGGAGTGAAATAGAGCGGTATGTGGAGGGATAGCGTCTGCAGAGAACGGAACATGAAACAGAACATTATCTTCTGGTCAGTTTCTTCGGTGGCGGTGATGCTGGCGCTTCCGTGGCTTGCGGTTACTTTTGTAAAAGGCGATGCAGGAATGGCGGCATGCTTTCTGCTGTTTTTTGCAGTCAATCCAGTATATTCCGTGATAATCGGAGCATATGCGGGAAAAGACATCCGGCATTTATGGAGCCTCCCGGTTATTTCGGCTGCGCTGTTCCTCACAGGTACATGGATATTTTTTGACATGGGGGAAACGGCATTTATCCTGTATGCGGCAGTTTATCTTGCCTTGGGGATAGCGGCTATGTTGATTTCCATGTTTATCAGAAAGAAAACTAAGAAGTAACCTGACGAGGCAGGGCTGGTATGATATGATACCAAAAGGCGCAGGCATAGTTGAAAGGAATGGTTTCATGGCAAATATTTTAATTGTAGAAGATGAAAAGAACATGCAGGATATTATTGCCGAATATATGAAAAAGGGCGGACATACCTGCTTTACAGCAGACGACGGTATAGATGCCTTAATGCTATTGAAAAGCAATCCTATGGACTTAATGATATTGGATATTAGGATGCCGCATCTTGACGGCTTTTCCGTATGTAAAACGGCAAGGGAAATGAGCAGTCTGCCAATTATCATGCTGACCGCTAAAAGTGATGAGGAAGATAAACTGAAAGGCTATGAATATGGCGCTGATGATTATATGACAAAACCATTTAGCCCGAAAATACTGCTCGCAAAGGCAAACGCCTTGCTGCGCCGTACGTCTGTAGCGCCTGCGGTTACAATCAGTGCAGGAAAAATAGCAATAAACCCTGCCGCACATAAAGTATTCTTGGACGGAACAGAGCTTACGCTGACGCACAAAGAATATGAACTGCTGTATTTTTTTATGTCAAATCCCAGACAGGTATTTTCACGGGAACAACTGTTAAACCGTATCTGGGGGTATGATTTTGAGGGGAATACACGGACGATAGACACACATATCAAAACATTGCGGCAAAAATTAGGCGGCGAGGGAAAATCCATTGTAACGCTTATCCGTTCCGGATATAAATTTGAGGTGGCAAAATGAAAGAACAATTTTCACTGCGCACGGTACGGAAAAAAATAATCATGAGTTCAAAGATTGCAGGTATGGCGTTAATGGTTTCATACTTGATTTCAACACGGTTACCTTTAGAAGAGAATGTTTCTTTTTTGCTATGGGTAACCTTTGTTATTTTGTTGATTGTAATCATAGATTATTTATTAGGACGATTTATTTCAGATCCAATCTTTAAAATAGGAGAAATGGCGCACAGGGCGGCCAGATTAGACTTTTCTGTGCCCTGCACAATAACATCAAAGGATGAATTTGGAGAACTTGCAGACAATCTTAATAAAATGTCCGAAAATCTGCAGGAAACGCTTGAAAAACTGGAAAAAGCAAATATCCGGCTTGAAAGAGATGTGCGGCAGGAAAGAAAACTGTTGGGGGAAAGGAAGGAATTAACAGACCGGCTTTCCCATGAAATGAAAACGCCTATAGGAGTGATACGTGCCTATGCGGAAGGAATACAGGATGAAACAGACGAAGAAAAGCGGCAGAAATATTCCGAAATCATTATTTCTGAGACAGAAAGAATGAGTAAGCTGATTGAGACCTTGCTGGATTTGTCAGCATTGGAAAACGGGGCGGCATCATTGACACCGGAACGCTTTGATTTTGTAGAATTTGTCGAAACGATAGCAGGTCGGTTATTGATCGATATGCCGGATACCGATTTTGAACTACAGTACGAACTTCCGGAAGACAAAGTTTTTGTTTATACGGACCAACAGCGAATGGAGCAGGTCATAGGTAATTTGATTATGAATGCGAAAAAGAATGTATCTCCAAAGGGAATTTTACGATTATCATTAGTCGGACAGGACAATACGCTTCACTTCTCCGTTTATAATCAAGGCGCTTCCATACCGGCAGAAAAGCTGTCTAAAATCTGGGACAAGTTTTATCGTGATAAGAATGCAAAGTACAGCGGTTCGGGATTAGGTCTTGCTATTGTCGCACAAATTTTATCCATGCAAAATTTAGAATATGGGGCGGAAAATTTATCAGATGGCGTCCGTTTTTTCTTCTCTATTCCGATCATCAAATAAGTTCTTTTATAAACGGCTGTTCCTTTAGATGTAAAAGGAAAGCCGTTTTTCATAGTTCACACCAATTTCACAGAGACCACACTTCGATTTCACCTCCGTTTTTTATTTTATATGCACACAACCCCATAAGGAATTTGGCTGCGTTGGGATATGCGGTCGGCGCAAGTAAAGCTTTCACAACTGAAAAGGAGGAATGGTATATGTTTTTAGGAGTCCAGTGGTACTGGTGGGTGACAATGGTAGCAGCGTTGGTAATTTCTATCCCTTTTAAGATAAAATTTATGAATTGGTGGAATAAACGCCGGCAGGAGCAGAAAGACAGCAGGCGGGGAAAGTGGGGCGATGACGAATGATTGAAGTTAAAAACCTGACTTTTTCATACGGAAAGGATAAGCAGGCGTTACATGGCTTAAATTTTACGGTAGGTGATGGAGAAATTTTTGGTTTTTTGGGGCCTAATGGTTCTGGAAAATCAACAACACAAAAAATTCTCACTGGAATTTTGAAAGGTTACGGCGGTTATGCGTCATTGTTCGGACAGGATATTTCTACAGCACATACACAGGATTTTTTTAGGAAGATAGGCGTTTTGTTTGAATTTCCTTATCTGTATACAAATTTAAGCGCAGTTGACAATCTTAGATACTTTTCTTCTTTTTATCCTGCAAAGCAGCTCAGGGATATTGGGGAGATTTTAGAAAAGTTGGAGTTTAAGGCTGATTTTATGAAAAAGCCTGTTTCCTCATACTCAAAAGGTATGCGGCAGCGTGTAAGTATGGCAAGGGCGCTGATCAGCAGCCCTGAACTATTATTTCTGGACGAGCCAACCAGCGGGCTTGACCCTTCTGGAGCTGTTCTATTCCGCAAGATTATAGAAGAAGAACGAAAGAAGGGGACAACAGTATTTTTAACCACACATAATATGCTGGATGCAGATTTATTATGCGACAGGGTAGCTTTTATTACAAATGGAAATATAGCTGCATTGGACACGCCGAAAAGATTAAAAGAACAAAACAGTAACAACCGTGTACGGATAGAATACCTGTATAAGGGAAGGCGTGAGGAAAAAACAATAGAAATCCCGGAATTAGAAAGAGGCATTCCTTTCTGGCATGATGAAATTATCAGTATCCATTCAGAAGAACCAACTTTAGAAGATATGTTTATCCAATATACAGGAAGGAGGCTGTCTTGATGTGAAAAATTTCTGTTCTCTCTTCAAAAAAGACTGTCAGATGATGTTAGCCGGAAAATTTTTCTTTGTTGCTTTTGGTTCACTGATTATTTATACGTTGTTTATTAACTTTGGATATGTCAATTTTATGAATGCCAGACTCTACAATGTATATCTGTTTGATCCGCAGGGGACACAGCAGGGGAGATCCGAACTGATTCATCCGGTAACATCCTTAGAAGAATTAAATAGGGCTCTTTCTACAGATACGAATGGTATCGGAATAGATGCCAGTTCTGGTACGCCGGATATTGTTTTTTATTTTGGAAGTGAAAAGGCTGATCATCACAGGGCCGACTATGCATTGTCGCTTCTTCGCCAGGACAAGCAGTACAATGCCAGGACAGTAGGCACAAATACGCCGGAACTAAAACAACGAAAAGAAATGTCTTGTGAATTACTGTTTATAGAGATCATTGCCGTTGGATTTTTGGGGATTGCCTCAGTGTTATTCAAAGAAAAACAAATGGGGGTTATCCGTGTCCATGCAGTCCTGCCATTCAGTAAGAGCCTGTTTATCGTATCAAAAATAATGGTTTTCCTGTTATCTGATTTGATTTTTGCGGCATTGATGACTGTATTCAATATAGGATTTCATGATGCCGTCGGCATTTTACCTGACGTATTGGTACAGATCACAATTTTGTCGCTGATTATGACACTGACGGGATTTGGATGTACGATGCTGCTAAAGGATTTCAGACAGTTTAGCCTTACCTATCTGGTAATTGCCATCTTTGCGGCAGCGCCTGTATTTTTGTCGGCAAATACTTCTGTGAAAATGGCATGGATCGACTGGCACCCTTTCTATCATGTTTATATCGGACTTAAAAAGGCTTACTTTGGTATGCCTGTGAAAAATCCTGTTTACTATCTGTCTTCCGCTTGTGAAATTGTCATTCTGTTTCTGATCGTCCAAACCGCATTTCATAAAGAAATGGGAAAGGAGGGGTGATTATGAGAGGTCTTATTTATCAGCTTAAAAGTATATGGAAAGACAAATTTTGTATGACGTCTTTTCTTCTGCCAATCATCGTTGCGTTAGCGTTAAATTTTATCGGTGGGATTGACCTTTCTCCGGTGTCGGAATTCCAGTTTGGCGTATTAGAGAATGATCTGTCCGCCCAGACGATTTCATGGTTAGAAAGATATGGTTCTGTAGCCATGTACGAATCGCAGGAGGAATTAATCACTGCGATTAATGAACCTTCTACATACATGATTGGTGTAAAAGCTGACGGCAGCAGCATTCAGACAATGGTATCCGGCGACGAGCTTGATTTATTCCGCCAAACGGCCGATACGCTTCCGGCATTATATAGGGGGAGAGAAAGCACAGGGCAGATAACCGTTACTGTTTTAGAGCGTCCTGATCTGATGGCAGGACTTCAGAATATATTTATTGCCATGACATTAATGGTTGCTATGTTTATGGGATGTACTTTTAACGCCGTGAATATGATATCTGAGAAAGAAAATGGTGTTGATCTGGTCAATCAGATCTTACCAATGACACAGAGCGGATATGTGATGCAAAAAATTTTTGTGGGCTTTATAGGAGGATGTCTGTCTGCCGTTCTGACCGCCTGTTGCTATTTCCGTCTGTCGGTTTGGAATGCGCTTCTTATGCTGGCGCTGATGATTCTCTCTGCATTTACGGCTGCGCTGACTGGGCTGTTTATCGGCAAATTTTCTGAAAGTCTTATGATAGGCGTTGTTTATATTAAGATTATTATGATTATATTTATGGCAGTGCCATTAGTATCCTATCTGCTTGGGGCAGACGGTCTGATTTCGGTATTTTGCTATTTTGTACCGTCCAGCGCATCCTTTGAAGGGATTATGAATTTGGCTGGCAGCGACAGGCCAATGATTGCAAAAGACATGTTTATTCTTATGGCACATTGTATCATTTGGTTTCTGCTTTATCTGTCAGTTTCTAAATGGCAGAAAAAACATACCCCATGCTAGTGTATTGACCGCATTATATTCCAATAAACCTCCTTGTCTAATTTCCCATCGGACTGCGTTGACTTCAATCGACGATGTAACCACATCGCCTCATTCAGTCGCCTTGCCGATGAAAAATTATCCTACGGAGTTTTACCGGATATAATGCGGTCACTATACTAGAATCGTTGTAACAGTATGCGGATTATGATAAAATAAACAAAAGTAAGTTGTAAAGCCACCTAGAAACGGAGAGGAGTGGTACAGTGGCAAGAATCTTCAATGTGACAGGACCATGTATACCGTCCAGACACTATATGGCAGATACATTCAAACGAGTGAAGGCAATACAGAACATGGTGGAAAACGGATCTTATTTTGCGATAAACCGTGCAAGGCAGTACGGAAAGACTACGACACTTGCGGCGCTGGCAAGAGAACTTAGGGCGTCATACCTTGTGGTAAGCCTTGATTTTCAAGACTTGGGAAGCGCAGCGTTTGAGAATGAGAATACGTTTTCCCTTGCATTTATACAGATACTGTTATGGGAGCTGCAGCGCTGCCACGGTGCAGAGAAGACGGATCTGGTAAAACAGGAAGAAAGAATGGAGGAAATTCTGAGGGAACAGGATCAGAAGTTCGATCTTATGGCATTATTCAGACAACTTCACGCAATCTGCGAGTCCAGCAGCAGGCCGGTAGTTCTGATGATTGACGAAGTAGACAGCGCTTCAGACAATCAAGTGTTTCTTGACTTCCTGGGACAGCTGCGCAGTTCCTATCTGAAACGGGAGACAAGAGGAATCGCTGCGTTCCGGTCGGTGATTCTTGCAGGAGTATACGATATCAGGAATCTGAAAAGAAAGATCCGTCCAAAGGAAGAGCACAAAATGAACAGTCCCTGGAATATTGCGGCAGATTTTAATGTGGATATGAGTCTTTCTAAAGAGGGGATAGCCGGGATGCTCAAAGAATATGAGACAGACCGTCAAACCGGAATGGATATAGAAAAAATAACCGGGTTCATTTATGATTATACATCCGGGTATCCGTATCTGGTATCCCGCCTGTGTAAGCTGATGGATGAAACAATCGAATCCGAAATTGCATGGACGAAAGAAGGACTGCTGGAAGCGGTGCGATTATTGCTTATAGAACCCAATACGCTGTTTGAATCCATGATCGGGAAACTGGATGAGTATAAGGAACTGGAGAAAATGCTTGGCGAACTTCTGTTTTCGGGAAAAGCAATCACCTACCACCCTATGAATCCGGCAATCGGCCTTGCGCTTATGTTTGGATTTGTCAAAAACCAGGATGGAAAAGTGATTCCTGCAAACCGTATCTTTGATACATTTTTATACAACCATTTCCTGTCACTGGAAGAAATGCGGTCCTCTGATATATATAAAGCATCTCTTTACGAAAAAGAAGGGTTTATCAAAGACGGACGTCTGGACATGTACTGTGTACTGGAAAAGTTCGTGCGGCATTTCCATGAACTTTATGGCAATTGCAGGGAAACTTTCTTAGAGGAGGAAGGCCGACGGTATTTTCTGCTTTACTTACGTCCGATTATCAATGGAACAGGGAATTACTATGTCGAAGCCCGTACCAGAAGTCTGGGAAGGACGGACATCATTGTAGACTACGGTGGGGAACAGTTTGTGGTCGAGACAAAAATATGGCGGGGAAATGAATATCATCTGCGTGGTGAGCAGCAGCTTTTACGTTATCTGGAGGATTACGGACTGGAAACAGGCTACATGCTTAGTTTCAATTTTAACCGGAATAAACAGATTGGCGTCCATGAGTTTATTATAGACGGCAGGAAACTGATCGAGGCGGTTGTATGAAGGGATAAGAGGAATGAAAAGTGTGCTCCTGGTATCTTACTTGTACCTTGCTTTGCGGCTGAGATTCCAACAGCACATTGAAAAAAAACAGGAGGAAATAGTTTGTCAAGAATAAAGAAACGTTGGGAGGATGAACAGCTTCTGCAGATCGGAAGGTGTAGGCCTCATACAGATTTTAAGAGAAACTCTGAGGAAGACTGCCGGATCTCTCTGAATGGAGACTGGCAGTTCCTCTATATGAAAGCGCCGGAATATTCTCCAGAAGGTTTTTCAGAACCAGATTTTTTGGATACGGAGTGGGATACCCTTAAAGTACCGTCTTGCTGGGAGATGAAGGGTTACACAAATATGCATTATACTGACGTATGGTATCTGTTCCCCATTAATCCCCCGTATGTGCCTTCCGAGAATCCCACCGGGATTTACCGGAGAACAGTTACGATTCCGGAAACGTGGGACGGGAAAAAGAAAATCCTGAGATTCGAAGGCGCAGGCAGCGCCTATGACGTCTGGGTGAATGGGCGTCATGCCGGTTACAGCAAGGGAAGCCGGCTTTCGGCGGAATTTGATATTACAGAGTTTACTTATCCCGGAAAGAACCAGATTACGGTCAGAGTGTATCGATGGTCTGACGGAAGTTACCTGGAGTGCCAGGACATGTGGTGGTACAGCGGGATTTACCGGGACGTGACACTGATCGCCGTACCGGAAGCCGGGATTTTGGATTATGTTGTGGAGGCAGGGCTTGACGACCGTTATGAGACGGGAATTCTAATGCAGGAGATTACTGCGGCAAAAGAGGCAGACCGGGCAGAGTGGACGCTTGAATCAGAGGACGGGACGAGGATTGCCGCAGGCACAGAAAAGCTTGACGGGGGATATGCCAGGATTCAAATGAATGTGGGCGCAGTCTGCCCGTGGAGCGCGGAGATTCCGGTCCTGTACAGAGTCACCCTTAAGCTGTATGGAAAAGAAGGCTCTGAAGAACTGTTGGATGAGGCGGAAGTCGCCACCGGATTTCGCAGGGTAGAAGTCCGGGGATCTAACTTTCTTGTAAATGGCGTGCCGATTCTGCTAAACGGCGTCAATATGCACGATTTCAGCCCGTCCGGGGGACCGGTTGTGCGCCGGGATACTGTGGAAGAACATCTGCGCATGATGAAGCGTTACAACATCAATGCCATCCGCTGTTCCCACTATCCGAAGATGCCTTACTTTTACGACCTGTGCGACAAGTACGGTTTTTATGTCATAGATGAAGCGGATCTGGAAACCCACGGGTTTGAATGGATTGAGAGATACGAATGGCTGAACAATGAAGAAAGCTTTCGGGAAGCATACGTCGATCGGGCAGTGCGTATGGTGAGGGAACATCGGAATCACCCCAGTATTCTGATGTGGTCCCTTGGAAACGAATCTTCTGTGGGAAAGAATTTTGACGCATCAGCCCAGGCGGTAAGGGAACTGGATTCTTCCCGTCTGATTCACTACGAAAGCGACTTTGCAGCAGATATCACGGACGTGTATTCAACCATGTATACCAGGCTTGACGGGCTTTCGCAGATTGGGGAGAGCAATGACGGCCACGGGAAACCCCATATCCTGTGCGAATATGGCCATGCCATGGGAAACGGGCCGGGAAATCTGGAAGAGTATCAGAGGCTGTTTCGAAAGTACGACAGGCTCCAGGGAGGCTTCCTGTGGGAATGGTATGACCATGGGATTGAGAAGAAGGATGAGAACGGAAGGACAACCTGGTGGTACGGCGGCGATTTCGGGGATGAGCCTAACAACTCTAATTTCTGCATGGACGGTCTGCTGCGGCCAGATGGGACTGCCTCAACAGGACTTTTGCATTATAAGCAGGTGATTGCGCCTGTGAGAGCCCGGGCAGTTGATTTACAAAAGGGATTCATCAAGGTAAAGAACCTTTTTGACTTTAAGGATCTGAGTCACATTGGGATGCACTATCAGATTGTACACGATGAAACGGTCGATGTTTCGGGGTACATAGAACATCTCTGTGCCCGCGCCGGAGAAGAGACGCTGGTTCAGGTTCCGACTGAGTTGGAAACACAGAAGCCGGGAGCGGATTATTATCTGAATCTGTCCTTTGTATCTAAACAGGCAACGAATTATGCGCCTGGGGGAGCAGAGATTGGTACAGAGCAGTTTCTTCTGAAGGCGGGAAGTATACAGGCCGTGCCGGGGATTCTTAAAAATACGGTTCAGTCAGAAGAACAGAACGTTAAGGAGACTTATATAGTGAAGCAGACGGCAGCACGCATGGAGATTGCCGGTGCGGGATGGAAGGTAGCCTTTGATAAAGTCACAGGACAGCTTTTGGAATACCGGGTACGTGGGAAGAGACTGATTACGGCGGGACCGACCATGAATCTATGGCGCGCGCCCATTGACAATGACATGTATAAGGTAAGGGACTGGAAGGAGAAATATTTCCTGCACCGGCAGCAGGAACAACTGGAGGAATTTCTGACTGAAAATGAAGGGGAGGATATTCTGGTACAGATCTGTACTCATTTCTCCACTCTCAGTATGGCATTCGGATTTAAGGTCTGTTATACCTGGCGTATCAGAAAGAACGGGGAACTGGTACTGTCTCTGGATATGAAAGGTTTCCGATACAGTGGATTTGTGCCGGAATTTATTCCCCGCATCGGAATCGAACTGCGGCTTCCGAAAGAGATGAAGAATATTACGTGGTATGGCCTGGGGCCGGAAGAGAATTATTGTGATATGAAGTCCGCCGCCCGGATGGGGATCTACCAAAGAACCGTGGAGGAGATGCACGTTGAGTATGCGAAGCCCCAGGAGAACGGGCACCGGGAGGAGGTACGCTGGCTCTCGGCAGGAGACGGTGAGAATGAACTTCTGATCTGTTCGGATACGGGAATCGGAATAGACGTACATGACTATACCATAAAGGATCTGGAATGCGCCCGCCATGCAGGTGAGATCAGACGATGCGGTGAAACGGTCGTCCATCTGGACGCAAAACATTCCGGCGTCGGAAGTAACTCATGCGGCGAGGAACAGACCTATGCAAACAAAACGAGACTGAATGATTATTCCATGAGGCTTATATTCAGAGGCGTGAGGAAGGATGAGGCCGGATTTCATTTCACATCATAGCCGCATGTTGTCTGGAGTATTTTCGGGTTAAATGTAAATAAAGTAAATTGTGTACCGGATTCGTGCAAACATATCCGGATTTATGCAAACACAGATCTGCCGGACAGGATAAAATACTAATAAATATAGATCTTGGAGGTACATAATATGAAAATTTACGTGAATGCCGCAGCGCCCAGACAGGGAAACGGCAGGAAAGAGACACCGTTTAAACATATCAACGATGCGGCAAAAGCGGCAATGCCGGGAGATGAAGTCATTGTTGCGCCAGGAATCTACCGGGAATCCGTAGATCCGGTACACGCCGGGACCGAGGATGCCAGGATTACCTACTTAAGCGAAGAGCCGCTGGGGGCAGTCATTACAGGTGCAGAGCCGGCTGCGGACTGGAAACATTATCAGGATAACGTCTGGGTATACCGTGTAGACAACGGCGTATTCGGGAGTTATAACCCATACACTACGTTCGTTGGGGGCGACTGGTATTTTGCTCCGGTAGTCAGGCATACAGGAGCCGTTTATCTGAATGACCGTCAGCTCTATGAGACAGAGACTCTGGAAGAGTGTATCAAGGGAGAAGTATACGAACCGTCATGGGAGCACGAGTGGTCTGTATACAAATGGTATACCGAGCAGGACGGCAATGAGACGGTGATTTATGCAAACTTCCAGGGGAAGAATCCCAATGAAGAAAAGGTAGAGATCAATGTCAGAAGAAACTGCTTCATGCCTTCAAAGACAGGTGTCGGATACATCACCTTCAGCGGGTTTACGGTAAATAAGGCAGCTACCACATGGGCGCCGCCGGCCGCTTACCAGGACGGCATGATCGGCCCTCACTGGTCAAAAGGATGGATTATTGAAGACTGCGATATCAGCAACAGCAAATGCAGCGGAATTTCTCTTGGAAAATACTATGACGAAGAGAATGACCACTATTTCACGGTGAAGAAAGTAAAAAGCCCCACGCAGATGGAGCGCGACGCTGTCTGCCGCGGCCAGTACCACGGATGGACAAAGGAGACGGTTGGAAGCCACATTGTCAGACGCTGCCACATTCACCACTGTGAGCAGACGGGTATTGTAGGACGTATGGGCTGCGTATTCAGCCTGATCGAGGATAATCATATCCATCATATCAATAACATGCAGCAGTTAGGCGGAGCAGAGATTTCGGGTATCAAGCTTCACGCAGCCATTGACGTGGTGATGCGACGTAACCATATTCATCATTCTACCATGGGAATCTGGACAGACTGGGAAGCACAGGGAACAAGGATTTCTCAGAATCTGCTCCATGACAACCACTCGCCGGAAGGTACGCCGATGGCAGAAGGCGCAATGTGCAGCCAGGATATCTTCGTGGAAGTAAGCCATGGCCCTACATTGGTTGATAATAATATCATGCTTTCGAGAGCAGCAATCCGTATTGCGACAGAAGGCGTGGCATGTGTACATAACTTAATGCTTGGATCCTTTACTGCGGTAGGAAGAGGAACAGACCATTCAGAAGAGATTGAGGCAGGAAAACAGCCTCGTTACACGCCTTACCATATCCGTCACCGTACAGAAGTGGCTGGTTTCAGCACGATTCTGCATGGAGACGACCGCATTTACAACAATATCTTTATCCAGAATTATAAGCCGATAGAAGACGCCGGCGAAGCAAAAGAATTTGGGTTCGATAATCAGGTGGCAGGAACAGAGATTTTCGATGAATATCCCACTTATGACGAGTGGATTGCCAATTTTGAACTGGATAAACCGGCAGACATGTTCAGATTAATGGAGTATCATTTCGGACATCTGCCAGTATGGATCAATGGAAATGCCTACTTTAACGGTGCGAAGGCATTTAAGAAGGAAGCTTCCAACCTGGTGGATGATAAGAACCATGTGACGGTGGAACTGGAAGAAAGAAACGGAGAATATTTCTTAAAGACCAATGTTTATGATTTCATGGACGGCTTCAAAGCAGGAATCATCAATAGCGATATCCTGGGATATGCCTTTGAGCCGGAGCAGAGATTCGAGAATCCGGATGGGACTGAGATCGCATTTACGGAAGATTATCTTGGCGGACACCGCAGCGTGTCTACGGTTCCAGGACCTTTTGCGTCCCAGGAAGCAGCAAAACAGAGACTCTGGTAGTACAGTTTTATAACTTCAGTATATAGGCGGGGACTCCTTGTGAGACAGATCATGAGGAGTCTTTTTGTCGTACATATTCAGAAGGGATGTATCATTCAACGCCTGCAGAAGATTTGATTGAGGAAAAGGAGTGATGAAACAATGTGGGAACTGGTCAAGGATTTACTGATGGTATCACTTGGAATGGGTATCAGCATTGTCCTTATGTGTTTGGTAACAGTCGGTAAGGAAGCTGACAGACTGTTAGAGCTGTTCAATAAGATTATCGGTGCGCAAACAAAATGTATTGCTTACATCAATACATTGTAGTATAATGAACATAGAAAAAGGAACACTATTTCTATGAAAGGAGCTGTTGTTATGGCAAAATCAGCAAGCGTGTATGCAAGAATTGACCCTGTATTAAAGGAACAGGCAGAAATGATATTATCTGCACTTGGTATTCCTACTTCCAATGCGATTGATATGTTTTTCAAACAGATTGTTTTAAAAAAAGGACTTCCTTTTGAAGTAAGACTTCCGTATGAAAAACCGGTTTGTATCGGTGCTCTTAGCGAAGAAGAAATGAATGCAGAAATTGAAAAAGGATATGCGGATATACAGGCAGGACGTACAAAACCATTGGAGCAGGCGATTGCAGAAATGCGGAGAGATTTTAAGATATGAAATTTGAAGTTGAATTATCCGAAAAGGCGGATAGGGATTTAAGGAACATTTTCTTTTATATTACCATAGATTTATGTGTGCCCGATACTGCCGAAAAGCAAGTGAAGCGATTATGGGACGCTATGCGTTCTCTCGATGAACTGCCGGAACGATACCGCCGTTATAAAGATGAGCCGTGGCAGAGTCGTGGGATGCGTGTTCTGCCTGTGGACAATTATGTTGTCTTATATATTCCCGATTTGGATGAAAAGATAGTACGCATTGTCAGTGTGATGTATAGTGGGCGTGATATAAACGAACAGTTAAAACAGATTTAATAGGTAAAGAAAAAATTGAATACGATGTAGAAACTAGTGTGCTGACCACATTATATCTGGCAAAACTCCGCAGGATATTCGCTCATCAGCAAGGCGGATTTTCGACGGCGTAGCGGTGGCTACGGATAGAAAATCCAACGCAGCAGATGAGCGGATAGACAAGGAGGTTTGGCTGAATATAATGCGGACAGCACACTAGCAGTTAGTCTCAGGATTGACTGTTTTTTCTATACTCAAAATTCAGATTGGAGTGATGAAATGAAAGATATTTTTAAAGATATGCAGGAAAAAGTTGGCTGTGATGATAAGCTCTACCCTACGGCAACGGAAAAGGAGTTAATGTGAAAGTCAAGGTGGCTGTGAAATTCCTTGATAATCAGACAAAGGCCACGCAAGTGTCGCAGTATGAGCTTGTGCTGCATAAGGATAGTAACTGGAAGATTGTGGGATAAAAAAATGAGGGCGGTATATGCGTAAGAGAATGTACCGTCCTTTCCTCTTTTCTTCTTTTTCCGCATATCGCAAAAGAGCTCGTATGTTTCTCTGCTTGCAATATCTTCTCTATGCTTTGTACTTATGCTTATATTGAGAAAAAAGAAAAGGTGGAAATCAATTACCGATTTCTAGCAGGTTCTCAATGTGGTATTGCCTGATGGTAATGGCCGTGTCGGCAGGCTGATATTGTTCAAAGAATGCTTGAAATATCATATCATTCCGTTTATAATTGAAGATCAATGGAAAATGTTCTACTACCGCAGCTTAAAGGAATGGGAGAATGAGAGAGGGTATCTGAGAGATACCTGTCTGAACGCACAGGATCAATATAAGGCATATCTGGATTATTTTCGCATTCCATATGAAGATGACAATAGTTAATGCAGACTTTTTAGGAAAGGATAGGAAAAATGCAGGTTATAGATTATTTCAGCTGCGACCGGCCAGAATACTGGCTTAAGCAGATTAAGAAGAGCGACTGGGGCGCCGGGCAGTTTTTATATCAGTTATTAAACGAAAACAGGTTACAAAGTGTTGTAGGCGAAAACCCAAAGGTGTTAATGCTTACGAATGAGGATGAACTTGTTTCATTCTGTACATATTCAGAAAAGGATGATATACAGCCCACGCATCTGACTCCGTGGATAGGATTTGTCTATACGTTTCCCCAATATAGAGGAAATCATTATATAGGGGAACTGTTTCTGGAAATCGAGAAAATTGCGAAAAATGAGAAGGTACATGAGATCTTTATCTCAACAGACCATATAGGATTATATGAAAAGTATGGATGTGAATTTTATCAGATCATGAATGATATGAACGGCGAACCGTCCAGAGTTTATAGAAAACAGGTAGATTAAGATATTCATTATCTGATTGAATCCGCAAAATAATATAGTTCCCAGGAAGTACAGGATGCGAAGACAGATAATACTAAAAACAATTGTAATGATGACGCAGATGCCGGTCCGTGTCTATGACCGGCAGGGGACAGAGATCGAGAAATATGAGATTGTGCCAAGACAGATCAGTCAATATGAGCATACTTTGATTCAGCAGGTGATAAAGAGGCTTGCAGCCGAAGAGTTCGTGGTCATGGAGTATGGCGACGTGCTGCCAGTCAGAATGTATGGCATGAGAGGCTTGCAGTATGATTATGTGGCCGGCCCTTTCTCCTATGGTTCCCTGGATTCCGCAGAGATCAGAAGCTATATGAGAAGACACAAAATCAAGGATTTTCCCCGGGTACAGCTTAGAGAGAGTCTGCTGGCGGCTAATCTGATTCTGAACGCATACGCAGACGAAACCGGAGGCACAACCATGGATCTGCTTGAAAGCTGTATGGAAGAAGACGAAGAGATCCAGCTGTCTTCGCTGGTGGGGGAAGAGCTGAGGCAGAACGATGCATTCCAGTCCAACCATACCCAGGCGGACGAGAATATTCTGTATCAGTATATCGAACAGGGCGATGTTGAATATCTGAAAGAGAATTATGATCTCCTCTATCTGCCCCATCCGGTGATATTGGAAGAAATTCATAAGAACGAAGAGTATATGGCAGTGATCGGGATTTCTCTGGCCTCAAGGGCCGCAATCCGGGGAGGGCTGACATCCAGAGAAGGATTTCTGGTCAATGATATTTATCTGAAAAGGCTGTCGGAATGCAGAAGTGTGACGCAGATTTACGATCTGGTGAAAGAAGCCCATGTATACTGTGCCTCTCAGGTCAGAAAGAAGCGGCAGACCAAAATGACCAACCAGTATGTGGAGCGGTGCAAGAAACTGATTCAGTCTAAGCGGCTTCAGACGATAGATCTTGGAGAACTTGCGGACGAGGTAGGAATCTCGAAGGAGTATCTGTCTAAACTATTTAAACGGCATGAAGGGATTCCGGTTATCGAATATGTCCTGAATATTAAGATCGAAGCAGCATGCAATATGCTGAAATATTCAGACAGGCAGGTTCGGGAGATTGCGGAATATCTCAGTTTTGGAAGTCTGAGTTATTTCAGCAGGATTTTTAAGAAAAAGACGGGCAGGTCGCCTCAGCAGTATCGTAAAGAGACGAGCCGGTTATAATATCTCTTAGGCCGGCTCAAAAAGGAATACAGTGAAGACCAGGGACAAGGTAATCTTATCAGAGACTGCCATGGCCCTGTTTTTTTATAATATAGGAAACTTCGTTCCCTATATTATAAAAACCCTCCGGGAGGA
>CAJTVY010000059.1 GCA_910579925.1 uncultured Dorea sp.
TTTCCCTGTAGCAGAATCAATATTTAATTCTAATTACATTATAGACTTTACAAATTTCGTTTTCATGAGTATTAACACTTGACAATGTTTTCGAATTGTTTTAATATACTAGAGTATTAGGAAGAAGTAAAGTTGGGAAGGAGAATCGGATATGAAGACGACATTTCATCAGAATATGAATCAGAATATGATGATGACAGGCTGTGTTGATCTGTGCATGATGTGCATGATGAACATGGCTTATTAGTGTATGCGTCTGATTATCTGATTTTTTAACATACTATTGGTTTATCTGGGTAGAGTGTAAGGAACAGGTGCGGCGTGTACTTGTTCCTTTTCTGTTGTCTAAAAGGAGAGAACACTGAAAGAAAAGAGAAGGAGAAACAGAGAGGAGAAGAGAGATGGTACAGATTGAAGTCAGGCATCTTTCGAAGACATTTACTTCAAAAGATGTGAAGGTCAATGCCTTGAAGGACATTAACCTTGAGATTAAGCAGGGAGACATCTACGGGATTATCGGGATGTCGGGAGCCGGCAAAAGTACGCTGGTACGTTGTCTGAATTATCTGGAGAAGCCGACTGCGGGTGAGGTCTGGGTGGACGGTAAGGAACTTGGAGGGATGACGGAGAAAGAACTTCTGAAGCAGAGGAAAGATATTGCCATGATTTTCCAGCATTTTAATCTGTTAATGCAGAAAAATGTGGTGGATAACGTAAGTTTTCCGCTTCTGATCCAGGGAGTCAAGAAGAAGGAGGCCCGTAAGCGCGCCGAAGAGTTATTGGATGTTGTAGGACTTAAGGAGAAGGAACTGGCATATCCTGCACAGCTATCCGGCGGGCAGAAACAGCGGGTTGCCATTGCGAGGGCGCTGGCTTCGGATCCCAGGATTCTTCTCTGCGACGAGGCCACCAGTGCGCTGGATCCGCAGACTACGGCAGCGATCCTGGAACTTCTGAAAGATATTAACAATCGGTATGGAATTACGATTGTCATTATAACCCATCAGATGTCGGTAATCCGTAAGATCTGCAGCCGTGTGGCGATCATGTCATCGGGGGAGATTAAGGAACATGGGCGGGTGGATGAGATTTTCAGCCATCCGAAGACCAGGGAGGCAAGAGAACTGATTCTGAAGGATGCAGACAGCGAGGAAACGGTGAATCTGGCAAAGCCGCAGGACAGGCTGATGGAAGCGAAGAAGATACGGATTGTGTTCTCAGAGAATTCGTCTTTTGAGCCGGTGATCGCCAATATGATTCTAAAGACGGGCAGGCCTGTGAATATCTTGAAGGCAGATACAAAGAATGTGGGCGGAATTGCCAAGGGGGAGATGATTCTGGGGCTGCCGGACGACTGGAAACTACAGGAGGAGATTGAGGATTATTTGAAGGACCGGGGACTGGAGATTGAGGAGGTGACAGGAGATGTTTAGTAATGAAGTGTTACAGATGCTGGTCAAGGGAATCGGAGAGACCTTGTATATGACGCTGGCTTCTACGCTGTTTGGCTATCTGTTCGGGCTTCCCATGGGAATATTGCTGACCATATCGGATAAAGAGGGAATCCGGCCTAATGCATTCCTTTATAAGATTATGGATGTGATTGCCAATATTGTACGGAGTGTACCTTTTCTGATTCTGTTGATTGTGCTGATTCCATTTACAAGGTTCATCGTGGGGAAGAGTTATGGTTCTACGGCCACCATCGTACCCCTTGTGGTTGCGGCGGTTCCTTACATAGCGCGTATGGTAGAGTCGTCTCTGCGGGAAGTGGATGCAGGAGTGATTGAGGCGGCGAGGTCCATGGGGGCTTCCACATTTACGATTGTTACAAAGGTTCTGCTGGTGGAGGCAAGAACTTCTCTGATTGTGGGAGTTACGATTACGTTAGGTACAATCCTTGGGTATTCCGCAATGGCCGGAACCGTTGGCGGCGGAGGGCTTGGAGATATTGCGATTCGTTATGGGTATTACCGGTACGAGGCGGGGATTATGGCGGTTACGGTTATACTGCTGATCCTGCTGGTGCAGATATTCCAGACAGTAGGCATGAAGCTGTCGGTTCATCTGGATAAACGAAAGTAGCTGGCTGGTTCCGGGAAGAAGGGTTCCGGGTGGTTGCAAATATATATGAAAATGGAGGAAATGTATCATGAAGAAAAGAGTATTAACAGTTTTGCTGGCGGGTGTTCTGGCGGTTGCGGCATTGACAGGATGCGGTGCTTCCGATGGCGGTTCTGATTCGGGTTCGTCCGGTTCTGACAGCGGTTCTTCTTCTGGATCTAAGACGATTAAGGTTGCGGCGTCTGCAACGCCGCATGCAGAGATTCTGGAGGAAGCGGCAGGTCTTCTGGAAAAAGAAGGATATCAGTTAGAAGTAACCGTATTCAATGATTATGTTCAACCAAACGAAGTGGTGGAGAGCGGCGATTTTGATGCGAATTATTTCCAGCACATTCCGTATCTTGACAGTTTCAATGAAGAGAAGGGTACCCATCTGGTGAATGCAGGGGGAATCCATTACGAGCCGTTCGGGATCTATCCGGGAACGAAGAAGAGCCTGGACGAACTGGAAGAAGGGGATACCATTGCCGTACCTAACGACACAACCAATGAAGCGAGGGCGCTTCTGCTTCTCCAGGATAATGGCGTGATTAAGTTGAAAGAGGGAGCGGGCCTGAATGCAACGGTAAATGATATCGAAGAGAATGCAAAGAATGTGAAGATTGAGGAGCTGGAAGCCGCACAGGTATCCAGAGTTGTAGACGAGGTCGCTTTTGTGGTACTGAACGGAAATTATGCGTTAGAAGCAGGGTTTTCAGTGAAGAAGGATGCGATTGCTTATGAGGAATCGGACTCTGAGGCGGCTAAGACTTATGTGAATGTGATTGCCGTGAAAGAGGGCAATGGAGAGAGTGAGGCGGTTGAGGCGTTGGTTGAGGCGCTGAAGTCTGACGATATCAAGAAATTTATTGATGAGAAGTATGACGGAGCTGTGATTGCTTTTGAGGAATAAGAACTGCCGTCATAGAAAACAGGAGCTGCGGGAGATTTCCCGGCAGCTCCTGTTATGTAATACTATTCTTCCATTACTAACCTGAAATTATATTCTGCGATAAAATAAATACAAGTATTTAACACCCAAATAAATCCTGTTATACTATCTTTACTTGCTAAATTCTGCACTTTTAATATTTCAGTTAGATCCAGTCTTTCAAAATATTCTTTATACTTGTTCTCTGGAATCTGATATTGCCCGTACTGAATTCTATTAGCTTTAGAAATATTGTGATATATAACCTGTTTAAATACACTTTTTATATACTTCCAATACGATAAATTCCTATGTGCATATCCCTGCTTTGTAATCCAGTCTATTAACTGATATTTTACAGTCGGTAAAAGATACTCTGCAACCGCTTCTTGTAAAGCATTATCAATCACAGTTTCCATGTTGCTTACTGAAGAGATTTCTAAAATTTCATTACAACACTTTTTCCTTTTTTTCACATCACTTACTCCAAAATTTTTTTCAAGCAAATGATCTATTTTATGTGGAAAATCAACCTTTGGGCCGAGTACTGTTTCTTGATTTACTAATTTTTTATATTTCTTTCCTGGTTGCAATGATACTGGAATCTTCCGTTCGGCAAAATCATCGTCCGGCAATTGACGCAAATGCTGATATGACTCTATCATAGGATAATTAATATACAACCTTCCCATGTCGGCAGCATCAACAAAGCATTTTTGCCTTCTTACTAATTACAAAAGGCAAATCAATACAGGAAAACACTTAAAAATCAACCAGAATAACTTATTTTTTTCATGATGCCCTTCAACGATTAGCAAGTTTTGGCTTCGTTTTCTTACCTCGCCTCGGTAACTATTCATATCGATCAAACTCCCCGCTAATGTACATTTTTTCAAGATTGTGTCCTTCTCGCAACTCTCTTTCTGTTGCATTACAAAGTGCAGTCAATGAACCCTCTCTTGATAAAATAAATAAACAATCTGGTCGCAGCAATCGGTTTGATATCAAATTAGTATTATGAGAAGTCATAATAATCTGACATTTAGGATATCTTTTCTTAAAAAAGTTTATCACGTTCTCTGCCATTTCATAATGATAAAATGCGTCAAATTCATCTAAATATATAAAAGACGGAGCCTAGCTTTTAGGAATTAATCGCCTATATAAATCAACTAACGCTAAAGTTCCACTGGAGGCGGTTTCATAAAACGGCACTAATTTCTTATGTCCAAAATATAACTCTTTCTGACCGTCTGGTAATTTTTTTAATATCAATCTGCACTCGATACCCATGCCATTAAGAAAATCTTCTAAATCTGTTAATCTGTTTGAATCTTCCAGCAACTCATAAAAACTATCATTCATTCTTCTTGGAATTCTTGAGATTCCATTTCCGACTGTAATCATAAGCATTCTCTGGGCATAATTAGCTAATTTAATTAGAATAGAATCAATGCTTAATGCAACATTACTTATCAACCATCTTAAAAATGGTAACCTAGGCTCTTGAAATTCTTCATCATCACTAATATCTACTGATTGCAAATATCTATCTATACTAGCTGTCTCAGCCTTTATATAATCAAGATTCTTAAAATCAAATTTATTATTTTCAAAATCACAGCTAAAAATAGTTTTTCCGTCAATGAGCAATTCTTCATCCCTAAGTTCTTGATTCGAAAATCGAGCATAGCGATATACTAATTCATTATTTTCAAACTTGAATTCATATGAAAAAGTCGCTGCTTCGTCTGCCGAATCCGCATTAAGAAATATTCCTGTATCAACATAGCGCCGCCCGCCAAACATAGTTGTATATATATCAGTCAGCGCCTTTCCCAAATTTGTTTTTCCTGACGCATTTCTGCCATAAATCAACATTTTGCTAATAGTCCCATCAGTGATACAATCTGTACTAAACTGATATCCTGCAGTATTTTTAAAATCTATAGATATTTCATCTTTAAAATTTTTGTAATTCTTCAATGTAAATTTCTTTAACATTTTCATGCCAACCTTTCCTACCGATTATTTGAACACGAAACGATACCTTAATGGACGAAGGCCACCCGCCCCGTCAGGGGAATGCTTTACGGTGTGCCCTTGGATATGATTACAGTATAACCATCTTTTTAATTTCCTACAATAACTTTCCGTAATTTTTTTACGGAAAGTTCACAGTGTTTTTTATCGTATTCCATACCTCTGCTATATTTCCGAGATTTCTGTCATGCAGCCGCATCAAATCTTTCTTTCGCATGAAAAAGGGCATCCACCTAATAAAAGATGAAATGCCCGATGGCTTTACGCTATCTTAGATTATTAAATATTCTAGCTGGCAGTCAAAGGGCTCTGCCTCTACATGCTGCCGGTTATACTCCTGTGCTTCCACACATCCCATCGACCGGTAGAAAGCCTGGGTCTCTACGGCTGAATGGGCCGAAATATACAGTTTTTTTGCGCCATGCGCCTTCGCCCATCTGCCGGCCTTAAGAAAAAGCGCTTTTCCAATGCCATTACCGCGCAGATCCGCAGATACATGCAGGCTTGTGAGGTCAAGATATTTTTCCGTATTACCAAATAGAGAGGATTCAACGGAAACAAAGCCTTTTAGTGCGTTGTCTAAAAAGAAGCCATAGACCAGACCGCCTGTGGAAGCTGTATGTTTCAGACAGGTAACTAAAATCTGGTAGTCCTCTTCTGACCAGTCGTCAATAAAAGGATCGTCTCGGATTACCCAGGTTTCCCCTTCTTTCCGCCAGCATTTTCCAACCTTCTGGCGGCGGATGAATTGCCGAAATAGATCCCGGCAGATATCATTTTCGCTCAATGTACGATACTCTGACATTTTTATAGTCCTCTTTCTTTACTTTTTCAGACTATTATACTAGAGGGCTTTGCGGGATGCAAAGTATTTCTTTTCATTTTGCCGGTGCGCAACCTCAAGTTTACATGAATTTCCTTAAAAGCAACATGAAATTTATAGATTTAACATGGGGAATATTATAAGATATTCCTAACCTTTGACGCGTAAAGGAAATTCAGAGAAAGATAAGGTGAAACATATGAGTTTATTTGGAGAGAATCTTCAATATTACAGAAAGCGTGAAAATATGACCCAGGAACAGCTTGCCGAACGGTTAGAGGTGTCCCGGCAGACGGTTTCAAAATGGGAGGCGGGAACCTCCTATGCAGAAATGGAAAAGTTGCTTCAATTATGCGAACTGTTTTCCTGTGACCTGGATACATTACTCCGTAAAGCGGCCAGTGAATCGGAGATTGGAGACAATCTGCAGCACAGAAAACATATGAAAGAATTTCGTCAATGGACGACCTGCGGGGTTTTTCTGCTGATTGCCGCCGCTGCTTCCTACGAGATTCTGGAAGGCCTGGGGCAGACCAGTGAAGCCGTCTGTCAGACGTTGTTCATGATCCTTGCCATAGTTGGTATTCTGATCCTTGTCGTACAGGGATTAAAGGACTCAGATTACAGAAAGAAACATACGTTTATTCAGGATTTCTATACTCAGGAAGAGAAAGAAGAGTTCGACAGTCATTTCCCCGCAAGGATCGCAGCCGGTATCGGACTGATCCTGGTCGGGCTGCTGATTGGAGTGAATGGAGAATCCCTTCCTTTACCGGAGAATATGAATGAAGAGTTTTACTATGGAATATTCCTGGTCATAGTGGCGATAGCCGTATCTATACTCGTTTACACAGGAATGCATAAGCAGGAGTATGATGTTGAGTCATATAATAAGGAAAATAATCTGAAAAATGCAGAGGCCAACGGGGCTGTTGCAGTCTGGTGCGGCTGTATCATGCTCGTGGCAACTATTATATTTCTGATAGCGGGCCTGGTGTTCTATCTGTGGGAAATCTGCTGGATTGTCTACCCCATCGGCGCTCTGCTCTGCGGCATAGCTACATTGATCCTGAACCGGCAGAAGTAAATTTCTTATTGGAAGAAGGCCGTCCGCCCACAGGGCATGCATCCGGGTGTTCACGGTGATATATGGGATATAGAAAGGGCTGCCGAAAAATATGCCTTAGGTATATTTTTCGGCAGCCCTGATTTTGATATACTATCGTTCGGCAATCTCTCCATGCAGCTGCTGCAGCGACTTTACATCTCCTTTGCCATGTTCGTTCATATACCGGATTCCCTTTGCGGTCACCCTTGCGGCGGCAATGGTAGTCATATAGGGGATCTTAGCCTTGATGGCGGCTTTCCGAAGGTAGCTGTCGTCATGTATACTGTCCTTGCCTGCCGGAGAATTCACGATCAGGTCAATCGTTCCGTTCGTGATCATATCCAGTATGTTCGGCCTTCCCTCGTATAATTTCTTTACTTTCTCGGCCTGGATACCGGCTTGACGGATTACGTCGCAGGTAGTACCTGTGGCAAGAATCTGAAAACCGTCCTCGGCGAACATCTTAGCCACCTCGGCTACCTCAGCCTTATCTTTGCGGTTGACGGAGATCAGTACCGTGCCTTTAAGCGGCAGTCTGGCCTGCGTTGCCTCCTGCGCTTTGTAGAACGCCTCGCCATAAGAGGCGGAAAGCCCCAGGACTTCTCCGGTGGAACGCATCTCCGGGCCAAGAAGAGGGTCGACCTCCTGGAACATGTTGAATGGGAAGACGGCTTCCTTGACTCCATAATATGGAATAGCATGCTCTTTTAGTCCGGCAACAGGAGAAGGACGCCCCGTCAGTTCGGCAGTGATAATGTCGGTTGCCAGCGGCACCATGCGGATATTGCATACTTTGGATACCAAAGGCACTGTGCGGGAGGCGCGGGGATTGGCTTCGAGGACATAAACCTTGCCGTTCTCGATGGCATACTGCATGTTCATCAGACCCTTAACGTGCATTTCTTCCGCAATCTTTTTCGTATACTCTTTGATTGTCCGTACGTTTTCTTCGGAAATGTGTACGGAAGGGATGATGCACGCAGAGTCGCCGGAGTGTACGCCTGCCAGTTCGATATGCTCCATCACTGCCGGGACGAACGCATGATTCCCGTCGCTGATGGCATCTGCTTCGCATTCCAGAGCATGATTCAGAAAACGGTCAATAAGGATGGGGCGGTCCGGTGTCACGCCTACGGCAGCCTTCATATAGCCTTCCATGCTTTCATCGTCATAAACCACTTCCATGCCCCGACCTCCCAGGACATAAGAAGGACGTACCATGACGGGATAACCGATCTTTCCGGCGATTGTAAGAGCCTCGTCTACGGTAGTGGCCATTCCGGATTCCGGCATAGGAATCTCAAGCTTGTCCATCATTGCCCGGAACAGATCGCGGTCTTCCGCCAGGTCAATGACAGAAGGGGCGGTTCCCAGGATTCTGACCCCGTTTTTCTCAAGCTCGGAAGCCAGGTTCAGAGGGGTCTGTCCGCCGAATTGAGCAATCACGCCGGCAGGCTGTTCTTTCTTGTAGATGCTTAAGACGTCTTCCAGCGTCAGCGGTTCAAAGTACAGCTTATCGGAAGTGTCGTAGTCCGTTGAAACGGTTTCCGGATTGCAGTTTACGATGATTGTCTCAAAGCCTAGTTTTTTCAGAGCCAGTGAAGCATGGACGCAGCAATAGTCAAATTCGATTCCCTGGCCGATCCGGTTAGGACCGCCCCCAAGGATCATGATCTTCGGCTTCTGGGCGTCCACAGGATTCTTGTCTTCCCCGTTGTAGGTAGAGTAGTAGTAGGCGCTGTCAGGCGTGCCGCTGACATGTACGCCCTCCCAGGCCTCTTCTACGCCTAGGCCGATCCGGCGGTTACGGATGGAGTCTTCGGATACCTCGAGGATCTGGCTTAAATATTTATCTGAAAAACCATTCTTTTTCGCAGATATCAGCATTTCATCAGAGGGCAGGTTTCCCTTAAACTTCGCAAGAGCTTCCTCTTCCTCTACCAGTTCCAGCATCTGCTTTATAAAGTAGGTTTTTACCTTCGTAATGTCATAGATTTCTTCGACAGTCGCACCTTTGCGCAGCGCCTCGTACATGATGAAATGCCGGTCGCTGGAGGGGGTAATGAGCATCTTAAGCAGAGCTTCTTTGCTCTTTGTATGATAATCTTTTGCGAAGCCCAGTCCATAGCGGCCGGTCTCAAGACTGCGGATTGCTTTCTGGAAGGCTTCTTTGTAGGTCTTTCCGATACTCATGACTTCGCCTACGGCGCGCATCTGAGTTCCCAGTCTGTCCTCTACGTTTTTAAATTTCTCAAAAGCCCAGCGGGCGAATTTGATTACAACATAGTCGCCGTCCGGGACATATTGATCTAACGTACCGTATTTGCCGCAGGGGATGTCCTTTAAGGTCAGACCGCAGGCAAGCATGGCTGATACCAGCGCAATGGGAAAGCCGGTTGCTTTTGAGGCAAGTGCAGAGGAACGGGAGGTTCTCGGGTTAATCTCAATTACCACGATCCGGTCGGTTATAGGATCGTGGGCAAACTGCACGTTGGTTCCGCCGATTACTTCAACGGATTCCACAATCTTGTACGCCTGTCGTTGTAACTCTTTCTGACACGCTTCCGAGATGGTGAGCATGGGGGCGGAACAGAAGGAGTCTCCGGTATGTACTCCCAGGGGGTCGATGTTTTCAATAAAACATACGGTAATCATATTGTTGTCGGCATCACGGACCACCTCTAGCTCCAGTTCTTCCCATCCAAGAATGGATTCTTCTACGAGAACCTGTCCCACCATGCTTGCCTGTAATCCCCGGGCGCAGACGGTCTTCAGTTCTTCCTTATTATATACAAGCCCGCCGCCTGCTCCGCCCATGGTATATGCGGGGCGCAGAACGACCGGGTATCCCAGGCTGTCCGCAATTTTTAAGGCTTCTTCCACGCTGTAGGCAACTTCGCTTCTTGCCATCTCGATTCCTAAGGCATCCATGGATTTCTTAAATTCAATGCGGTCTTCGCCTCTCTCAATGGCATCCACCTGTACACCAATAACCTTTACCTTGTATTTCTCAAGGATTCCTTCTTTGGCAAGTTCTGCGCACAGGTTCAGTCCGGATTGTCCTCCCAGGTTCGGCAGAAGTGCATCGGGACGTTCTTTGGCAATAATCTGTTCCAGACGATCTACGTTCAGCGGCTCGATGTAGGTCACATCCGCCATCTCAGGGTCGGTCATGATAGTGGCCGGGTTGGAATTTACCAGTACAATCTCGTAGCCGAGACCCCGCAGGGCTTTGCAGGCCTGAGTCCCGGAATAATCGAACTCACAGGCCTGGCCGATGATGATCGGGCCGGAACCAATAATCAGTATCTTGTGAATGTCTGTTCTTTTTGGCATGATTTCCTCCTAAAATTGTTGACGTCTTGACATATAAATAAATTCAAAATTGCTTGTCAATATACAGGTTATCTCTACCATATTAGTTGAGTTTTCTGGCGTTGTCAATAAGAGCGGCATTTTAAACTTGAAATTCTGTGATTTAGGCTGTACAATGAATAATACGAATGGATTAAGGTATAAAGGAGATTCCCAGGGTGAAGAATAATTCGAGTAATACGGCTCCGATCGGAGTCTTTGATTCCGGTGTGGGCGGTCTGACGGTTGCAAGAGAGATCATGCGTCAGCTTCCCCACGAGAATATCGTATATTTCGGCGACACGGCGAGGGTGCCGTATGGAAGTAAGTCCAGAGACAACATCATCCGTTTTTCCAGGCAGATTATTCACTTCCTTGAAACGAAGGAAGTGAAAGCTATCGTGATTGCATGTAATACGGCGAGTGCGCTGGCGCTTGAGACGGTGAAGGAGGAGACGGACATTCCGGTAATCGGTGTGATCGTACCGGGAGCGAGGGCGGCAGTACAGGCTACCAGGAACGGTGTGATTGGTGTTGCGGGTACGGAAGCTACGATCAGGAGTGAGACTTATACCAAGGTAATCCGTAAGATGAACCCCCAAGCGGTGGTGATCGGGAAGCCCTGCCCGCTGTTCGTGCCGCTGGTGGAGGAGGGCTTTGCGAAGCACAGGATTACGGAAGAGGTGATCGACATCTATCTGTCAGACATGAGACAGACGAAGATTGACACCCTGATCCTGGGATGTACGCACTACCCGCTGCTAAGATCCAGGATCATGGCGTTTTTCGGGGAGAAGGTACATATTGTGAACCCGGCATATGAGACGGCGATGGATCTTAAGAAGGTTCTGTGTGAAGGCGGGAATGAGAATCGGTCTCATGAAGCGGCATCCTGCCAGTTCTATGTAAGCGATGCTGCGGAAAAGTTTTCGCATTTTGCCAATACTATCTTATCGTATGATGCGGGGGCGGCGAAGCTGGTCAATATAGAAGAATATTAGGTGAGATTATGACAAAAGACGTTTTATTAAGTATATCCGGACTGCATTACGAAACGGTTGATGCGGTGGGGGCTGACGAGAATGAACCGATCAGGGTGATCACTCCTGCAACCTATTACTATAAGAATAATAAGCATTATGTCATCTACGATGAAGTTGTAGAAGGGATGCCGGGGATGATTAAGAACAAGGTGCGGATTGCAAACGACAAGCTTGAGATCATGAAGAGCGGTCTGTCTAATACCCATATGATTTTTGAGAAAGATAAGATCAATATTACCCAGTATGAGACGCCTTACGGTGATCTGCTTGTGGGGACGCATACGAAGGACATGCAGGTGGATGTGACGGAAGAGAAGATTCATGTTCATGTGAACTATGCGTTGGATGTGAACAGCGAGACGGTTGCGGACTGTAATATAGAGATGAATATAAAAGCATTGGACCATTGATGATCCAATGCTTTTGTCTTCTGTTATTTCTGCGCCTTAGAGGCTTTGTCCTTCATTCTTGCGAAGAACCCCTTCTTCTTCTGCGGCGTATCAAGAGGCCCTCTAAGTCCTCTCACCCCTGTGATATAAATCCCGCTGACGGTGGCCTTCACCTCTTTCTTGACAGGGATCAGCGGATAAATTTCCGCATCGCACATCAGAGTCATAATCCTAGGGCCGACCTTTGCCTTTACCACAGGGACCTTGGAACGGCGGAGATACTTGGGCGTATTCTCTACGACAATGGCGGGCAGTCCTGCTTCCTTCAGACGAAGCCGTCCTTTGTCGATAATCAGCATGGATATGGTCTGCGAGGCGGCATCTAACTGCGCCTGCTGCTCGGCCTGCTTCTTCTCAGCTTTTTTACCCAGAAAATATAACACAATACATGCAATGATCAGAATAACCAGAATGACAAGCGATACAATGGTAAATGTACTCACGGGTAAACCTCCTAAACTCTTTATTCCATGACACACATTGTACCATTCTTTGACAGCATGTGCAAGAGATTTGACAGGGAAATAGAGGAAGATATCTTATCTTTCATAAAAATGCAGCCGATAGTATTAGATAAGGGAAATTTTAGGAGAGAAAGTGAAGGGGCGCTTATGAAGATATATGGTGATTATACATTTATACTGGATCGGCTGAACATTCGGAATAATTCGCAGGTTGAGGTGTTTCAGAACGGTACGAAGATTGTGGAATTTGCGGATCAGTTTCTGGAAGAGCAGAGGGCTGCGTCCCCGGACCGGGTCAGTATTTCACCCGAGGGTATGGGTTACATAAGAGACCGTCTTGCAGATCTGTCGGCAGAAGCAGCCGGTCCGCAGTTTCCAGAGGATAGCGGGATTGTGAAGATAACAGGCGACGGTCTGTCGCTGATGGACGGGGTATGCAGAGAGTATATCTTAAAGAGGCTTGACTTTAACGGCGAGAACGGTGTGAGCAGTAAGTTCTATGGCGAGATGGAGAAGCGGTATCTGGACGCGCTGGCTGGTAAGGAAGAAAAGAGTGTGAGGGATTACGCCGACAGTCTTGCAAAAGCTTATGGTTCCATGTATAAGAATATTTTGGACGGATATGATAACGGTACGAGGGAAGTCTGGACGCTGGATACCAGCGCTGGAGAGGATTTTAACGGCGTAGAATTTGTGATCGACGGTAATGTGGTGCGTTACCGCAAGATGACGAAGGAGGAAGAACTTGGGCGTCTTAGGGAAAGCTTTGACCAGCTTGTAGAGGATGTTTCCAGACAGCTTGCGGCAAAGGAGGAGGCCGCAGCCGGGAATGAAGAGACTGCGCAGGAAGAAGGAGAACTGAGAAGAGCGGGAGAGCTTATGGCGGCGGAAGAGTTCTGGAAGACGGCGGACGTGGTCAAGGATCTTCTGAAAGAACTGGATACACTGATTTCGCAGATAGAAGCCATGTTCGCCAAGAAGGAGCCGGAACCGGAGAATATCGGAGAGAGGATTGCGGCGGAGGCAAAAAATCATGTGGAGGCGACCGTTGTACGGGGCAAACAGCAGGCGCAGTTTGCCAATTACCGGAAGATTAGTCAGATGTCGATGAATATACAGTCTGTTCTGGGAAATCTTAGGGCATAGCCGGGACGAGTCCTCTTTTTTGGAAAGTATCTGGAAAGGAATGGTACAGATAAAAGATTGTAAGGGAGGCAGTGGATGTATGAATTAGTGGGAGATGGAATCATTAACGTATATAAATGGATGATGGATCATCTCTATATCATCAATATCGTTTTTTCGCTATTGATTATATTTTTTCAGCGCAGGAATCCCACTACGGTATGGGCGTGGCTTTTGCTTTTGTATTTTATTCCGGTACTGGGGTTTGTGCTCTACCTCATTCTTGGGCAGAATTTCCGCAGGGAGCGGATGTTTAAGATGAAGGAGATTGAGGGGGAGATCAAGTATGCTGTGCGCAGGCAGGAGGAATCCATTTACCGGAAGAAGTTAAGGCTTAGGGATCCGGAACTGGACCGATTCAAGAGACTGATTCTCTACAATCTGAATGAAGCTGAGGCGGTATTAACAGACAACAACGATATCCGTATCTTCACAGATGGGCGGGAAAAGTTCAGGACGCTCCTTTCGGAAATGGATCATGCAAGGAATTACATCCATGTGCAGTATTATATTATTAAGAATGACGAACTCTGGAAGGAGATCGAGGAGGTTCTGGTGCGCAAGGCCAGACAGGGAGTAGAGGTACGTGTCTTGTTCGACAGTATGGGCTGTAGGGGAATGCATCATTCTGACTGGGCGCGTCTTCAGAAAGCAGGAATCAAAACGGCGGAGTTCTTTCCGGCGCTGCTTGGGAAGCTTCAGCTTCGGGTTAATTACCGCAATCACAGAAAGATTGTGGTCATAGACGGCAGGATCGGCTTTGTAGGCGGTTTTAACGTGGGACGGGAATATATTGGGAAAGATAGGAAATTCGGTTACTGGCGGGATACCCATGTGTGTATCGAGGGATCGGCGGTGACGTCTCTTGCGGTGCGGTTTGTGCTGGACTGGAATTATGCCGCCAGGGAGAACCTGTTTCTCGAGGACCGGCTTTTCGAGATACCTACCTATGTGAGGAACGGCAGAGATCCCGTGCAGATTATTTCCAGCGGTCCGGATTCCAGAAGCCAGGAGATCCGAAATAATTATCTGCGGCTGATCCATATGGCGAGGAAGAACATCTATATTCAGACGCCTTATTTTATCCCGGATGACGATATCCGGGATGCGCTTGAGATCGCGGCCAAGTCCGGGATTGACGTGCGTATCATGATTCCCTGCAAGCCGGATCATCCCTTCGTCTACTGGGCCACATATTCGTATCTTGGAGAAATGATCGAGGCGGGGGCAAGGTGCTATACCTATGATAACGGATTTCTTCATGCGAAATGCATGTGCGTGGACGGGCTTGTTACCTGTATGGGGACGGCGAATATGGATATCCGCAGTTTCAGCCTGAATTTTGAGGTGAATGCGGTGATCTACAGTGCGAGAACCACTGAGAGACTGATGGATGCATTTGAAAATGATATTGCAAAAAGTACGCTGGTGACGCGTAAGAGATATGAGCAGCGGGATTTTGTTATTCGGATCAAGGAGCAGTTCTGCAGGCTTTTGTCCCCGGTTTTATAAAAAATTAATTCGTGAAATAAATGTGAAAATACTTTGAAATTGGCTTTAAATGTGTTATAACATAAAAGTGTCCCTGGCAGGGGAGGCGAAATTATGATAATTGAGGTGGAATATGAAGAAGAGAAGTATCATGTTGCTTGTGGGAGCAGTAACAGCTTCCATGCTGCTTTCAGGATGTTCCGGCAGCAAGGGTCTGGAGACGGATGAATTAAAGATCTCTGTGTATAAAGGGGTTGAGATAGAAGAGGTTGAGAAGCCGGGAGAGGTTACTGACGAGGATGTAGAGTATTACATCCAGTCGGCCCGTCAGAAAGAGGCGACGAAGGAAGAAGTGACGGATCGTCCGGTGGAGGCTGGAGATACGGCAACGATTGATTTTACAGGAAGGATTGACGGCCTGGAGTTTGAGGGTGGATCTTCAGAGGACTATCCGTTAGTAATCGGATCCGGGCAGTTTATTGAAGGGTTCGAGGACAGTGTGATCGGTCATAATGCCGGAGAGACGTATGACTGGCAGGGAGTGTTCCCGGAGAATTACAAGAATGCGGATTATGCCGGTAAAGACGTGGTATTTACGATTTCCGTCAAGAGCATTTCTAAAGAGGTGGTTCCGGAACTGGACGATGATTTTGTGAAAAGTGTTTCCAAGAAGTCGAAGAATGTAAAGGAATATGAAGAAGAAGTCAGGAAACAGATCGCAAAAGACAATGAGATGATCTATGAGGACAGAATCGCCCAGGCGGCCTGGGAGAAGGTTTTGGAGAACACGGAAGTGAAGGAATATCCCGAGGACGAAGTGAAGAAGATTAAGGATCCTCTGGTTGAGCAGTATAAGACGCAGGCAAAGGATTATGAAATGGACTACGAAGAGTTTGTCCAGGCGCAGATGGGCTGCTCTGCGGAGGAACTGGAGAAGCAGATCGAAGATGCTTCCAGGGACAGTGTGAAGCAAGTGATGGTGACGGAAGCCATTGCGGATAAAGAAAAGATTAAGATGACGGATAAGGTGTATGAAGAAAAGCTTGAGGAGATAGCGAAGCAGTCCGGCTACGACGTGGAGACCTGGAAATCAGCTGTGGATGAAAAGGAACTGAAGGAGATGGTTCTGAATGTTATGGTGAAAGAATGGCTGGTAGATCATTGCGTCCAGGTGGCGGCAGAGTAAGGAGTGAGAAGAAAGGGGAGGCGTAATGCAGCCGCAGGGAATCGCTGAGTAAACGAAAAAGGCTATCGGGAAAGAAGGGTATTTTTTCTGCGATAGCCTGATAATTAATATGCCCGTTACTATTCACAGTCACTTCACACACATGCGCAAAAACAGCCGGCAAAGCCGTCTGTCGAGGCTGCGCCTCTCTGTTTTTTGCTTATTTGTGTGAAGTGACTGATTCCAGTCGGATAAAAACTGGCAGTCAGATTCTTACAAGCTGCGCTTGACGAATCTGACTGCCAGTTTTTATCCGACTGTGAATAGTAACATATGTCCGGAAAAAAATTAAAAAAGTGCTTGCTTTTTTGTCGAACCTTTGCTATAATAAGCAAGTACGAAACAGAAAGACAATAAATATGGCTCCATGGTCAAGCGGTTAAGACGCTAGCCTCTCACGCTGGAATCA
>CAJTVY010000060.1 GCA_910579925.1 uncultured Dorea sp.
TGGCAGGTAAAAATTTTTATTTTTTTAACTGTCTACTTGACAGGGAGCGGTTCAAAATAAAATCACAGTTTATCGGCTCTGTTACATCTGCTGAAATAAAGGGAATTACAGTTTTAAAATTTCCCTTACCGGCAGTTTTCTAACTGCCGGGTTTACATATTAAACTCAATATTGTTCATACTTTAGAATTCGTGTCTTCTGTCCGGTTCAGTAAGAGCAACGTCTGATCCAATCCGTCAACGGCCGCCTTCCATATGCACCGTCAGCTGCGGATAAGGAATCTCAATTCCCTGCTCGTCCAGCGTAAGCTTGATCCTTTCCAGAAGACGCCATCTGGTGGGCCAGAAATCCTCACTCTTTACCCATGCTCTTGCTCCAAGGATGACGGCGCTGTCAGCCAGCTCATCCACAAACACATTAATCTCTTCGTCCTTCATCACACATTCATCCCTGGTCAGAAGTTCCTCCACCAATGCCTTGGCTCTGCGAAGATCCGCCTGATAGGAAATAGACACCCTAAGGTCCAGCCGTCTTTCATCCTTTGCCGTTACATTGGTCAGACTGCTGTTCGTCAGCATTCCGTTTGGTATTACGATCGTCTTGTTGTCAATGGTACTAAGTTTCGTATAGAAAATCTGTATCTCCTTCACAGTACCTTCGTTCTTATTGGTATCCTCGATAATATAATCCCCCACCTCAAAAGGCTTGAGAATCAGAATCAGCACACCTCCCGCAAAATTCGACAGACTCCCCTGCAGGGCAAGGCCGATCGCAACGCCGCCAGAGGCAATCAGAGCTGCCACAGAGGCGGTATCCACGCCGAACTTTGCTGCTATACTGAAAATAAGAAGAAAATACAGACCGAATTTTAAAAAGGAATCTACAAACTGCTGTACGCCTTTATCCGCACCCGAACGCTCCAGAGAACGCCGCACCAGTTTCTGAATCCATCTGATAACAATCCTTCCAACAAAAAATATTGCCAGCGCAATGAAAACCTTCACCCCAAATGCCGCCAGCTTCGGTATACTATCCTGAATATACTGCGCAAACCGGCTCACTTCTTCTACTGTATCCTGCGTGACTTCCGCCACTTCCTCGGCGGTTGACGCAGCCACCTCGCCTGCGGTTGTTGAGGCATCATTTGCCGTTGTCAGTATCAACATCGCTATCACTCCTACTTTCTAAACGCTTCTGGACTCAGTGCAAGAAACGCACTCAGATTCCCTCTTGCCATTCCCGTGCTCCGATGAGAAAACAAAATCTCTGGATTGCAGTGTGTGCAAACATTCGTAACCGCAATATTCCCCTTTCGTACTCCCGCTTCTGTCAGCACGGCCTCATTTGCCCGCCAGAGGTCTAACTGGAATTTACCGTCATCCTTCTCATAAAAAAGCTTCGGCCACAAGGCTTCATCGAATACTTCCTTGAATTTCCCGATCACATCCGCACTGACCTCATAGCAGTCCTGGCAGATAGAAGGACCAATGGCCGCAACTACCTGTGTCGGATCTGTCCCATACTTCTGTTCCATAAGTTCCAGAGTCACTTTCCCCATCCTTCCCACAGTCCCCCGCCATCCGGAATGGCTAAGGCCAATAGCGCAATGAACAGGATCCACGAAAAACAACGGAACACAGTCCGCATAGAAAGTTACCAGACAGATTCCAGGCACGTCCGTCACCATTCCGTCTGTATCAAGAAACTTACCGCCCCGGTCTTTCTCCTCCACCACTGCCACATTCGTAGTATGAGTCTGGTTGGTATAAGTAAAATCCGAAGGATCCACCCCGATTGCAGCTGCAATCCTGCGCTGGTTTTCCCTGATCGCTTCCGGGTCGTCCCCTCTGGTGGTACTGATATTCATCGTTGCACAGTGTCCCTTGCTGACGCCGCCAAGCCTGGTAGAAAAACCATGCTTCACCACTTTCGTCTGCTCAAGAAGCGGAAAAGAAAGGTACGGTACATTGTTTACCTCTCTCTCATCAAATATATGCTCTTCATTCTTATATTTTAACCCAAGATTCATCTTATCATCCCCTTTTATCCGCCCGCATAGTCAAATGCATTCTTATAAAGTGTCGCCGCATCCCCTTGAAAACTAATCACATCAAAACGGCAGGACAGGTCGGAAAGCCCATGACTTGCGATATAGAAAAGAGCACACTTCGAGATGATCTTCTGCTTCTTCCAATCCACAGCCTCCGCCGGATGGCCTCTTCTGTCATCCGACCTGTATTTCACTTCACAGAAAACAAGATATTCCCCATCCCTTGCAACAATGTCTATCTCGCCCATCCGGCAGCGGAAATTATATTCCAGAATCTCATAGCCCTTTTCCGTCAGATACGCTCCCGCCATACGCTCATATCTGGCGCCTGTTTTTCTCCTATTTTCCGTCACAGACCTCACCTGCCTTCAAAGTATTTCACACATATTTCCCGATAAAGGTCATCCTGTGTATGGGCGACGGCCCTTGCTTTTTCAGTCCCGCAATATGGGCTTTCGTGCCGTATCCTTTGTTGCTGGCAAAATCATAACCGGGAATCACCCTGTCATATTCCTCCATCAGACGGTCCCTTGTCACTTTGGCAATAATACTTGCGGCTGCAATGGACACGCTCTTTTCATCTCCTTTAATAATAGGAACCTGAAAAATATCCACCTCCGGGATGGTGACGGCATCATTGAGCAGTACGTCGGGACGTATTCCCAGGTTCTCAATCGCCATACCCATCGCTTCATAGGTTGCCTTGAGAATATTGACCTCATCAATCCTGGCCGGGCTTACCATGCCGATTCCCGTTGCGATCGCCTTCTCCATAATCTCATCGTACAAGGCCTCCCTCTTCTTTGGGGAAAGCTGCTTCGAATCATTCACCCAGAGAATCTCGCACTCCTCTGGCAGAATCACCGCGCCAGCCACAACCGGCCCTGCAAGCGGCCCCCTGCCCACCTCGTCAATTCCACAGATAGCTCCATACCCTCCATACTCTCTCTCATAAGTACGCATAGTATCAAGCCTTGCCCTCTCTTTCGCAAGTTTCTCCTCCTGTTTCCTGCGCTTTTCTTCCTCCCGCTTATTCATGCCGGATCACTCCCATCTTATCAAAAGGATAGATCCGAACCCAGGCCTTTCCGATCAGATTCTCCCGTTTCAGAACTCCCACACTGGGGTCGCGGCTGTCAGAACTATGGTTCCGGTTATCTCCAAGAACGAAATATTCATCCTCTCCCAGTTCAATCGGCTCCGCCGCAATCCCGGGCGAATCCATCACCTCGGCTCCGTAAACGTCGCTTGTGAGCTGTTCTCCGTCCACGTAGACATACCCGTCCGCCACCTGGACCGTCTCACCCGGCAGGCCGATGATCCGCTTGATATAAAAAGTATTCTCCTCATGCTGATAGGGAAATACGATGATGTCAAAACGCTTCGGCTCCCGGAAACGATATGACAGCTTATCCACGATCAGATTGTCCCCGTCACTTAAGGTCGTCTCCATCGAGGAACCGCTGACCCGTGTCCTCTGTCCCACAAAAGTGATAATCAGGTATGTCAGTCCGATGATAATAAGTATATATACGATCCATCCTGCCAGTTCCCTGAGAATGCTCCTCTCTTCTTCTTGCCTTGCCATTACTTTATCTCCTTCTTCATACTTCCATCATATTTCCCGTGGATATTCCAGAGTCAGCCGCCCGATCCTTCCATTACGAAAATCATCCAGCAGAAGGATTGCCGCTTTTTCTGTATCCAGTTCATTCCCCCTCAGAAGACAATGCCTGCTTTCTGCAATCCTCTCAAGCATCCGGTATGGATCCGCAGCCGCCTGTCTGTCTGCGCCGACATCATCTGCTCCGTCCATATGATCTGTATTGACAGCCTCATCTGTATCTATCCGATATTTCTCTTCAAGTATGCCCGGATAATATAGGTCAAGCGACCGGATCAGTTCTGCCGCCAGTTCTTCTGTATTCAGAATCTCATCCTTTATAGATCCGATAAAAGCCATCCGAAGTCCCACCTGCTGGTCTTCAAACTTCGGCCACAGGATCCCCGGGGTATCCAGAAGTTCCACCTGCTTATTCAGACGGATCCACTGCTTCCCCTTGGTGACTCCCGGCTTATTCCCAGTCTTTGCACAAGCCTTGCCAGCCAGGGAATTGATAAATGTAGACTTACCCACATTGGGAATTCCTACCACCATCGCCCGTACAGGACGGTTTCGAATCCCTCTCTTCCTGTCTCTCTCAATCTTCTCCTTACAGGCCTCTTGAATCACCCCGTGAACCGGCTTCATTCCGCTGTTCTTCCTGGAATTCACCTTAGCCACAAGAAAGCCCCTGCCCTTGAAATACTCTTCCCAGGCGTCATTCCACCGTTCTTCTGCCAGATCCGCCTTATTAAGCAGGATCAGCCTTGCCTTATTTTTCCCAAGGTCGTCAATATCCGGATTCCGGCTGCTTAATGGAATCCTTGCGTCCACAAGCTCAATCACCAGGTCAACCAGCTTCATATTCTCCTGCATCATCCGCTTTGCCTTCGTCATATGACCCGGATACCATTGAAAATGCATATTTTTCTACTCCTTATGTTTAATCCATCCAAAATGATCCCCAAAAGAAATGACAAACCAGGCCTTGCCATAGATATACTCCCGCTTTACATTTCCTACATCCGCATTTCGGCTGTCCTCACTGCTGGCGCGATTATCTCCCAGAACAAAATACTCGTCTCCCGCAAGTTTTACCTTTTCTGTCACGATTCCCACTTCGTCTATGTCTGTGGTTTCATATTCTTCCTCTAGCCTCTCCCCGTCAATATAGACCCGGTTCTCCATAATCTCTACCGTCTCTCCCGGCAGGCCGATAATCCGCTTCGTGTAATAATGGACATTCTCATTCCCTTTCGGCTTAAAGATGATAATGTCCCCCCGCTTTGGAGTGGTTGCATTATAAATGATCCGGTTCACCAGGACCACATCCCCATTACCAAGAATCGGCTTCATGGAATCTCCTACGGTACTCACCTGCTGTCCGAAATACCAGACACTCACAAATGCCAGAAGGCATACCACGCCAATTTTAAAAACCCACATTCCGATGGCCGCCAGCTTCTTAAGGTCAATGTGGAATCCGACTTTCCGTCTTCTGATTCTTTTAAAAAAACGTCTCTTCCGTCTGCGTCCCATGTACTCCCCTTATATCAGAAAAAGGACAATATACGCTATGTACTTGTCCTTTTTAACCCGTCTCTTATTTTACTAACTCTTTTACCTTCGCCCTCTTGCCGACACGGTCTCTTAAGTAGAACAGTTTCGCTCTTCTTACTTTACCTCTTCTGACAACTTCTACCTTTTCAACGTTCGGTGAGTGAAGCGGCCATGTCTTCTCAACCCCGACACCGTTAGAATTCTTTCTTACGGTAAATGTGGCTCTTGATCCGCCGCCCTGTCTCTTAAGGACTGTTCCCTCAAACACCTGGATTCTCTCACGGTTTCCTTCTTTGATCTTGCCGTATACCTTAACGGTATCTCCCACATGGAATTCAGGCGCATTCTCTTTCAGCTGCTCTTCTTCAATCTTCTTAATAATATCGTTCATTGTGTGACCTCCTTATATTCTGGATGTTCTTAATACATTCGTACCAGAGGACCATCTCTCTTCTTCACAACGTGTTACATTTTACCACATTCGTCGTCTCTTGACAAGAGTTTTCTTTCGATTTCCGTCAACCGGGCTTTTTCAAGCAGATCCGGCCTAAGTTTTGCCGTTCGGAGAACAGACTGTTCCCTGCGCCATTTTTCAATATTAGCATGATGACCAGAAAGCAGGATCTCCGGGACACGCCTGTCATGCCAGACCTCCGGTCTGGAATACTGCGGGTACTCAAGAAGATTATCCTGGAAACTCTCAAACTCTGCGGACACGTCATTATGAAGGACGCCTGGCACAAGCCTGGAAATCGCGTCTACCATAATCATGGCAGGCAGTTCCCCGCCGGTGAGAATGTAATCCCCGATCGACACATAGTCCGTCACAATCTCCTCTAACACACGTTCGTCGATTCCTTCATAATGGCCGCAGAGGAATACCAGATCCTCTTCTTTTGCCAGTTCCTCCGCCATTCCCTGGCTGAAGGTCTTTCCCTGTGGGGAAAGGAAGATCACCCGCGGCTTCCCCGTCTTCTCCTCATTGTCCAGGATATTCTCCTGATCTTCAGAAGGATACTCCTTGCTCACGGTTGTGCGGCGGGTTACGATCATGTTCTCCACAGCCTGGTAAGCCTGGTATACCGGTTCTGCCTGCATTAACATCCCGGCTCCCCCTCCATAAGGATAGTCGTCTACACTGTTATGCTTATTAAATGCATAATCTCTTATATTGACTGCTTCAACAGACAGAATACCTTTTGCCATTGCTCTTCCGATGATACTGGTGTCCAGTCCCTGCCTCACCATTTCCGGGAATAACGTCATAATATAAAAATGCATCTTTCCTGCTCCTATCTGTTTTGCTCTTCCACCCTGAAATCCGGCCTTACCGTCAGATCAGCCCGTCCATTACATGAATCTTCATCTTTCTGCCAGGGATATCTACCTCTAAGATACAGTCTTTGATTGCCGGGACAAGAACCTCGCCCGCCGTTTTATGTGCGATCACATATACATCATTTGCCCCGGTCTCCATCACGTCCTTAAGAACGCCAAAATCCTCTCCCTGATCTGTAACCACCTGCATCCCGATCATATCCGCAATATAATATTCATCCTCTTCAAGTGGAACGGCAGCGCTTCGTTCCACCAGAAGCGGACAGCGTTTATATCGTTCTATATCATTAATGTTATCATAGCCCTTGAATTTCAGTATTACAAACTGCTTGAAATACCTGACGTTTTCAATCTCTAAAGTCAGCGTTCCTTTCCCGGTATCAAGCAGAACCTGTTTCAGATCCTCAAACCGCGCAGCATCATCGGTTGTGGGAAACACCTTCACTTCTCCTCGGATTCCATGTGTCTGGGTAATCACCCCGACCTGAAATAAATCTTCCATAATAAATAAGTCTCCCCCTTAACTTACCCTTTTGCCGGCTCCATCATTCCTGAACGTGTCGGCAGACGGGTATGAATAAGGACAGATCGCAATATCCTGCGTCTGTCCCCGGATGAATGGGTATCCACTATTTAGTCTAAAATATCAACGATAACCTTCTTATCCTCTTTTGCGGCGGCTGCTTTCACAACCGAGCGAATCGCTTTAGCGATGCGGCCCTGCTTTCCGATCACCTTTCCCATATCGGAATCGGCAACATGTACTTCCAGAACCGTTGTCTTCTTCTCTTCTCTCTCGTTCACAACCACGCTGTCCGGGTCATCAACCAAAGCCTTCGTAATGACTTCAACCAACTCTTTCATAATCAAGCACCTCAATAACCTGGATTTCACCCTAAAGGTTTATTTCTCAATTCCTGCTATCTTAAAGATCTTGCTTACAACTTCTGTCGGCTGTGCGCCGTTATTCAGCCATTTCTTAGCTGCTTCCTCATCAACCTTGATTGCGCTTGGATCACAGTTCGGATCATAAGTGCCAATCTCATCAATAAACTTTCCATCTCTTGGGGATCTTGAATCAGCTACGATAATTCTATAAAAAGGAGCCTTTTTCTGTCCCATTCTTCTTAATCTGATTTTTACTGCCATTTTAATTCTACCTCCATATAATAAAATACTGTATCTATCTGACGCACAATGTGCGGTGATACCCTGTTTCACAGACCCTATGTCCTGATTAGAAAGGCATATGGAATCTGCCCTTTCTGGCGCCTTTGCCCATCATCTTCATGAGCTTCTTCATCTCACTGAACTGCTTCACCATCCGGTTGACTTCGCTGATGTCAACGCCTGCTCCTCTGGCGATCCGATGTTTCCTTGAAGGATTCAGAAGATCAGGATTTCTTCTCTCCTCCGGCGTCATGGAATAGATCATCGCTTCCATCCTTGCCATGTTCTTTTCCGCCTGGGCTGTCTGTTCGTCGTCAATCCCCTTCATCCTGCCCATGCCTCCCATGCCGCCAAGCCCTGGCATCATGTTCATAATACTGCCAAGCCCGCCCATGTTCTTCATCTGGCTGATACTTTCCAGATAATCATCGAAGTCAAACTGATTCTTCTTCATCTTCTGGGCCATCTGCTTTGCTTTCTCTTCATCAATCTCGGCCTCTGCCTTCTCGATCAACGTCAGCACATCGCCCATTCCCAGAATACGAGAAGCCATCCGGTCGGGATAGAACTGTTCTAAGTCAGACAGCTTCTCTCCCATACCCACATACAGAATCGGCTTACCTGTAACGGCTTTGACAGACAACGCCGCCCCGCCCCTGGTATCACCGTCCAGCTTCGTGACGATGACACCGTCAATTCCAGCTTTCTCGTAAAATTCCTTGGCCACATTCACGGCATCCTGTCCCGTCATGGCATCAATAACCAGGATCGTCTGGTGTACCGTCACTGCGTTCTTGATATCCAGAAGTTCTTCCATCATGTCTTCATCAATGTGAAGTCGGCCCGCAGTATCCAGAATCACGATATTATTTCCATTCTTCTGGGCATGCTCCAGGGCTGCCTTTGCAATGTTCGCCGGCTTGTGGTTCTCGCCCATGGAAAACACTTCCACGCCCTGCTTCTCTCCATTTACCTGTAACTGCTTAATGGCTGCCGGCCTGTACACGTCACAGGCGACGAGAAGAGGCTTCTTCCCCTTTCGTTTATACTTGCCAGCCAGCTTCGCAGTAGTCGTAGTCTTACCGGCTCCCTGAAGGCCAGCCATCATAATAACCGTGATTGCGCTTCCCGGCTGAAGCTGAATCTCCGTAGTCTCTGACCCCATCAGCTTTATCAGTTCTTCATTCACAATCTTGATGACCATCTGTCCGGGATTCAGCCCGTTCATGACATCCTGCCCGACCGCCCTTTCCTGGACGCTCTTGATAAAGTCCTTCACTACCTTGAAATTCACGTCCGCCGCAAGCAGCGCCCGTTTAATCTCCTTCAGAGCCTCTTTCACATCATCCTCAGTGAGACGCCCCTTGCTCCTCAGATTCCTAAATATATTCTGAAGTTTCTCTGTCAGACTGTCAAATGCCATACTATAACTCCTCTATTATCTCACCGGATATTCTCCGGATGCTCTGAATCAGTTCTTCTGCATTCTCTTCCTGATAATCATCCAGAAGCCGGTCGATTCTCTCTACTTTTTCTTTTACTGCCAGAAACCGGTCGATCAGATGCAGCTTCTCCTCATATCCTCTCAAGGTCTGATTGCACCGTCTGATCAGATCGTGAACTCCCTGACGGCTGATCCCCGCTTCCTGGGCGATCTCTCCAAGAGACAGGTCGTCCGCTACAAACCGCTCATAAATCTCCTTCTGGTGTTCTGTCAGCAATTCACCATAAAAATCAAACAGCAATGACTGTTCCAGAATCTTATTCACTTTCATCACCTGTGCTATCATACAACAAAAAAAAACAGGTGTCAAGTATTTTTTCTTGACACCTGTTTTTTCATTCCAGCAGGCCGTTAATCCTAAGGCAGCCCCAGCCAAGACCTGCCTCTTCCGCTTTGTTTTCACAGGTTTTCCGAAACTTGAGCTTAACGTCCACGTTCTGCGCCTCCGGATATTTCGACAAAAAAAGAGCGGCGGCCCCGGATACCACAGGCGTTGCCATGGATGTACCGCTCTTTCTCACATATGGAATCTTCGTTTTAAAATACCGGCTGTTACAGGAAGCCACATGATATCCAGGGGCTACCACTTCCGGTTTCACAATACAGTGGTCAGTCGGGCCGACTCCGGAACAGCCGTTTTTCATCCCTGGTTCGTCCAGTGAACCTACCGTAATTACCTTGCGGCTGTTGCCGGGAACTGCAATGCTGCCCGTCTCGGGTCCCCGGTTTCCTGCCGACACCACCACCGTAATTCCCAGATCCCAAAGCATTTCCACAGCCTCGATCAGTTCCTGCTCTTTCGTCCCTTCCAGTCCCTTCTTTGCTCCGACAGACACATTAGCGATCCGTATCCCATAACGCTCATAATTATCCCGGATCCACAGAATGCCTTCCAGGATCTGCTCAACGCTTCCCTCTCCTCTGGCATCCAGTACCTTGACGATCACAAGGGAGGCCCCGGGAGCAATGCCGCTGTACTCTCCTTTGGACAGACGGCCGTCCCCCGCAAGGATGCCCCCCACATGAGTACCGTGCCCGCTGTCATCATACATCCCGCTGCGATGGTTGACGCAGTCATAGAATGCCCGAATCCGGCCCCTAAGATCCGGATGCCCGGCCATTCCCTTCCCTGTCAAGTAGTTGCAGGCAAATTTTTTTACTTTTTTCTCCAAAATACAAGTATTTACAGGAGTCCATTTCTTCTCTTTCTGCCCTCTGTAATATAATTGCCACCAACTTACTTTTTGTAGTGTTAAACGAATGCATTTTCTTCTATATCCGACATCCACTCAATTTCAATATGTTCTTCGTTATACACGGTAATCTTTCGGATCATTGCCTCGGCAAATTTCAATTCTGTTTTTCCTCCCTGGTTGAAAAAGTCGATGGTTCCCTCTCTTCTCTTGGGGATTAATTCTTTCATCCTGTCCATTTCGCTCTCAATCTCTGCAATCTTTCCATTCACATCCTGCATGGCAGTATCTTCCGTCTGAAAATGAGATTCCCTTCCAAAAACAGCCTTTTCGTACTCTTCCAATCGTTTCCTATGCAATATTTCTTTTTTTCTGTCCAGCTTTCTCATCTCCTTCTTCAGTATATCCAACTTCTCCAAAATTTCCTTCTCCTTCTTTTGTTTCATCTTCTCTGCTTTCTCCCACCTTATCAATTCGGAATCTATTTGGTAAAGGATATACTGCTCCAAAAACATAAGGTTCATATTTCCTACACAATCATCTGTATCCGCATATGCATATCGCTGGTTACAATAAAAATATGGATTCAATCCGTTCTTCCTTAATGTCATTGCACGCCCACATCCCCCACAATAAACCTTTCCTTGTAACGGATGGCGCTCTCCTGTATATTTCGTTCTTATATTTCCCGTCTGTTTACGCTTCTTCTGAACCGTTTCAAAATCATCTCTGGAAACAATCGCTACATGATGCTCCTTATAGACTTTCCATTCACTCCTGGGCTTTATATGGTTTTTTCCACCCACACCGTCCTTCTCATACTTGTCATACACCATATCCCCTACATAGACCGGATTTCTAAGAATGGAACAGATGATAGGATAATCCCATTGAAAACATTTGCCAATAGGTTTCCGGCTGGTCTGTCCCTTCAAGATTCTAAATTCTATCGGTGTTGGAATTTTCTCCCTGTTAAACAATCTTGCAATCTCTACCGAAGTTTTTCCATCTAATGTCATGACAAATATCCTCTTGACAACCTCCGCCTCATCTTCTGCAACCACGAGCATATGTCTGTCCTCTTGGTCTTTTACATATCCAAACGGCGTATTCCCACAAGCGTACTGTCCTTGTTCTTTCCTGGCCCGTAAAGAGGATTTTACTTTCACCGATAAATCTTTAGAATATAAATCGTACATCAGCCCTTTGAATGAAAAACCAATTTCTACCGTATTACTACCTTGCTTTTTACTGTCGTAATTGTCGTTCAGTGAAATGAACCTCACTCCAAGAAATGGGAAGATCTGGTCTAAATATGAACCAAGTTCAATATAGTCTCTGGAAAACCTCGAAAAATCTTTAACAATCACGCAATTAATCTTACCTTCCCGCACTTGATCCAGCATATCAGTAACTGCGGGACGCTGAAAATTCGTGCCGGAGAATCCATCATCTGCAAACTCTTTCAATACATAATACTCAAAATTCTCTCTGATATATTCTTTCAGCATTATCCTTTGGTTTATAATACTGTTGCTCTCGTCCTTCATATCCCTGTCTTCTTTTGACAGACGCATATAAATCGCAATCCTACAGCATTCATTCATGTGCTTCCCTCCCGTAAAACAGCTCATTTCTTCTGTAGTTAAATACAATTTCCACCTGCTGTTTTGGATATACGTTAATTTTTTTTATCAGGCATTCTGCCAGTTCCCGATCAAGTTTATGACTGGATTCCCATTTCAATATCTCTTTGATAGACTGATTTACACTATCTGCTTCCTTATCAATTATTTTCTCCTGCCTTTCCAGTTTCTCCATCTGCACTTTTAATGCCGTAAGCATTTCTCCTATTTTTACTTTCTCTACCAAAAAAGCCTCACGAGAAAGTTCCCCGTTTCGATAACGAAGATACAGCTCGCTCCCCATCAATGCCAGTTCGTCCTGTTTCTGCACAGATTCGCAAATCTTTCTATGAATCGTACCTTTCCTTTTTTCTGCTTCCTGCATATTTTCTTTGCAATAATCTTTCGGACACATTTCAGAAAATGCGAACTCTTTTTCCAAAGCTACTTTTATAAGAGCTTCCAACGTCAGAAATGATATCCCCTGGCATTCGCACTTACTGTTATCTATCTTTCTTCTATTTGGGCAGGCATAATAATATCTCCGCACCCGTTCTCCACTGGAAAGTGCTATTATGGACATATTACGGATCATACGGTGACCGCATCTGCCGCAATAAACCATATCCTTAAAAACGTCCTCACTTTGTGGGATTTTTTTCGAGAAGCCATTACGATTTGAACACTTGCTTTGTCTCTCAAACCGTTCGGAAACCTTGTAGAACAACTCCTCCGAAACAAGCGGTTCATGGGTATGCTCTACGACCGAAATATCATTTTCTTCATCCACTTCATGACGCTTGTGGCTCCGACACGCCTTTCCGCTTCTTCTCGACTGAAAAAGCGTACCGATGTAGACAGGATTTGTCAGTATCTTCTTGAGTGTCCCCAATGACCACTGGTGTAATTCCTCATCTTCTGGGTAACATATTTCTCCTGTTGTCTGATACGCCATAGGACACCGTATCTTCCTTTTGTACAACTCTTCTATAATCTCTTTATAGGTACGGCCCGCCGCAAACATCTCAAAAATCCTCACAACAATCTCCTTTGCCCCCATATCAGGATACAGTACCTTCCTGTCGCCAATTTTCTCTACACTATATCCATAAGGCGGCACACCACCAGTATAGCTCCCCATCTCCTGCTTTACTTTCTTTGCCGTCCTAACCTTCTGTGCAATATCTTTTGCGTAAAGCTCATTTACAATATTTTTTAAGTTCATGGACAGTTGAAGATTATCGTCTGTCATATGCTCGCTGTCATAGCCATCCGTAACTGCAATAAACCGTACTTTCATAAAAGGAAATATTTTCTCTATATAATTTCCTGTCTCTATATAATTTCTCCCAAATCTAGAAAAATCCTTTACTACAACACAGTTAATCCTCCTTCTGCGTATATCCACCATCATACGCTCAAAGCCTTCACGATTGAAATTCGTGCCGGTTTTTCCTAAATCCGTATAGCACTCAATCAGTTCCGCATCCCCTATCAGTCCAATATATTCCTTCGCAATCTCAATCTGTGTGTCTATAGATTCATTTTTTCTGTCATTACTGTCAACAGACAGCCTTGCATAGATGCCGACTTTCCAAACAGATCCCATGACAGCCCTCGCCTGCTTTGCATACAGTCCTTTTTTCTCTCTTTTGGATGTCCTCGCCATTATGCCCTGCCCTCCCTTGCTTTTGCCTCCAGATATTCCTTAAGCACCAGCATCTTGCTAAATTCCTCTTTCCCTCGGAACTCCACATAAACTTTCTTTTCCTCATATACCTCTATCCGGCTTATAAAGCACAAAAGTGTATCCCTGTTAAGTTCTGAAAGCTCCATCGCTTCTTCAAATTTTTTCAGCTTTACTCCTGAAGCAATACCATTGCGAAATAACTGCTTTATCATTTCCTCCTGTTTTCCAAGAGCAGCTTTGACATCTTCATACTGTTTCTCATAAATTGCCCGAAAACTCTTAAAATCTTCTTTTGTAATCAGACCTGTTTTTAAATCTTCATATAATCCTGCACGAAGTTCCAGATATTTATCCTGTTCTTTATGTAACCTTTCGATCTCCTTGTCAAACCTTTCTACTTCCTCAAACTGAACCTCCATCTTCTGGATATGTTCCAGTTGGCTACATACGTCTAAAAAGACCGCTACATATGTCTGCAATGCCTGAAATACTATCGCTTTTAATTCCTCATCTAAAATACTATGCCTGGTACATCCCTGCCCTCTATTTCTAGTCGGACAGATAAAGTAAACTTTCGATATTCCCTTATAACGGTTCACACGCCGGATCATCGGCTCTTTACAATCCCCACAAAATAGCAATCCAGAAAAAAGGTGGGCACACTTTGAACCACTGTTTGCCCTTGTATCAACATCTAACAAAGACTGTACCATTTCATAAGCCTCATGTAATATAATCGCTTCGTGGGTTCCTTCTACCCGTATCCAGTCTTTCTTAGGCTTTACAACTGTTTTCTTTACCTTATAATTTATCTGTTCATATTTTCCCTGTACCATTACCCCGGTGTATATTTCATTGGTCAGAATCCTTTTTACCGCCACTGCAGACCATTTGGCGGTGGGTTTTGTCTGGAAACTGGTATAAAACTTTTCCCCATGCGCTTTTTTATACTCCAAGGGTGAAAGTATCCCTAACTCATTCAATCTCTGTGCGATTGCCAGGGCGCTCATGCCTTCCAGCTTCCAGGAGAATATCTTTCGTACAATATCTGCCGCATAGTCATCCGGGCACAGTTGGTTCTTGTTCCCGTCAGATTTCCGGTAGCCATACACAGCAAACGCCCCGATAAACTTTCCCTGTTCCCGCTTGATCTTCTGGTGGCTCTTTACTTTTTGTGAAATATCACGGCAATAAGAATCATTAATGAAATTTTTTACTGGGAGTACAAGCGATTTTGTATTATAGTCCGCTGTCTGGCTGTCAAACTGATCCGTCACGGCTATAAAACGCACATGAAAAGCCGGGAAGGTCTTTTGTATCAACCGCCCGGCTTCAATATAATCCCGTCCCAATCTGGACAAGTCCTTTACTATGACGCAATTCACATTTCCCACTTCGATATCTGACATCATCCGTTTAAACTCCGGCCGGTCAAAATTGGCTCCTGAATAACCATCGTCCACATAGACGTCAAACAATTCCATGTCCTCATGTTCTCTTACATAAGAACGGAGCAACTCTCTCTGGGAACTTATGCTATTGCTCTCTGATTTCGTGCTACCGTCAATATCTTCATCGTCCCTCGACAGGCGCAGATAGACAGCAACAAAATAAGTATGTTCTTTCATTCCATTCGGCTCCTAACTTCATTATCTTATCCACACATCTAGTATGTTTTCAGTTAGTCAACCCCGTCCTACGAGGTTTTATCTACTTAACAAAGCCAGGATTCCGCTGTTTAATCCTGCTTATAGATTATCATATCTCCTGTCGCCTGTAAAGACTTTTGCTAATACTTTATTTCAGCAATTTTTCTGATATACTGCTTCATCCTGTCATTCACTGTCTCCTCACAATCAGAATATCCAATCTTCACTACATATTCCCCTACTCTGATAAGGAATGGATTCCCAACCTTTTGTACATACTCCCCCACTCTGGCCGGAACAGATTTCTTCATGTCTATTTCTATTTTACTGATATCTACTAACTCATCCCTATCTGCCTCCCTTATGTCCACCTGTTCCATTTTATGTAATTCTTCCTTTGACAAACGCATATGTATCCCTCCTGCATTCTAATATATTTCACACAGGGTTTGTCCTATTCACTTTCAATGGTTTTTAATTCCTGCAGGCGGCTGTCGGGAAACAGCTCCTTTCGCCATAGCTTACAAAAATTCTGCTAACAGCAGTTTCTACATAAGAATTGCGATCCTTTCAGACCGGATCAGCCTATTTCCGGAAGTATCATTATCAGAAACGGTGTCATCGCTGCAAAGTTACCATACCTTTGCCCATAACAAATATCTATCGCTCGTCCCCCACCTTCAATACCTGAATCAGCATTTCCTCGTTTTAACGCCTGTTTACTTCACAATCACAAAATAACTGACACAGATAGTCTTGACGTATTCATTGTGTGGCTCAACCATTTCATACGTCCCGCAGGATTTTCTTATAAACTGATTAAACAGATAGACGCTGTCCTGTGGCCCAGGCGCACTTTCCGGATGATACTGCACGCTGAACACCTTGTCTTCCTCACAGGCTGCACCTTCTATCGTACAGTCCGGCAGATTTAAGTGTGTTACTTTCAGCCGGGTATTTGCAAGGCCAGTCCGCCGATACTTGGAATATCCGTTTCAAAATCATCTTCTGCCATTTCCGTAATTGCCAATCAAAGGATATGCCATCACTACCGTCTGATAAGTATAGGA
>CAJTVY010000061.1 GCA_910579925.1 uncultured Dorea sp.
TAGGAAAGATACTTTCACGCATTAGCGTGACAAGGTCTTTCCTATAAGATAAAAATACCTCCTGCAGCACGATTTAAACGATCGTAACTACAGGAGGTATCCTGTCATATCTACCTTTAATTCACATACTTCTGAATGAGATTCCAGATCTCCGGACTCTCCTGTCCTAACGCCCATGCAGATACTCCCGCAAGCTTGTACTCCTTCATAAGCTTCAGTTTCTCTTCAATAGACTTCTCATCTTCAAGCCAGATCTCATAAGTCGTATTCTCAATGGTCCAGGTTGCATAATTCTGCTTAAGCTCATCATTCCAGGTCAGTTCTGCACCTGCCTCATCAACCTTCGACCGGGCGGCAGCCATGCCAAACGCCTGGCTTTCCACCTTCATCTCATACTCGGCTTCTTCTGTACCTGCCTGGCCTGCAAGTTCTTCTGCCGTCTTAGGAGTCTCTTCCCACAATCTGGAGAAGAACGGAATCCCGTTAATCACTTTCTCTGCCGGAACCTCCTTCAGAGTCTCTTCAATTCCTTCCTTCACAAAATTGTAAGAAGCTACAGGACCTGCCACCGGCGATCCGCCATAGTGCTCGTCATATCCCATAATAATCACATAATCGGCGACAATTCCTTGCTCTTTTCTATTGTACTGCATATTGTACCCTTTCGGCACATAATTATCAATTGACAAAATAATTCCATTCTGTCTGCACCTGACAGACAATTCCCGGATAAACTGGATATAATGCTCCCCGCACTCCTCGGATATCTTCTCAAAGTCAACGTTAATACCGTCAATTCCGACTCTCAGGGCCTCGGACATTAACTGGTTAATCAGATTCTCTCTCCTGGAAGTATAACGAAGCATCTCATAAGACTCCTCATAAGAGTTAATTCCTCCGTCAAAATCACGGATTGTCGCCCACACTTCTATATTGGCCTGGTGTGCATAATTCACGTAATCCTCCGATGCAATAGAATTCATGCCGCCGTTCGTATCTGCTACATGGAACCATGTCGGGGCGATCGTAGTCAGCCCTTTACTGTCGGCAATCCTCTGCAGAACAACGCTGTTCGCCTCGTTATTCGTTACATTATGCCATGCCATATTAATGGTGTAATCTTTCTTGATGTTGGTGAACTCCTGCTCTTCGAAAGCCCTGGAAATCTTCTTCTCCTCTTCTTTTCTGAGAGCCTTACTCTTAACGTAACCAATAAATCCGTCTTTTGTGCGGACCTTCTTCCAGTCTCCTTCGCTCTCTAATATGGTAACTTCATCCTTCTTCTTGATCTGAGTCAGAATCGGACTCTTTACACCGCCCTGATAACGTACCTGGGTATTCTTCTTCACTGACGCAACAGTCGTCTTCCCCCATTTTGTCACGATCATCAAACGGTTCGGATCATTGTACAATTCATACTCGATATTCGTATACTGCTGTACAAAATCTAATGCGATATACGCTGTGCTTCCCTCTGTTTTCAGAATGACGTAGTCCTCGCTCTTCTTCTCCTTGGATATATTATAGTCCTTGCTTCCTACTTCCACATTGACCATATCCTTCGGAAGGGTATATAAGAGAACATTCTCATTGGAATCCCAGTAAAACCGACTGTTAATATAATCTCTTACAATATCATACTGGACATAAGCCTTACCATCTGCAATCATTCCATGAGGTTCCACAACCTGGTTATCCACAGTAATCGCCACTTGTCCTTCGTTCTCAATCCCATAATATTTATTCAAATCATATTCTTTCTTTGAAGGACTGTATTTCTTCCACAAAAATATTGCTGCGACTGCCGCCACCGCCAGGATTACAAGCAAGGCAATCTTAATCCCAAGATTCCTCTTTCTTCTTCTCCTGGACTGCTGCTTCCTCATGGTCGGCTTGCGGTTCCCCGGTCTTCCTGGCTGCTGCCGTCGAATACTTTGTCCTTCCGGCCTCTGCCTTACAGACGTCTGTTCTTCCGGCTTCTGACTTTCTTGTGACTGCTCGCCCGGTCTCTGCCTTCCGACAGACTGGCTTTCAAATCTTTGCTTTCCGACAGACTGACTTTCAAACCTCTGCCTTTTGCCCAGCTCCTCACCCGGCCTCTGCCTTCCGACAGACTGACTTTCAAACCTCTGCTTTCCAGACGGATTCCTTCTGAATTCCCTGATTCGGCTCCTGTCAGTCTCCTGACCCTCGCTATTTCGTCTCCCTGCCTGCTCTTCTGCTGAAATACGGCTTCTTGTCCCATCTATATTTTTAGGCCTGATCACGCCTGTATTCCCTCTTCGGTCCGAAGTTGTGCGGCCTCTTCTGCCTTTTTGCTCCATGCTGCACCTCCTACTCGACCTTATTATAGCAAAACCCTTGGCACACGTCATTACTTATTTCGACATTTTCTAGTTTTTTACGGGGTATTTGCAAATTTCTCGTTATCAGTTACTCTCAATACTGGTAAACCACAGTTCCTTGATATCGCCATTTTCATTCAGTACATAGTCTCTCATATAGGCAGGATCCTCACAAACCACATGCGCTTGTACAATCTGCATAGGACTCGCAGGCATCCCATCAATTCTGAGATCCACATGGTTTTTCTCATACCCTGTCAATTCTTTGAACATCTTCTGTAAATCAACCTCATCCCCCACGTCTGACCTCCTTATTTATGCCGGATGATAACTACGGCTGAGATTGCATATAATGATAAAAGGAGATGCCGTGATACAATTCCCTTATACGCCACAGCTCAATATTATATTTATGCATAGAAGATAGTCCCGGCACTTTACTGTTATGTTAATAGTTCATGTGAAAATTGCCTGAAACGGCTGTTTTCGATTCTTCTTTGATCTGTCTCTGATAGATTCATAGATTCTTTGTATATGAAATAATATTAAATAATTAAGAAATTCTCCCTCCTCTATTCTAAGAACGTAGTTATCAGGGAAAACTATCTTCTAATATTGTATATTATAATGGATAAAAACTCTTTACGCAAGCACTTTTTTAGTTTATACTTATTTTATTGAACATTCAAGGTATTCTATGCTATACTACATTAGAAGGAAGTGATGAATATGAAGATTGAAAAATTGAACGACAATCAGATCCGCTGCACTTTGACTCGTGCTGATCTTGCTGCCCGCCATCTTCAATTGAGCGAACTGGCCTATGGAACCGAGAAAGCTAAGTCACTTTTCCGCGATATGATGCAACAAGCTGCCTTTGAGTTTGGTTTCGAAGCTGAAGACCTGCCTCTGATGATTGAGGCAATCCCTGCTTCTGCCGACTCCATCGTGTTGGTAATTACCAAGGTCGAGGACCCAGAAGAGCTTGATACACGCTTTTCCAAATTCGCTCCATCACCGGGAAGCGATTGGGATTCTTCGAAGAAGGAAGTCCTTAATAAATTAGAAGGGGCTGATACATTACTGGAATTACTTGATAAGGTGAAAGAGAAGCTCGGTAATTCCGTTGTACCAGAAGGAAAAGAAGAATCATCTGTGGAACCTCCTAAGAATGTTCTGCGCCTGTTCTCATTCCCTACGATGAACAGTGTTCTAAAAGCAGTTCATCTGCTTAGTTCCATTTACTCCGGTTCCAATACATTATATAAAGATCCGGAAGAAGATGTCTACATCCTGGCTATGACACAGTCAGATCATACGATTAATGATTTTAACCGTATCTGCAATATGCTGTCAGAATATGGTTCTATGGAAGCATCGTCAGGCGCTACGCTGGCATTCCTGGAAGAGCATTGCGATATGGTCGTTTCAGACGCAGTCCAGACGCTTGCAGCAGTCTGATCTGTCTGCGCAGCAGTCACCGATAATCTATTCTGCGATTCAGAAGGGACTGCCAGAGTACAGATAACTAATCTGTATTCTGGCAGTCCCTTCTATCTTTTCTTACAGCAGATTACTCTCAATCATTAAAAGTAACTAGCCTGCTGCCTGAATCGTTGCATTGAGTTTTTCAATTAACAGATCCGGATCTATGCCATGTCCCATTGCACCTTCTTCGATGGACTCCATCTGGGAATGCGGGCATCCGATACAGCCCATTCCCGCTTCCATCAGGACATCTACGATCTTCGGACACTTCTCATAATACTGTTCAAGAAGCTGACCAAAAGTCATGTCTTTAGAAACCTGTGCCATTCATAACGCCTCCTTTTCTCTTCAGTGTTTCCATTATAATCGCTTTTTATCATTGTGTAAACATTTTCATGAAATTTCTTCCTAATATTTGACTTCTCAGATGTCAACCTATTTTTCCTTTTTTTTCGACAAAATCTCATTTTTATTATAACTTCACAAAACATCCGTTCTTTTCTTACCCTCGAGTAATCCCCCAAATTCGCCACAATCATTGTGGAAAATGTGGATAAAATCCTAAAAACACTGTTTTTTCCACCTTTTTTGGACATTAGAATGTGGAAAACCTGGAAAAAAGAAATTTCCAGATTTTTACATATTTTTACATTTTTGAACAATTTGTATATTTTGCCTTTTAAGATTCGACAAGATAAAAAGCCCGGGAATAGTTTCCCGGACCATTTTCTCTTCTAAAATATTCTGTATATTTTAAATAAGTCGTCTTACTGTTACAATACTCGTGTAAGTGGCTGGCAATATCCCGATTCCCTGCGCGCTGTTGATTGCATTTACAATCTGACCGTTTCCCATATAGATTCCTACATGACCGCTATAGAGAATAATGTCGCCCGGAATTGCCTGGTCATAGCTGACCGGAGTTCCTACGCTGACAAGATCTCTTGTTGTACGCGGAAGACTGATTCCAAAATGTGCGAACACTGACTGAACGAATCCTGAACAGTCTGCCCCGTTAGTCAGGCTTGTCCCTCCCCACACATAAGGATTTCCGATGAACTGACATGCAAAGTCAACAATAGCCTGTCCTGTTCCTCCTTTGGCCGCGGCTTCCTCCTGCGCCCTGATTGCAGCTTCTTCGGCTTCTCTTGCAATCCTTTCTTCTTCCTCTTCCTTTGATTCTGCATAAGTAAATGCATCCGTCAGGTTTTCGGCCTCAGAGTTCTGTACCATCTCCTGGGCCTTCTGCTCTGCACTGTTTCCTACTATAATATATTCGGAACATACATAGCCGGTCACTTCGCCGGATTCAATCTTAGTCCATTCTCCCACAGGACCAAGTATCTTCGCGGCATAATCGGGATACAACTTGCCGACCCACTCACTGTCCCTTGTCGGTTCGCTTCTTATATAAAGGAACGTCTGGACATCGGCAAATGCCATATCTAAATACTCACCCTTCTCTGTCGGCACCAGATACTCTTCTACTTCAATCTCCTTGTCAGATGAGTAGCAGTTATTCAGTACCTCTTCAATTCCCATCTGCGGCATCACGTCATCAGTTGCTGTATCGGAAGCATACGCCGTAGCTGGAAATGCTGTTATAGCTCCTGCTGTAGTAACTAGGAACAATCCTTTTTTCAGAATAGAATCCATAAACTCCCTCCTTTATGTTTTCTCATCTTTCGTAATTATTACAGAATTGTTACATTTGTTACGCTATTATTATATCATCTTTATTTCCTGTGTCAACCCAATTTATTCATGATTTGTACGTCATATTATGTACTTTTATTGGAAATTAATACATTTTTTTACAATATAAATATTACGAATTGTTACATTTTTAAATAAATCGTTGACAAATGATAAACTCTGATTTATACTAATTTCAGTAACTATTATTATTATTGAAAGGAGCAAAAGATGGCAAATATAAAATACAGCAGACAGCGTGCCGCAATCAAAGAATATTTAGGACACACTTTAGAGCACCCTACTGCGGATACCGTCTATATGCACATTAGAAAAGAATTTCCCAACATCAGCCTGGGGACAGTATACCGCAATCTGAATCTTCTTGCAGATACGGGCGAAGCCATCAAGATTTCTACTCCTAACGGGGGAGACCGCTTTGATGGCCGCGTTGACCCTCACTATCATGTCGTATGCAGATCATGCGGCAAGGTTTACGATCTTATCCTTGACGAACAGCATATTCAGTCTATCAACGAATTTGCCAACCAGCATTTCGAAGGAACGATTGATTCACACATGACCTTATTCTATGGAATCTGCAAATCTTGTCAGGATCAATTAACCCATACGCCAGAGGATGAATCAGATAATTCTGAAAATAATGATTGACATTTCTAAATAACTATGTTAGTTTAATATTAGTAATAATTACTGATATTAAAAATATAATTCAATTATGAAAAGGAGAGATTTGCTATGAAAAAATTTGTTTGTACAGTATGTGGCTATGTTCATGAAGGAGATTCCGCACCTGAGAAATGTCCACAGTGTGGAGTTGGAGCGGACAAGTTCAAAGAGCAGGCTGGCGAGAAGACATGGGCTGCAGAACATGTTGTAGGCGTAGCTAAGGGTGTTAGCGAAGATATCGTTGCAGATTTAAGAGCAAACTTTGAGGGAGAGTGTACAGAAGTTGGTATGTACCTTGCTATGGCCAGAGTTGCTCATAGAGAAGGTTATCCGGAGATTGGATTATACTGGGAGAAAGCTGCTTACGAAGAAGCAGAGCATGCTGCTAAATTTGCAGAGTTACTTGGCGAAGTTGTTACAGACAGTACCAAGAAGAACCTGGAGATGAGAGTTGACGCTGAGAACGGCGCAACAGCTGGTAAGTTCGACCTGGCTAAGAGAGCGAAGGCTGCAAATCTTGACGCAATCCACGATACCGTACACGAGATGGCAAGGGATGAGGCTAGACACGGCAAGGCATTCGAAGGACTTCTTAAGAGATATTTTGGCTAAGAAGAACGTAGGATTTTAAAGGATTTTTAAGATTAAGGGAATGAATCAGAAATGGTTTGTTCCCTTATTTTAATTCGTGTATACCCTATTTTCAAACCTTTTCCTATATTTCTTCCTGCATATCTATCTCTCAACTTAAAACAACTCAAAAATTGTTTGTGAATTTCAAACATATCAATAACTATTTAATTTCCTGTAAAAATAGTGTATAATAAAGCAAAAGAAAGCGAAGGAAAATGGAATTTAATGAAGACAGTTATAATACGATCGGAACGTTAAATGATATCTTGTCACCATAACAGAAAGGATCATTTATTATAATACAGACAGTTACTTTGGATAGAAACCAGAAACCTACAAAGGAACAAATCAATCAAATAGAGAAAGCGGTAAAAAACGTAATACATGGAAAAAACAAACATTTCCTAATTTTCTTTTGAATCCTAAGGATCACAGGTAGCAACATTGTATCAAATGCCGCTACCTATTATTTTTTATTGTACTGATTGTTTATAAAATTTAAGGAGATTCAAAAAATGCAAAAAGCTAGTGAAGAAACAACAAAAGGTCTAACCGTAGATGCTTTACGAGAAATTATAGAATATCCAACCAATCAAAATATTAAAGTTGGCGGTATTACTTGGTTTAAGGAAGATAGCTACAAAGGTACTGATTATGATTGGCTTTCTGCTGTTTTTGAAAAAGCAAGTAAAAAGCAAGATATGGAGAATAAGGGAACTCCTGATTTTATGGTTGTTAAAGATAATTCAAATGTAATTGTAGTCATTGAGTGTAAGGCAAAGGTTGATAACCATAGCCGCTATTCTAATCTTGACGAATATAAAATTAATGGATTTGGTTCGCCGGATGATACAAAAAAATATGCGATTGATGGTGCATTATGGTATGCTTCATTTTTGTCAGATAAATACGATGTTATCGCAATTGCTGTTTCAGGTCAAACTTGTATGGAAAACCGATTAACATCTTTCGTTTGGCCTAAAAATGGGGATGTAATGGATGTGAAATTATTAGCCGATGGTTTCTTAAAAAATGAAATGCAGTCAATTGATCAATACGAAAAAGATATTGAGATTGTTTTAGGCAGATTTTCTGTCACAGAAGCAGATGTTAAGAGAGAATTAAGAAGATACACCCTTTCTTGTGCAAATTTTTTGAGGTCTAATGGAATTGAGGACAACTCAAAAGCTGGATTTGTTTCAGCTATTATTTTGGGACTGACTAATCACGTATCAAAATTATACAAAGATACAAAAACAGCTATTGATGTAAAAAAAGCGTCTAAATCTAAAAGAATGTTATCAGACCTAATTGGAAAAAACTCTGTAAAATTGCTAAAAGCTGCACTATATGGAGACGGCAATGAGTTTGATGATGATTATATCAGAGGTATTTGGGATATAGACAATATACCAAAAGGCAAAAGAACAGCACTAAAGAAATTTTACAATAATCTTTTGGCGAAAGATGAATTGTTGCGAGCCCCCAAAGGTGAAAATAAAGATTTTATGGACGGGGATACTGTTTTATCTCGTTGTATTTATTCTCTTTATGAAAATGTAATAGAAGTATTAGAGAATTATACAGGCATCGATGTAATGGGTGAATTTTATACAACATTCCTTCGCTTTACCAAAGGTAATGCAAAAGAAAAGGGTATTGTGCTGACGCCAAAGCATATTACCGAATTATTTTGCGATATTGCAGAATTCTATTCAGATAAAAAAATGACAGAGGAAACAAAAGTAATTGATATTTGCTGTGGTACAGGCGCTTTTTTGATATCTTCCCTTGCAAAAATAAAAGAAAATATTTCAAATATAAAAACAAGCGAGACAAATAAAAATGAAAAATATCGTTATGCACAAACAAATAGCCTTATTGGAGTTGAGAGAGATCCATCGATGTATGCTTTAGCTTATGCTAATATGAGGTTTCATGGAGATGGAAAATCAAACTTATTTAATTGCTCCTCACTGCTAATAGATTCATATGCACCGATTGATGATAGTGGAAAAACTTATCTCAATGATAATGCAAAAATTCCCCTTCATGAAGCATTAGCTACTTTTGGAGATATTGATATTGGCATGATCAACCCGCCTTATTCTCTTAATAAAAAAGATAATTCATCATCTCATAATTATGACATTGTTGTAAAAAGGGAAGAATATGAAGAAAAAATAAAGATATTAAAGAAAAAACTTTTTCAATTAAAAAAGAAATTAGATAAACCTACTAATTCTGAAATAGAAAAAATACAATCTGATATAGATAATCATAAATCCTTGATAGAAAAGATTGACAAAGAACTTGAAGCCTCTCGATTGGATGAAGTCGTTTTTTCAAAAGGTCAAGATGAATTGGATTTTGTTGCTTCAATGCTTCATTACCTAAAAGATGGTGGTATAGGTATTGCTATTGTTCCAATGTCTTGTGCAGGAAATAGTGGCTCAAAATTAAGAGAGAAACTTTTAGAGCATCACACATTGTTAGCGTGTATGACAATGCCTTCTAATTTGTTTTTTGATAGCCATGTCGGTACTGCTACCTGCATTATGGTATTTAAAGCTCATATAAAACACGATGCTAATAAGTCTGTTTTCTTGGCAAGATGGCAGGATGATGGATTTATAGTAATCCCTCACAATGGTAGAAAAAACGGAGGAACATGGGATAAAATCCGAGAAGAATGGATAAATCAGATTGACGGAACTGCAGCCATAAATGAATATGTCTGGTTAAAGAAAAAGATTAAAATTACCGATGAAGCTTTGGCCGAAGCATATATTAAAACAGACTATTGCAATTTGTCAGATGAAAATTTTGAAACTACATTGAAAAAATTATCATTATACAAATATATGGAAGAAAAGGGATTGCTAGAGGTTTAATCATGGAATTGAATATTGATTCTTGGAAATCCTTCAAAATCAGTGACATATTTTATACTTATACAGGTGGAGATTTAATTATTAACACTATTCAAGAAGGTGAAATTCCCGTAATATCACACACATCTGTAAATAATGGTATTAAAATATACTCTTCTGAAATTGATGGGCAAACATTATTCGACTGTAAAAAGACTATAAGTTTGGCTGATAGAGGCACTTTCTTTGCAGCTGTACAAAATCACGATTTTTATATAGGAACAAGAGTGAAAGCATTAGAATTTAAGGATGGTAGACATTCTGAATGTATTCTTCAATTTATTGTTACAATAATAAATCACGAGAAATTTCGCTTTTGTTATGGGCGAAATTGTACAAACGGTCTTGATGATTTGGTAATTAAGTTACCTAATAAAGAAGGAGAAATTGATTATGAATTTATTGAAAAATATATGAATTCATTAAATGGGGATGTTTCAGACATACCAGACTACTTTTTAAGAGAGGGCTATAAAAAAGCTTGCTGGTATCTTGACAATATTAATCAAAAAGAATTTGAACGAAACTTTGCCGCTGCTGTTAATCATAACAAATTAGAACTTTCCTCGAGAAAATGGAATTATTTTATATTAGAAAATCTGGTATCAAGCATTCATAATGGGAAGTCCTACAATGCATCAGATTTAATGGTATCGAACGGTGAAGAGTATATATCCTATGTAACTCGTACAGACGAAAACAATGGTGTATCAATGTATGTACAAGCGTTAGATTATCAAGGGTTAGAAAAGGCTAATGCAATCACAATTGGGGACACCACAGCAACAATATTTTTTCAAGAGCACGATTTTATAACGGGCCCCCATATAATTATTATTAGAGCAGATTGGTTGAATGTATATACAGCCAGCTTTATAATTACAATTCTCAATCAAGAAAAATACAGATATCCTGTTTTTGGCAGAGCTTTCACTAAAAAATTAATAAAAGAAACTAAAGTGTACCTGCCTGTTAATAAGGAAGGGCAGCCCGATTTTCAGTTTATGGAAGATTACATTAAATCTTTACCTTTTAGTGCCAAATTATGATTACTGCCCTTGCTAATAGAACCAAAGCTGTAAACCTTAACGTAATAAAAATGGCAACAGGAAACTCTGATCCTGCTGCCATTTTTTCGCCTAATCTTATATCTTCTCAACCTCCTCCGGCGTTATCTTCCTCTGTTTCAATTTTAAGTACACAACTTCCCGGAACAGCGCATACGCCACCGACACGATCGGTATGAAAATCAACATGCCGACCACGCCCATCAGACTGCCGCCAACGCTTACTGCTGCCAGCACCCAGATCGAAGGAAGACCAACCGAATTCCCCACCACATGAGGATAAATCAGATTCCCTTCAACCTGCTGCAGCACCAGAAACAACACGACAAATATCATCGCTTTGAACGGATCCTCAATAAAAATCATAAATACTCCGACAGCACATCCGACAAACGCCCCAAAAATTGGAATCAACGCCGTAAAAGCAATCAAGATCCCGATCAGCAGCGCATATGGAAGCCTCAGAACAGTCATCGTTACCACAAACATACTGCCCAGAATCACGGCCTCTACGCACTGTCCCGTCAGAAAACTAGAGAACGTATTATATGTCAGCGACAAAACCTCAAGAGCAGCCTCTCCACGGCCTCTTCTGACAAATGCAAACAGAACCTTCTTCGCCTGCAGTCCTAATTTCTCCTTCTGTAATAAAATATAGATTGCAAAAACAAAAGCAATAAAAAATGTTGTAATACCGCTCACAATACTTTTAGCTGCCGTTATCGTTGAATCCAGAACGCTCCCAGCGCCGTTTTTGAAGAAATTAATCCCTGTTTCCATAATCTTGTTCCAGTCAAATTCCAGACTGTTCACCCATTCCATAATCTCCTGATTGTTATGAAAGATATCTTCCGCCCATTCCTGTACTTTTGGTATAAATTCTTGTATGCTTGCCCCCAGATTCGCAAACGTAGTTCCCAACTGTGGAATCAGTACGAACATCACGATTACCACAATTCCCAACACGCCAAAGATTACAATCAGCATACTGACCGGCCGGGCCAGTTTCTGCATATACTTCTTTCCCTTAATCCTTTCCTCTCCAAAAAGATTACGCTGTACAAAATTCATCGGTACGTTCAGTACAAATGCAATCGCACCTCCCAGAACAAACGGCAGTACAATATGAAACACAAAAGCCAGCGCCCTGACTACCACATCATATTTCCACAAACACGCCGTTGTCAACGCCGTAAATAAAATCAATCCTCTGATCTTCCTGACCGTCTCATTACTTAATTCCATAAACTCCTCCTAAACTTTTCATCTGTCCGGCACTGTATTCCATCTTAGCAGATCTCTAACTCCTTCGTCCTTTCATTAGTTTCATCAACTGTATCACCGGCAGATTCAGAAAAGCCAGCCCATACACTGCCAGTAACTGTCCCAGATCCAGCGAAACCACCTTGAATATTCCATGCAGCCCTGTAATCAGAAGTACTCCCGTTATCAGCATTCCACCAATCAGAAATGCGCCAATTAAATAAATATTATTACATATTGCTGATGAAAATACAACCGGTCTCGACGATTTACAGTTGAATCCATGCACAAGCCGGCTTATACACAACGTTCCGAAAGCCATCGTACCAGCAAGAGCCGCATCACCGTGTCGATAACCTGCAAGAAAAGCAATTCCCGTCATCACTCCGATACACAATCCTTCTGTTCCAATTGTGATCAGATAATCCTTTGTCAGAATAGATTCCTTCACCGCTCTCGGTCTCTGGCTCATAACATCCTCCCTGTGTGGTTCCAGTCCAAGCGCAATTGCCGGAAGGCTATCTGTCAGAAGATTAATAAAAAGAAGATGAACCGGCTCAAAAGGTACCGGAAGTCCAGCGATAGATGCAAACAAAACTACCAATATGGCTGCAAAATTACCCGAAAGCAGAAACTGAATGGAATTCTTAATATTCTGGTATATATTTCTTCCATTCTCCACCGCCTTAATAATCGTTGCGAAATTATCATCCGTCAGAACCATAGACGCCGCATCTTTAGACACCTCGCTTCCTGTAATCCCCATGGCTACGCCAATATCCGCCTGCTTCAGAGCCGGGGCATCATTCACGCCGTCTCCGGTCATTGCCACAATATTTCCTCTCTCCTGCCATGCACGAACAATTCGAATCTTATGCTCTGGGGAAACCCTGGCATACACAGAGATTCCCTCTACAAATTTCCTCAGTTCCTCATCCGACATATTCTCGATAACCGCTCCCTCACAGGCTTCTGACTCATTCTCAAGAATACCGATCCTCTTCGCAATTGCCGCAGCCGTGATCTTATGATCTCCCGTAATCATCACCGGCTTAATCCCTGCCTTGATACACCTGCTCACAGCCTCCTTTGATTCCTCACGCGGCGGGTCCATCATAGCAATCAGTCCCAGAAAGATAAGCCTTTCTTCATCTTCCAGAGACAGCTCTCTCTCTTCTTCCAGTTCCTTATAAGCAAATGCAAGAACACGCAGACCATTTCGAGAGAATTGCATATTTGTTTCCTCAATCTTTTTCCTGTCCTCCTCGGTAAATATTCTTGCAGAATCTCCCTCCCGGACAAATGCCATTCTTTTAAGCAGCACATCCGCCGCACCCTTTACAACCATTACCGTCCGTCCATCCATCCGATGTTCCGTGGACATTCTCTTCCTGTCACTGTCAAATGGAAGTTCCGCAAGTCTTGGATACTTCTTTCGCACATCTACACTACTTACGCCAAGGCGTTTTCCCAGATTAATGAAAGCCGTTTCTGTGGGATCTCCTATCTCCTGTCCATCCATATTAGAAGAATCGTTACAGAGAATACTGCACCTTAACAGCAATTCCTGATTTTTCTGTCCAAGGTCAATGTCCTTTACAGAAATTCTATTGCCATCCACATAATACTCCTCTACTGTCATCTTGTTCTGGGTCAGCGTCCCCGTCTTATCTGAGCAGATGACCGACACACTGCCAAGTCCCTCGACAGCCTGTAATTTCCTTATGATAGCATGTTCCTTAGCCATCTTCTGCGTACCAAATGACAGCACAATGGTTACGATAGAACTCAACGCTTCTGGAATTGCCGCAACCGCAAGCGCGACTGCAAATAGAAAGGCGTCTACCGCAGAACCGCCGCGCAGAATACTAATCACAAAAAGAATTCCGCAAAATACCAGAATAATCAAAGATAATTTTCTGCCAAATTCATCCAGATTCACCTGAAGAGGCGTTCGCTTTTCCGAAGCCGTATTCAGAAGGCCGGCAATCTTTCCTACTTCTGTCTTCATACCAGTCTCCGTTACCTCAAAGCTTCCTCTGCCATAAGTAACAAAACTTCCAGAAAATACCCTGTTCGTCTGATCCCCAAGCGCCGCACCCTCTGGTGGGTTCTCAAGAGATTTTTCCACCGAAAGACTCTCACCGGTCAATGCACTTTCGTCTACCTCCAGACTCACACAGGTAATCAGCTTCCCGTCTGCCGGAATACAATCGCCTGCCTCAATCACCACCTCGTCTCCAACCGTAACTTCACGTGACGGGATCTGTTGAAGACTTCCATCTCTGACCACCTTTGCGGCAGGAGCAGACAACTGCTTCAACCCCTTTAATGACTGCTCCGCCTTTACTGTCTGCACCGTTCCCAGAATTGCATTCATAGTAAGCACTACCAGAATTACGATAGTGCTCTCCACATCCCCAAGGAATCCTGACACTACTGCCGCAATCATCAGAATCACCACAAGAAAATCCTTGAACTGCTCCATAAAGATCCGTAATGTGCTCTTATTCTTTCCTTCTGTCAGTTCATTAAACCCGAATCTTTCCTGATTCCTTCTTGCCTGTTCACTCGTCAGCATAATAATTTCCTCACTTTCTTATCATTTATCAGAAAAAACATGATCAACGTTCCCTACGCATAGAAATCTCTTAAAACATGTTAATTCAGACCTGTCTGAGACTGTTGCCTTCAAACTTCTCTCTTCATAGCATACCCATATTTGAGGCAATACAGGCATTTTATTCATAGAAAACAATGATGCAACAAAAAGAGACTCCTATTGCACATAGAACTATGCAATAAAAGTCTCACTATTTCATTACGATACGGATGGTTCATCATCGTATTGACGACATCGTAAACGTTCCCGGCTATCCGGGATACGCAAGTTACTCCCTTTTATCTGTAATCAATATATACTAATATTCAAATCTTGTCAATATATGCCAATAATTTCAATCCTTTTTTGTAAATGAAAATTCTGGTAATCATTTTGGATATTTGTACGATATTATATATAAAGGGATACCAAAAGCTTACCTTAATGCATATCGTTCATTTAAGTAAAACTTGATATCACTTTTATCATTTAGAAAGGAGGAATTTAGATGAGCAGAATTTCTGCAATAAGCAGCACAACACCTTATTTATACGGTCATATTTCAAGCGCTAACAGGCTGATGTCTGCAGCGGACGGCGCCGCTGAACTGGCTATTGTCGAGAATGAAAAAGCGCAGGTTACCGGCTATAATACAGGTACAAAGAATCTTGGCGACGGTACGAACATGCTGAATACTTCTGATTCAGCGTTAGGCAGTATCACCGGCCATTTGCAGAGGATGCGAGAACTGGCTCTGACCGCTTCCAATTCTACTTTAAATGGAAGAAACCGGGCAGATATTCAAAAAGAAGTCGATCAGTTGAAGCAGGGGATTGAACATATTGCCACACAGACCCGGTATAATGGGATGAACATGTTAGACGGCAGTATGAGTAAGGGTGTCCAGCTTGTATCGGATGCGGGCGGCGGTTCTATTACCGTTAATCATGCGGCCAACTCCACGTTAAAGGCGCTTGGTATCGAAGACTTCGATGTCACAAAAGATTTTGACTTGAAGTCTATAGATGATGCTTTAACAAAAGTTACCAGCAACCGCAGCACTTTCGGCGCACAATCGAATGCTCTTGACCATGCGATTGATTATAATGGATATGCCGCAACCAATCTGACTGCGGCACAGAGCCGTATGGGTGATACTGATATTGCTAAGACAATCCAGGAACTGACGCATCAGCAGACAATGCAGAGTATTTCCATGATGCTGCAGAAGAAGAAGGCAGAACAGGAAGGTCAGAAAACCATGGGACTGTTGCTATAATGTATTTTATGAATGAGGATGTGTAAATCACATTCTCATTTTAATTTAAAATCTCCATAAACTTAATATCTAAAGTTTATGGAGATCTTATACACATGAGCGTGCCGGGATTCGAACCCGGGACAGCTTGATTAAAAGTCAAGTGCTCTACCAACTGAGCTACACACCCCTACTATTTTTCTAAATTATTACTTTTAAGTATACAAAATGCCCAGAGCCGGAATCGAACCAGCGACACGAGGATTTTCAGTCCTCTGCTCTACCAACTGAGCTATCTGGGCGGATTGCGGGGGCAGGATTTGAACCTACGACCTTCGGGTTATGAGCCCGACGAGCTTCCAGACTGCTCCACCCCGCGATATTCTGTTAAAATACTTCTTTTAGAAGTAAGCCGATGATCGGACTCGAACCGATAACCTGCTGATTACAAATCAGCTGCTCT
>CAJTVY010000062.1 GCA_910579925.1 uncultured Dorea sp.
TCATCCTTCTGGTACAGGCATGCGACCAGTTTGAGGTTGTTAAGATTGACAAGGATTTCGTAAGCGCACACAAGGATGCATTTGCGGCAGACCCAATCATTACAGAGGATATTGCTGCAAGAGTCGAGGCGGGCGTAGAACTGTCCGAAATCGAAGCTGCAGTAAAGGATGAACACGCAGAGGGAATCTATGTTGCAGGCAAGCTGGTGGCATGTGTGAAGAGAGCCCATGACATTGACGTGAACCTGTCTGCACACGTTATGCACGAGAACCTGATGAGCAAGGCTTCAAGCGTACTGGCTCTGTTATACGGCGTAAAGAATGCAGGAATCAGTAAGGACGATATCGAGTATGTAATCGACTGTGCGGAGGAAGCATGCGGAGACATGAACCAGAGAGGCGGCGGCAACTTCGCTAAGGCTGCTGCAGAAATCGCAGGCCTTAATAATGCGACAGGTTCCGACAGCCGCGGTTTCTGTGCCGGACCATCCCACGCACTGATCGAAGCTGCCGCACTGGTTAAATCCGGCGCATACAAATGTGTTGCGGTAACAGCCGGCGGATGTACCGCAAAACTTGGCATGAACGGAAAAGACCATGTGAAGAAAGGCCTTCCAATCTTAGAGGACTGTCTTGCAGGCTTCTGCGTGATCCTTTCCGAGAACGACGGAGAGAACCCGGAAATCAATCTTGACATTCTGGGACGCCATACGGTTGGAACAGGAAGCGCGCCGCAGAACGTTATCGGCAGCCTTGTAGCAGACCCGCTTGAGAGAGCAGGACTGAAAATCACAGATATCGACAAATTCTCTCCTGAGATGCAGAATCCGGATATCACGAAGCCGGCAGGAGCAGGCGACGTGCCGATGGCAAACTACAAGATGATTGCAGCCCTTGCCGTAAAGAGAGGCGAGCTTGACAGAAAAGAACTGGCTTCTTTCAGCACAAACCACGGCTTGACCGGATGGGCTCCGACACAGGGACATATCCCGTCAGGCGTACCGTACATCGGATTCGCAAGGGAGGATATTCTTGCAGGAAAGATAAAGACGGCTATGATTATCGGAAAAGGAAGCTTGTTCCTTGGACGTATGACGAACCTGTTCGACGGTGTTTCCTTCGTAATCCAGGCAAATACAAAGGCAGAAGCTGAAAAAGCTTCCGGCGTATCTGAGGAAGAGGTAAAGGGATTAATCGCAAAGGCGATGAAGGATTTCGCAGCTTCCCTGATCGCAGAGTAAGGGGGACGGTAACGATGGCGAATAATATAGAGAGAATGATTGCCGATACCTTTATGGAGATGGCCCAGGGTCTTGAGACAGGAAGCTTCGGGAAGAGACCGAAGGTGGCTCTTACTGGTATGGGCAGCGAGCATGGAGAAGAGAACTCCATGAAAGCGGCCGTAGAGGCGGCAAAAGACGGAATCGACGTATACTATATCGGAACATTAGAGGCGGAAGGCGTGACTACTATTAAGGTTGCCAACGACGAGGAAGGTCACGACCGTATGGAAGAGATGCTGAAAAAGGGAGAAGTGGATGCGGCAGTTACTATGCATTTCCCATTCCCGATCGGCGTATCTACCGTAGGACGCTGTGTGACGCCGGCGACTGCAAAAGAGATGTTCATTGCGAACACGACCGGAACCTCCAGTACGGACCGTATTGAGGGTATGATTAAGAATGCGATTTATGGAATCATTACCGCTAAGGCTTGCGGCGCCAAGAATCCGACCGTCGGAATCCTGAACGTAGACGGCGCGCGCCAGACGGAGAAGGCGTTAAAGCAGCTTCAGGAGAAGGGATACGATATCGCATTTGCCGAGTCAGGAAGGGCAGACGGCGGATGTGTGATGAGAGGAAACGATGTACTCCAGGCATCTCCGGACATCATGGTTACGGACTCCCTGACCGGAAATATTCTGGTGAAGATGCTGTCCTCCTTTAACACAGGCGGCAGCTTTGAGGCGACCGGCTATGGCTATGGCCCGGGAATCGGAGAAGGCTATGAGCAGTTAGTCATGATTGTATCAAGGGCAAGCGGCGCTCCGGTAATCGCCAATGCGATCCGCTATGCGGGCCAGCTCGTAAGAGGCAAGGTATTCGAGGTTGCGAAGGCAGAATTTGCGGCTGTGAAGAAGGCAGGGCTTAAGGAGATCTTAGATGCGCTCAAGGCTTCCCAGAAACCGGCAGGGGCTGCGGAAGAAGTAAAAGAGCCTCCAAAGGAAATCGTGACCGCTCAGATCGCAGGTATCGAGGTCATGGACTTAGAGGATGCCGTAAAGGCGCTGTGGAAGATTAACATCTATGCAGAGAGCGGAATGGGATGTACCGGACCGATCGTGCGCGTGTCCGAGGCGAACCTTGCGAAGGCAGAGGAAGAGCTTAAGAAAGCCGGATATATTAATTAAATATGAAATACCGGAAGGTTTCTTTAGGAAAGTGGCATCTTGTTTCGGGATGCCACTTTCCTTTATATAGGGCGGGTTCTATAATGAATTCGTGAGGTGTTAATAGTTTTATGGAAGCGGTTTTAAAAGTAAGGGTCCAGGGTATTTTTATGCCTTGGAAAGAAATGATGCAAGGATGCCTGGTTATGGTCATGCTTGGCATTTTATGTCTCTGCATACAAAATTATGCAGAGAACGGTGGAACGGTACAGGAAGTACCCGTATGTGGTGCGGCGGGATCCTGGTCTGTGGCGGCTTTGGAGGAGGCGGGTCTGTCAAAGATCTGCAGAGACAGGAAGCTTACAGCCGCAGATATGAGAGGGGAACTGACAGATTTCCCTGGCGACCTAAGCGCGGCAGTGAAACCAGTCCCTGTCAGGGATATACCGGCAAAGAATCTGGCAGAAATGGAGAATCCGCAGATCATAGTCAGAGATGATCCGCCGGTCATGGATGTGACGGATCTGCCGGGAGACAATCTGATTCCGGTAGAAAGTGTGACTCCAGGGGACAATATCGTTCCGGTAGAAAGCGAGATTTCAAGAGACGATGTAATTCCGGTAGAAAGCGAGATTCCAGGGGACGATGTAATTCCGGTAGAAAGCGAGATTCCGGGAGATACCGGTATCTCCGAGGAACCAGTTGTTCCAGAAGAAATTGCAGGTTTTATTCTGGATAGCGAGGGATATATTACAGGGTATACAGAGCGTGTAATGATTAACGATAACCTGCTGCTTATTCCCAAAGCAGAAAGCTGCCTTGGAATCAGGAAAGGTGCGTTTGAGGGACTGGGCGAGGAGATTTTAGAAGTCTATATTCCGGCAACGATCTGCGACATTGAATCAGGCGCTTTTGATGGATTTCCTTATCTGATGTTCGTTGAAGTATCAGAAGAAAATCCCTGTTACTACAGCGTGGATGGAATTCTGTATTCAGCATTAGGAAAAGAAGTATTCTGTCCGGCAGGAAGAGAAACTGAATAGTGAAAGAAGAAAAACAGATGAGAAGGGATGTTTCTTCTGTCCTTGTAATACATTTATCTTTGGGATGGTGTAGCGGACAGAAGGGGCCTCCCTTAAACTTTGTAAATTTACTCTGTTATTTTTAGAGGTCAGATGCTATAATGAGAAAAGATTTTTTGGGGAGGCGTTAGTATGAAGATTCAGCAGATCAGAAGAGAGAAAGACGAATACATAGATATGCTTCTTATGGCTGACCCGCAAAAGGAGATGATTGAGAGTTATCTTGATAAAAGTGAAATGTTTGCCTTGATTAATGGGGGAGATGTCTGCACAGTCTGTGTGGTGGAACTGCTGAAGAACCGGAAATGCGAACTTAAGAATATTGTGACCCGCAAGGAGGACCGTGGGAAGGGATATGCTAAATATATGATCCGCCACGTCTGTGAGCATTATGGAAACCGGTGCGATACGATGTACGCAGGTACAGGCAACCGTAAAAAAACGTTGGAATTCCTGGGTAAATGTGGATTTGTCAACTCTCATATTGTGGCAAACTATTATCCTGAGCACTACACAGAGCCGGTCTATGAAGGAGGCGTGCGGCTTACTGATAAGATCTATCTGAAAAAGCAGCTGGATTCGGAGATTAATGTGAAGAAGGTGGTAGATCTGGCGCTGGAGGCTGGGAGAATCCTTTTGAAAAACGGTGCAGAGATTTTCCGGGTGGATGAGACGATGACGCGGATCTGCAAACGTTTCCATGTGGAATATGTGGATACCTTTATTTTAAGTCATGCTATCTTCATCAGTGCAGAGAACGGAATGGAGGAGGCATATACAAAGGTGAAGCAGGTGCCGCTGTCTTCGTCTGATCTGGAGATTGTTGCCGAGGTTAATGAACTTTCACGGGAGATTGCAGAAGGGCTTGTAAGCATTGAGGAAGCGATGGTAAGACTTACAAGTATAGAGAATATGCCAAAGAAGAGCGGATACTTCCAGGTTCTTGCAGCGGGAGTTGGAAGCGGGTGTTTCGGCTATCTGCTTGGAGCCACCGCCATGGAGAGCCTGGTGGCAGCGTGTATCGGATGTCTGTTGTATATCTGGGTGCTGGCGGCGAAGAAGCTTCAGATGTCAAAAATGATTGTAAATATTGTAGGCGGTGTGATCATTACGGCTCTTGCGATTCTTGCGTATCTTCTTCCTCTGCCTGGGAATGTAGAACTTAGCGGGATGATTATCGGTTCGATCATGCCGCTGGTGCCGGGGCTTGCGTTCGTGAACGCAATCCGTGATATTGCAGACAGCGACTTTCTATCTGGGACGGTTCGAATGATTGATGCGCTGCTGGTCTTCGTTTATATTGCCGTAGGCGTAGGCGTGACCCTGAGTGCATATAATAATCTGGGAGGAGGTCTTATGCTTTGATACATGGATTCATTATGCATATGGTGTGCCCGTTTCTGGGCACGGTGGGGTATGCGGTGCTTTTTAATGTTCCAAAGCGTTTTTACCTTAGCTGCGGATTAACCGGAATGGCCGGCTGGCTGGTATACCACGCAATTGCCAGTCAGACGCTTTCTGCGGCCTTTGCTTCGTTTCTGGGTACGATGGCTGTAGTTTTTTTGTCCCGGGTGCTGAGTGTTGAAAAGAAATGCCCGATTACAGTCTTCCTTGTAGCCGGTATCCTGCCGCTGGTGCCAGGCGCGGGAATCTATTATACGGTTTACTATCTTGTAACCAACCAGCTTGCGGAAGCTGCCAGAAGGGGGATGGATTCTGTGAAAGTAGCCTTTGCCATTGTTTTGGGGATTGTGTTTATACTGACTTTGCCGGGCGAGTTGTTCCAAAGGATGGCAGGCTGGCGAAGAAAAGTCAGAAAAGGTTGATAGATGCCATGGAGTTGTGGTACAATTAAGAGGACAAGATGTTGTATTTTTGTTATATAAAGGAAGGTGAGCATATGTCAGAGGGTAATTTGTTAAAAATTCTGAAGGAGAGCCGTTATACTACGGTTCTGAGCGGATTCGCCATGCTTCTTGAGAACGGATATCCATCCATCAGGGACGGCGACGTGTCCTATGATATAGAACGGAAATACGGATATTCTATGGAAGAGATGTTTTCCAGTGCATTCTATTCAACACGGAAGGAACAGTTTTATGAGTTTTACCGTAATGAGATGCTCAGCCAGCTAGAGACTCCGCCGGGGAAAGGATTCAGGGAGATGGCCGAACTTGAGAGGCGGGGCTTGTTCCAGTGCATTATTACCCGGAGGATCTATGGGCTGCCGCACCGGGCAGGCTGCCGGAATGTCATTGATCTGCATGGGAATGTATACGATAATTTCTGTCCCCACTGCGGAAGGAAGTATCCCATGGAATTTATACGGGATTCCGCCAGGGTGCCGCTGTGTGAAGACTGTAAGACTCCGGTAAGGCCGAGAGTGTGCCTTTTTGGAGAGATGGTGGATAACAGTGTGATTACCAGGGCGGCAAAGGAGATTCAGAAGGCAGATGTGCTGCTGGTTCTTGGATCCCATCTGAACTCCTATCTGTGCAGTCAGCTGATCAATTATTATGAGGGCGATAAGCTGATCCTGGTAAATGAGACGGCTCATCATGCGGAGCGGTTTGCAGATATCGTTGTCCATAAGCGGGTGGACGACTTGCTGGAGCAGCTTAGAAAAGAGCTTGGGTAGAGAGTTTAAGCGGCAGAGACGCACCCTTTGCGGGCGGCTTACATCAGAAAATAAAAAAATCAGGAGATGAAATATGAGCAGAGTGAGAACAAGATTTGCGCCGAGTCCCACCGGCAGAATGCATGTGGGAAATTTAAGAACTGCGCTTTATGCGTATCTGATTGCGAAGCATGAGGGAGGAGACTTCATGCTTCGGATCGAAGATACGGATCAGGAGCGTTTTGTAGAAGGGGCGCTGGATATTATTTACCATACTCTTGCGGAGACAGGGCTTGTCCATGACGAGGGCCCGGATAAGGACGGAGGAGTCGGTCCTTATGTGCAGAGTGAGCGCAACGCTTCGGGGCTGTATCTGAAGTATGCGAAGCAGCTGATCGAGCAGGGGAATGCCTATTACTGTTTCTGCGATAAGGAGCGTCTGGCCTCTTTAAAGAGCAGTGTGTCAGAGGACGGAGGAACAGAGATTGTTGTCTATGACAAACATTGTCTGGGCCTTAGTAAAGAGGAAGTGGAGGAGAACCTTAAGGCGGGTAAGCCTTATGTGATTCGTTTCAATATGCCTGTAGAGGGGACCACCACCTTTGCAGACGACATTTACGGGGAGATCACGGTTCCCAATGAAGAACTTGAGGATCTGATTCTGATTAAATCCGACGGATATCCAACCTATAATTTTGCTAATGTCATTGATGACCATCTGATGGGGATCACCCATGTGGTGCGGGGGAATGAGTACCTGTCTTCAGCTCCGAAATATAACAAGATCTACGAGGCGTTTGGGTGGGAGGTACCTACTTATGTGCATTGCCCGCTGATTACAGACGAGAATCATAAGAAGCTGAGTAAGAGGTGCGGGCATTCTTCCTATGAGGATCTGATTGATCAGGGATTTATCACAGAGGCAGTGGTGAACTATGTGGCGTTGCTTGGCTGGTGTCCGGCGGGTAATCAGGAGATATTCTCTCTGGAAGAACTGGTAAAGGAGTTCGATTACCGGCATATGAGCAAATCTCCTGCGGTGTTTGATATTGTGAAGCTTAAATGGATGAACGGCGAGTATTTTAAGGCTATGGATGAGGAAGAATTCTACCGGATGGCCAGGCCCTATATCCAGGAAGTGGTATCGAAGGATTATGATCTTAAGAAGATTGCAGCGCTTGTGCGTACCAGGATCGAAGTATTTCCAGATATCCGGGAGCAGATTGATTTCTTTGAGGAACTGCCAGAGTATGATACGGCCATGTATTGTCATAAGAAGATGAAGACAAATGAGGAGAAGTCTCTCGGTGTGCTTGAGGAGGTGCTGCCTCTTCTGGAAGTTCAGGATGATTTCAGTAATGATGCACTGTTTACGGTTCTTAAGGGCTATGTAGATGAGAAGGGTTACAAGACTGGATTCGTGATGTGGCCGGTGCGGACTGCTGTTTCCGGGAAACAGAACACTCCTGGCGGTGCAACCGAGATCATGGAGATTATCGGAAAAGAGGAGTCGCTTAAGAGAATCCGCAAAGGAATCGAATTGTTAAGGAGATAAGAGAAATCTATGAGTTTAAATCGTGCTCAGAGTACGGCGGTAGCCCATAAGGACGGGCCATGTATAGTTCTTGCCGGTCCCGGTTCCGGGAAAACTCTTACCATTGCAAAGAGAATTGAATATCTGATCACAAAGTATAAGGTAAGGCCAGAAGAGATTCTGGTCATTACCTTTACAAAGTATGCGGCAAACGAGATGAAAGAGCGTTTCCGGCAGGTCATGGGGAAAGAGGGACTTCCGGTGACGTTCGGTACGTTTCATGGAATCTATTATGGAATCCTTAAATGGGCATACCGGCTGAATCAGGGGAATCTGCTGTCGGACGAGGAGAAATATACGCTTCTTTGTCAGATTGCCGCACAGCTTGAGTGGGAAACTGGCGGAGAGTCCGGTGATGAGAAGGATGTCCTTAAGGAACTGGCGGCTGAGGTGGGGAATGTAAAGAATGACTGTCTTAATATTGAAGATTATGAGTCAGACCGTTATGGAGCGTCCCGGTTCCGTGAACTATACCGGATGTATGAGAGTGAGAAGAAGAAGCTTCGGAAGATTGATTTTGAAGACATGCTGATCATGTGCCGGGAATTATTTCTGAAAAGACCGGATATTCTAAAGAAGTGGCAGGAGAAGTTCTGTTATATCCTGGTGGACGAGTTTCAGGATGTGAACCAGGCACAGTATGATGTGGTGCGTATGCTTGCCGCACCCAGGGACAACCTGTTCGTGGTGGGAGACGACGACCAGTCCATCTATGGATTCAGGGGAGCGAAGCCTGGGATCATGTTGACATTTACAAAGGATTATCCCAAGGCTGAGAGGATTCTGCTGGATATGAATTATCGTTCCACCGCTCATATTGTAAATGGCGCCCTTCGGGTAATCGGACACAATGAGAAGCGGTATGACAAGAAGATCGGGGCGCAGAGGGGAAAGGGCGAGACAATCCATGTCCAGGAAGTAAGGGATCCGTCGTCAGAGGGGGAGTATATTTTTGAGACGATCAGAGAATACCATAAGAAAGGAGTGCCTTATGAGGAAATGGCGGTACTGTACAGGACCAGTCTGGATGCCAGGATTTTGACGGAAGTCCTTGCAAAGTACCAGATTCCTTTCGTCATGAAAGAGAAGATGAACAGTATCTATGATCATTTTATCGGCAGGGATCTTATGAGTTACCTTCATCTGTCCCAGGGAGGATGTGAAAGGAAACATCTGCTGCGGGTGGCCAACAGGCCTAAACGCTATATCAGCCGCGACAGCATGGAGGGCCGGGTGAGTTTCGAGTCTTTACGAAATTTCTATTGTGACAAGGCGTGGATGATGGACAGGATTGACCAGTTGGAGTGGGATCTGAAAATGATAAAGGACAAGACTCCTTACGCGGCAATTCAGTATATCCGTAAGGGTATGGGATATGATGAATTTCTGCGGGAGTATGCGACAGAGCATAGACTTTCGGAAGATGAACTGATGGAGACCGCAGACGAGATCTGGGAGAGCGCCAGGCAGTATCAGTCGGTTGGAGAATGGTTTACCCATGTGGACCACTATAAAAAAGTGTTAAGCGAACAGAACGCCGCAAGGTGGAAGGGGCCGGGAACAGAAGGTCAGAACGGTGTTTCCATGCTGACAATGCATGGAGCCAAGGGGCTTGAGTATGAACTGGTATTTATCATAGAATGCAACGAGGGCTGCACACCTTACCGGAAAGCAAAGACAAAGGAGGAGATCGAGGAGGAGCGCAGGATGTTCTACGTTGCCATGACCAGGGCAAAAGATAAGCTGATCATCAGCTATGTGAAAGAAAAAAACGGAAAAGAACTCGGCCCTTCCCGCTTTGTAAATGAGTTACTCCTCGTCTAATTCTTCAAATTCCTGTGTGTCCATCCACTCGTCAAATGCATCGGCGGCAATCTCGTATTCCTCATCATCAATGATGTTCTCCAGTTCGGGTTCGCCCTCAGCCGTCTCGACATAACGGTAGAGATAGACATCGCCTTCCTCAGTGTTCCCATCCTCATTCAGAGGGAGAAGGGCTATGTATTCCTTGTCAGCGGCCTCGAACAGTGTGAGGATCGCACATTTTACGATTTCATCGTTGTCGAGCGTCAGTTCGACTGTCATGTATTCATCCATGGTATCCGTCTCCTTTGTTTTATAGATACTTTTACTGTACCAAAGGAAAGGGCAAAATGCAAGAAGGTTTTGAAAGTTACTATTCACAGTCACATAAAAATGTTGTAGAATAATAGGAGGATATGCGAAAAAGGCATTAGGAGGAAGAAGATTATGAGAAAAAAGGATATGCGAAGGGCATTCATGTTAATGCTCATATGCATTTTCGTATTGTCCGCCTGTAAGAAGAATGTTGGCACGCCGGAGGATAATGCGGTGTCCGACGAGTCGCAGGAAGAGGAGACAACAGACGTAGAAGACGATACATATGTGTTTGGTTTCTCTGGGATTGACATGGAGAACCCATATTTTATAACACTGGAGTCGGCAATCAGGGAGGTGATTGAGAAGGCGGGATCTGAACTGGTCACGAAGGATCCGGCATCTAGTCCTGAGGATCAGGAGACACAGATTAAGGAGATGATCAGCGAGGGAATTGACGGGATCTTTCTCTGTCCGGTGGACTGGGAGGCAATTACGCCGGCCCTGGACGCTCTGAAAGAAGCGGATGTGAAGATCATTAATGTGGATACCCAGGTGAAAGAGATGGATTATGTGGATGCTTATATTGGTTCCAATAATATAGAAGCAGGGTATATCTGTGGGGAGGATCTGATCGAGAGATGTCCCGAGGGTGGAAAGGTTGCAATCCTGGAATGCCCCACTCAGAATTCCATTAATGAACGGATCACGGGATTCGAGGAAGCAATTGCCGCTGCGGAGAAGGGATTCGAGGTGGTGGAACGCGTGGACACCAACGGGGAGTTCGAGAAAGCGTTGAATGCTGCAAAGGAGATACTGGAGAAATATCCTGAGGTTACGGCAATTATGTGCGGCAATGACCAGCTTGCGGTTGCAGCCAAGACGGCGGTGAATCTTGCCGGTCTTAAGGAGGTCATTATCTATGGCGTGGATGGTTCGCCGGATATTAAGAAGGAATTGAGGAAATCCGACGGACAGATTGCCGGTACAGCGGCACAGTCGCCGATCAATATTGGTAAGACGGCGGCAAGGACCGGGATCAGTATGTTGAAGAACGAGGAGTACGAGACCGAGATTTTTGAAGATGTATTTATGATTGACAAGGATAATGTTGAGATGTATGGAGTAGATGGATGGCAGTAGAGTAATCAGGTATGTCATGAAATGAAAACTGATTTTGTGGTAACCCTAAGGAATTTGTATGGTTCTTAAAGAGAGCAGGAGGAGTTAAGGCATGAAGGAGATACAGGGGAGGCCCTTACCGTTAGGAACTACAATGATAGGAGAGGTTGTGAATTTTTCTGTGGCAGTGCCGCAGGAGAAGGAGTGTCAGTTATTAATATACCGCGCCGGGGCGAAGAAACCATATGCCGTGTATGAGATGAAGCGGGAGCTTGGGGAGGTGCGTTATCTTGCCCTGGAGGGAATGGAACCATCGAAATATGAATACAACTACAGGATTGATGGAAAAGTGGTCATTGATCCTTATGTGAAGGCCATCGCCGGGCGGCAGGTCTGGGGACGTAAGTGCGACGTCCAGAAGCATGAAGTAAGAGGAATCCTCTATGATAAAGATTATGACTGGGAGGGGGATGAACCTTTATGCCTGCCTTATCACACCGTGATTGCGTACAGCCTGCATGTCCGGGGCTATACGAAGTCTGCGTCTTCCGGGGTAAAGAGCAGGGGGACGTTCCAGGGAGTGGTAGAGAAGATTCCATATCTTCAGGAACTGGGAATTAACCAGATCCAGTGTATGCCGGTTTATGATTTTGAAGAGTGTCTGCAGTACAGAAATTACTGGGGGTATGGTTCTGCATACTGGTTTGCGCCCAAAGGGTCTTATGCGAAATCAAAGGATGCGGTGCAGGAATTGAGAGATATGGTGAAAGCATGCCATAAGGCGGGGATTGAGGTTGTGCTTGAGATGCCTTTTACAGAAGAAGTGTCCAAGCAGACAATGGAAGAATGCCTAAGGCATTATATGATCGAGTACCATATAGACGGATTCATTCTGAATCCGCAGATTGCGCCAATGGAGGCTATTTACGCAGATCCGATTCTGAAGAAGACGAAGATTATGATTCACCGGATTGATTTTCAGACGATTATGCGCCGTTTCCTCAAAGGGGATGAGGGGATGGTGGGAGGAGCCATGTACTGGCTCCGGCATATTTCCGAGAAAGACGGGATCTTTAATTGTATAACGAATCAGAATGGATTTACCCTGTACGACCTGGTATCTTATGACAGAAAGCATAATGAGGCTAACGGGGAGAATAATCAGGACGGTCCTGAATATAATTATAGCTGGAACTGCGGTGCAGAAGGACCAACCAGGAAGAAGGCGCTTATGGCCCTTCGGGACCAGCAGATGCGAAATGGTTTTTTTCTGCTGCTGCTGGCCCAGGGGACGCCTTGCATCCTTGCTGGCGATGAATTTGCGAATTCTCAGAAGGGGAATAATAACGTGTATTGCCAGGACAATCCTACAGGGTGGACAGACTGGAGCAGACTGGAGCAGAAGAAGGAACTGCATGATTTCGTGAAAGGTCTGATTGCCCTGCGTAAGAATTATCCGGTGTTCTGGCCAAAAGATGAGATGTGCGGTCTGGATCAGATGAGCTGCGGGATTCCGGATGTGTCCTACCACGGAGAAAGCGCCTGGCGGGTTCCTTCTGAGGTATTCAGCAGACAGCTTGGCGTCTATTACAGCGGGATGTCCGTAGGAGGCGAGGATTGCTTTATTGCTTATAATATGCACTGGATTGAGCATTCCTTTGCGCTGCCGGCTCTTCCAAGGGGAAAGAAGTGGTATCGGATTGCATCTACAGAGGAGGGCATTCTTGAGTCGGCAGAACTTCTTGAGAATCAGAGGATCGTGATTCTGAAGGAGCGAAGGATTATGGTGTTTGCAGGCAGGGAAGAATATGGAACAAAAATGGAAAGAAATAGTGCAAAGAGTGGGGTTGACCTCGTTTCAGCTGAAGTGGATCGCAATCATAACGATGCTCATTGACCATGTGGGAGCAGTATTGTTCCCCCAGTATTGGGAGTTAAGATATATCGGGCGTATTTCCTTCCCGATTTTCTGTTTTCTGCTGACGGAAGGCTTTTGGCATACCCGGAATATCCGAAGGTACATGATAAGGCTTGGAGGGTTTGCGCTGATTTCAGAGGTTCCTTATGACCTGGCGTTTCATGGGAAGGTTGTAGATCCAAAACATCAGAATGTGTTTTTTACCCTGCTTCTGGGTGTGATTCTGATGTATGTCCTAAAACGTAGCAGAGAACTGCCTTTACAGGCGCTGGAGATTCTGATGGTTATGTGTGCGGCGGACTTATTGCGGACGGATTACAGCTTTAAGGGAATTCTTCTGATTGCGGTTTTCTATCTGCTGCGGGAGAATCTGTGGCTTAAGACGGCCTGCGCAGCTATGTGGAATTTTCTGTGGAACGGCAGTATACAGGGATACGGCGCGCTGGCTATGATTCCGATTGCCTTGTATAATGGGGAACAGGGACGGAAGATGAAGTATTTCTTCTATGTGTTCTACCCGGCGCATCTGCTGGTTCTGTTTCTGGTGAACCGGATGCTGCTTAGGACATAGCAGGAAGGAATTTCTGGTAATAGATAAAAGGAGAATGAATGATATGAAGGCATGGCAGCATTTCAAGACAATTAATCATCACAGATTACTGGTTATGAAGGGATGTTTTAAGGTGGGATTGTACCGTCAGGGACTTCTCCATGACCTTTCGAAGTATTCCCCTTCAGAGTTTCTGGTGGGGTGCAGGTATTATCAGGGAACCAGAAGCCCCAACAATGCGGAGAGGGAGGATATCGGGTATTCCAGAGCGTGGCTTCATCATAAGGGGAGGAACCGGCATCATTATGAATACTGGATCGACTATAGTATGGAGCCGGATGAAGGGATTATTGGGATGAAGATGCCAGTGCGGTACGTGATTGAGATGTTTGTTGACCGGATTGCGGCGGCTAAGACATACAGGGGAAGCGAGTATGAGGACACCTATCCGCTTCAGTATTATGAGAAGGGGGCGGCCAGGCTTGGACGGATGGTTCATCCAGAGACTGCCAGGCTTCTGCATTTTCTGCTTAAGATGCTGGCCAGAAACGGAGAGGAAGAGACGTTCCGGTATATACGGCGTAAGGTTCTGAGGAAGAGAAGAAGAGCGGAATAGAAACGTGTGAAAGAAGATAGAGAGGATGTAGGCAGAATGTCGGAAAGGATGTTTGAATCCATTTATAGAGAAATCTTCCCCTTTTGGGAGAAGATTTCGGATACAGACAGAGAATATATTTGTCAGAATTCTTATGACGTTACATATCCAAAGGGGCAGAATATCCACGATGGCAGCGAGTGTTCCGGTGTGATCATTGTCCGTTCGGGAAGTCTTCGGCTTTATATTATGTCAGAGGAAGGGAAGGACATTACGCTTTACCGTCTGCACAAGGGCGATCTGTGTATGCTGTCTGCCTCCTGTGTATTGTCTGCCGTCACATTTGAGGTATTTGTAGATGCAGAGGAGGACAGCCAGTGCTGCCTGATCAGCGGACCTGTTTTTGCGGCGGTTTCAGATCGGAACCCGGATGTGCGGATATTCGCACTGGAAACCGCAGTCAGCCGTTTTTCTGATGTGATGTGGGTACTGCAGCAGATTCTGTTTATGAGCCTGGATAAACGGCTGGCAATTTTCCTTTATGATGAAGCCGTGAGAACGGGGTCGGATACGATTGCTTTGACACATGGGCAGATTGCCCGATATATGGGATCTGCCCGTGAAGTCGTATCCAGAATGCTGAAATATTTTGGAAGTGAAGGGATTGTAAAAGTTTCCAGGGGAGGCGTCATAATCCTTGATAAGAAGCGCCTTCGCAAATTAACCCTTTAACATGGCAAGTATTTCATTTTTTGGTCTTGCGCCTGCGGACTGACTGATGATTTCTCCGTTTTTAATCACAGTCAGCGTGGGTATGCTTAAGACTCTGAATTTCTGAGCCAGTTCCCGTTCTTTATCTACATTGATCTTACCAACCACGTATTGCGGGTTTTCCGCCGCAATTTCCTCAATGATTGGGGATACCATGCGGCAGGGACCGCACCAGTCGGCATAGAAATCCAGAAGTACGGGTTTTTCACTGTTTTTAATAGAATCGAAATTGTCTTTGTTTACGATAATTACGGACATCGTTAATACCTTCCTTTCTTTTGGATGAATATAGTGTATCATTTCTGACTTACTTTTTCTGTGATGTGATCACGCTTTCTGCTTTGCAGATCAACTGCGTCATGGTTCCCATCGGACAGTATACGCACCAGGAGCGGGGTTTGAATAAAATCATGGTAAGAAATCCCAGCACGGTAGAGGTTAGCATTACGCTGTAGAAGCCGAAAGCAAACTGTGCGACACCGTCAGAGAACAAGGTGCCGTGATAGGCCCAGTGCCATGGAAGTCTGAATGTCCACAGAAGTGTCACCGCAGCGCTAAGATTTTTTGCTCCGGCGAAAACCAGCCAGGTGTTCCACAGCATGAGGAAAAACATTGCAAAGAAGAAGATTAAAAATCCGTATCGAAAATATTTTGACTTCATCCATTTTGGTATATCCTTTTTCCTGGAGAGCCCGAATCTGCCGCCTATTAGGGAGAATAGCTGCCCTCTGCCGCAATATTTGTTGCAGTAAGCCTTATTGCCTTTTATAATCGCTATGAACAGCGGTATAAAGAAGCAGAGAAGTCCCAGCCACGCAAAAAGGATATTGAAAAATCCCAGGATCAGATAGGTGAGAGAAGCGATCCAGAGATAATCGTACCATTTCTTTTTTCTTTTCATTGTGTCGTCACCTCCAGTGAGATAATGCTTGCCGGACATTCTTTCACACATCTTCCACATCCCACACATAACTCTTCGTTAATCCTGGCGCAGATGCCCTGAGGGACGGAGATTGCATTTCTTGGACAGACTTTTATGCAGCATCCGCAGGCAACACATTCCCGGATACTTACAACCGCTTTTCTTTTTGTCATGGTAAGACTCCTTTTTTCTTTTTGTTTATTATACAGGGAAAAAATAAATAATTCCGTGATGAAGTCACACAATATATGGCATATAAATGCAGACAAGGAAGCGTATTGTGAGAATGATCGTTAAGATTTACAAAAAGCCAGTCAATTCCACTGTTTGTTTCGTAAATGTAAAGCGGTCATGATAGGGTGCAAATGAGGTTTTTGATAGAATTGACACAGGAACAATTAGCCGAAAAACTAAATGTTTCAAGGCAGTCTGTATCAAAATGGGAAAGTGGAGTTTGGTGTTAGTATATAAGTGTGGACAGGAAAAGTTGAACAACCTATACTATCAAGTGAAAAAGC
>CAJTVY010000063.1 GCA_910579925.1 uncultured Dorea sp.
GCTTCGCAATTGTGCTCGGCGCACAAAGTGTCCAGGCCCCTCATGAGTGAGGGGGTAGGGGAGCTGAAGTGGGCCTGCCCACTTTGTTCTTTCTCTGCATTGTTTATGAATGGGAAATAATGGAATAATTAATATTAGGAAGGGGCGGCAGTGCTGTATGGGAATACTGTCATATATCAGGCAAGAGATCCAGGTAGTCCGGGAACGAGACCCGGCGATCAAGTCGAATCTGGAGGTTTTTTTATACCCGAGTTTTAAGGCGATTCTGCACTACCGGGTAGCGCACAGATTATACCTGAAGAAGCATTACTTTCTGGCACGCTGGATTTCCCAGCGGACAGTCAGAAAGACGGGAATAGAAATCCATCCTGGCGCAAAGATCGGGAAGGGGTTGTTCATCGACCATGGAAGCGGCGTGATCATTGGAGAGACGGCAAAGCTTGGCGATAACGTGACCTTATACCAGGGCGTTACCCTGGGAGGTACGGGAAAGGAGAAGGGCAAACGCCATCCCACCCTTGGGGACAACGTTATGGTAAGCGCCGGGGCGAAGGTCTTAGGTTCTTTCAGAATTGGGGAGAATTCCAAGATCGGCGCCGGGAGCGTGGTGCTTAAAGAAGTGCCGCCCAACTGTACGGTGGTGGGAGTTCCTGGGCGGATTGTAAAGATGGGGGATCAGAAGATTCCGCGTATGGATCTGGATCAGGTACATCTGCCCGATCCTATCAGCAACGATATCCGGGAACTTCAGGCAGACAATATCCGGCTTCATAAGCGGATCGTGCAGATGGAGAAACGGATGAGATGTATGAGGACGCAGGAGATTGAAGTTCTCGATGAAGAAGAGAATGGTTTCGATGAATCGAAGGGTGAAAGTTCAAAGGTATAGTCATTCAAGAAGGCATTAGTAAAGAAGGAATCATAAAGATAGAGAAGGAGAAAGGTGAGATTATGAAACTTTACAATACATTGTCAAAGAAAAAAGAAGAATTTGTTCCCCTGGAGGAAGGAAAGGTCAGGATGTATGTCTGCGGGCCGACGGTTTATAATTTCATCCATATCGGGAATGCCAGGCCGATGATCGTATTCGACACGGTGAGAAGGTATTTTGAGTACAAGGGATATGATGTAAACTATGTGTCGAATTTTACGGACGTGGATGACAAGATCATTAAGAAAGCCCTGGAAGAGGGAGTTTCTTCGGATGAGATTTCAAAGCGCTATATTGCGGAATGCAAGAAGGATATGGAAGGAATGAATGTGAAACCGGCCACCACTCATCCACTTGCCACGGAGGAGATCGGCGGGATGATCGAGATGATCCGTACGCTGATTGAGAAAGGCTATGCTTACGAGAAGAACGGCACGGTCTATTTCCGCACAAGGCAGTTCAAAGAATATGGAAAGCTGTCTCATAAAAACCTGGACGATCTGCGTTCGGGCGAACGTTCTCTGCTGGTGACCGGGGAAGATGAGAAAGAGGATCCGCTGGACTTCGTACTGTGGAAGCCAAAGAAGGAGGGAGAGCCGTCCTGGGAATCACCCTGGAGCGACGGACGTCCGGGATGGCATATCGAGTGTTCCGAGATGTCGAAGAAGTATCTGGGCGAGCAGATTGACATCCATGCAGGCGGAGAGGATCTGGTATTTCCGCACCATGAAAATGAGATTGCCCAGAGCGAGGCTGCAAATGGAAAGGAATTTGCAAAATACTGGCTGCACAATGCATTTCTGAATATAGATAACCGTAAGATGAGCAAGTCTCTTGGAAACTTCCGTACGGTCCGCGAGATCAGCGATCAGTACGATCTTCAGGTGCTTCGGTTCTTTATGCTGAGCGCTCACTACAGAAGCCCGCTGAATTTCAGCGCAGATCTGATGGAGGCATCTAAGAACGGGTTAGAGCGTATTGTCAATGCGGCGGATCATCTGAAGTTTCTGATGGAAAACGCACAGACAGAGGCGATGACAGAGGAAGAGACAAAAGCCGGTTCGAATATAGAAACTTTTGTGAAAGCTTTTGAGTCTGCCATGGAGGATGATTTTAACACGGCGGATGCAGTGGCGGCTGTATTTGACCTGGTAAAGTTCGTCAACACAACGGCAAATGCGGGGAGTTCGAAAGAGTATCTTAAGAAACTTCAGAATCGTCTGGTCAGCCTTACAGATGTCCTGGGGCTGATTGTGGAGCGGCAGGAAGAACTGCTTGATAAGGATATTGAGGAACTGATTGAGCAGAGGCAGGCGGCGCGCAAGGCAAAGGACTTTGCCAGGGCGGATGCCATCCGCGACGAACTGCTTGGGAAAGGAATCATCTTAAAGGACACGAGGGAAGGTGTGCAATGGAAGCGGGCGTAGAGAGTCAGCAGGCCGCTTCTTCCTGCAACGGTGAGCAGTGGAAACAGGGGCGAAAAGAGCAGGCGGACTGGCGGTACATGCAGGAGTTGTTTCAGATGCGCAGGGTGGATATCAAAGAATATTCCCCCCTTGCCCTGGCTTACATCGGCGATGCGGTCTATGAACTGATGATCCGTTCGCTGGTGCTCAACGAAGGAAACCGTCAGGTTCAGAAGATGCATAAGCGAACCAGTTCCCTGGTACAGGCATCTGCCCAGGCCCGAATCATTACTGCACTGAACGATTCTCTTACCCAGGAAGAGCATGCGGTGTATAAGCGCGGGAGGAATGCCAAGAGTCTGTCTCCCGCCAGGAATCAGTCTGTCTCTGATTACCATAAGGCTACAGGATTTGAGGCATTGATCGGATACCTGTATCTGAAAGAGGAATGGAAGCGGATGATGGATCTGGTCAGGGCGGGGCTTCATGCGCTGGGCGAACCTGTATGAGAATCGATTTTGAGAAAATAACAGAGAGGCTTGTTCAATTAAAATGATGGAGAATCAAAACGGAAAAGATTATGTAAAAAATGAGAATCTGATAGAAGGACGTAACGCCGTTCTGGAAGCATTCAGGTCCAAAAAGACCATTGATAAGCTTCTGGTACTGGATGGATGCCAGGACGGCCCGGTCAGAAGTATTATTCGGGAGGCAAAAAAGCAGGATACCATTATCCAGTTTGCGGCAAAGGAGAGGCTTAACCAGGTTTCCTGTACGGGAAAGCACCAGGGAGTGATTGCCTTTGCGGCTGCATATGCCTATGCAAAGGTGGAGGACATGCTGAATCTTGCCAGAGAAAGAGGCGAGGATCCGTTTCTGATCCTGCTTGATAATATTGAGGATCCCCACAATCTGGGAGCGATTATCCGTACCGCTAACCTGGCGGGAGCCCATGGCGTCATCATCCCAAAGAGACGGGCGGTGGGGCTTACGGCGACAGTGGCAAAAACTTCGGCAGGAGCGATTAACTATACGCCTGTGGCAAAAGTCACGAACCTTGCGAAAACCATAGAAGAGCTTAAAAAGCAGGGACTCTGGTTCGTGTGTGCAGATATGGATGGTGAACAGATGTACCGTCTGAATCTGAAGGGGCCTTTGGGGCTTGTTATTGGAAGCGAGGGAGAAGGTGTTGGCAGACTTGTAAAGGAAACGTGTGATCTGACAGCAAAAATCCCCATGAAGGGGGAGATTGATTCTCTGAATGCGTCTGTGGCTGCAGGCGTGCTGGCTTATGAGGTGGTGCGTCAGAGGCTTATACGGTGAAAATATGGCGAACTATGAGCAGATGAAAGATGAACAGTTGATCCAGAGACTGCGAAAAGGCGACAAAAATATCATGGATTATATTATGGAGAAATATAAGAATCTGGTGCGCAAGGAGGCGAACGCCATGTATCTGCTTGGCGGGGAGAATGACGATCTGATCCAGGAAGGGATGATCGGACTGTTTAAAGCGGTTCAGGATTATAATGTGGAGCAGGATACGTCTTTTTACAGTTTCGCAAAATTGTGTATTACCAGGCAGATGTATTCTGCAATCGAGGCGTCCAAACGGAAGAAGCACAGTCCTTTGAATTCCTATATTTCTCTCTATGATTCCAGCGAGGAACAGGGATCTCTGATGGAAACCATGGCGGCAGGGCAGGAAAGCAACCCGGAAGAACTGCTGGTCAGCCGGGAGTATGCACAGCTGCTGGAGATGAAGCTGGAAGAGAGCTTAAGTGCACTGGAGAACCGGGTGCTCTATCTGCATCTTCTGGGGACGGATTATAAGACGATTGCACGTCTGCTGGATAAAAGCCCCAAGACCATAGACAATGCGCTTCAGCGGATTAAAGGGAAGACGGAGAAGATTCTGAGGGCGGAGAAATAAAACTCGAAAAAGCTCAAATAACACTTGCATTTCCATCCATCATCTGGTAAGATACTATTGTTGTGAGTCTGTGGGACAGACTATATATGGACGTTAGGAGGTGCAGTCATGGCTAAATGTGCTATTTGTGAAAAGGGTGCTCACTTTGGAAATAATGTAAGCCACTCTCATAGAAAGACACCGAAGATGTGGAAATCAAATGTAAAGTCAGTTCGCGTGAAGACAGAGAACGGTGCGACAAAGAAGATGTATGTTTGTACTTCTTGCTTGAAGTCAGGAAAAGTTGAGCGTGCATAAGGAAAGTTAAAACTCAGATTTCATTATGGAATCTGAGTTTTTATTGTAATATATGGTAAAACGGGGTATAATGTTAGGAAAAAGAACACCCATAGAATGATAGGAGGTATTCAGATATGAAGGGATGTATGAGTACGGATCTTGGAATCGTTACGATCGATCCGGAGGTGATTGCGAAGTATGCCGGAACGGTTGCGGTCGAGTGTTTCGGGATTGTGGGAATGGCAGCGGTGAATGTAAAAGATGGGCTGGTACATCTGCTCAGACGGGAGAGTCTGACCAAGGGAATCAAAGTTGCAATATCAGACGAGAATCATATCAGTATTGACTTTCACATAGTTGTTGCGTATGGAGTTAGTATTTCGGCTGTTACGGATAATCTGATCAGCAATGTAAAATATAAAGTAGAAAGATTTTCGGGAATGCCCGTAGATAAGATCAATATCTATATTGAAGGCGTCAGAGTCATCGATTAGTTAAGGAGGAGCAGAAAGAAGTGGCTACGAAAACTATAAACGTGGATATGCTTGCAAAGATGTTTTTGGCAGGTGCGCAGAATATTGAAGCGAAGAAGGAGTATATCAATGAACTGAATGTGTTCCCGGTGCCGGACGGGGATACGGGGACGAATATGTCTCTTACCATCATGGCGGCAGCAAAGGAAGTGACGGCCCTTGCGGATCCGGACATCAAGGATCTGGCAAAGGCGGTTTCATCAGGTTCTCTGCGGGGTGCGCGGGGGAATTCCGGCGTTATCCTTTCTCAGTTGCTGAGAGGTTTTACCAAGTCCATCCGGGAGGAGAAGCAGATAGACGTTCAGGGACTTGCAGCGGCATGCGCCAGGGCCAGGGACACGGCGTATAAAGCCGTTATGAAGCCTAAGGAGGGTACGATCCTGACGGTAGCAAGCGGTATCGCAGAGAAAGCGGCAGAGATGGCGGAGGAGACGGATGATCTGGAGATATTTCTTCCGGCCGTAATTGAACATGCTGAAGAGGTGCTCAAGAAGACGCCGGATATGCTTCCTGTCCTGAAGGAGGCCGGTGTGGTGGATTCCGGCGGACAGGGACTTCTGGAGGTCATAAAGGGGGCTTATGATGCATTTCTTGGAAAAGAAGTGGATTACAGTACGATTGCGCCGAAGGCCGGTGTGACGGTGACGAAGGTCAGCGCAACGGAGACGGCGGATATTAAGTTCGGATATTGTACGGAATTTATTATCCTGACGGAGAAGGAGTTTACGGAAGCGCAGGAACAGGATTTTAAGGGATATCTGTCTTCGATCGGAGATTCTATCGTCTGTGTGGCGGACGATGAGGTGGTGAAGGTTCATGTGCATACCAACGATCCGGGTCTTGCTATTCAGAGAGCTCTGACCTATGGTCAGTTATCCCGAATGAAGATTGACAATATGCGTGAGGAACATCAGGAAAAGCTGATCAAAGATGCCGAGAAGCTTGCGGCCAGCGAGGCTCTGAAAGATGGGGCTTTAAAGAAGTCAAAGGGAAGTGAGAAGAAGCCGGAGGAACCGAGAAAGCCGATGGGATTTATTGCCGTTTCTATCGGAAAAGGGCTGAACGAGATCTTCGAGGAGCTAGGCGTGGACTATATTATTGAAGGCGGGCAGACTATGAATCCCAGCACGGAGGATATGCTGAACGCCATTGAACAGGTGAATGCGGATTGTGTGTTCATCCTTCCTAACAATAAGAATATAGTGCTTGCCGCCAACCAGGCGAAGGATCTGGTGGAGGATAAGGAGATTGTGGTGCTTCCGACAAAGACGGTTCCCCAGGGAATTACGGCGGTCATTAATTTTATGCCGGATGCCAGCGTGAAAGAGAATGAGGAAGCAATGCTTGAGGGAATCCGTAATGTGAAGTCCGGTCAGGTGACTTATGCAGTCAGAGACACGCATATTGATGACAAGGAGATCCATGAGAGCGATATCATGGGAATCGGAGATGCGGGGATCCTTGCGGTCGGAAGGAGCGTGGAGGAGACGACAAAGGAACTGCTGGGACAGCTTGTGGATGAAGATTCTGAACTGATCAGCCTGTATTATGGCGAGGAAGTGAAGGAAGAGGATGCCGAGAGATTCATCGCAGAAGTAGAAAGACTTTATCCTGATGTGGATGTGGATGCCCATTATGGCGGACAGCCGATTTATTATTATGTGCTTGGGGTAGAATAGGTGGACAGCCGATTTATGATTATGTGACTGCGGTAGAGCAGGAGGATCGTAACAGAGCCAGATTTCTGTAAGTTCGTTGTACAGAGTCTGGCGTTTCTGTTTCAATGACCAGAGAAAAATGAGTTGAGGGAATCATGACAGATAAGACAAGTATCAGAGAATTAAAGGGAATCGGGGATAAGACCCAGAAGCTGTTTGAAAAAATCGGTATCAGTACAGTGGGCGATCTGATCCGGTACTATCCAAGGAGTTATGACGTCTACGATAATCCAGTGCCGGTCAGCGAGGTGGAAGAAGGTCGGACGCAGACGGTCAGCGGTGCGATCTATGGAAGAGTCCAGGTGTCAGGCAGTGCGAAGATGCAGATTACAACACTGTATGTAAAGGATCTGACGGGGACGCTTAAGGCAATCTGGTTTCGGATGCCTTTCCTTCGCAGTACTTTTGCCAGGGGCGGTGCGGTCACGCTTCGGGGAAGGGTGGTTCGAAAGCGGGACGGGCTTGTGATGGAACACCCGGAGATCTTCTATCCTTGTGAAAAATACGAAGACAGGAGAAATACACTGCAGCCCATCTATGGTCTGACGGCAGGCCTTACCAACAATGCCGTGACCAAAGCTGTGCGCCAGGCGTTAGAAGGGATGGATCTTGCCTCGGAGATCCTGCCGGGAAATCTCAGACTTAAGTATGGTCTGGCGGAATACAACTATGCGGTGCGGGGCATTCATTTCCCGGAAGATAAGGAAGTGTTTTATCATGCCAGGGATCGTCTGGTATTCGAGGAATTTCTGGCGTTTATTCTTTCTATACGGAAGTTAAAGGACAAGAATGAGAAACTGGCTAACGAATATGTGATAGAGCAGAGGCCGGAAGTGGAGGCATTGATACAAAAACTTCCTTATGAGCTTACTAATGCCCAGCACAAGGTCGCAGGGGAGATTGCTAAGGATATGGCAGGAGAGACGGCCATGTCCCGTCTGGTGCAGGGAGACGTGGGATCGGGAAAGACGATTGTGGCGGTGCTGGCGCTGATGAACACTGCGCTGAACGGATATCAGGCGGCGATGATGGCGCCTACAGAGGTTCTTGCAAGGCAGCACTTCGAATCCATTACCAGATTGTTCGAGACTTATGGCGTTCAGATTAAGGTGGAACTTCTGACCGGATCCATGACGGTTAAGGAGAAGCGCAGGGCATACGACCGGATTGAGTGCGGGTATGCCAGGATTATAATCGGCACTCACGCCTTGATTCAGGGCGGGGTGAATTTTGACTGCCTTGCGCTGGTGGTGACTGATGAGCAGCACAGGTTCGGGGTTAAGCAGAGGGAGGCATTTGCGAAAAAAGGCAGTGTGCCTCATGTGCTGGTCATGAGTGCAACGCCGATTCCCAGAACGCTGGCAATCATCCTGTACGGCGATCTGGATATCTCGGTGATTGACGAACTTCCGGCAAACCGTCTCCCCATCAAGAACTGCGTGGTAGATACCGGATACCGGCAGACCGCTTATACATTCATGAAAAAACAGGTGGCAGAGGGCCGGCAGTGTTATGTGATCTGTCCCATGGTGGAGGAGAGCGAGACCATTGAGGCAGAGAATGTCATTGATTATGCGTCCATGCTGGGAGAAGAGCTGGGAACCGGGATCACGGTATCTTATCTTCATGGGAAGATGAGGCAGGCGGAAAAGGACGATATCATGGAACGTTTCGGTAGAAATGAGATTCAGGTGCTTGTTTCTACCACAGTCATTGAGGTCGGGATAGACGTTCCTAATGCCACGGTCATGATGGTGGAGAATGCCGAACGTTTCGGGCTGGCGCAGCTACACCAGCTTCGGGGAAGGGTTGGAAGAGGAGAGCATCAATCTTATTGTATTTTTATGAGCGGTTCAAAATCGAAAGAGACAAAGGAACGGCTTTCTATTTTAAATAAATCTAACGATGGATTTAAGATTGCCAGTGAGGATCTGCGTCTTCGTGGTCCCGGCGATCTGTTTGGTATCCGACAGAGCGGACTGATGGATTTCAGACTTGGGGATGTGTATCAGGATGCGAAGCTTTTACAGAAGGCAAACGAAGCTGCGGACGAACTTTTAAATTCTGAAAATGACTGGATGAAGAATCTTCCAGATTATGAAGGAACTTCTAGTGTAATAATCTGAATCCTCCATATACTATCAGCGTAACAAAAATAAATGTTACAGAGATACAAAAACAAAAAGTTATAAGTTACAAAAAGGAGGAGAACAACTATGACAAGTTCATCAAACAGAGCAGCAGTACCAGAGGCAAAGGGAGCATTAGACAAGTTCAAATATGAGGTGGCAAACGAATTGGGCGTGCCGCTTACAGACGGTTACAACGGAGACCTGACTTCCAGACAGAACGGTTCTGTTGGCGGGTATATGGTTAAGAAGATGATCGAACAGCAGGAGAAGCAGATGGCCGGCAAATAGCATGCGGCTATGATGTGAAATGAAAATGAAACTGGGGCTGGCAGATTTCAGATCTGCTTTGCCCCAGATTTCATGTGTGAGAAAAATTTTGTGACTAATAAAATAATTTGGAAAAAGTTGTCGAGAAAAGGAAAACGGTTTTGAAATATAATCAGACAAATGATTGCGTCTTTCGTCAGAAAGTGATATGATATTTTACAGATACATGAGAGAATTTTCGGAGAAGAAAAATGCGAATGCTTCTGACCGGGTTTCCTGTCCGGTTATCAAACGGAGACATTATGAGCATTCCGTTTTCTACATACCCCGCATAAGAGGGGACACATCTACAAGAGCAGGCGTAAAATGCCTGCCTTTTTCGTTATATACCCTATGCGGCTGTGATTATGAAATGAAAATTGTAAAAAAAGTTGAGATGCCTGCACCCATCCGGGTGTATTGTTCGTCTAATAGTTGTAAGACAACAGACCGAAAGGAGGACTGAAGATGGATGTTTTGCTTGTGAAGCGCGCACAGAGGCGGGACATGGAGGCGTTTGTAGAGTTGATGGAGAAGCACAAGACAGGGCTCTATAAAGTGGCAAAGAGTTATTTAAGAAGTGAGGAGGATGTTGCAGATGTGATGCAGGAAACGGTGTTGTCAGTGTACGAACATATCCAGGAGCTGAAGAGCGTCTCGTATTTTAAGACATGGATGACCAGGATTCTGATTAATCACTGCAAAGACATTCTCAGGCAACAGAAACGATATCTGGTTTCTGACCAGCTGCCGGAAAATATTGAAGAAGCTCCGGTGAATGACCGTGAATTTTATAGGCTTGTGGGTGAACTGCCGGAAGATTACAGGGCTGTTTTCCTTCTTTATTATGGGGAAGGATTTCATGCGAGGGAGATCGCTCAGATCTTAGATATGAATGAGAATACGGTGAAGAGTAAGTTAAGAAGAGGCCGGGACAGATTGAAACAGGTACTGTGTTACTGAATTTTTTGATTAAGAATGTTCTGTATGAAGGAGGTTATATAGATGAGAGAGACAGAGAAGCAGATGAAGGATGTACTAAGCCGGGACGTCCAGGTATCGGATCTGGTGAATCAGCGGCTTTGGGATACTTATAAGATTTTGGAGAGAAAGCAGGGATCTTCGGGAAAAAAGAGACATTATGGGAAGAACCTGCGTGTTGCGGCGGCGGTAGCGGCGATTGTCTGTTTAGCAGCGCCGAGTATGGTGTATGCGTCGGTAAAATTCGGATTTTTCGAGGCAATGTTTGGCAATACAACGAAGAAATCATCGGACGTGATTCATACGGAAGTCGATACAGGTAAAGGCAGTACGACCCCTGTGGATATCCCGTCTAAAGAATTTGTCCCTGTGGATGAGGGGACGGCAGAAGAAATGATAGGACAGTGGGTGATGGAGGAACCGGTTACGAGGAAGATCGGGGAACATACACTGACTATTGAGAATTTTACTTATGACAGGATTGGCGCGTTGATGTATTTTACCCTGGGACGCGACGGCGGCGTAACGGCTCTGCGCGGAGATGAGCGTACGAATCTGACAAAAGGAGCTTCACTTACGGATGATTCGGATTTTATTCTGCAGGTTCAGTGCGGGGAGGCTGAAGATGACAATTTTGTCTTCGCCGGTGAAAATATCTATGTAGATCTGGAAAAGAGTACGGATGACCTGCTGTACTGCTCTTCTTATCTGCTCTGGTCAGACTTGTTAGATGAGGGGGATATTCCGAAGCTTGTGATTACGAAATATCCGGATACACTGGGAAATATCAAGCGTCTGCTGCCGGATACAACGAATATGACGGAGGAGGAAATGCAGAATCCCAAACTATATCAGAAATACGAGGAGGCGATGGCAAAGGCTGAGACAGAAACGATAGAATTGTCGGATAAAGGGCAGGTTCCTGTGAAAACCGTTGATCTGGGTGAAAATGGATATCTGGAGTATTCACCGATAGCAATCAGTGTGGATCTGTCCAAGGGAATGGGGCTTACTGATGAAGAAGCGTACGATCCTGGCAATCTTGATTCTCTGGTGATCCGGTATAAAGACGGAAGCGAATATGTCGTGTCAGACCGGGAGAAGCTGATTGAGAACAGTGGTTATCAGCTTGGCGGTGTCGGCGGCAGTGTCAACGGTGATATCGGCACATATTATAGCACCATATTCAACCGGCTGGTAGAGACGGGAGAGATTGCAGAGATTCTTGTGAATGGCGTGAGTTTTCCTGTTGAATAGACTGGACGAAGACGATTCATCCGACGGGGATGTGGGGAAGAGGAGATTTCCATTTTCTCACATCCCCGGCTTTCTGCGTTCTCGAATCTGTTCATGAATTATACATAACATACTTGATATTTTCAGATAAATACTTTATTATGATAGGAGTATGATAAATTAGGAGGAACGTAGGATGTACAAGATATTAAAAGCCGAAAAACTGGCTGATAAGATTTATCTTATGGATGTGGAAGCGCCGCGTGTTGCCAAGCATTGCGAGCCGGGACAGTTTGTAATCGTTAAGATGGATGAAAAAGGCGAGAGAATTCCGCTTACCATCTGTGATTACGACAGAGAAGCCGGAACCATCACGATTGTGTTCCAGGAGATTGGGGCTTCTACCATGAAGATGTCTAAGATGAAAGCAGGAGATTCCTTCCGCGACTTTATCGGACCACTGGGATGTCCGTCAGAATTTGTAGAAGAAGATCTGGAAACTTTGAAGAACAAGAAGATGCTTTTCGTAGCAGGCGGCGTCGGCGCGGCTCCGGTTTATCCTCAGGTAAAATGGCTGAAGGAGCATGGGGTTGACGTTGATGTAATCGTTGGTTCCAAGACTAAGGATATGCTGATTCTGGAAAAAGAGATGGAAGAGGTTGCCGGAAACTACTATCCGTGTACAGACGACGGTACATATGGCCATGCAGGTATGGTTACGACGAAGATTGAAAAGCTGGTGGAAGAGGGCAACAAGTATGATGTGTGTATTGCCATCGGGCCGATGATTATGATGAAGTTTACCTGCCTTCTGACCAGGAAGCTTGAGATTCCTACGATTGTCAGCATGAACCCGATTATGGTGGACGGTACGGGCATGTGCGGAGCCTGCCGCGTGATTGTTGGCGGCGAGGTGAAGTTTGCCTGTGTAGACGGACCGGAGTTCGACGGACATCTGGTTGATTTTGACAATGCGATGAAGAGACAGCAGATGTACAGGACCGAGGAAGGCCGTGCGATTCTGAAACTACAAGAGGGAGACACCCACCATGGTGGATGCGGTAATTGCGGAGGTGACAACTAATGGCTGATGTATTAAAGAGAATTCCTGTCAGAGAGCAGGATGCGAAGGAGAGAGCGACGAACTTCGAGGAAGTCTGCTATGGATATAACAAGGAAGAGGCAATGGAAGAGGCGAAGCGCTGCCTGAACTGTAAGAATGCCAAGTGTATTGAAGGGTGCCCGGTATCCATCAATATTCCTGGATTCATTTCCCAGGTCAAGGAAGGGAATATTGAGGAGGCTTACAAGGTAATCGGCGAGTCTTCCGCACTTCCGGCAATCTGCGGCCGCGTATGCCCGCAGGAGTCCCAGTGCGAGTGTAAATGTATCCGCGGGATCAAGGGTGATCCGGTTTCCATCGGGAAACTGGAGCGGTTCGTTGCGGACTATGCTCTTGAGAATGATATTAAGCCTGTAAAGGCAGATCAGACGAATGGGCATAAGGTTGCGGTTATCGGTTCCGGTCCGTCCGGTCTTACCTGTGCAGGCGATCTTGCCAAGTTAGGTTATGAAGTGACGGTATTTGAGGCGCTTCATGAACTTGGCGGCGTGCTGGTATACGGAATCCCTGAGTTCCGTCTTCCGAAGCATAAAGTCGTTAAGAAGGAGATTGAGAAGGTAAAAGAATTAGGCGTGAAGTTTGAGACGAATGTTGTCATCGGAAAGTCTACGACCATTGATCAGCTGATGGAAGAGGAGGATTTCGAGGCAGTCTTTATCGGTTCCGGCGCAGGGCTTCCGATGTTTATGGGAATTCCGGGCGAGACGGCCAACGGCGTGTTCTCGGCTAATGAGTATCTGACCAGAAGTAATCTGATGAAGGCGTTTGACGATTCTTACGATACACCGATTGTAGCGGGTAAGAAGGTGGCTGTTGTTGGCGGCGGTAATGTTGCCATGGATGCCGCAAGGACGGCTCTTCGTCTTGGCGCAGAAGTACATATTGTATACAGAAGAAGTGAGGCAGAGCTTCCGGCGAGAGTGGAGGAAGTACATCATGCGAAGGAAGAGGGCGTCATCTTTGACCTGCTTACCAACCCGAAGGAGATTCTTGTGGATGAAAACGGCTGGGTGAAGGGTATGAAGGTCATTAAGATGGAACTTGGAGAGCCGGATGCTTCCGGCAGAAGACGTCCGGTGGAGATTCCGGGTTCTGAGTATGAGATTGAACTTGATACGGTGATCATGTCTCTTGGAACTTCGCCGAATCCGTTGATTGCTTCTACGACTAAGGGGCTTGAGACGAACAGAAGAAAATGTATTGTGGCAGAGGAAGAGAACGGACAGACTTCTAAGGCGGCTGTATTCGCAGGCGGAGACGCCGTGACAGGAGCTGCGACCGTTATCCTTGCTATGGGAGCGGGGAAAGCCGGCGCAAAGGGAATTCATGAATTGCTGAGTAAGTAAAGGAAAGTTGGGGACGTAGTAAAATTCAGTTTTGCTACGTCCCCAATTGCGATTTATGTACCTATATGGACAATCTTTCTGCATCCAGATGAACAAAAAGATAGAAAACCGTGATATATACGTTTTCTGGAGCCTATGAAGCACGGAAATATTATGCTATACTTACTGTATCTGAAAATCTGGCAGGAGGAGAATTTATATGATAATTTTCTGGGGACTTATGATTCCTTTTATTGGTACAACGCTGGGAGCAGCCTGTGTGCTGTTCGTGAGGAACGAATTGCATCCTTTGATACAGAAGGTTCTTCTGGGATTTGCGGCGGGCGTCATGGTAGCGGCTTCCGTGTGGTCGCTGCTGATACCGGCTATGGATATGTCGGAGAACCTGGGGAAATTTGCCTTTGCGCCTGCAGCCATAGGATTTATTCTGGGAATTGGTTTTCTGCTGGCCCTTGACCGTACGATTCCCCATATGCATGTTGGTTCAGAGGAAATCGAAGGAAGGCCCTGTGTGCTGAATAAATCGACCATGCTTGTATTAGCGGTCACAATCCACAATATACCGGAAGGTATTTCAAGCGGCGCCGTGTTTGCGGGACTTCTGACAGGAAATGCGGATGTGACGGTTGCGGGAGCATTTGCGCTTGCAATCGGAATTGCTCTCCAGAATCTGCCGGAGGGATTTATCGTATCTCTGCCCATACGGAGTGAAGGCAAAGGCCGGGGAAAGGCGTTTTTTAATGGGGCCATGTCTGGCATTGTAGAGCCGGTCGCCGGGGGAATAACGGTGCTCCTTGCCGCTTATATTACGCCGGTTCTGCCCTATTTGCTTGCCTTTGCGGCGGGAGCCATGATCTACGTGGTCGTGGAGGAACTGGTGCCGGAATCTGCAGAAGGAGAACATAGTAATATCGGAACGATTGGATTTGCAGCCGGGTTCGTTCTGATGATGATACTGGACGTGGCCCTGGCGTAGAAAGTATCTGTGAAAGAATATAGACGGATTGGAAGGAAATATACGGATATGCGGATTACGTTAGTAACTGTAGGCAAGATAAAAGAGAAGTATCTAAGAGATGCCGTTGCGGAATATGCAAAGCGTCTGGGTAAGTATTGTAAATTAGAAATCCTAGAAGTGGGAGATGAAAAGACGCAGGAGCGCGCCAGCGAAGCAGAAGAAGCTGCCGTACGTTCACGGGAGGGAGAACGAATTTTAAGACAGGTCAAAGATGACGCTTATGTGATAACGCTGGAGATTCAGGGAAAACAGATGACTTCTGAGGAACTGGCCGATAAGATAGAGATGCTTGGCGTGCAGGGGAAGAGTCATATCGTGTTTATCATCGGCGGCTCAATCGGTCTGGGGAGCGAGGTACTTAAGCGGTCGGATTATGCCTTAAGTTTTTCGAGAATGACATTTCCTCATCAGTTGATGCGGGTGATTCTGCTGGAGCAGATTTACAGAGGATTTCGGATTATAAATGGTGAACCATATCATAAGTAAGGGCGAAAGGGAACGGGCGTTCTTGGAAATAAAAGAGAATAAGAGTTATATTTTTAATCCCATGGGAGTCTGAGGCTTCCATGGGGTTCGCATTATGGACTTATAGTTAAGATTCTCTCAAAGATGGATCTAAAAATAAGATTACATATTATGTATGTGGCAACTGGAACACTGGATATGAAAAGAAAATGATGTAAAGGAGAAGGTCTTTTACAACAAAGAGCGGGAAAATGCCGGGAGACAGGTTCCCGGCTTATTGTAATTTGCCAGATGGCTGTGTATAATAGAAATAGGTAGCAGGGCTTTTGGAACATGTAGAGTTTTCTGGCAGTGATTTGTTGGAAGAAAGCAGGTGAATAAGATGGGAAACATGGAAACAAAGCAGACAAAATGGGAAGAATTAAGCATATCCAATG
>CAJTVY010000064.1 GCA_910579925.1 uncultured Dorea sp.
AAAGGAACCTTCTACAACTTTAAATGTAAAAGATTCCTTAAGTTAATGACATTGATACAATTCGAGGGTTCTTCCTTTGTCCACATGGACTTTTCATTTCCTTTTTACAAAACAAAAATTTATCCTTATCTGGTATCACGTTGCCCGCATATCATCAATTTGACAGGCCCGTTCATATGCCAAATCCAGAAACTGTTGAATAGACAGATTTTCATAATCCCAATTCATTGGCTCTAATGTTGTAGCGCCTTTATATCCCGTTAGCGATATTTTTCTCATAACCGTCAGCCAGTCTATATTTCCATCAAAGGGCAGCTGATGTTGATTATGTTTTCCACCATTGTCCTGTAAATGTAGCGCCATCAAACGATCTCCATACAATTTCAGTAAATCTTCATTCGGCGCATAATTTTTGTGGTGACAGCTATCATAGCAAAATCCGACATTTTTCGACTGAAAGGAACCTAATACCAAAGCCAGGTTTTGAATATTGGATAAATTTTCAAAGGCAATTTTTATATCATTCTTTTCTGCTTCTGTAATAATTGTTCCTAATCTTTCCACCCCTAAATGATCAATCGGATGCTCGTCATCCGGTAAATGTATCACCATTGTTGGAATACTATATTTAAAACAGTCGTTTACACATTGTAAATAATTTTGGAATACGCTTTCTCCATCCAGATTATCTAATGATAAATAATTTTGTTCATGAAGAGGCGTATGTATATTATCTATATACAATCCTGCGTTTCTGGCAAACTGAACATCTTTCTGATAGCCGGCCCCTCTGCCAAATTGATCGCTCCACCAAAGCATTACACAATCAAAACCTGCCTCTTTAATCAATCTGTATCTTTCCTCAAAAGATACATCATATCCCAAACCATACCCAAAACAATCATATATTCCTATCATAGTAACCTCTCTCCATCCTAATCTACACACTCTGACGCATGACCAGATCCGCTGCCAGATCAACGGTCAAATCGCTTGTATCAATTCTATTTTCTAAAGATGAGAAATATAATAAAGACGTTAAACTTACTTCAAGCCATTCCTCTGTTCTCCATTCACACGTTTTATCGTTTTTCCATCTATCTATCAGATTATTTTTATCGCAGACCAAAACAGCGCTTTTTACTTCTAATCCCAGATCAGAGATTCCGTCAGCGATTTTTTGATACACCCATTGTTCGTCCATCAGCCATACTAATACAATCATTTTACATATTGAACACTTCCTGTAGTTATCCACCAAATGTAAAATATTATCTATTGCCATCGTTTTGGTTTCGCGATTTCCCACGAATGGATGAAGATCGAAGCACCAGTCTCCATCTATAAAAGCTGTTCCTTCATACTTTTCTGCAATATATTTTCCTATTGTTGTTTTTCCCACTCCCATGGGACCATTAATTATGATTACTTTCATACGAAATTTCCCACAATATTATTTTAATTTATTCATGATTCTGTTTCCGACATTGCAAATCTTCACATTATCTTCCTCTAATTTCTTTTGTCAGAAGATATACCCCATATATTCCACATATGAAAAGAATGAGATCTTCATAAGCAGAAAAAATAACCGATTTCATTCCTGTCAACCCCCATATGGTCAATAGCAAAAGTAGAAACTTATTTTTTCTTTTATATCCTGCATATACAGTTATGCTTAAACTAACGATAGGACAGGGCATAATATGTGTAACCATCTGTGGAAACTGATTTCCCATCGCTATTGATATCAACGGATATAAGTAAAACAGTATAAGCAATACACTTTGAAATAAATCAGGTCTTTCAAGTATGTCATTTTTATTGTGCAATCCTTCATATAAAAATAGAAAACCGCAAATTAAATATAGTGGTAAAGCAAAAAATTTCTGTATAGGCATTATCCCATAACACCCGAAAAACACGATCCCTATGAATAAATTTGCTATTCCCAGCATCAGTTTCGCTAAACATTCTACCTTGCCGGTATATGACAGCGTCATTGCAATTATAATTAAAATTAGCAGTATCATCTGAATAAGAACCGTATTCTCGTTATATTGTCCAATTACATTCCAAAAGGCTTGTGCATCCATTTTATTTGCCTCCATAAATCTTGATTTTTTGCTCTAAGTATAGCATATCCTCCTACAGTTAGCTACAAAAATACAGAGCATAGCAACTGCTTGAGAAATGTAATTTTCTTATAAAAAACTTCAAGGGCAGGTATAACTTATACAAGCCATACCTGCCCTTGTTTAGAACTATCTATTTCCCGATAGCTCCTTGATCTTCTATTCCTATGCTTCTCTGACCTTAAACTGCTTCACCAGACTCATCAGCGACTGCGCCTGACCGGACAATTCTTCGCTGGCCGCCGCACTTTCCTCTGAAGTAGCAGAATTGGTATGTACCACGCTGGAAATCTGATCAATTCCCTGTGTTACCTGCGCAATAGACTGCGCTTGATCCAGTGAAGCTCTGGATATCTCCTGAACCAGTTTCGCAGATTCTTCAGAAGATACGACAATACGGTCAAGAGATTCTGCCGTCTGGTTAGCAATATCGGCTCCCTCCTGTACGGAATGAACAGTCGCTTCAATGAGCGCCGCCGTGTTCTTGGAGGCTTCCGCAGACTTACTTGCCAGGTTACGAACTTCATCGGCAACCACTGCAAAACCTTTGCCCGCAGCCCCGGCCCGGGCCGCCTCAACGGCAGCGTTCAAAGCAAGAATATTAGTCTGGAAAGCAATATCCTCAATAGTCTTGATAATCTTACTGATCTCAGAGGACGAATCATTAATCTGATTCATGGAAGTGGTCATCTGTTCCATCTGCTTCTTTCCCCGTTCCAGTTCCGCCGCAGTGGTCCGTGCCTGTTCGCTGGTCAGCTTTGCATTCTCTGCACTGTTTGTTACATGGGCGTTAATATCATTAATAGTAGCCGCAAGTTCTTCCACGGAGGATGCCTGTTCCGTTGTTCCCTGAGCAAGCGCCTGAGCGCCGCTGGCCACCTGTTCCGAACCGCTGGCTACCTCTTCAGCGCTGATGTTAAGATTTCTGAAAACGTTGTTCAGCGTATCAATCGTATGCTGGAAGGATCTCTTGATCGGTGCAAAATCTCCCACATATTCCATATTCATCTCAAACGTCAGATTCCCTTGGTCAAGTTCCGCCAGGGATGCAGAAATATCTCCTATATAATTCCGCCAGGTCTGTACCGTACTTGACAGCGCCCGGGTCATATCTCCGATCTCATCCTCAGATTCAAAGATCTCTACCTCGTCGCTGAGATTTCCCAGACTGAGTTCTTTCAGACGCTCAGATGCCGCCTTAATGGGATCCGCCATCTTCTTTGCTATAATAGAAATCACAATAATGCCTAAAACAAAAACACCCAGACCAAAAGCACACTGAACCAGGATAGACAGAAAACATGATCTGTTAGCTGCCGCTAACTCATCCTCAATGATAACCTGCATATCCTCCTCATAATTACCCGTTCCGATATACCATCCATAAGGCTCGAACTTCTTGACAAACCCCCTCTTGGCCTTAGCCTCAGTCTCTCCGGACTTTGCAAAATAAAAATCTATGAAACCTCCGTCCGGCTTATCTCCGGCCGCAATCGTATCCTGGACAAAATAATTCCCTTTCTCATCCTGCGTATTATAGCGGTTAGTACCTTCCACATCCGGATTGATATGCACCGCATTGGTTCCGTCCGCCATATCTGCCCAGAAATATCCCGTCCCGTCATTGTACCTGGTAGTACGGACTATATACTTAGCATTCTCCATCGCTTCTTTTTCGGTAATCTCACCGCTCTGATACTTGTCATATTCTGCCTGCAGTACCCCAATCATACACTCCACCTGGCTCTTAATAATCTGATCCAGCTTCTCATTCTCCGCCTCAATGTTCTTATCATATGCTCTGCGCAGAGACAGATAGGACAAAGAGGAAAGCAAAAATACAGCAATAAAGGTAAGAATACCGATGCTGGAAATCAGTTTTCCTCGTAACTTTAGTTTCATTTCAAAGACCCCTCTCTATAAATAGTAATTGTTATTGTTATTTTTCAACAAAAATAGCCGTAAAATAACTAATAAATTCATTATAATAGATAATAGATGAAAAGTCCATGATTCTTTCAAGTTTTTGGTAGCTTTTTAAAAATATTGGTTTTTATGACTCGAAAAGACAGTTACAATTCTGATGAACCGTCTGTCGCATCTACACGAAAGCCTTGTGTGAGGAAGAATTTCGAATCGCGGCCGGAACCACAGCCGAAATCAAGGATAACGTCATTAGGAGATAACTTATTTAAGAATCTATTTTGTGTAGCTTTAAAATCTACATTGACCGTTCCCTCTACAAAACTCTTTGCATTTAAATCATAATATGTAATGGTTTCATAATCGCTCATTTTTCTCCTTGCCTCCATTTGTCATCTTGCTTCCTCCATCTTACGTTCATTTTACATACTACAACATTCTTCTTGAAGTAAGAAAAAGATATGAAACAAAGCCATGCTCACCGCATGGCTCTCTCATTCTAAACATATACGTCTATTACACATCATACGCCGCAATCACCTTACAGATCTCATGACTGCAGTACTGAAAAGTCTGATCCTCACGCGCCGTTTCTGTGATACCCCTCTGTACATCTGCCGTTCCTTCGGATCAATAAATACTGCTCTGATAAGAAGCATAAACCTGCTTACGATCAATATGCGCGGTTCTTATCAGTCCGGAAATCCAAGGTTTCTTTTTTACCAGCGCTTTATTTTCATCCAGACTGCGATCCAGCGCATCCATAAATTTCTCCATAAACGGCTCCCAGACATGATGAAGCATCTCTGCCAGCTGATCACTTATATCCGCCTTTGCAATTTCCTTTTGCGCCGAGCCCTCCCAGGCCGCCAGGAACTTACCTAACGCTGAATCCGTCTCCCTTGTGTTCCAGTCCCTTTCCGGATTTTTCAATTGTTCAGAAAGTGATTTGGCATAAGCGCCGGCAAACAATAAATCTTTCGCATCATATAGAACCCGGCCATCGGATTGTAATTTTACCGGTTCCATCCCTTCATTCGCTCCCGCCGCTACGGAAAAACTCTCTCTAAGCCGCGCCGCCATATATGCATCGTCTTGTTTCAACCACTGATCAGAAGAATGATCTGCTTCTGCGTAAATATCTGTCTGCGCAAGATAGTCTTCATAAGCAGCCGCTTTTTTGTCCACCATAGCCAGGACACCGTCTTTCATATCCGCCGCCGCTCCTGACTGTCCGAGACCTTCATAAAATTCTCCAACACTGCCCGCATAAGAATCCGCCAGTTCTTCTTTAGTCTCTGTATATATCTGTTCCAGTTTCTCCATCTCAAGGAACTGCCTGTCGCCAGTGTATTGATTCTGAATACGATCCTTGAGAACCGCATATCGGGAAGCCAGATAATCCGCTTTCATTTCAAGCCGCTCAATATTAAAGAATCCCGTACCCATCTGCACAAAATCTGCCTCCACACCACGCCAGTCTATTTCCGTCCCCAGTCCATTTTCATTTAATTTCTGACGGAAACTTTCAAGCTCATCCTCGCTGATCTGACCGGGCAGAATAACCCTCACGATCTCTGTTGGATTCGGTACAGATGAATCGAGTTCTATCCGACCCTCAATACGATACTGCTTCAGATACTGATTTAATAAAGCGTCTTTCTCTGTATACGATGTCCGTTCAGAAGGAGGAAGAAGTTCAGCCTTTAATCTTTCATCCGGCTCAACCTTTGTGTATTTGAAAGGACCGATCGACTTCATGTTACTTCCATTCGGTCTGTAAATACCGGCATCATACTCTCTTTGCACAGACCCGGAACGGAAAGAAAACTGGTCCTGACGAACCGATAATCTGCTTAGTTTTTCAAATGCAGAACTCTGCCTTACTCCGGTAGCCTTAAATGCTGATTTGTTCAAATGGTTTTGAATACCAATTTTTCCTATAAACATCAAGTCACCTCCCAGCTTTTCCTCTTTCATATAAATATACCACATTCTCTCTAATCTGAATAGTAGAATCGTTCGTGATTTAGCAATTTGCCACATAAATATAGGCGTCCTCCAAAGCTGCCGCTGCCAGCCCCCTCCCGTCCGGCTTCGTTTCACTCAGCACCCTGATCTGCATCCCGTTCTCAATAAACTGTTTAGAAGAAACATGATACTTTCGTTCCAGTTCTCTTGCCTCGCCTCAGATCAGATTGGCAAAAAACTGGCAATCTTACACAAAACCCATGTAAGATTGCCAGTTTCTTTATCTTTCCGGCATTTTGAAATTCACAAGCCCGCGGTTCAGATAATCATTAAATGGTTTCATAAGCCGAAAAACCGAAACCGCATGCTCCAGAAATGCCTCTCCGTCTCCAAACTGGGCGTCTGTCACCGGGTATTCCAGATACCAGCTTTTATATTTTAAGAACTCTGCCTGGGGATGCTCTTTCTCGTATCCCGCAGGCACCCTCTTAAGCGCCGTTCCCTGTACGGTAAAATGTTTCCGGAAATCCGGATCTCCCAGAATCTCTTCCCATTCCCTGCCGTTTGCCGCTATATAATCCCGTACCATTGCGGTTGCTTCTTTAAACATATCCGCAAACAGACCGCCTCCTAAGAAGGACTGCCCGCCCGGCTTTATCATGAGATAATACCCTACCGGAACCGGAAGCTTCCCTTTTGCAGAAATGTGCGCACGGAAGGCCGGATTATAAGGAGATTTGTCGTGGCTAAACCGGGTGTCTCTTACCAGCTTAAAGGTGAGATCCTTGGGCTGATTATGAAGGACGCTGTTGTCAAACTCTCCGATTCTCAGAATCAGCTCCTGCAGCAGTGATTCAAACTCTGCATTGGCCTCCTTATATTCCGCCTTATGCGCATGATACCATTCACGTTCATTATGGCTGGCAAGGCCAGCCAGGTAATCTAAAATCAATTGTGTATTCATCTTGCCACCTCCGCATTTGCCACAACCGAATAGGACGCCCCATTCAGGAAATCCTCTATAAACTTTTTCAGACTCTCCGGCGGCTGATACGCCTTGCAGAATGAAAATGTCTGAGACAGATCATCAATCTCCTCCATAGCCTCTTTTACCTCCAGTGTTGTCTGCCCTGCGGCAGACGCAGAGGTAAAGAATAGATTTTCCGGCACGATCCTGTGGTTCTGGATTGCATAATTTACCCGATCTGCACATTTACATTTGCCCTTCCCATATTCACCGCAGTATTCCGAGAGAAAGTCTGCCACCTTACGTCTTACGCGCACCAGTCTCTGTCTGTATGCCTCCGGCGTAATCCCCAGGATATCGCCGGCAATGCGGCTGTCAATTTTGAACATGGTTCCCAGAATAAAGATACACCGGCTCTCTGCATCCAGACACTGTAACATAACGTTGGTGCAGGACAGCTTCAGTTCCTCCGCCAGAATAGATTTTTCCACATCCTGGGTCAGATCGGGCACATGATGGATATCCGCAGTTTTAATATCATTTCCATAATACTCAAAACTTAAAGGGAACTTCGCAAACATATGCTTTTTGTAGTCTTTCAGATGATTAGAAGCAATGCTGAATACCCAGGTGGAAAAAGAACTGTCTCCTTTATAGGACGACAGATGGGTCATGACTTTCAGCAGAATATCCTGCGACGCATCCTCGGCATCCGGGAAAGTTCCCAGCATCCGCAAGGAGAGATTAAATACCAGATCCTGTACGCTGGAAAGCACAGTCTCAAGGGATTCCTTATCTCCCGCCACGGCCTTCTGAATCAATGCCAGTAATTCTTCATTTGTTAATTTGCTCATAATTTCCTCTTTTCTGAAGCGCATATATGATTCGTACGGGGAAATGACTTTTATGGCTCTGCCGCGCTTCCCGGCAAAGCTTTCCCCTCTTAGACGAAGTCTACCCAGAGGGCATGTATTACCGTATGCTTCTGAGTATATAAGATTAGACGGAAAATATCAGCCTGTGTGACAACATTTTCTTTCATTTCTGCTTTTTACTGTATCTGATTAAAAAACTCGTGCAGAAGACTCAGCTCCCTTACCGGCGTCTGGCAGACTCCATTCTCGCACAGATAATACGTCACACCCTCCTCAGGCAGCGGATACTCTGTCGTAAATGGCGCGCATTCAGCCAGTTCCTCTGCGTTTTCCCTTGTTTTAACCAGAATTTCCATTCCGTATATGGGCAGATTTTCAAGCTGCTCCCTTAATTCCTCTGACATTTCTCCGGCTACGGAACACACCAGTTCCCGATGTGGATAAACCGCTTCAGCCATTGCCAGAAGTGCAAAACTGTAGCCTGCGGGGTATTCATATATTTCCCGGGCGCAATACTTAAGCTGCCTCCTTGCCGCCTCCTGCCATCCCGTATCCCCGGTCAGCGCCGCCAGTTTCTGAAGCGCCATAGCCGCCGCAGAATTACCGGAAGGCATCGCCCCGTCATACATTTCTTTGGGACGCACAATCAGCTGCGCCGCATCCGAGGCATTGATGAAATACCCTCCTGCCTCTTCATCTTCAAAAAAACGAATCATCTGCCCGGCTCTCTGTATAGCGGCAGAAAGGTACTCAACTTGAAAATCAGTCCGGTATAACTCCAGTAATGCAAGAACATAAACCGCATAATCTTCAAGCTGACCCTGGTTCGCCGCCTCCCCGTCACGAAAACGAAGATAGAGTCTCCCATCCTTCCCGGTCAAGTACGCTTCTATGAATTCCCTGGCTTTTTTTGCCGCTTCCAGATACCGCTTCTCTTTCAGTACGGCTCCTGCCCGGGCAAGCGCAAGAATGGTCCATGCATTCCACGAAAGCAGAACCTTATCATCCTTATGAAGGCTCGTCCGGTTCAGACGGTATTCATATAATCTTTCGGCAGCGCCGGCCTTGCACTTCCCTTCTGCCTGGACACGCCGAATCCGATTGGGAATACTCTTTCCTTCAAAATTCCCCTCTTCTGAGATTCCGTACAGACGGCAGAACTCTTTTCCATCAGATTCACCCAATACGGAAATGACCTCATCCGGTGTAAATACATAATATTTCCCCTCCACACCCTCACTGTCTGCATCCTGGCCGCAGTAAAATCCTCCCTGTCTGTCCGTCAGCTCCCGCAGGATATAATCTGCCGTATGCCTTACCATATCCCTGTACTTCTCTTTCTCCGTGACCCGGTAGGCTTCCAGATAAGCCAGAATCAGCAGCGCATTGTCATAAAGCATTTTCTCAAAATGCGGAACAAGCCACTGCTCATCCGTTGAATAGCGGGAAAATCCGCCGCCGATGTGATCGTGGATTCCGCCGTCCGCCATTGCATTTAAGGTTGCTTCCGCCATCTGAAGCGCCTCCGGCTCCTTCTCTTCCTTTGCATACCTCATTAAAAACAGAAGATTATGAGGCGACGGAAACTTCGGCGCTCCTCCGAAGCCGCCCCACAAAGGATCGAACTGTTTCTGAAAGATGTAGTACGCCTTCATAAGCAGCTTTTTCCCAGGTATTGCTTCGCCGGAACCGGCCTCTTTAGCCGCACTACTTTTATGAATAAGCGCCGTAATCTCTTCACTGTCTCTGAGAAGCTCCTGCCGTCTCACCTTCCACAGCCTCAAGACTTCATTCAGAAGATCCATAAGCCCCGGGCGGTCATAATACCGCTCTTTGGGAAAATATGTGCCGGCAAAGAAGGGTTTCTGCTCCGGCGTCATAATAATCGTGAGAGGCCATCCTCCCTGTCCTGTAACAGCCTGGCAGACAGCCATATATACAGCGTCTATATCCGGCCGTTCCTCCCGGTCTACCTTGATGCATACGAACCCCTTATTGAGAAGTCCTGCGACAGCTTCATCCTCGAAGGACTCATGGGCCATCACATGGCACCAGTGGCAGGTGGAATAGCCGATACTGAGAAAAATGGGTTTATCCTCTGTCCTGGCTTTGGCAAACGCCTCGTCGCACCAGGGATACCAGTCTACCGGATTGTCCTTGTGCTGGAAAAGGTACGGTGATTTTTCATCTTTTAATCTGTTGGACATGGTCTTTTCTTCCTTTCCTGATAAATACTTTTCCAGTATAGTATTACCAGAAAATTGTGACTTTACAATTTTTAATTATGGGTCTTAACCAACGAAACCACGCCTGCAATCAATAAAAACGGTACTGCAAGATATACGAGCCCTGCTACCAGCAGCCCAATCAGGACCAGCGGCAGAAATATAACCGTAACCAAAATTCTGGCAAGCCCCCATGATGCCTTAACCGCAAAGATCAGCAGCTTCCCAAATACAATAAATGTCAGAATTGTAAATAATATCGTAAACATATCAGACCTCCTGTCTATCTTTTTTATTTTTAATTATAATCACAAAAATACGCAAATACAACACTAACAGTTATTTCCTTCTGAAATGATGTAACTGTTCAGCCTTCCGGCATCACTGTTACAAAATGATTGAAAATACGGCAGGCTTATAGTATAATGTTTGAAATATTCCGGAGGTGACAATAGATATGAGAAAGCTGAGTACGATCGTATTAAGTCTGCTATGTCTGCTGATGACGGCATGCAGTAATGAGTTTGCCAGAACTGAGTATGATTCTGACGAAAAGATTTCAGAAACGGCAGACCGCTATGCAAAAGAGGTCTCTGTGGGTAATTCCACAAACCAGAATTATTCACTTACAGTCAAAAAATTTAACGGGCGCGAAACTCTCTGGAAAAAGACATTAAAAGAAAATCAGAATATAGAAGTCAACATTTCTTTCCGTCTTTCCAATGGACAGGCAAAAATCGTGCATATTGATAAAGACGACAATATTACGACTGTAATGGAGTGCTCCCCCGACGCTTCCACAGACGGATTTGTAACGAAAACCCTCTCCTTAAAAAGCGGGAAGAATAGATTAAAACTTGTTGGATATGACTGTGAAAATATTGATTTAAAATTTGAATATAAAGGAGAGTAGGGGTATGATAATCAGAACGGCAACCATGGATGATCTGGAGGAAATAGCCGCCGTAGAAGCCGAGTGTTTTCCAGCCTCCGAAGCTGCAGATATAGAAGAATTTTCAGACAGGCTCCGATACTACGGGAATCATTTCTGGCTGATGTTTGACAGAGAAAAACTCATTGCCTTTGTTGACGGATTTGTTACGAATGAACCCGACCTGACTGATGAAATGTACGAAAAGGCCGGTATGCACGATGAGAATGGAGCCTGGCAGATGATCTTCGGAGTGAATACAATTCCATCCCATCGCAGGCGCGGTTTTGCAGGCCAGCTAATCCAGTGCGCAATCGACACTGCGCGGGCGCAGGGACGAAAAGGGCTTGTGCTGACCTGCAAAGACCGGTTAGTGCCTTATTATGCAAAGTTCGGCTTTCAGAATGAAGGTGTTTCAGAGAAATCCACACACGGCAATATAACGTGGAATCAGATGCGTCTGACATTCTGAAAATGCAGATCTTATATGATTATCAGCGCAAAAGGCCTGGTCCATTTTTACTCATAATTACCGACGATACTCCCTTGTTGAATGATATGGCCTTTCGCCTTTTTTATAAAGAAACTTTTTATAGGAAAGCCTTTCAAATCGATCTCACGATCAAGAGCATACATCGTAAAGCGATATAAATGTTGTTTACCTTTGGGCGGTTTAGGACCAGCATACTTATACCAGCCATAGCCGATTCCCTGTCTGGCGTTTCCTAAACCGGGAACAACTTTTCCACTTGGAATTGCAGCCTCTACCTTCTCACTAGCAGGTATATTCCAGATAAACCAATGTGTAAATTCCTTAAAAAGCGGGTGCTTTATATCCTCAAGAATAATAGCCAGAGTTTTTGCATGTGAAGATAGGTTTTTAATGATAAATTCAGGTGAAATATCCTGCCCCCTCCCGGTATTCACCACAGGAATCTTTTCTCCATTCTTCATGCCGCTGCATTCAAATATCAGATTATCTATATCCATTTGCTACCTCCAATAAACAGATTACCTATTTTCAAGCTGCCTGATGAAATCATCTATTATGTTTAACAGGCTTGTCTTTATCGAAACCCCATCGTCAAAAAAACCTGTCTGTTCCAATGAAACAAACCCATGCAAAATACTATGGTAATATCGGGAGTAATAAATAATTTTCGTTTTCTCTTTCGTATATTGGGATAATACCTCAAATAAAATAGATTTCACGTTTCTCCCCGTCTCAACCAACTCTTCTGAATTGCTATGGGGAACTTTCATAATAATCCGGTACATCTCTGGATTTTTCTTTGCATAGTCATAATATGAGACAGCGATTGCCCGAAGCGCCTCCCCCTGTTCCTTTCCTTTTATAGCATTTAACATCTTAGCGCTTAACTGGCTTAATGATAAAAAGCTAAGAAATCTATATAATTCATCAATCCCCTTAATATGTGTATACAGCGAAGCTGGTTTTATATTTAACTTAGCTGCCAGTTTGTGCAATGTTAAATTTTCATATCCATTTTCTTCTACCAGAAATGCTGCCGTTTGTACAACGGTCTCCCTGGTAAGTCCTTGCCTTGGCATAGTTCTCTCCAATTCCTAATAATATTAGGAATATTATATCCTAATATTATTAGGAAGTCAATACGAAAACTAAAGTAACAAGGCAATACCGGATGCCCCTTGGCCGAAGTCCGCTTTCCATCATTCGGAATAACTCCCGGAACCGCCCTCTTTGCAATAGAATCTCTTGCATGTTGCCTGATGTTATCAAGTCCCTTGTCATTTATGTAATCAATATCTTTCTGTTTCAAGTGAAAACTACTTCGGGACTTGGAATTACCAAGTCTTTCAAACAGTTGTTTATACCACTCATCTTTAGCCATTAGAACTTCTCTACTTCCGGTTCACGTATAAATGATGCAAATGTAGCGGTTACATTTTTAAGATAAATCACCTCTGTCTTTTTTCCTATTATTCACTCCAGAACTTTTCAAAATAATTAAATTCATCACCACCAGGCAATTGATCTTTAAATGCTAAAATTTACCTGGGTCAATCGAATGGCTTCTTTTTCCCAGTCGATGTTAGAAAACCTAAGAATTGCAACATCGCTGCTGCGTAGGCCGAGTCCTGCACTAAGCAGAATGATGGCATAATCGCGGATTCCACAAGGATTTCCAAGATCAATTGAATCAAGAAGTTTTGTTACCTCGTCCGCAGAATCCGAGGAAGGCAGGCGGCTCTGTCTGTTGTAATGAGAGTTTGGAAGCTTTGAGAACATCTCTTTTTCCATAAAATCATTCTCACAGCAGTATTTCAGATAATATCGTACCACACGCATTGTGTGGTTTATGGTTGGTTTTTCATAACAGCTCAAAGATATCATGAAATCCAAAACATCTAAGAGACAGTGTATCCAGAGAAGAAATATTTCTCTTCTTTAAAAAGGCAAAAAACCTTTCCAGATATAAACTGAAAATCTTATTCGATTTTTTGATGATTCCGATTTTCTCCCGATAGGAAATATATGCTTCTGCGCTGTCTTTGAATCCTTCCGGGAAGGTATATGCCCTTTTATCCAAAACAAAATAGAGGGTGACCGATCCTAAGCGTTGGTATTCTGCCAAAGCATTTATACAGCGGGAATAGGCTGCACACCATTTTTCTGTTTGATTTTAGATGACATGGAATAATGATCTTCCAAAAACTGTAATCCTAAGTCCATGCTGAAAGAATCGATATCGTGTTTTTCGGCGTAGAATAAAAGTTACTTTGTAAGAGTTTTAAATACGCTTTGGTAATAGTCGGCACCTGCCTAAATGAGTGCTTCCCTTTATTCATAAAGATCTCTATCTCCAGCTTTTCATAATATATAGCTTTTCATAACCATCCGGCTTCCTTCAGATTCCACCTTACGATGGACACCCTTGCCATTGGCTGTAAGTTTCCCACTATTAGGGCACTATATTGGACTTGCACCGATTAGATTACACCCATGCTGGGCGAACTAAGAAAACGCCCGCCGGATTTACCGAACGAACGTTTTTTGATTTTAATATTCAGAACTGAGCAGAAAATCCGCTATGTGCATTGTCTTAATGCCCTCATAGTTTCCTCCCGCAAATTCATCTGTTTTAAGAACATATTTGGGGTAATTATCGTGTATTTCAAGCAGACGGTCATACTCTCGTTTTTCCGTCTTTTCGGAACTGATTTCCTGCGTGACCTGAACATAGATTTTTTCGTTCTGCCTTACCGCTACAAAATCAATCTCCCCGTCGCTGGTTTTCCCCACATTGACGGTGTACCCACGCCTGCAAAGCTCCAGATACACAATGTTTTCAAGGCTGGAAGCCACGCTGTCAGAGTTATAGCCGAGAACACTATAGCACAGGGCAACATCTGCAAAATAAAATTTTTCCTGCCATCCACCTTAATACAGCTTCGCCCCCGCCGGAATATGATCGTCAACCATTAAGAGATTAAGTCCCTCGCCACCGTCTTCTTTGTGTACGGCTGAAATCAGCATACCCTCGGAATCAATGCCCATCATCTTTCTCGGCGGCAGATTTACGATAGCGATACAAGTCTTTCCAACCAATTCTTCCGGCTCGTAATACTCATGAATACCGCTTAAAATCGTACGTTCCCTATCCGTCCCATCATCCAGAGTAAACTGCAACAGCTTCTTACTCTTAGGCACGGCGACACATTCTTTTACCTTTACCGCCCTGAAATCCGACTTACTAAACGTCTCAAAATCCACACAATCCGAGAACAGCGGCTCGATTTCCACCTTGGAGAAATCAATCGCTTCCTTCATGGTTTCAACAGCCTTCTTCTCCGCCTTCTCTTGACCTTTCTTAACCTCAGAACCACCC
>CAJTVY010000065.1:0-5102 GCA_910579925.1 uncultured Dorea sp.
GGCTCTTCTGCTTTCGAGGCAGATGCCATCAGCCAACTCGACCACCGCTGCATAGCTTGTATTATAGCACAACTACATGCTATAAGGGAATACCTAATTTAAAAAAATATATGATACCAGAGTCAAAAGGTAAAATACAGAAGAGGACAAGACATGAAAGACAGATCAGATATGAAGATTACCATCGGACATCTCTACCCGGATCTATTGAACCTGTATGGAGACCGGGGAAATGTTGCCTGTATGGTGCGAAGATGCCTCTGGCGTGGGATCTGGGCAGAGACAGTAGAGTGCGGTATTGGAGAGCCCATTGATTTTTCAAGATTTGACATCGTGCTCTTAGGAGGGGGTTCGGATCGTGAACAGATGATTGCAGGTCGGAACCTAAAGAAGGCTCGACAGCAGTTTTGCGACTATATAGAAGATCATGGAGTGGTGATCGCCGTCTGCGGCGGGTATCAGCTTCTTGGGAAATATTACCAGACAAAGGCCGGTATGATAGAGGGGCTTGGTCTGCTGGATATCTATACACAACAGGAGGAAGGGAGGCTGATCGGAAACATTGTTCTGGACAGTGAACTGTCGGATCTTCCGGTGGTCGGCTTTGAGAATCACGGCGGACGTACCTTTCTTAACGGATGCCGTCCCTTTGGCAGGGTTCTGCATGGAGCGGGAAATGACGGAAGGAGCGGTTACGAAGGAGTCGTCTATAAAAATGTGATCGGCACATATCTGCACGGCCCCCTTCTTCCGAAGAATCCACGGATCTGCGACTATCTGATTGAAAAAGCTCTTGAGAGAAAATACGGTCCGGTCAGCCTTAAGAAACTGGACGACAGGCTTGAGATGGCGGCGAATGAGGCGGTCTGCCGGAGATTCCTGAAAAGCTGGAAGTCAGTTATGGCTGTGGGATAAAGGAAAAAGACCGGTGTATCTGCACCGGTCTTATGGAGGGGGATGAAAAAATCTATCTGAATTTTAACTAATTGTTAGGCGAAGTCCGGTAATCATACTTTACAATTATGTAGTCTGAAGCACGACTACCGTCTTCTTTAATTGATGAGTTTATTATATAAAACAATTGTGACACAAGTATGTCATAAACTGGAAATGTTTATAAAATTTCTTAAGAAAAACATAAGATGACTGCCATTCTTTAGTTGACGGAAATGTGATTGATTGATAAAGTAGGTATAGAGTGCAGCGAAAGGATGAAAGAGCCATGTCAAAGAAGAGAAAACCAAAGATAGAATTCCGGTATTATAAGATGCCGGAGGGGAGCCCGATTCTTGCGCTTCTCGGCCAGAAATGGGTACAGTCTTATGGGCGTGATATTGATTATCTGCATTTTCACAATTATCTGGAGATCGGGTACTGCTATGCCGGAGAAGGAATTCTTACCCTGGGAGAGCGGGATTTCCGGTATACGGGAGGGGAGATTTCTATTATCCCGAAGAATTATCCCCACACCACGAATAGCGACCCAGGGACGGTCAGCAGATGGGAATATCTGTTTGTGGACGTAGAGGGGCTTCTGGAAGAGGTGTACCAGAAGGGCGGTAATGTAAAGCGTATGAAGTATCTGCTGCACAGGATCAATTCTCAGGCAATCTTTCGGGCAATCGAAGAGGCGCCGGGGATTGCGAAGATGGTACGGGGAATCCTTGATATCATGCGGGAGACGAAGGAGTTTTATCTGGAAGAGGTCAAAGGACTCATGGTTGCGCTTCTGGTGTGTATCGCGCGGGAGAACCCGGACGAGAAAGGCCCGGTGGAGATCAGCGGGAAGGTGACGATTCCCGTCTCGCGGGCGTTGGATTATATCACGCTTCATTACATGGAACCGCTGATGGTGGGCGACCTGGCAAAATGGTGTCATATCAGCGAGACACATTTCCGTCGGGTTTTTTCTACCTATATGCAGATGGGGCCGTTGGAATATATCAATCTGGTACGGGTGCAGGCTGCCTGTAATTATCTGAAGAATACGGACGAGTCCATGGCTGATATCGCTGGAAAATGTGGTTTTACAACACTGTCAACATTTAACAGGAATTTTAAGCAGGTCACGGGCGTATCGCCCAGCGAATGGAGAAGGCGTCCGGAAAATTATGAACAGCAGCTGCTGAAATACTGGATCCACTCGGAGGAAGGGTGGTAGCCAGAGGAACGTTTCATGTATGTATCATGACAGAGGTTCTTCAGAAAGATCATATAGAAGCATATTTGTATCCAGTACAGATAATCTTTTCTGAAGAGAGAAAATCAGTATGGAATCTCTCTTTCTTCTGGCATACAGAGCGCCGGCATTGGCCAGTATAAGCGCTCTCTGTGTGTCTTCTAAGGACAATGCAAGCGACAGACATATTGCGATGATTTTATCCCTGCCAGGAGTTTTTGTTCCGTTCAGAATCTGATATCCATAATTTCGCTGTATCAGAGAAAGCTCCCAGAGTCTGCCGGGAGAGATCCCTTTTTCCAGCATTTTTTTTGTAAGAAAGTCAGGAAAAGAGGTTTTGTTCTCAGGCTTGTCTAGTTCGTCTGACAGATCAGACAGAGAGGACCTGGTATTCGTAGAAGATAATAATTTTAACAATTCATTGGTTGTTTTGCCGGTAATCAACTTTTAAAATCCTTTCTTGAATATATACTGAAAATATCATATGATGTAATAGTTGCTTCTGGTGTTTTCCAGATATCATCATATAATTTTTTGTACGGAAAAGCAAGAGAAGAAGGTGAGAAGATGGAGTTGACAGAGGAATATATTTTATCACAATACCAGGAACTAAATATTCTGAATGAGAATGAAAGAGTCACAATTGTAAGAAATACCGTTACTGGAAAAATAGCTGTAAAAAAGTATATGAATATTGAACAGGAAGCTATCTACGCTTTTCTGAAAACTCATAGAAGTGAGTTCATTCCTCAGACATATGAGTATATTAAGGATGGGCGTCAGTTAATTGTGATTGAGGAATATATTGAGGGACGTAATCTTGAAGATATCCTTTGTGAGCGGAAACTGACTGTAGAAGAAGGGGTCTGTATTGTGAAAAGAATCTGCCGCGCTTTACTTCCTCTTCATACGGCAGATCCATCTATTGTATGTAGAGACCTGAAGCCGGAGAACATTATGGTAACTCCTCAAGGCGGTGTGAAAATAATTGATTTTGATATAGCAAGAATCGTCAGACCAGGGAAGAGCAGAGATACAGTCGCCATGGGAACGGAAGGGTTTGCGGCGCCCGAGCAGTTCGGGCGTCGTCAGACGGACAGTCGTTCTGATATCTATGCATTAGGAACGATATTGAACTATATGATCTTACAAAAATTTCCGGTAGAAGAAATCGTAGAGGGTAAACTTGGAGGTGTGATTCGCAGGTGTATTCTTGTGAATCCGGATGAAAGGTATCAGAATGTAATAGAACTGGAGCAGGCATTAGAAGAGTTGTATCCATCGGTTATGGAAAAAGTGAAGAAAGCGCAGGAAGCAGAAGAGGATGGACATAATTGGCGCAGAGTTCTTCCGCCTGGCTTTCGAAGTGGGAACATATGGAAAATGATTGTGGCAATTATTGGATATTTTTCGGTTATTAATTTATTTTTGTTAATGGAGCTTAGGGAAGAAAACGGCGAGCTGGTAACCGGATGGGGGGTGCTGGTTTATCAGATTTTGTTGATATTGTCTCAGTTCGTGGAAATAGGGTTTCTATTTAATTATATGGGCTGCAAAGACAACGTCCCTCTTTTAAATTCAAAAAATCTTTTATTGAGGATAGTCGGATATGTTATTTTAGAAATCCTCCTTATAGTGATCGCAACGTTATTGGGCGTACTTGTGAATATGGGGTGATCTAAATGATGTTTCATCTTAATATGATTCATAAATGTATGCTGGCAGCATACCAAGAAAAGAAAAATAAATGAGAAAATGAAGAAGCATAAGAGATAGGACTATGCTTCTTTTTGATTTAGATGTTCAAACAGCGTAATCTTTTCGATGACATCTGAATTAGGACAAAATAGTTTAAAGGAGAAAAAAGGAATGAAGAAAAGAATAGCTATGGCAGCCATTACATTACTTACCATGCTATCAATATGCGGATGTATTGAAAGCGGCTCAGACCTTAAGGAGGACGAAAAAGCAACGGAAACAAATGTAGAACGGAATACGGAAGAAGACGCTGAGGGAGAAGACACGCCGGAAGAAACCACAACAGAGACAACCCAGGTTGAACAGATTAATCTTGAAAATGCGGAAGGAAGCCTTGTATATGTAAGACATGAAGTGACAAAAGATTATAACGGATCGGATGCAATACGGATTTATTTTACATATACAAATAGATCGGATGAGACAAATACGGCACAGTCCACATTCTATCCGCAGGCGTTTCAGAATGGAATCGAGTGTGAGTTTACCTTTGGAGAATTTACGGAGACAAATGAAGCGGAGAGTAACCTTTCCAAACAGCTTATGAAGGATTCTTCCTTAGAGGTGGCGTTTTTGTATACCCTTCAGGATTTATCAAATCCGGTTACGCTGAAGGTAAATGATCAGTCTGCAGATAATCTGTTTGAGGGTATTTATCAGCAGCAGGAACTCATACTGCAATAGAGGAGGATAGGGAATGAAGACGGCCAGATTAGTGACAGGGATTTTATCAATTGTTTTGTGTGTATTTGTGACGTTTCAGTCATGTGCTGCCGGTTTGGGAAATGCATTGGCAGATAATGGAGAAGTAGGAGGAAGCGCCGGAGTTATGGTTGCAATCTGCCTGCTGACGGCCGGCATTGTGTCGATTGCGACAAGAAATAAGGAGAAAAACGGTGGAAATATCGCCTGTATCATTTTCTATATGATCGGCGCATTATTAGGACTGACACTGGCGGGAAGTTATGGAGACTTAAAAATATGGGGTGGTTATGCCGGAATCTGTGGTATCATACATCTGGTTTCCGCTCTGAAGCATAAGGATACCGAAAAAAGATAAAATAGAATGATTCTTTGAAGGGCTGGCATCTATTGATGCCAGCTTTTATCATTGTGAAAGGGGCCTGTGATCTGCAGGCTGGACTTCGTCCAATAAGGTATACCC
>CAJTVY010000065.1:5202-13322 GCA_910579925.1 uncultured Dorea sp.
AAGGGCATCCCGTAATACATGCCCCTACCGGGGCGGCTGGACTTCGTCCAATAAGGTATACCCAAGGGCATCCCGTAATACATGCCCCTACCGGGGCGGCTGGACTTCGTCCAATAAGCTATAAGTTAAGATATAGTCGTCCATTACAAATCCATTTCCAATATCTGCCGCCTGTTCGTCTGTAATAACAAATCCCAGATGCTTATAAACTTCCAGCGTATGATCGTTGTGTCTGTTGCATGTCAGCCAGATCTTCTTAAGTTCTCTCTCTTTGCACAATTCAATCAGGAAATGAAGGGCTTCTGTCGCAAGATGCTGTCCGCGGCAGTCTTTTTTTATGTACAGTTTGCTTAGGAAAAGAGCATCTTCTTCCTGATGAATGCCCATGTAACCGGCGAATGTGTGTGAACTGAAAAGCTGAAAGTATTCATAACCATTCTGTTCAATCTGGGCCTTGAGAGCAGGATAGGACTGAAATTTTTCAACCATATAATTCACCTGGGCCTCTCCTATAATAGGGGTAAAGTGCTGATGCCAGATTTCTTCTGCCAGTCTGGCGATTTCGTGAATACTTGAGTCGTTTTTTGCAGGCGCTATACTGATCGTGTTCATAATATGTCTCCTTTTTATCATGTTATCCATCTGTGCGGCTGCCAATGCGGCAGATGGAATGTTTTTTACAGATATTTAGAATAGTTTTTTAAATATTAGATTTCTCTTCTGTTATTATACGTGATATAATAACTTCGTACAAGAAAAAGTTGAAAAAAGGACATACAAAAAACTGGTACGGAGGAAGGATATGGGCGGTTTTGTTACATTAGAAGATGTAAAGAAAAGATACTGCATGGGTGAGGTTGAGATCATGGCGGCAGACGGGATTGATTTTCAGATCAGCCAGGGAGAGTTCGCCGTGGTAGTAGGGCCAAGCGGGGCGGGAAAGACAACGGTACTGAATATTCTGGGAGGCATGGATACGGCCTCAGAAGGGCGTGTGATCGTGGACGGGCAGGATATTACCTCCTATACCCAGAAGCAGCTCACGGCTTATCGGCGGGATGATATCGGATTCGTTTTTCAGTTCTACAATCTGATTCCCAATCTGACTGCTCTGGAAAATGTGGAACTGGCTCTTCAGATCTGCAAAGATCCCATGGATGCCAGGGAAGTGCTGGAAGAAGTGGGGCTTGGGGAACGGCTTTATAATTTCCCGGCACAGTTATCCGGCGGGGAGCAGCAGCGAGTGTCCATTGCCAGGGCGCTGGCGAAGAATCCGAAGATCCTGTTATGCGATGAACCCACAGGCGCGCTGGACTATCACACGGGGAAGTCAATTCTTAAGCTTTTGCAGGATACATGCCGGATCAAGGGGATGACGGTAATTCTGATTACCCATAATTCTGCGATTGCGCCGATGGCGGATCGGGTGATCAAGATTAAAAACGGGCGGGTGGCGGATATCTTAAAGAACCGTTATCCTGTGCCGGTGGAGACGATAGAGTGGTAGGGCATACACATGAAGACGACAAAAAGAGCAGTGAAAAAGGGAAAGAAAGCAACAAGAAAAGATTTTTATATGGAGATCCGAAAGAGTCCGGGAAGGTTTCTGTCCATTCTTTTTATTGTTGCGCTGGGAGTTGCATTTTTCTCGGGAATCCGGGCTGCGGAGCCGGATATGAGGTTGAGCGGCGACTCCTATTTTGACGAGGCGGAACTCATGGATATCAAGGCGGTCTGTACCTACGGAGTTACAGACGAAGATGTGCAGGCCATGGAGGAAGTCGAGGGTATTGCCCGGGTAGAAGGGGCGTACAGTGCGGACTTTCTCTATAGCGCAAAGGATGAGCAGCAGGTTCTCCATGTTATGTCGCTGCAGGAGAAGATGAACCAGGTGACCGTGAGCGAAGGACGGCTTCCGGAGAAAACAGGAGAGTGCCTTGCCGACGATAATTCGGAATTTCAGATTGGGGACAGGATTGAACTGAAGTCTGGAACAGACGACGATATTCTGGATACGCTGAAAACAGATTCATTTAAGGTGGTTGGCCGTGGAAACAGCCCGTGCTATCTGTCTTACGGAAGGGGAAGCTCAACGGTAGGGGACGGCAATATTCAGGCGTTCATTGTGGTGCCGGAAAATACTTTCGATATGGAGGTTTTTACCGAGGTCTGTCTCCAGGCGGAAGGCGCCAAGTCTCTGCTGGCGTTTACCGAGTCTTATGACGACAGGATCGAGGAAGTTCTTGAGCGTGTGGAGATTCTTACTGACGAGCGGGCCGTGGTCCGTAAAGACAGTCTGAAAGAAGAGGCCAGTGAGAAGCTTGATGAGGCAAAGGCAGAACTGGAGGAAGGAAAGGAAGAAGCAGGAAAGCAGCTTGCAGATGCGCAAAAGAAGATTGAAGATGCAAAAAGGCAGCTAGAAGACGCAAGAGTTCAGCTAGAAGACGGCAGAAAACAGATAGCGGATGCAAAATCAACCCTGAACTCGAAACAGAAGGAACTGAATTCTGCCAGAGCCGAGTATCAGTCGGGGCTTTCGCAGTTCAATGACGGTAAGGCGGCGTATGAGCAGGGACTTGCACAGTATGAGGCTGCAAGGCCAAAGGCGGAGGCTGAGATTGCAGAGGGAAGACGGCAGCTTGCCGGTCTGCAGGCGCAGATCGGGGCAGATGAGCAGAGTTACCAGACAGTACTTGGACAGATTGAATCCGTCAAAGCACAGATTGAGTCCATCAAGGCCCGGGGAGGGGCAGAGAGAATTCCAAAGGCGGCGGCAGGACGGCAGAATGATCTGGGAAACGAATCAGGGGACACTGAAGGCGGAGAGCCGCCGGGAGATTCTGACGGAGAGGATGAACCAGACGAGCCGGAGGTTGAGATTCCGGCGGAACTTTTGCAGCAGCTTGCCGGATTAGAGGAAACGGCTCAGATGCTTGTGATGAAGATTGAAGGGCAAAGGCAGGCGTATACCGACGGGATGGCAAAGGTTGAAGCAGGGCAGAAGCAGCTTAACGATACGGCGGCACAGCTTGACGCCACGAAGAGTCAGCTTGAGGCGGCAGAGGCGGAACTGGCGGCCGTTCCGGCACAGCTTTCATCCGGTCAGAGGCAGATTAATGAGGGATGGAGCAAGATACGCACACAGGAAGCGAAGCTTTTCGATGGAGAGGCCGAGATTGTGGCTAATGAGGAGAAGCTTACGGAGGCGGAGCAGGAGTATGAGGAGGGCAAGGCTGAAGCTGAAGCCGAGATTGCCGAAGGAGAGGAGAAGATTGCCGAGGCTGAGGCGGATATTGCGGATATTGGTCTGCCAAAGTGGTATGTGTATGACCGCAGTACCTTGATCGAATACAGCGGATTCGGAGAAAATGCAGAACGTCTTGGGGCGATCGGACGGGTGTTTCCGGTGCTTTTCTTCCTTGTTGCGGCGCTGATCAGTCTGACCAGTATGACGCGTATGGTTGAGGAACAGCGCACAAATATAGGGACCATGAAAGCGCTTGGATACGGGAAATGGGCGATTGCATCCAAATATATAGGTTATGCGCTTCTGGCTACGGCGGGAGGAAGTATCATAGGTGTCTTGATTGGAGAGAAGATTCTTCCGTATATCATTGTCTACGCTTATGGAATTCTGTACCAGCATTTGCCCCGGATTCTTGTGCCCTATGACTGGACTTATGCGGCCATGGCTTCCGGAGCGGCGGTGTTCTGTACCATATTTGCCACAATCATGGCCTGTTACCAGGAACTTTGTGCACAGCCGGCGGTGCTTATGCGTCCGCCGGCGCCAAAGAACGGACGGAGGGTATTTCTGGAGAGGATTGGCGTGATCTGGCGGCATTTGAATTTTACCTGGAAATCCACAATTCGAAATCTGATGCGGTATAAGAAACGTTTCTTTATGACTATATTCGGGATTGGCGGATGTATGGCGCTTATGCTGGTAGGATTCGGGCTTAAGGATTCCTGCTATGAGATTGCAGAATTGCAGTTTGCCGAGATTCAGTTTTATGACGGAAGTATTTATCTGGAAGAGGATATTGACAGGGAGCAGCAGGAAGCTCTGAAAGAGGCTCTGGAAGGCGAGGAAGAGGTTGCGCAGTTTATGGAGGCTGATATGCGCAATATTACTCTGGTTAATGGAAAGAAGGAGCGGGCGGCGTATGCATGTGTATTCAGTAAGGTAGAGGATATCCCGCAGTTCGTAGATTTTCATGACCGGAAGACGAAAGAGCAATACAAACTGTCTGACAACGGCGTCATCGTGAGCGAGAAGACGGCGAAACTTTTAGAGGCAAAAAAGGGCGATACTATTGAGATTAAGGATGAAGAGAACGGCAATAAGAGGGTAAAGATTGCTCAGATCTGTGAAAACTATATGGGACATTACATATATTTCACGCCAGGCTGTTACGAAAATGTATATGGCGAGAAGCCGGAGTATAACAGTATTTTGTTCAGGATGGCAGATTCTGCAAAAGATTCCGGGATGGAGAAGGTTGGAAGAGAAATTCTGAAAAAAGACGGTGCGCTGAGTGTCAGCTATACGCATGATATTGAGAAGCAGTTAGACGACATGCTGCGCAGTCTGAATCTGGTGATCGTGGTGCTGATCATCTCGGCCGGAATGCTGGCGTTCGTGGTGCTTTATAATCTGAATACGGTCAATATTGCAGAGCGTAAGCGGGAACTGGCAACGCTTAAGGTGCTGGGATTCTATAATATGGAAGTGGCGGAATATGTGTATCGGGAGAATATTCTGCTGACCTTCCTTGGTGCGTTTGTGGGAATTGTGCTTGGAAAGTTCCTGCATTTGTTCATTATCGAGACGGTGGAGGTGGATTCGGCTATGTTTGGCAGGAATATTAATCTGCCAAGTTTCCTCTACAGTCTGGCGCTTACCGTGGCATTCTCACTGATGATTAACGGGGTGATGTATTTTAAACTCAAGAGGATTGATATGGTGGAGTCGCTCAAGAGTATTGAGTAATATAATGAGGTATAATATGGTGAATAAAGAGAAGGGTTATGAGGAAAAGATAGAAGAAGAATTTTTATATGAAAAAGATGAGGAAGCAAGAATTACAGAACCTTTTGATCCCCAGGCTGTGGATATTATTTCACAGCCTATGACAATTTCTAATCTGGTGGATCAGTTAAAATATGGAGATATTGTTCTGGATCCTGATTTTCAGAGATATGCCAATTTATGGGATGATGAGAAGCAAAGCCGTCTGATAGAATCATTAATTATAAAAATACCATTACCCACTTTTTATTTTGACGACTGCGGTGATGATAAATATATTGTTGTAGACGGACTGCAGAGGTTATATACATTAAAAAGATTTATGGCTTTGGAGAAAGAAGATACTGATCGGCTCCGTTTAAAAGGATTAGAGTATCTCAAAGAATTTGAAGGACGTATGTTTGAAGAACTTCCCCCAAATATTCAGCGTAGAATCCGTACCCGTAATATTACGGCATATGTGATACGGCCCGGGACTCCCGATAAGGTGAGAACAAGTATTTTTACCAGAATTAATACAGGAGGCCTGAAACTTGAGCCGGCAGAGATTAAAAATTCTGTCTACCGGGGACAGGCGGCAAACCTTCTGAAAGAGTTGGCGCATACAGAGGAATTTGTACGTGCGACCCGAAGTAAAATTCCGCCGAACAGAATGCTTGACTGTGAATTTGTAAATCGTTTTCTCGCTTTCTACCTTTTGGGAACGGACGCCTATAAAGGGAATCTTGAGGATTTCCTGAACGATGTGCTGGTCCGGCTCCAGAAGGAATCGCAGGAAGTTTTAGATCAGTGCCGTCAGGATTTTCGAAAAGCAATGAATTATGCGTGGGTACTGTTTGGTGAGCATGCTTTTAGGAAACTAAAAACAGATGGACATTATGGGGGAATTAACAAACCGTTGTTTGATGCGATGTCTGTCAATCTGGCGAAGCTAAGTGTGGCAGAGTGTGAGATTCTGTTGCAGAACAAAGAGAATCTGGAACAAAAATTTCATGATTTACTGAATGATAAGAATTTTTCCAAGAGTATTTCAAATGCAACGGCTAAAATTATGAATGTTAAGAACCGGCACAGAGCCATATCAGAAATTTTTAGGAGTGTGATAGAACATGATTAAATATATTCAGATAGAAAATTTTAAATCGTTAAAAAGAATTTCTCTTCCATTAGAGAATCTGAATTTGTTTTTTGGTATGAACGGAATGGGAAAATCATCTGTTATTCAATCTTTGCTTTTACTGCGTCAGAGTTATTGGGAAAATCATCCGTCCGGCCTTCAACGGTTATATACAAATGGAGATTTAGTTTCTCTGGGAACAGGGGAGGATGTGCTATGCCAGAGTTCTTCGGAAGAAGACAGAATACGTTTTTACATTCAATACACTGATGATCTGAAATATGACTGCCAGTATAAAGTGAGTGAAAAGAGCGACCAGCTTGAAAGAGAATGTCAGGAAATAGAGGAAAAATATAATACTTCGCTTTTGGGGGATGATTTCTGGTATCTGGGGGCAGAACATCTGGGCCCGAAAAAGGAGTATAGTATGGAAAAATGGAAAAAAGAGGGTGTCAATGAATTAGGAAATTGCGGGGAATTTGTGGTTCCATTTCTGGCAATGAAGGGGGAAAAAATCATAGTACCGGACAATATGTGTATGAAAACTGGCAGAACAAACCGTCTGATTGACCAGGTTTCCGCATGGATGTCTGAAATTTCACCGGGTATTAAAATTTCCGCTGAATTGATTCCTATGATAGAGAAAGCAAAACTAAATATCAGCTATGGAGGAGAATTACAGACTGCAGATCCATTTCTACCTGTTAATGTGGGCTTTGGTATACCCTATGTGCTTCCGTTAGTCGTGGAACTGTTAATTTCACATAAAGACAGCCTTCTCTTAATAGAGAACCCTGAATCACATCTTCATCCGAAAGGGCAGACGATGGTTGCGAAGCTAATTGCATTAGCGGCGGCAAATGGATGCCAGATTCTGTGTGAATCTCATAGCGATCATATTATTAATGGAATCAGAGTTTCTGTCAGGCATGCCAAGATAGATAATCAGAAAGTGAGAGTTTCATATTTTAGCAAAAACGAACGGCATGAAACAAAAATAGACCATATTTGTGTAGATAAACAGGGAAATCTGAGTGAGTATCCCGCAGGATTGCTTGATGAGTGGGGGAACTTAATGTCTGAACTGATCTAATGGGGGATGCATAGTGGACTTATATTTTAATGAATTGTCAATAAAACATAGAGATTCGTTGGATTATACAGAGGCGGTAAAACTTGCGGAAGTTTACCAGTTATTAAAGAAACATGATTATAATACGTGCAGGATTGATATTCAAGACCATGAAAAATTATTTTCCATGGTAGATAGATTACCGAATTCAATCAATATAAAGAACTTTTACTATTCCTTTTTTAAGCTGCCGTTTGAGAGTGATTCTGTGAATGAAAAAGAAGATAGATTTTATGAGCATGTCTGGACCTATAAAGAACAAAACTGTTTCGGACTGGCAATCGCATATCTTATGGATTCCTTTTCTTATAGTATTTTTCAGGATGAATGGAATTATTGTAATATTACAATATATCAAGATGACCAAAAAGAAAAAGTAAAAAATATAAGTACAAAACAGCATGTAGAATTTTATTTTACTGCTGCAGAAGAAGACTCAGATATCCTGCTTGAAAAATGTAACAAGCATTTTTCAGAAAAAGGGATTCATTTGAGAGAAGATCATGGGATGGATAAACTGACTGCTTTTGCAGAAAAATTAGTACATAGCCCTTATGTTGTTGAAGTGATAAATTCTCTTCCCTACAATCCTAAAAAACGAAGATTTATTAAGGAAATAAAAGCAGACGGGCTGATTGAAATTGTATTACCGTGGACAGACCGCGGGCTTGGTCTTGTGGTCAGAACAACAGGTCGGACAAAAAAGGAAACAGATAGAATAGCCCATATATTAGAAGAAAAGTATGGATATGTATAAATTTTTATAAAAAATTTATAATATTAAGAAATTTGTTAGCACTCACTAAAAAAGAGTGCTAATTTTCTATTGACTTTTAAAA
>CAJTVY010000066.1 GCA_910579925.1 uncultured Dorea sp.
CCCTTGAAAATAAAGGCTTTTTCCGTTTGTCGTTATTATACCGTAACGGCATTCCCACGCCTCTATGCTCATTAACCTGGGTGCGAATCCCGTACTGGTTGCCGAAAGGCTTGGCCATGAATCACCAACTATCACAATGAATACCTATGCACATCTCTTTCCAAAAGCACAGCTTGATATTGTTCAGAAGATAGCGAAAGCAAAATATTAGTATCAAATCAGTATCACAGAACATGAACAAAGAGCCTGTCCCCTTACAATTCAAGGGAGAGAGGCTCTTTTTGTTAGTATCCTTGTCCAATACTTATAGTTAAAAAATAGACTTTTTCTACTCCTTTCTTCTTCAATGCCTCTGACGCCGCATCCATCGTATTGCCCGTCGTATAGATATCGTCCACAAGAAGCACCGTCGGGACAGGCTGAAAACTACTTTTCACGCCAAATGCATTTCTCAGATTCTTTCGCCTTTCCTTATGTCCAAGCAATCTCTGGGGATTCGTATAGATCTTTCGAATCAAGCTCTTCTCATCCACCGGAATCCCAAGCCGCCCGCCAAGTTCACGGCAAAGGATTGCCGCCTGGTTATACCCTCTTTTCCTTCTACGCTTTTTATGAAGTGGAATTGGAATAATGAGGTCGGGATTCCATCTTTTTATCGTGTAACCATAGCATCGGCATAATTCCTCTGCATAACAGACCCCATATCTCCTTTGATTGTGATACTTGAATTGATAGATAGATGTGCTGACAGGTTCCTCATGCAGCCACAGGCCACATCCTCTGTCATACTGATGTTTCATATGCATACAGTCATAACAGTATTCCTCTTCTGCACGACGTACCGGCTTACCGCACTGCATACATCTCGGATCCAGGATTCTCAGATCCTCAAGCTTTTTTCTGCATGAAGCACAAATTCCCTGGCTGCTGGCCCTGCCACAGAACGGGCACACTTCTGGCCACAACCAGGTAACGGCTCTCTCCATTATTGTCTGAAATACTCCTCCATATCTCATTGCATTTCCCGGATTCGTTCGGCAAGACTGGTGTTGCGCCTCTGTTCATTCGTATTTTGAATCATCTCCTGAAACACCTGGTCACTTCCGACCAGTGTCACACAACGCCTCGCCCTTGTCACGGCTGTATACAAGAGATTCCTGTGATACAACTGCCTCGGTCCTGACAGCAGCGGAATCACCACCGCAGGATATTCACTCCCCTGTGACTTATGTATTGTAATCGCATAGGCAAGTTCCAGTTCATCCAGCAAAACATATGGATACTTCACCCTGCGCTGCTCATCGTACTCTACAGTTACGGTCTCCTCATAGGTATTAATCTTTCGAATAATTCCCATATCACCATTAAAAATTCCCATGCCTTTATCAACGGTCATCCCATATCTGGTAGAAATCTCCCACTCCAGCTGATAATTATTCTTAATCTGCATCACCTTGTCCCCTTCTCGGAACAGGCGGTCACCGATCTCTTTCTCCACCTTCCCTTTTCCCGGTGGATTCAGATATTCCTGCAGGATTCCATTCAGACGTTCCACACCCAGAAGTCCCTTACGCATAGGTGTCAGCACCTGAATATCATAGGCTGAAGCCTCTACATATTTGGGAAGTTTTTTCTGAATCAGCGTGATAACCACACTAATAATCACATTCGCTTCCTGTCTCTTTAAGAAAAAGAAATCCCTGCTCTTATTATCCAGTATTACTTCTTCACCCCGATTAATCTTATGGGCATTGACAACAATATCACTCTCTCCCGCCTGACGAAAGATTTTCGTCAGCATGACAACCGAAAAGCACTCTGAAGCAATAATGTCCCGAAGCACGCTCCCAGGTCCCACGCTGGGAAGCTGATTACAATCCCCTACCAGAATCAGCCTGGTCCCAGGTACAATTGCCCGAAGAAGCGCCGACATTAAAGGAAGATCCACCATGGAAACTTCATCAATAATAATCACATCCGTCTCCAGCGGATTCTCTTCGTTCCTCTGAAATCCACTGACACTGTCTTCCTCTGGATTTCCGTTGACCTCCAGAAGCCTGTGGATAGTCTGGGCCTCATATCCGGTAGCCTCTGTCATCCGCTTGGCCGCCCGTCCGGTAGGCGCCGCCAGCAAAAAGTCCATTCCTTCTCCATCAAAAAAGTGGAGCATGGCATTGATGGTCGTCGTCTTCCCGGTTCCGGGACCGCCCGTCAGTACCATAACCCCACACTTTACCGCTTCCATCACAGCTGTTCTCTGCATTTCGTCCAGACAGAGTTTCGCCTCTTCCTCGATTATATGAAGCCTGTCTCGAAGTTTCCCTTCCTCCACTTTACAGTCCACATCCAGATCATGGAGCATCCGCGCCACGTTCATTTCCATATAATAATACCGGGATGAATAAATCCGCATCCCATCGGCTTCCTTCTTTATGACAATCTTCTTCTCAATCGCAAGATCCATCAGATATCTCTCAATATCTATAAGCTGAATCCCCAGAAGATCGCCTGCTCTTCTCAAAAGCACATCCTGGTTCAGATAAATGTGCCCGTCATTCACACTCTGCAGAAGAGTATAGAAAATACCGCTGCGGATACGGAAATCTGAATCTGCATGGATACCAACCTTGGATGCAATTTCATCTGCCGTCTTGAATCCCACACCCGGTACATGATCGGCAATCTGATACGGGTTCTCTTCTACAACGCGATACACACTCTGTCCATAATGCTGATAAATCTTTGCCGCCAATGTGGTAGATATTCCATACTTCTGAAGGAATATCATGGCCTGACGCATATCCCTCTTTTCTTCCACCTGTGCAGATATCTCCCGTGCTTTGCGCTCACTGATACCTTTAATCTCTGCCAGTCGTTCCGGTTCTTCTTCGATGATCCGAAAAGTATCCTCCTTAAACTTCTTCACAATCTTACCCGCCAGAGACGCACCCACACCTTTAATGGATCCGGAACCCAGATACCGCTCAATGGACACCAGGTCTTCCGGCTCACAGATCTCTGAAGATTCCACCTTAAACTGAAGGCCGTACAGCTTATGGTTCGTATACTCTCCCGACAGTTTTAAAAGCCCGCCTTCCTCCACATAATGAAATTTTCCGACACAGGTTATCTCACCGTCGTCATTATTCAGATTAAATACTGTATATCCATTGTCCTCATTGCGGTACACAATATGTTCCACATATCCTTTTATACTGTCCATTAAAATTCTCTTCGCCCGCTCACCAATTCCACAAACTGTCCTGTTCCGATTGCTACCACCTTCATCGGATCCTCTGCCGTCATAGTATTGATTCCCGTCTTCTCCTCTATCAGTTCTTCCAGTCCCCTAAGCATAGAACCTCCTCCTGTCAGCATGATCCCACGATCCAGGATATCCGCAGAAAGTTCCGGAGGCGTCCGCTCCAGTACATTAATTACTTCTTCCACAATCTGCCCCGTCGGCTCTCGCAGCGCCTCTTCTGTCTCCAGAGAAGTCACCGTTACAGTCTTCGGAAGTCCGGTCACCAGATTGCGTCCTCTTACCTCTAACTCCTCATCTTCGATGAGCGGATAAGTCGTCCCAATCTTAATCTTAATATCTTCTGCCGTGCGCTCACCGATCAGCAGATTATGTTTCTTACGCATATAACGTACAATCGCCTCGTCAAAATCATCTCCCGCAATCTTGATCGAAGAATTCACCACAGTTCCTCCCAGAGAGATGACGGCAATATCTGCCGTTCCTCCTCCAATATCAACAATCATATTGCCACAGGGCTTCGAGATATCAATCCCGGCGCCAATCGCAGCAGCCACCGGTTCTTCAATCAGATTCACCTCCCTGGCTCCCGCCGCATAGGTCGCTTCTTCCACTGCCTTACGCTCTACTTCTGTCACTCCGCTTGGCACACAGATACTGATCCTTGGCTTCTTAAACGTACGCTTCCCCAATGCTTTCTGTACAAAGTACTTGATCATCTTCTCTGTCACAGTATAATCCGAAATGACTCCCTGGCGGAGAGGACGGACAGCCACAATATTCCCTGGCGTCCTCCCCAGCATTAAGCGTGCCTCTTCACCAATAGCTTTTATCGCATTTGTATCTCTGTCATAGGCAACCACAGACGGCTCCTTCAGTATGACGCCTTTTCCTTTTACATAGACCAGGACGCTGGCAGTTCCCAAGTCAATTCCGATATCTACTGACATCTTTCTTCCCCTTTCCCTATGCTATCTATATGATTATCATTTGTTGACCTGACTCTTGCGCATCTCTATCTAATCATCATTCGTTGATTTTATCTTTTACACACCTCATCGTGCTCGTTTCATTATAATCAACTTTACAGAAAATGGAAACCCCCTTTTTCCTTAAATCTTTGTGAATGACGTGGAATTACTGCATTTCCCTCAGCATTCGACAGATAACGGCCGTTTTTTGCATGGAACGAAATGTATGGCAGCTATTATTTCTGCAAAACTGCAGCAATATACTTTCCTGTATAAGATACCTGATTCCTGGAAACCTCCTCTGGCGTTCCCTTTGCAATCACAGTACCGCCTCTGTCTCCGCCTTCCGGCCCAATGTCTATGATATAATCCGCCGTTTTGATCACATCCAGATTATGTTCAATCACGATCACCGTGTTGCCATCCGAAGAAAGGCGACGCAGAATTTCAGTCAGCTTGTGAACATCAGCAAAATGCAGCCCTGTAGTCGGCTCGTCCAGGATATAAATTGTCCTTCCTGTACTCCTTTTGCTCAGTTCCGTTGCAAGCTTAATCCTCTGTGCCTCGCCTCCGGACAAAGTCGTAGAAGGCTGTCCCAGGCGGATATAAGAAAGACCCACATCATACAGTGTCTCCATCTTTCTTCGGATGCTGGGTACATTTTCAAAGAAGTGTAATGCCTCCTCCACTGTCATATCCAGAACATCGTAAATACTTTTCCCCTTATAGTTTACCTCCAGCGTCTCACGGTTATACCTCTTACCACCGCAGACTTCGCACGGCACATAGACATCCGGCAGGAAATGCATCTCAATCTTCAGGATTCCGTCACCGCTGCACGCCTCACACCGGCCTCCCTTTACGTTAAAGCTGAATCTGCCTTTCTTATAACCTTTTGCCTTAGCATCTGCCGTAGAGGCAAACAAATCACGAATCAGATCAAAGACTCCCGTATAAGTGGCCGGGTTTGACCTTGGCGTACGCCCGATAGGAGACTGGTCAATATTGATTACCTTATCAAGTCTGTCCATTCCTTCAATCATATCGTGCTTACCTGGGATGATCCTCGCCCGGTTCAGTTCTCTGGCAAGACGTTTATAAAGAATCTCATTGACAAGAGAACTCTTACCGGAACCAGATACTCCCGTCACGCAGGTCATGACCCCGAGAGGAAACTCCACATCTATATTTTTCAGATTATTCTCCCTTGCCCCGACAACTTTCAGCCATCCGGCAGGCTGCGCCCGTTCTTCCGGGACAGGGATACGCACCTTGCCGCTTAAGTATGCCCCGGTAACGGAATTCTTATTCCGCATAATTTCCTTTGCATTTCCCTGCGCCACAACCTTTCCGCCATGCTCCCCGGCGCCTGGTCCTATATCCACAATATAGTCCGCTTCCATCATGGTATCCTCATCATGCTCCACCACAATAACAGAATTTCCCAGATCACGCAGATGCTTCAAGGTCCCCAGCAGTTTGTCATTATCTCTCTGATGAAGCCCGATACTTGGCTCGTCCAGAATATAGGCAACCCCTACTAAGCCGGATCCAATCTGCGTTGCCAGACGAATCCTTTGCGCTTCGCCTCCTGACAGGCTTCCCGTTGCCCTGGCAAGAGTCAGATAATCAAGACCCACATCCATCAGAAACTGAATTCTGGCTTTAATCTCTTTCAGAATCTGTCCTCCAATTAACATCTGCTGTCTGCTTAACTCCAGACGATTCAAGAACTCCTGCAGACGCTCAATAGATAACGCCGTCAGATCCGCTATATTCTTATCTCCCACCGTTACTGCCAGAGCTCCCGGCTTCAGTCTCTGCCCTTTACATTCATGGCAAGGGGTAATACGCATAAATTCTTCATATTCTGCCTTTGAAGTCTCGGAACCAGTCTCACGATAACGGCGCTCCACATTACGCAGCAGTCCCTCGAAAGCAACGTCGTAAACTCCCTCGCCCCGCTGGCCTTTATAACAGACCCGTATTTCCCTGCCGTTCGTACCATGTATCAGCACGTCATGTATCTTCTTCGGGTAATCCTTAAAAGGCGTATCCAGAGAAAAGTGATACTCTCTGCACAATGCATCCAGAATGGCATACGAAAAACTCTTTCTGTCATTACAGGACTGCCACCCCATAACCGTAATCGCACCCTCCATGATACTCAGACTCTTATCTGGAATAATCAGATCCTCATCAAATTCCATCTTATATCCTAATCCAAAACATTCCGGACACGCTCCAAAGGGATTATTAAATGAAAAACTTCTTGGTTCAATTTCTTCGATACTGATCCCACAATCCGGACAGGAAAAACTCTGGCTGAAATGAATCTCCTCTCCGTCAATTACATCTACAGTCAGCAACCCTTCTGCAAGCCCCAGAACTGTCTCTATGGAATCCGTCAGTCGTTGTTCAATCCCTTCCTTAACCATCAGACGATCCACAATAATTTCTATATTATGCTTGATATTCTTATCCAGACTGATTTCTTCAGACAATTCATAGAGATTACCGTCTACCCGTACGCGGACATATCCGCTTTTCCTGGCACGCTCAAATAACTTGGCATGGGTTCCTTTCCTTCCTCGTACCACAGGGGCAAGCAGCTGAATCTTCGTCCTCTCTGGAAGTTCCATAATCTGGTCCACCATCTGGTCCACAGTCTGCTTCTTAATCTCTTTTCCGCATTTCGGGCAATGTGGAATCCCGATTCTTGCATAGAGCAGACGGAAATAGTCATAGATCTCCGTCACCGTCCCCACCGTTGACCTGGGATTCCTGTTCGTTGATTTCTGGTCGATTGAGATGGCCGGGGACAATCCTTCAATGCTCTCAACATCCGGCTTCTCCATCTGTCCTAAGAACTGCCTTGCATAGGACGATAAGGATTCCATGTATCTTCTCTGACCTTCCGCATAAATTGTATCGAAAGCCAGAGAAGACTTGCCGGATCCGCTAAGTCCGGTCAGAACCACCAGTTCGTCTCTTGGTATATCCAGATCAATATTCTTCAGATTGTGCTCATTGGCACCCCTGATTCTGATAAATTGTTTACTATCCTTTTTCTTTGCCATATCCTATCCTTCCCGCTCCATGAAAATATCAATCTAAATCATTCAGCGCTCTTTTCAATTCTACCAGCTTGTCCCTTAACTCTGCCGCTGCTTCAAAGTTCAGTTCTGCCGCCGCCTTTTTCATCTGTTTTGTCAGATCTGCAATCAGCTTTTCCAGTTCCTTCCGGCTCATGGATTCTGGATCTTTCTCCATCCGAAATTCTTCTGCGGCAACCTTCTTAGACACGGCAATCAAATCACGGACACTCTTCTTTATCGTCTGAGGCGTTATGCCGTTTTCTTCATTATATTGCATCTGAACCTTACGGCGTCTCTGTGTCTCCTCAATTGCTAAACGCATGGAATCTGTAATCGTATCCGCATACATGATCACATGTCCTTCTGCATTACGCGCCGCACGTCCGATGGTCTGTATCAGCGACGTCTCAGAACGCAGAAATCCTTCCTTATCTGCATCCAGGATCGCCACCAGCGTGATCTCCGGAATATCCAGTCCTTCTCTCAGAAGATTGATCCCCACCAGTACGTCAAACACATCAAGCCTCATATCCCTGACAATCTCCGTCCTCTCCAGCGTATCAATATCCGAGTGGAGATAACGGACACGAATCCCTACCTCCCGCATATAATCCGTAAGGTCTTCTGCCATACGCTTTGTCAGCGTAGTGATCAATACCTTATTCTTCTTATCAATCTCTTTATTCACTTCTCCTACCAGATCGTCAATCTGTCCTTCCACAGGGCGTACTTCCACCTCCGGATCGAGAAGGCCGGTGGGACGGATGACCTGCTCCGCCCGGAGAAGTTCATGCTGCTCCTCATATGCTCCCGGAGTGGCAGAGACAAACATCACCTGGTCTATCTTACCTTCGAATTCTTCAAAGTTCAAGGGGCGGTTATCTTTTGCGGAAGGAAGCCGGAAACCATATTCTACCAGCGTTGATTTCCTTGACTGGTCGCCGTGGTACATGCCTCCGATCTGCGGCACAGTCTTATGGGATTCGTCAATCATAATGATAAAATCATCCGGGAAATAATCTATCAGGGTATGGGGAGGCTGTCCTTTTTCAAGTCCGGTCAGATGCCGCGAATAGTTCTCGATTCCGGAGCAGAAACCAGTCTCCCGCATCATCTCGATATCGAAATTTGTCCGTTCTGCTATTCTCTGGGCTTCTAACAGCTTCCCTTCGCTCTTGAAATACTTTACCTGTTCCTCTAGTTCAGCCTCGATCTCCTTAATCGCCCGGTCCATGCTCTCCTTCGACACCACATAGTGGGATGCCGGGAAGATTGCGACATGGTTCAATTCATTCTTAATCTCCCCTGTCAGGATATCAATCTCTGTGATACGGTCTACCTCGTCGCCGAAAAATTCAATCCGGTATCCAAGGCTCTCGTAAAGTGCGGGGATGATTTCTAATACGTCTCCGCGGACGCGGAAGGTTCCGCGTTTGAAATCCATCTCGTTGCGGTCGTACTGTATCTCGATGAGTTTCTTGATTACCTCGTCCCGGTCTTTTGACATTCCCGGGCGCAGGGAGATTACCATGTTCTGGTAATCAATGGGGGAACCAAGTCCGTAGATGCAGGATACGCTGGCTACGATGACTACATCCCGGCGTTCGGATAATGCCGCTGTGGCGGAGTGGCGGAGCTTGTCGATCTCATCGTTGATGGATGAGTCCTTGGCGATGTAGGTGTCGGAGGAAGGGACGTAGGCCTCGGGTTGGTAATAGTCGTAGTAGGACACAAAATACTCCACTGCGTTATCAGGGAACATCTCTTTGAATTCTCCGTACAACTGAGCAGCAAGCGTTTTATTATGTGCTATAACAAGAGTGGGTTTCTGTAATTCTTGGATGACATTTGCCATCGTAAACGTCTTGCCGGAACCCGTAACCCCCAGTAAAGTCTGGAATTGATTGCCTTCCTTGAAGCCTTTGACCAGTTCCTCGATTGCCTGCGGCTGGTCGCCTGTGGGCTTGTATGGAGCCTTTAAAACAAATTTATTCATAGCAATACCTCCGTTTTGTGACTTTTGATACGATTATTATCAGCCAACAGCCAATTTTATAATTCGTAATGAAATCCTCAAAATAACTGCCTTTCGGTATGCTTTTACGAATCCCGGAAGGCAAAAGTCACAAATTCGATTTTCTAGGACTAAATATCACTTGGCGGCATGAAACAGGATTCATGCGGTTACCTTGAACATTATAACAAAAAACTTTTCAAATGTATATAGCTTGGAGCAATAAAAAAGTACAAATGTTCGGTTTCTTCATTCGTACTTTTTTATTGCTCCATATCCTCCGTATAATTATCAGGCTGCCCCTAGATATTCCTCCGCCAGATTTTCTATATCCTCCATATCAGAATAATCGTAATATTCCCCTCTTCCACACTTTGGCATGACAGATTCTATAAATGGCTCTATCGCATACAAACAGTCCTCAATGATTTCCTGTGTATCACCATATATGTCCGCCGATATGATTTCCTTAGAATGCCCCAACATATTCGATATTCCCTTAATATTGAAATCGTTCTTCAACAGGATTGTCGTATATGTATTCCGTAGCTGGTGGAAATGAATGTCGGGTAACCCCTGTGCCTTTAACAGTTCTTTATAATATTTATGGTGATAGCTCTTGCTTCTCGGATTCCCGTAAGTCGAACAGCAGATATAATCCAAATCCCGAAACTCCCGTTTCCTGCGTCTGCGGTTTTTCTCATAAATCCGCCTCTGCTCCAATATTGCTTCAAAGACAAAATCCGGTATAGGCACTTCCCGGTTGCTGGATTCTGTTTTTGTCGGTATCTCCTGTTTCGTCAGCATTTTTGGCAAAACATCTTCCGCCTTTGAGTTGGGTACTTTCCCCAACTGCCGCTGTATTTTCAGCGTCCTGTTAATATAATCCACATCACTGTATTTTAACCCGTTAATTTCACCACGCCTCAATCCCATTAACACAGCGAATAAAATCTGCATATAGATTGGCGTCTCCTTGCTTGCGTCAATTAACTGCGCCACCTGTGGGACTGTCAATGTTTTCTGTACGTCTATCTTTAAGATACGGTAAGCCTTTTTCTTGACTTTTTTAGGGAGCATAACCCCCTCTGCACAATTAACTGCTATGACATTCTTAGTTTTTGCATATTCCATAGCCGTATTCATAACTGTTTTCACAAGCCTTGCCACATTTTCGGATTGATCTGTGACTGAGTTGTACAGCTTACGGATATACCCCTGATTTAATGTAGACATGTACATTTTTCCAATTCCCGGAGAAATATAATTGTAAACCGCATTTTTATAACTGTTATAAGTATTGTCTGCGATCCGCTTCTTCATGACATCCTCAAGCCAGTATTCCATGAAATCGGCAACCTTAATCTTCCCATAGACAATATATGTACCATGATGGAGCTGCCCAACCACTTCATCCCTGCCTGCATTCGCTTCCTTTTTGGTTTTAAATCCAGCGTGCTGCTGCGTGACAAAAGTATCATCCGCAAATTTCAAAACCACCCGGAATCCGTATCCTTTTTTTATTGTGGTAACAGAGTACACTTTATAATCTACATATTTCTTAAAATCAAACTTGTTTTCCATGCTATCCCTCCATTCCTGCCTTTTCCGGCGCAAATGTATCGTTCATGAATGCGATGATCTTGTCCTTTTCATCCATAACATCACAATAATATTCATAGGTAGTATGGATGGAGCTATGCCCTAATAACCCTGATATTTTTACTAATGGAACTCCGCTCTCAATTAAGATCGTCGCAAACATATGGCGTAATCCATGCACGGTAACTACTGGAAGTCCATTTCGGTTACAGAGTTTTGTCAATGCCTGATTGAAAGAACTTAACGAATGAGGTCTGCCATTATCCCGGCAGCAGACATATCCATTGTCCCTATATTTCTCCCCTGCATACTCTTTATCAAGCTGAACTTTCCTCTGTCTGCGTTCTACCTCATCCATGACAGCTTTTGGAACCCTTAAGATCCGGTAGCTGTTTTCTGTTTTTGGCTCACGCTCTATCAGGGAATATTCCTCAATGTTGAAACTTCCACTCAGCTTCGGGTTTGCTACAATCTGGCGGCTTATCCTGACTGTATTTTTTTCAAAATCAAAGTCGCTGAATTTTAAGCCTAAGATTTCACCTTTTCTCAACCCGCAGAACAGCCCTAACTGGATTTCCAGATACCATGCGCTTTTTGCCGCTGCTTCTAGCAGAAGTTTTATTTTTTCTTTGCTAAGCACACGGATTTTTGGTTTTTTCCTCTTATATGGCTTTGTTTCCGGAACCGGATTGCAAGCAATGAATCCTTCAAACAATGCGTCTTTCATCGCCAGGCTCAGTAATTCCCGCCCTTTATTTCCTGCCGAAACACAAATCTTTGATGTTCTTTCCAGCAAGGCGTCCAAATATTCCACGGTTACATACCGTAATTTTATATCACTTTCTATGCTTGGCAACAGCAATTCATATAGGGTATAAGAGCCAATCATTTTTGTAGTTGTTTCAATTCGCAGGGAATAAATATGTTCAAACCAATACATCAGGTAATCCCCAAACATCACATCCCTGTTCTTCAAATAGGCAACTTGAAATTCCCGCTGCCTGTCCCGGAAACGGTTTTCATATTCCCAATAGCTTTCCTCTGCCTCTTCTGGAGTCTGAAAACCTCCTTTTTTGCTATATTTCACAGTCATATCATCCATCAGCTCTTTTGTTCGGTGATACCATGAATTATTTTCAAAAAATACAACCCTTTTTTCCTGTCCTGTCTTTGCAGTCTTTTCTTTATCTGCCATTGAATCACCTCATTCTTTCCAATCATTCCCCACAAAGCCATTTTTCAAAAGGTTTGCAGGGAATCCTATAAACTTTTCCTATTTTGATGACACGGAACGGTTCCTGCTTTTTATAAACCTCATCCAGAAATTCATAGGCTTTTGTCCTTCCTATCCCAAGCAATTTCTGTATGTCCTCCGCATCATACACTTTTTTCGATATATCAAAAGATTCTGCCATGGCTGCACCTCCTCTTTTTCAGCAAGAGGACTGCACACTTACAGAATAGCGCACAGTCCTCATTCCGTCTAATATGCAAAATATCAAATCGCATACTTGACTTATTCAAATATCTTGTTTTCACCATTATATTTCTTCCTTATTGAATAATCATAACCCTGCCTGACATTACAGAACATACAGGTTTCTTTCAATTTCTGATTTTTTTCTGTCCTCTGGATGAAATGCTCTGTGGATTCAAAAAACGGCTTTGCACATACCGGGCAAAGACACATCAGTATTGGCTTATCCAATTTTCTCATCCCTGTACTGGAGCATAATGCTTTTTCAACCTTTAACATCTGCTGTCTGTCCAATGTTCCCACATAATCATCCAAACGCTTTTTATCAATAGTCCTCAACTGCTCCAACAACACTACGGAATCCTTTTCTAATCCCTCAATCCCTTTTAACGGTACATGGGTAGGCATCTTATGTTTCGGTCTGCTTGTGATTGCAGCGACAACAACAGTTGGACTATGTTTATTCCCCCTGTTATTCTGAATCACCAATACCGGGCGATATCCTCCTTGTTCACTTCCTACAACGGGATTTAAATTAGCATGGTAAATATCCCCACGCCTGATTTCTCTTTCTTCCATAATAAAAATGTCCTCCATAATCTTTACTTCCTAATCCAGCCTGCTTTTTCTTTCATGGCAGAAAATACAAATTCGCAAAATACACCTTGCATGCCGAAAAATAAAATTCCTCTGCATTTCAGGTATGTATCAGCCGGACACAAAACATATCCTTTTGACTATTCCTTAGAATTTTTTATGTTCTGTGTCCGGCTACCATTTTTAGCCTGATAAGCCTATTTGTCCACGACACCCCGGCTTACATATCTGCCGCTTTTACGGCAGATATAGGGAAGTCACCAAACGGCTGGCTGCTG
>CAJTVY010000067.1 GCA_910579925.1 uncultured Dorea sp.
GAAATTTCTCTCAAGAAATTTTCAAGGTTGTTGTCTATTGTTTAATTATCAAGGTTCATTTTATTTCACTGTTTCTCTCGAATCAGCTTAACTATAATATCATGCGTTATTTGTTTTGTCAAGACATTTTTTTACTTTTTTTCAAGTATTTTCATTCGTCATTTACACATACATTCAACACATATCTGCCGTTTACAAATCAACAATTTAAAACTACCAACTTGTACGGCTAACGGAGAAGGAGGGATTTGAACCCTCGCGCCGCTATTAACGACCTACTCCCTTTCCAGGGGAGCCCCTTCGGCCAGCTTGGGTACTTCTCCAAAACCAATCGATACTCTTTATTTTAAAAAGCCGCCATTTACTCAATCAGCAACTTTTCAACGGAGAGGGTGGGATTCGAACCCACGCGCCCTTTCGGACAAACGGTTTTCAAGACCGCCTCGTTATGACCACTTCGATACCTCTCCACTTATTCAATTATCTTGTCGTTTTTCGACGACACGGGTTATTCTACCATACAACTCCACTGTCGTCAATAGTTTTTTTCATTTTTTTAATTCTTTCGTTGCTATCACCACAATAAATACTGATCAATCCCATCGGCAATCCCTGTAACAATCTGCTTCTGATATTCCTCTGATGCCATCAACTGATCCTCCTGCGGATTCGTCATATATCCCATCTCCAGAATCGTAGTAGGAACCTGAGCCCAGTTAATCCCGCTCATGGTATCCGTTTCCCACACCCGCTCCATACGGGCCCCCGTTGACTCCACCGTACTGTTCAGCACACAGTCCGCCAGCGCTCTACTCTGCGCATAGATGCCACCGTTATAGGGATTCTCCGATGTCTGGCAGATTGTCATCATACCACTGACACTGCTATTATCAGAACCATTCGCATGAATCCGTACGAACGCATCCGCACCTGCCTGATTGGCCACCTGAGCACGCTCCGCATTGGAAATATCAACCTCATTCGTCTCACGGATCATCAGAACCTCATATCCTCTTCTCTCAAGTTCATCGCGAAGTTTCAATGAAACCTGAAGCGTTAGTTCATATTCTGAAAGTCCTGTGGAAACCCCGCTTGTTCCGCCTGCAACTTTCGCTTTCGTCTCGGCCGCTCCCGGTCCCACCGGTTCTTGTTCAGAATTCCCCCGACTCTGATGCCCGGCGTCAATAGCGACAAGATAACCGCTCCCGTTATCCACCGTTACATCTTCTGTCATCTCTTCCGCCAGATCCTCTTCATTGGCGGCTTCTCTCTCTGCCGCCACGTCTCCGCTTTCCGGCTCTTCTTCGACGACCAGTTCCCTGGGTTCTGTCTTCTTCTGAATTTCTTTCGATACCTCTTTCTTTTCCTTCTCAGGCTTTTCCTCGTTTCCTTTGCCGCAGCCTGCGCACAGAACTACCGAAGCCAGAAGCCAGATCAACAACTTTCTATACTTCATTCTGCTACATCCTTCCATTATCATAAATTACTTATTATGTATCCATGATTCTTTAACCTTTTCCTCTGGTATCATACCATTAAAAAGTCTGCCGGAACATTTATATTTCCAGACAGACCTCCTTCTTCTATCCTATCATCTTCAATCGAAACTTCTGAACCTCTTTCTCTGATCCTACCTTCTCGATGATCGCGCCAATGCCCCGAAGCTTCTCCTCAAATCTCTCATATCCTCTCTGGATATATACGATATCATCCACAATGGTAATCCCGTCCGTTGCAAGGCCGGCAATGCAAAGAGCCGCTCCCGCCCTAAGATCCGGCGCACTCACTCTTGCCCCCGAGAAACGCCTGATTCCTTCAATAGTTGCAGAATTGCCTTCCACCTTGATACATGCACCCATCCGCGCCAGTTCATCCAGATATTTGAAACGATTCTCAAAAATACTTTCCGTAATCGTACTTGTCCCTTTGCACAGAGCCAGAGTAACTCCGATCTGCGGCTGCATATCTGTCGGGAATCCTGGATACGGAAGCGTCTTGACATGTGTGCTTGTCAGATCACCCTTTGAAACTACCCGCACCGCATCGTCAAATTCCTCTACCTCACAACCTATCTCGATCAGTTTGGCAATGGTTGCCTCAAGGTGTTTGGGAATCACGTTCAGCACTGTAACGTCTCCTCTTGTAGCTGCAGCGGCAAACATAAATGTACCAGCTTCTATCTGATCCGGGATCACGGAATACTCGGTGCGATGTAAATGCTGCACGCCCCGAATCTTAATCACATCGGTTCCTGCACCTCTGATATTCGCCCCCATACTGTTGAGGAAGTTCGCCACGTCAACCACATGAGGCTCTTTGGCCACGTTCTCCATGATCGTAAGTCCTTCTGCCATGGTCGCCGCCATCATAACATTGATGGTTGCACCCACACTGACCACGTCAAAATAAATATGTTTTCCAATCAGACGATCTGCCTCTGCAATAATCTTCCCATGTTCAATCTCTACATCTGCCCCCAGCGCGCGAAAGCCCTTAAGATGTTGATCAATCGGTCTGCTTCCAATATTACATCCGCCCGGAAGCGCCACCTCTGCATGTTTATATTTCCCAAGCAGTGCGCCTAACAGATAGTATGATGCCCGTATCTTCTTGATATAGTCATACTCTATGTCAACACTGTTAATATTCTTTCCGTTAATCTTCACCGTATGGCGGTCAACCCTGCGTACACTTGCGCCAATCCCTGTAATCGCATCCAGTAATACATTGATATCATTCACGTCCGGAAGATTATCTACTAACACAGTATCATCGGTCATAATGGATGCGGCAAGAATCGCCAGCGCGGCATTCTTGGCTCCCCCAATCTCCACTTCTCCTACGAGTGGATGGCCTCCTTTTATGATATATTGTTCCATGTGCTGCACCTCAATGTCTAAAATTTATTACTTATGTTTCATCTATAATTCTATTATCCGTATTTTCAAATATAATAACCTCGGAAATCTCTGGTTTTCTTACTAAATTATCCTCAACGCAGATAGCCTGCGTGGATATTATACCATAAATTTCGAATTTGTAAAATATTTTTTAATAAACACGTAACTTATTCGTAATATTTCTCATGAAACAGCCAGATTTTCAAGAACCAAGTCGACCGTATCTTCCAGGCTCCGCCCGTCTTCGCAGATGGTGATGTCTGCATATTTTTCAAACAGCCGTACCCTCTCATCATACAGATCTTTCAACGTCTGGCCTTCTTTCAGCACAACACCCCTGTTCTTCGCATCACTTAGTCTCTTTTTTATTGTTTCAAAGGAAGCCTTTAAATATACAACCTTCCCAATCTCTTTGTAATGTTTCATCGCATTCTCACAATAGACAACGCTGCCTCCAGGCGAGATTACGGTTCTCCTTGTATTCACATCTGCATTCACACGGTCCTCCACCGCCAGAAATCCCTCAATGCCTTTTTCCCTGATAATATTCTTCAGTAACTTTCCCTCTTCTTCTTGTATCAACAGATCAGTATCCAGAAAACGATACCCGATCTGTTTCGCAACAATGACTCCCACTGTACTTTTTCCAACTGCAGGCATGCCAATGAATATGATATTATCCATCCGCCTTCCTCCCTTATTCATTGTATTTTTATACATTTTCTCACTATTCTACCACATCTTCTTCCATTCGTCCACCCCTGGCAGATTTTCGGCAGTTGCGGGGAAAGTCGGCTTAATAAAATCTCTTCCGGCAGTTCCTGAATTCGCACCTTCTCTGGCATAGTTCATGGTATGTCATCACTTGAATCAGTTCCATCAGCCATTCTCCCGTCTCTTCGTCTTCCTGCGCCATTCTGTCATAGATTCTCCTGCACATCAGACGAAGCTGGAGCTGATCAGGATATTCGTCATACATCATACTCCCGTCATACTCCATTCGGTCACACTCTTCCTCCACATAAGGAAGCAGCCGTTTAGCGGCCTGGGGGTAAATACTCTTCATGTAATCCAGATCCCGCCTCATCATTCTCTCATCTTCATACAGTAGCGGCATTGGGTGTGTCATGTAAAAAGGTAATCTATTGTCCATGGAATCTCCACTCCTAAGATAAGTATATACCCTATCATATGCATGAAATGAAGATATGTGCTATTCCCCCATTCTTTGTAAATAATCGCTTCTTGTCGAACGAAGGCAATGACTTTTAAATAAAAAAGCAAGTGCGCATCCTCCCGGAGGGTTTTTATAATATAGGGAACGAAGTTTCCTATATTACAAAAAACGCCCCAGTCCCCTAAGGAACCAGAGCATTTTATATTATTCTTTCTCACTGTAATGATGTGCTTCTTCCAACATCATATCTTTTACTTTCATCAGACGAATCTGTGAACTTCTCTCGTTCTCATCCAGCTTCATCGTAATATACTTAATCGTTGCCTGAGCTTCCGGGATTGTCACGTGCTCTAATGCATTTACACGACGCCTGGTCTTCTCGATCTCAGCCGCCATGAGCTGGCACGCTTTCTCTGTCTCTGCAAGTTTCAGCATATCTGGCAGGATATCCGCCAGAGATTTTACGGCACCATCCAGGTCGCTGGACGTAAATGCGAAACCATAGGAATAAATATCGTTCGCATCCGCTGTCCTTGTCTTCGTCTCAAAGACAGGAATATTAACGCTCATAACGTTCTTCTGTCCCACCTCAAGATTAACTTCCTGCTTCGGTGTCATAAGTGCTGTATTCAGTGTCGCCTCGTCCATTCCGGCCTTAGCAATGACAAAGTTCTTATTTGCAGAGAGGATTCCGGCTTCTACTTTCTGGCGAAGCGCCATGTTCTCCTTGACCAGATCCAGAAACTGACGCATAAGTTCATCACGTTTATCCTTTAAGAGTTTATGTCCTCTTCTGGCTGTAACGAGTTTCCTCTTGGTCTTGGTCAGTTCCATACGGGTAGGAGTGATCTGTTTAGATGCCATTTATTGCCTCCTTATTTTTGCAGCCTGGCGAGGTTCTTTCATGCCTTAGCCGCATAATACATCTCGCCGAGTTGGTGAAGTTTCTCGAACCTGGCGGCGCAGATGTTACAGTTTTAACCATGCCAGCTCGATTCCGCTTCGCTTCTTCTCGCTGCGGGCTTTGTCCTTTGCATGTTGTTGGGGAGTCCCGCCATGACAGCTCGATTCCGCTTCGCTTCTTCTCACTGCGGGCTTTGTCCTTTGCATGTTGTTGGGGGCCCGCCATGACAGCTCGATTCCGCTTCGCTTCTTCTCGCTGCGGGCTGGCGCCCTATGCATCTGCATAAAAACAGTCATTTGTATGCAAGCATACATGCCTGTTTTTATACATCTGCGCATGGCTTACTGCTTTCCATAATATTCATCTAAGAACTTGTCGTCGATACGTTTCAGTTCGGCTCTTGGCAGCATGGACAAGAGTTTCCAGCCGATTGCCAGGGTTTCTTCGATCGACCTGTCGTTTGTATATCCCTGAGACACATACTCTTTCTCGAATGCCTCGGCGAATTCTGCATACTTAAGGTCAATCTCTGTCAGAGCCGCTTCGCCGAGAATGGTCATAAGTTCCTTTGCATCTTTACCACGGGAGTAAGCTGCAAACAACTGGTTCATGGTATTCGCATGGTCTGCCCTTGTCTTGCCCTCGCCGATACCTTTATCTTTCAGACGTGAAAGCGAAGGCAGTACGTCGATTGGCGGCTGAAGGCCTTTCCGGTACAGTTCACGACTTAGAATTACCTGTCCCTCTGTAATGTATCCTGTAAGGTCAGGAATCGGATGGGTCTTATCGTCTTCCGGCATGGTCAGAATCGGAATCATAGTGATACTACCGTTCTTTCCTCTCTGCCGTCCGGCTCTCTCATACATGGTCGCAAGGTCCGTGTACATATATCCAGGGTATCCGCGACGGCCAGGAACCTCTTTCTTAGCAGCGGAAATCTCACGAAGAGCGTCCGCATAGTTTGTAATATCAGTCAGGATTACCAGTACGTGCATATCCTTCTCGAATGCAAGGTACTCTGCTGCAGTCAGCGCCATACGAGGAGTAGAAATACGTTCTACCGCCGGGTCATTGGCCAGGTTAATGAACAGAACCGTCCTGTCGATCGCTCCCGTCTCCTTAAAGGACTCGATAAAGTAGTTGGATTCCTCGAAGGTAATACCCATGGCAGCGAATACAACGGCGAAATTCTCATCCGTTCCGCGAACCTTCGCCTGTCTTGCAATCTGAGCCGCAAGCTGTGAGTGCGGCAGACCGGAACAGGAGAAAATAGGCAGCTTCTGTCCACGTACCAGTGTATTCAGTCCGTCAATAGCGGATACGCCGGTCTGAATAAACTCCTCTGGGTATACACGGGCCGCCGGGTTCATAGGCAGACCGTTAATATCTCTTCTTTCCTCAGGCAGAATCTCCGGGCCGTCGTCAATCGGACGTCCCAGTCCGTCGAATACACGTCCAAGCATATCCCCGGATACTCCAAGCTCCATACTGCGTCCAAGGAAACGAACTTTACTGTTACTTAAGTTAATACCGGCAGCATTCTCATAGAGCTGTACGACAACGTCACTGCCGTCTACTTCCAGTACCTTACAACGACGCTTCTCGCCGCTGGCAAGCTCGATCTCACCAAGCTCATCGAACGCGACGCCTTCCACGCCCTTTACCATCATAAGCGGTCCGGCAACTTCCTGTATGGTTCTATACTCTTTTGGCATAATTTAGAAGTCCTCCTTCCCAAACGCACCTGAAACCTCTGCGCTTAATTCATTCATAATCTTTTCGTATTCTGCCTCAATATTCTCAGCAGTCGTATATTTGTAACGGCCGATACGCTCTCTAACATCCATTCCAAGCAGAACCTTCATAGATGCTCCTTTACCCAGAGCCTCCGTAGCCTGCTCATAGAATGCAAGAACCAGCTTCATCATCAGATACTGCTTCCGAAGCGGCGTATAGGTATCTACCTCATGGAAGGAGTTCTGATGCAGGAAGTCCTCACGGATGGAGCGGGCAGCTTCCATCTTCAGACGGTCGCCAGGCGACAGTGCATCCATACCTACCATCTGTACGATTTCTTCCAATGCAGCCTCTTCTGTCAGAAGGCTCATCATCTTCTGGCGGCCTTCCATCCAGTCTTCCGCTACCGTGCCGTTGAACCATCCCTGCATATTATCCAGATACAGAGAGTAGCTGGTCAGCCAGTTGATCGCCGGGAAATGTCTCTTATAAGCCAGCGCAGCATCCAGCCCCCAGAATACCTTAACGATACGCAGAGTTGCCTGAGACACAGGCTCGGATGTATCACCACCCGGAGGAGATACCGCACCGATTACAGACAGCGCGCCTTCTCTTGCATCCTTACCAAGGGAAACCACACGCCCGGCTCTCTCGTAGAACTCTGCCAGACGGGATCCCAGATATGCAGGATAACCTTCCTCACCAGGCATTTCTTCCAGACGTCCGGACATCTCTCGAAGCGCCTCTGCCCAACGTGACGTGGAGTCTGCCATCAGCGCCACGGAATACCCCATGTCGCGGAAATACTCTGCAATTGTGATACCTGTATAAATGGATGCCTCTCGTGCCGCGAAAGGCATATCAGAGGTATTGGCAATCAGAACGGTTCTCTCCATCAGAGAACGGCCCGTCTTCGGGTCTTTCAGTTCCGGGAACTCGTTCAGAACGTCCGTCATCTCATTTCCACGCTCACCGCATCCGATATATACTACGATGTCGGCCTCAGCCCACTTCGCAAGCTGATGCTGGATTACAGTCTTACCGCTTCCGAATGGCCCTGGAACGGCTGCAACACCGCCCTTTGCAATCGGGAAGAACATATCAACGACTCTCTGTCCGGTTACAAGCGGAGCATCCAGAGGAAGCTTCTTCACATAAGGACGTCCCTTACGAACCGGCCACTTCTGCATCATCGTAAGTTCTTTGTCGCCGTCCTTCGTCGTAACAACTGCCACAACCTCCTCGACGGTGAACTCACCAGACTTGATTTCTTTTACCTTACCGGAAATTCCGTAAGGAACCATGATCTTCTGTTCAACAACAGCAGTCTCCTGTACCGTTCCCAGTACGTCTCCTGCCTCCACTTCATCGCCAGCCTTGGCAACCGGAACAAAGTTCCATTTCTTATCTCTCTTCAAGGAAGCAACCTCAACACCACGCTGCAGGTTATTTCCCGAAATCTTCATAATATCATCAAGAGGACGCTGAATTCCGTCATAAATGCTGGTGATAAGGCCAGGTCCAAGTTCAACAGACATAGGTGCGCCCGTAGATTCTACCGGCTCACCAGGTCCAAGACCCGATGTCTCCTCATATACCTGGATGGATGCCTCATCTCCATGCATCTCGATGATCTCTCCAATCAGACGCCGCTCGCTGACACGTACAACGTCAGACATGTTCGCATCACGCATACCGGAAGCGATGACCAGCGGTCCTGCTACTTTTTTAATCGTACCTGTACTACTCATTTGCACGAATCACCCTACCTTTCTACATTTTGCAACTTAGCGAGGTTTTTTCGAACTTAGTTGCAAAGTACATCCTGCCCACTTGGCGAGGTTCTCTTAAGCCTAGTGGCGCGGATGTTTCCTCTTTTACGCAACTTAGCGAGGTTTTTTCGAACTTAGTTGCAAAGTACATCCTGCCCACTTGGCGAGGTTCTCTTAAGCCTGGTGGCGCGGATGTTTCCTCTTTATTGCTGAGAAAATACAATATCTGAGCCGACCGCAATCTCTACCGACTTCTTAACGCCTGCGACTCCTGCTCCGGTATTGCCCGCAATACCCGGAATCTGTATGATCGCAGGAGTGATCTGCTCCTGATATCTGGCAATCTCATGTTGAAGCTGTTCCGCCCAGCTCTCCGTAATATAGATAATCCCATATTTACCGGACGCAAGCCGTGAAAGCTTCTCTGCTGCTTCTTCCCGGGTACTTACTGGGAATGTGTCAAGACCCAGTGTCGCGAAGCCATAGATACTGTCATAGTCGCCTAATACTGCAATCCTATACATACATTTCCCTTACCCTTTCCCGGATTGAATCATCGGGCAAATCGTTTAATTTCCCGGAAAGTATGATTCGTACCGTTTTAATCTCATTCTGTCTCGCAATTACATAGGCTACCACAGGCCCTATGGTAAATGCATGATATTTCTGCGGGCTGATCGTCTGTATAATGCGGTTGTCGCACCAACGCTCAAACGCTGAAGGAGAATCGGCAAGCGCCTCCGCCCCTTCCGCATAAGCTGTCCCCATCAGATACTCGCGGATCGCATCCATGCCGCTTAACGCCGCCTTAGATAACTGATCCACACTGACACTGCTGCATTCCGCCATCGCCCGCTTCATGAATTCTATTGATTTTGCGGTTTTTTGTGAACGAACGGCAATCTTGATGTCTGCAACTGCAACCGTAGACTCTGCATAGTCGCGGATGATCGGCGCCTTAGACGCCCTTCCAGCCGCATAGATTGCTTCAAGCGCCGCCTTATCAATGATCACATCGCACAACTGTCCGTCCCTGGTATGAAGAAGCGCCTCATACGCTTCCTCCGCCGCATGCTGCATATTCGCCGGAAGTCTTCCAAAATTCTTCTCTTCGATAATCCCTACCATCTCTTTTCCCGAGATAGCAACATCGTCATAGAAAATATGGCGTCCGCTGTCGCTGGTACACACTTCCTTGATTGCGGCCTTCAGGTTATGGAAAAGCTTCGGATAAGAAAGCACCGCAAAGTTCTCCATATCAATGGACAGTTCCTTCACGACCTCCCAGATCTTCTCTTCCTCCCTTGTCAGTATCGCCTCCGCATTTCCCGAAGTTTCACTGTCTCCCCAGCCCCTCTCCTCTAAGAACTGCAGACACTGCCCATAGTCCTGGCAGGCGATTAACTGGTCGATGACAGCGTTTGAGAACAGAGACACTTCCAAAGCACGTATGCGCGCAACCGCATAGGTATATTGTTCACTCATCAGCGCCTCCTACGAAAATAACATACGATGAACCTTATCTGACAATTCATCTCTCTTTGCATCAAATATTGCCCTCAATGTGCAGTTTTCTTCAATACCGCCGTAGACAAGGACGAAACCATTCTCAATATTCTTTCCCTGCCTGGATACCTTAAGGCTTCCGCCGTTTGCTTTCGCACTCTGCTGGGCATCCTGTTCAAATCCTGTCGGCATCCTTTTCAGATCTGCAGCGGAGAAGAAAATCTCTCCCTCCTGCGGCAGTGCATACTTGCCAAGCAGCTTAAGAATCAACTCAAAATATTCCTTATCATTCAGATTCGTTACAGTCTCGTACGCCTTATCAAGCACCGCTGCGATCAGCTCCTGCTTTGCACCAAGAATCTTCGTTCTGTGCCGCAGGTCCGTAGACGATACGATACGTTCCTTATAATTAGCCACTTCTGCTGCTGATTTCTGGGAGATGCTGCTTTGTCTTTTCTCGGCTTCCGCCTTCGCCTGACTGATGATTTCTTCCGCTTCGGCATTCGCTTTCGCTGTCTTTTCGTCCGCCGTTGCCTTCGCCTCACTCAGGATCTGACTTTTCATCTTATCTAATCCAGCCATTGCTTTTTGCTCCCTCCTATACTTGCCACAAGTTCCTTTTAAATCTTCTTTAAATCTGTACTGCGTTTACAGCCAGGATAGAAATCAGAAGTGCAAGGATCGCGTATGTCTCAACCATTGCAGGGAACAGCATAGCTTTACCGAACTGATCCGGTTTCTTAGCTACGATACCAATAGAAGCCGCTGAAGTCATTCCCTGGTATTTACCGGAAATCAGACCAACGATACCAATCGGCATACAGGCAGCCAGAATCAGAAGACCTGTCTGTGGATCTAATGTTGCAGCGCCTCCTCCAAGAAGACCAACCTTAGACAATGTAATGAATCCTACCAGCAGACCATAGATACCCTGCGTACCCGGAAGAAGCTGCATGATCAGAACCTTCGCAAATTTGCTCGGGTCTTCCGTTACAACTCCTGCCGCTGCCTGACCTGCGACACCAACTCCGATTGCAGAGCCTGCGCCTGCGAGAAATACTGCTACTGCTGCGCCAAGTAACGCATAAACAAGACCTAAATTACCCCAAATACTCATGATAAAGTTTCCTCCTTAATATCTACATATTTTGTATCTGATTTGAATGGTTCAAATGGTTTTCCGCCGCCTTCATAGAATTTGCCAAAGAATTCTACGAACTGCAGACGGTTTGTGTGTACATATGCACCAAGCAGGTTGATCGCCAGGTTCAGCACGTGTCCCACAATAAATACGGCGATAAACCCGATCACACCTACAATTCCTTTACCAAACATACTTCCCATCTGGTTTACTACAGATGCAATAACTCCCGTAGCAAGACCCAGGGCCAGCAGACGTGAGTAAGACAACACATCGCTTAGCCATCCTGTAATATTGTAAATGTCATATGCGCCAAGAGCAATCCGAAGTACCGGATTCTTGCTTTCACGCCCGGACATCAGAAGCAGTCCTACCGCGCCGCCGATTGCCAGAACCTTGGCAAGCATATTCAATGCCGGCGGGAACACAATCTTTGCCTGTGCAATAGAAGCAAAGATATCTGACGGGATCAGCAGCAGGAGCAGTCCGATCAGAAACGCAAACCATAATACAACGTCACAGAAGAAATCTAACACCCTGCCGTCCTTGAGTTCCATGTATCCTTTGATCCCCAGTCCCGCAAACAGGTGCACAACTCCGAATGCCAGTGAGTAAACCAGAAGACGCATAGGGTCGTTCAACGGAATAAACCAGAGCGCCGGCACTGTAACCGCCTTACCGAAGAATACTTCTGACACAATATCTACAACATTTCCAAAATAACCGCCGAACAAGATTCCCCATACCAGCGTAGATATACCGCAGTACATAAACATCTTCATCGACTTGCGCAAGCCCGCTTCCATGCGCGGGAACTTCTTCAATACCACAAAACATGCAATCGCAATAATTGCACCGTATGCAGCGTCTGACAGCATCATTCCAAAAAAGAACACATAGAAAAACGACATAATCGTCGTCGGATCGAACTCCCCTTTGTGGGGTAATCCATAGGAACCAAGCACGCCTTCTACGCTTGACGAAAATCCGTTATTCTCAAGAATTACAGGCGGTTCCTCCTCTTCTTTCAGTTCTTCCACATCAATCACACAGTCAAAAGACTCGCCGATTGCTTTCTGCACTGCCGGTACAGCCTTGGCTGCGGCATATCCGCTCACCACGAATGTCCTTTGTGACTGGGGGAGAGTTCCCAGGACTTCATATTTGTCCGCCCTCATGCGGAAATAGTCGCCAATGATCTTAAGGTCTTCCCTGTCAGCGGAATATCCCTTAATCTCTCCTTCAATCTTATCAATCTCGCTATTCAGTTCTTTAATCTTTGCTTCCAGCTTCTCCTTCTTGACCGAAGGAACCTTACCTGTCACTTGCGAAGGTCTGGCAAACCCTCCTGACCTTAAGGCATCTTCTACCTTTGTCTCATCTTCCCTAAGACAAAAAACGCTCAGATAGGCCGCATCCTTATCGCTGTTGATGATCTTCACATCAAAAGCTTCTACCTGGGGCTCGCGCTTTGCAACCAGTTCATACACTGACTCAAGCGTTGTCTCTCCCGGCATTGTCCCTAACAGCATCGACACTTTGTCCGTGCCCTTAAAATTCATCGGCACATCCAACGCAAGCCATGGACGAAGCGACTCAATCTGATTCTCCAGTTTTAAAATATTCGCCTTGTTCTCAGCTATCTCTTTATTCAGCGACACCAGTCGGTTGGCCTTGGAAATCAGATCACCCTTGCCATCGGCAATTTCATCAAACTTCTTCTTGTCAACCAGCTTCTTACCTTCTAAACTCGCCAGCATAGAACGCTTTTCCGGATCATAAGCTTCCAGCACAGCCAGCGCCTGTTCGGAAATCTGTGCCTGCTTCTCAAAGCTTTGTCTGGCTCCCTGGGTATCCATCTTCTCGAAGCCGTCTTCCTCTTCAGCGATCTGGTTCATCTCGATGACGCCCATGGACTGGATCTTCTCTAAGATAGCCTTTCGGTCTTTTTTCAGCGCGCAGATACTAATTCTTTGCATCTGCAATACAGCCATAG
>CAJTVY010000068.1 GCA_910579925.1 uncultured Dorea sp.
CGAAAGCAGAAGAGCCGCAAGGCTCCGGGGGTTCAAATCCCTCCCGCTGCGTTTTTTATTGATCCGTCTTCCGGCAGATTCGCTGCAGGAGATTCCGTGTATCCGAAAGGGCAGTATAATTTACAAGCACATATAGATTCCGGCTGTCTTTCCCGACACAACTGCACACCGCTTTCTCTACATCCGGTTCAAGTTCTGACCGCATTCCCGCATACTTAAGTCTCAGCAGCAGATCCTGACAGCGGATTCCGCTTGCTATAACAGTTCTGATTCCCCTTCCCTTAAGCCTTTCAAAATCCACGTCCCACAGCCAGGAGACGTCCGCACCGTCCTGGGCATTGTCATTAATCACCACCACCAGTTCTTTAGGATGAGGATCCTTTATCATTACGTCAATATTCTGGTTAAATCCAGTGGGATTCTTTGCCAGGTTAAGCCAGATCTTTGTATCCCCAAGCCAGAATTCCTCCATGCGTCCATTCCCTGGCCGAAAATCTGCAAGTGTCTCCCTGAAATGCTCTGGCTTAACCCCTCCTGCCTGGATTGCCGCATACACCGCCAGAATGTTATATACATTATAGAATCCCTTTTGAGAAGAACGAAGTCTTTCTCCTTCGACGGTCAGTGCAATTTCCTTCTCAAGCTCTATGTCCTGTCCCAGGTAACGGATATGGGGCCTTTGAAATCCACACTCCAGACAGGCATAATCTCCAAGCTGCCCGTAATGGTAGAACCGGTACGAAAGTTCTGCGCCGCAGCGCCTGCAGAACCGCCCTTCCCGGATTTCCCCGCTGTTATTATCCCTATTTACACATTCGCTGATTCCATAGGTGACAAAGTCATTTCCACTATCCATGGCAAGACACGCAGACAGGGGATCGTCCCCGTTTACAATCACCTTCATCCCAGGTGCGGACTGCATAACATTTTTCAGAATGTCCATAGTGATATCAATCTCTCCATACCGGTCAAGCTGATCCCGGAACAGATTCGTAAGTATCATGTAATCTGGCTGGAAATGTTCGAAAATTACCCGTGTGGCCGCTTCGTCCATCTCGATACAGGCGTAATCTGCAGAAAGCTTCCCGTTTCCCCGGGCTTTCAGGACAAACGCCGCTGCAACGCCGTTCAGCATATTGGAACCGCTTCGATTACAGATAATCTCATATCCTTCTGCTTCCAGGGCCGCAGACAGCAGATTATTCACCGTCGTCTTCCCATTGGTTCCGCATACGGCAAACACCGCCATCCTCACCTCTCCTGCTAGTTCCTGCAGGATGGACGGGCAGATCAGAAGGGCAATCCGCCCCGCCCATGTGGCGCCCTGCCGATGAAAGATACGGACACAGATCATTTCTGTCAATTTTGCCGCCCAGATGGCAGTTATTCTGCGTAGTTTCATATTCCAGTCATTCCTCCCTTCATTAAGGCGCGCCCTTTTAGTATCCTTCCACATTCTAACACAGGTGTATTGATTTTCTTTATGTTAATTTTTTTTCAATTTCAAATCTTAATATCTTAAAAACAATCATAATATTCACAATCGTTGTTCCCAATATTCCCGCAAGGCTTCCTAACATCCGGGAATCTGCAGCGTAGAGCGGATGGTTCAGAAGAGACAGAAATGCCGTCCACTTATCCTTAAAAAGCTGTGTCCAGAAAGAAAAATCAGACCATGCAGACGGTACATAATCATCGGAAAAATGCAGACTGATCAGCAGCAGGGCGCATACGCCTGCAAAACCGGCAACCGGAGCCAGGAACCGAAACATTTCCGGCAGCCTCTTCCTAATACGTCCAACAGTCGGAAACAGGAGCAGCCACAATGGAAGATACAAGAGGATCCTCCCGATTCCCAGATACAGGTCGCATTCCGAGATCCACCCTTTCTCTTCCATTATCATACCCGCAAGCCTCTGGCGCACCACTGACAGAGGGATTCCCGGCGCCTCTACCCGGATACAGTCGTAGGTCTTCTCTTTCCCGCCCTGAATCATACAGAGCTGACTGTCCAGATCCACAATTCCTCGGACAAGATACGTTTTCTTACCAAGAGCCACCTGCTCTCCTGTAGCCTGACAGGATCCAAACAAGGAATCTGCGGTCTTTCTGCTGAGTATGCATCCTCCCGGGTCGCTGTCCGTCACATAAGTCCCTGAAACCAGTCTGTCCGGCGTAACCAGGTTCATATTTCCCGCCGTCTCAATCAGTTTCACTTTGCTTTCACGATTCAGATCCGGATTCCTTAGAATCTTCCCGCCGGATTCCTTAAACAGGGTAAAATCCCGGATTTCCCGCTTTGCATGATCAGAAGCGCTTTCCCAGAAAGCAGCGGCCTGCTTTCTGGTCATACCGGATTTCTGACCATAGAAGCCGCTCTGTCCCTGTAGTCCTGTAAGCCTTGTATAGAAAACCGCTTCTGCTCCAATCGCGCACCCCAGCGCTATTAATAGAAAAATCTTTGCCAGATATGGCTTTATTCGTTTAGACGTACCCTGTCACCCTCTTTCACATATTTACTGGATTCTGTAATGAGTTTCGCTTCCTGGGGCAGATTCGTCTCTACGGCCGCCGAATGGTCATCCTTTCCAAGGACCGTCACATTCACTTTTACCGCTGTATAGGACTCGCCCAGGATTCCTGGCTTCATCTGGGCAATCAGCACATAGCTGCTCCCCCCAGACTCCCGAAGAGCGGAGAGCGGAATCAGAATATCGTAGATATTGTCGGATTTCCGGCTATACCGATAATCCAGGCTTGTTCCCACACGATAGGAGGCTTCCGGTAGGGGGGCATACCAGACGTACGTTCCTTCTTCATCCTGCCCTACACGGTCTACGGTAAGCGTCCGTTTCTTTGTCTCTCCCTGTATGACAGCCTCAATCTCGTCGCCTGCCGTAATGGTTGCAATCTTATCCTCCGGAATATTCCCGCAGGCCTCCAGGTTTCCGACTATCAGGACAATCTGCTCTTCTCCCGTGGTAACACTCCCTTCCTCTGCACCCACAGATGCAAACACACCGTCCGTCTGGGCGGTAACGATTCCCCCGGCCTCCTTTAACACAGCCATCTGTTCCATCTTATTCTGCAATACGGTAAGTTCCACCTGCATTTCACTCAGAGCCATCTGTGACGCCTTCTCGGCTGTGGCATCATTTGCCTGGCTGTTGGCCTCGTCCTGCTGCGCAATCTGGTAGGCGCCCTGTGCCAGCCGGTACGCCCGTTCCGCTTCCTGCATAGCGGTATACGCTGTTTCCATCTCCGACTGAAGCCTCTGTTTTTCCTCCTCAGTGGTCAGATTTTCTTCCAGTTCTTCTGCCTCCGCTTCCTCGTACCGGTTCTGCGCCTGTTGATAAGCCGTCTGCGCCTCTCCAAGCCTCTCCGCCGCATCATCAAGGGTCAGTCCCGCCTGGGCGGTGGCCGGGGTTCTTTTTGGCGATGCTCCTAAAAGACGCTGCTGCTCTATACGGTATTCCAGTTTCTCAATCTCCTGTGCCTGTTCCGTTATCTTCTCCTCCAGGAACCCGGAATCAAACTGTACAATCCTATCGCCTGCATGTACGGCGCTTCCCGGGTCCGCCAGGATATCCGCCACCTTCTGCCCTTCTGGCAGAGACTGGTACGCCCGCTCCTTTGCCTGGATACTTCCCACTCCGTCGAATTCATCCACAAGGCTGCCCCGTCCGGTTTCTTCTATCTTTACTTTCGCTACCGTCATCGAGGCCGCCGTACGTGCAATCAGCGTACAACAGATCATCACAATAAAAAAGTATAGGATCATTTTCACAATTTTTCTATTCATCTATTCCTCTCCTGCCACTATTCCTTAAGTCCCGACGCCTCGATCCCCTTCTGCAGATACTCCCGTCCCCAAAGAAACCCCAGTACGGCCGGGATCATCATTACCACCGAGGCCACAAAGGAAGCGCTCATCTGATCCGTGGTAATTTCCGGCAGATACAGGGAGAGCGGGAGTTTTGACTTTGTTTTCAAAAATGTCATGGGCGCCTCCATAGCATTCCAGTATTCGAGAAAATTTAAAATCAGCGCTGAAACAATGCCGGGACTTCCTAGGGGAATTCCGATCATAAGGAAGCTCGCCAGCTCTCCCGCCCCGTCCACCTGCGCCGCTTCAAACACCTCTTTCGGGATCGACCGGAAAAATTTCTCCATAATAAATACCGGAAAAGTCGAGAAAATTCCCGGGAGAATCAGCGCCAGATGGGTGTCAAGAAGGGCCAGTTTAGAAAGTACCAGATAACTGGATACCATTGTCACCTGAAATGGCATGATCATTAAAATCATATACATGATAAACAAAGGCTTTCTTCCCCGGAATTCATATCTGGCAAAGGCCCATGCCGCCATAGTTCCTACTGCGGTCTGTCCGATCAGAATAGAAAATACCTGTTTCACCGAGTTCCAGAACATGACGAAAAAATCCGGTGAATCCAGCAGAAGTTCCACGTAAGGCCTTAATGTGGGATACACGGGAAGAAACCTGGCCGAAAGATTCTCCCTGCCCTCTCCCAGGACGGCTCCGTATGCTTCTTTTAATTCCTGTGGGCCCATGAAGGAATTGCACGCCATCATGAGTACCGGCAGAACCATCACAAAGCCCGCCAGGATTAAGACCGCGTATACCAGCAGATATTTTCTTCGCCTCATCCAGTCTCCCGCCTTTCCTTTTATTCCTGCTTCTCATTCCACCGTTCCAGTAAACACAGCAGAATACTGACCGTCGCTGCCATCATCACCGCCGCCGCGCTCATTTTCTGGATATCCAGCCTGGTAAACCAGTTATTAAACAGATGCTGCAGCATATAAATACTCTCATGTGGATAGTCTCCGGCAATCAGATAAGCCTCCCGGAACACACGGAATGCATTAACGAAAGACAGGACTCCGATCAGAACGATTCCCGGTTTCATCTGGGGCATGGTAATATAGAAGAAGCATTCTTTCGCTCCTGCTCCGCTTACCTTGGCCGCTTCATACTGCTCTTTTCCGATACCGGAACGGGCTGCAATCCACAGTACCACGTCATATCCCAGATTCTTCCATATATAAGAGAACACCAGGATCCAGAAAGCCGTATCCGTACTCATCCAGTCCTTTCCCTGCATATGAAGGAGATTAAGCAGTTCATTCAGAAGCCCGTTTTCATGGAAAATGATTTTAAAAAACACTACCAGGGACGCCACCGGAACAGCCATTGGCAAGAGAAACAGGGTCTGGAAAAATGCCCTGGCTCCTTTCAGTTGGCAGAGCAAAAGCGCAATGCCAAAAGAAAGAACCAGAAGCAGTGGAATACAGATACTTAAAAAGCGAAAGGTATGCCAGACTGCCTCCCCAAATGCCTGGTTCGTCAGCACCTCCCTGTAGTTTGCCGTTCCCACAAAAGTATTTCCAACAGCCTTTAAGAAGGAACGGCGGATCACGTCTGCAAATGGTATCAGCACGAATACCGTCGTTCCGATAAGGCTCGGAAGCAGGAAGAGATATGCTGTTTTCTGCTTCTTCATATTTCTCATCACTCCGCCAGATAAGTATCTACCTTCCGGCAGATTGCCTTTGCCGTATCCTCCGGCGACTGCTTACCACCGTAACACTTCTCCATCTCTGCAAAAACAGTGTCCTCTACCATACTGTCTGTCAGAAACGGCGTACTGAGTCCTTCTATCATCTGTATCAACTGGCTTACTTCTTCTTTAGGCGGATATGCGGCGTCTACCCGTACGTCTTCCCCGGTTTCCGGATCCACCGCGCTGGTTCCCACGCTCATTTCTATCGCCTCTTTCGTTTCCACATATTCGGCCAGATATTCAAGCCCGCTTCTCAGCGTCGGAAAACCATCGGCATTGTCGCCCTTCTGGACAGATTCGTCAAACAGGCATTCAATAAATTCTATCGCAAGTTCCTGCTGCTTAGAAGAAGCGTTGACGCCTGCGATTACCTGGGGAACATAGTATTGCCTGACGCTCATGGGAGTTTTCCCGCTCTCCCTTGCAATCGTATAGGGAACCATGGAAGACATCAGCCCGTCAATCTCCTCGATCATAACCGGTACATTTAAAAGTCCCATGCCAGAGTTGAACCGGGTGCTCATCTGTTTCCATACCCCTGCCTCAAGTCCCATCTTTTCTTCAACTTCCCTGGTTCCCTGCACCTCGCACAACTTCATCCAGTCTGTCAGGAACTGCAGAAGTTTCTCCTCGTTAAGACCGCCCTCTTTCGTCATAAGATCACTGTAAAAGGTATTAAATAGCGTCATTCCCGTCATGTCATGGGTTGTGGATCCAAACAACTCTTCGCCCGGGTTCTGTTCCATGTATCGATGAAAGGAATCCAGATTCTGGAATGCATTTACCTTCTCATCATCGCCGAAAATCACCGGGACGCTTACCCTGGCCGGAATCCCATAGATCCTGCCGTCCAGAACAGCCGCATTTCCTACCACATCCATGAGAACACCCTTTTCTGTCAGACGCTCTCCCAGATCTGTTAAGTCTGTCAGAATTCCTTTCTCCATGTAAGACGCTGTCGGAAGCCCGTCAAGAAGCAGTATGTCCGCCCCGCCTCCATTAAGAAGTTCGGCGTTGAGAGTTCTGATCGTTTCTGAGACCGAATCCCCCTCGCCCTCTGCGGCAGAGCGGTAATCCACCCTGACTTCCGGGTGTTTACTCTGGAATGCATAGACCGCCTGGGATACCGTCTGGTTTTCCTTCAGACCATAGATACTTAGCGTCTCATCCCTGACTGCCTGGGCTTCCTCATCGAATCGGTAGCACATCAGTCTCTCCCCGCCTCCGGAAATATTGTACAGACCGTAAAATGTATGATCCTTTCCACAGATAAATTTTTCCGGGTATGCCGAATCCGTGCTCATCAAGGTTCCGGAGCCGTCCATAACCGTTTCTACAATACTGCCCTGTTCTGTGATTCTCTGAATCCCTTTTGCATTCACCACGTACCAGATTTCAGAGCCGCCCGGAACGATGATCGTCTCCTCTAGTTCCTGCTTCAGCGATACGCTCTCTGTCTTTTGGAAATTATCTGTCTGATAGAAATCTATACTCTCCCGATCTTTTCCAAAGACTGCTATACTCTCACCATATATCGCCATGACTGACTGAAAATCCAATACTATGGGAATCACTTCTGATATCTCTGAAATCTTTTTCCCATCCTGGTAGAATTTCACCATACCGGACATTTCTACAATCCCAATGGTTCCGTTTTCGAGTACAGCCATATCCACAAACAGATCTGTCCGCCCTTCTTCGCCCACTTCCAGGCATGGTGCGGGCGTACAGTCCAATGCGCTTCCATCCCCTGCATCTCTGATAATGTGCTGTCCGTAGGGAATTCCGTCTCTGCAAGGCAGCGCCAGACCGTATACGTTACCGTCTTCCCCAGAGTAAACATGTTCGATCTCAAACCCCAGCCGTTCCCTTGCATCCGTCATCCAGGTAACGTCTCCTGAATCTGTCCAGGTCTCGTTCTGATAGACGTAACTGGAATACCCATTCTCATTCCTGGCATAGAGTACCAGGCCGTCGTCCTGCTCCTTGATTCCTACCGCTTCTTTTACATCTTCCGGCAGGATAATCTCCTGCTCCACATAACGTCCCTTTGCGGTAATACCGCCGTCTTTCCCATCCGCACTGTCGTCGCCCTGTTTCCCGCAGCCTGCAAAAAGTCCGGCCGTAAGCGCCGCAGCCATAAGAAAGCTGACTATTCGTTTCTTCTTCATAAGCATTACTCCTTTTATTAGTTTCTGGGATTATAATACCAGTGAAACCTCAAAAAATCTTTGAGAACCTTATAAAATTCTTAAAGATTTTTTTGAGATTTGGGTGATATAATAAGAATCATATTTTATAGAAAGGATCGTTTCAGCTATGCGAATCTTACTCATCGAAGACGATGAACAACTCTGCAAGACATTACAACTGCAATTTGAATATCATGGAATTGAATCGGACTGCGCCCATAACGGGGTGGACGCGCTCTACTATGTCATGCAGCCTGTCTATGACCTGATTATCCTGGATCGTATGCTTCCTGGCATGGATGGAATTTCTTTATTGAAGATGATACGCCAAAACAATGTCCGCACCCCCGTCATTCTGGCTACGGCAGTAGATTCTGTAGAAGAACGGATTGCCGGACTGGACAGCGGTGCGGACGACTACCTGGTGAAACCCTACGATATCGGGGAACTTCTTGCCAGAATCCGCGCATTGTGCCGCCGTCCCGATACCCTGGAATTTTCCGGCTCCTTAAGTTTTGAAGATCTGGAATTCTCGTCTTTAAACCTTCATCTCTCACGAAAAGGAGATTCTTCCCCAGATGCGAAGATCCGTCTCTCCCGCCGTGAAGCCGTCCTGCTGGAATATTTTCTCCTGCGTCCCAATCAGACGCTGACAAGGCAACTGATCTATGCACGGGTCTGGGGGCCTGATGGAGAGGTTGAGGATGGGAATCTGGATACCTACATCTATTATCTCCGCAAACATCTGCGTACTCTGAAGAGCCGGGTGCGCATACTTACCGTTCACGGAATCGGGTACAGACTGGAGGCAGATGTATGATCCGAAAACTCCAAAGACGTCTCACCCTCCTTTTTGCTATCCCTACCAGTCTGATCTTGTCGCTGATACTGTGTATCCTTCTTCTCTGGCAGTCTTCTCTTACCAGAAATGAACAGACAGTATCCCTACAGAATCAGATTATGAATCTGACTTACCAGCTTGAAGGAGCGTATTACTTCTCAGACGACTGGCTGGCCAGCCTGGAACATGACCACCGGCTGATCATCCACATAGAAGAAAATCTTGTTCCTCTGTTTTTCTCCGGATCCTGGGAACCTCGTACGGACCGGGATACTCTGATTCAGATGGCAAAAGAGACGGCGCGCAAGGAACATGTCAATACTTCTGTGCGTCCTTCATCCTCAACCATACAGAAATCTTCCCTCTTCACCTTACAAGGCAGAAACCATGACACCTACCAGGGAACCGTGGTCATCCTGGCAACCAAAGAGGGTTTTCGCTCACTGACGCTTCTTTCCGACATCACAGAACAGAAACGCCAGGAACCGCTGCGGCTTGTGTTCTTTCTTCTGCTAGATATCCTGGGAATCCTTGCATTATTCCTGGTGAGCCGTTTTGTGGCTGACAAGGCTGTGGCTCCCGTAGAAGAATACCATCGGAAACAGACAGATTTTATCGCTGCCGCCTCCCACGAACTGCGCTCCCCTCTGGCAGTGATACACAACTGCGCTACCACCAGCCTGTCTATGCCTGAACAGTCCGAGAATATGAATCGCCTGATCTTAAGCGAATGCAGCCGTTCCGGTAAACTGATCAAGAATCTTCTCTGGCTGACTTCTCATGACAGCTTAAGAAGCCCACGGCAGATAGAACCTGTGGAGATCGATCTTCTGCTTCTCAGACTTTTTGAAGCCTACGATCCGCTTTGCAGTTCCAGAAATATCCGGCTCAGTCTATGCCTTCCAGATGATCTGCTCCCTCCCATAGCCGGGAATTCGCAGTGGATTCACCAACTTCTTTCCATCTTTCTTGATAATGCTATTGCATATGGCTGTAGTGGGAATCATCATTTTCCTGGCGGAAAACCTGTGATTGAGATGCGGGTAAAAACAGAAGGAAAGAAGCTTTCGGTAGCCGTGGCGGATCACGGACCCGGAATACCCAGACAGCAGAAACCTCTTATTTTTGACAGATTCTACCGAAGTGATGCCTCGCGAAAGGAAAAAGAACACTTTGGACTGGGTCTTTCGATCGCCCAGTCACTGGCAGAACAGTTGGGTGTGGAAATAGAAGTTCTGGATACAGAAGGAGGCGGGTGTACTTTTCAAGTCAGATTTTCGGTATGCGGCGCCGAATGAAGCCCTTGATTTGCAAACAAAAATCGGGGTAACAGGATTTGAACCTGCGACCTCACGGGGCAACAAGCAACGCATTTACGGGCTTTATAAGGGGTATTTTATAACCCCAACCAAAAGCCAACCAATGACAAATATAAACAAGCGACCCAAGGGTCTGAAAGGAGAACTTGTATATCCGTTTAAAGAAAAGCTTATTAAATTCAATTGATTAGTGAAAAACTACTAGCCATAGATGTTTGTCTATGGCTAATTTTTTGCCATTACACCAACTAAGATTATGTATTCTATTTTGAAAAACTGGCACTTGTCGGCAAACTGAAAGTTGTCGAGTTTTATATATTGACCAAAAGTTTGATTTAAGAACTATAAGACTTTTTTCAAATAATATCTATAATGCTTTTCTGGACAATTTTCTAATATACCAAATACAATATACCCTTGCTTCTCATAAAATTCTTTGGCTTGAAAATCAAATGTATCAAGATGAATAAGTTTAGCACCTTTTGATTTAGCATCATTTTCAACTTCTTCTAAAAGTAAGCTACCAAGTTTTTTCCCTCTATAACTAGAATCGACCCACAATGTATCAACATAAACCACATTCCAACAATACATCCTTGCTACAATACCAGCAACAATCTTATCATCCTTACCGATTTTCTTGCTTAAATCTATGAAATTTTCTTTCTGTTTAGCCTCAACCTGAGATAGATTATATTCCACCAGTCTATCAATGATATAATCCTGTTCTTTCTTTGAACATACATCAATTTTCATAATATAATTTCCTTTCATATAATAAATCGGATTTGTCTAGATTTACAACTTCTAATTTTGTTTGACTTTCACTACTCACAGTATAATTCGATTTTATAAAATACACAAGTAAAAAGGTATGAGAGACTTTCACACCTCCGCATACCCTTTTATCCATTCCATGCCAATAACAGCAGCAGCTCGTTATTCTTTTACGTAACAAATCAATTCGCCAACTTCACAAGCAAAATAATCACATAACTTACAAATCAAATTTGCGTCCAGCCTTTGAAATTCATTTCTGCAATATCTGTTAAAATTTGACCTCGGAATATCCAACTCTTTACAAATGGTATTCTTACTAATACCTCTTTCTTTCAACAATTCTTCTATCCTTAACTCTAAATGTCCATGATTCATATGCATCACCCCTACACAAAGTATATTTAATAAATCTTTATGTAGTAATTCACTATATAGTGAGGTACTATATAGTTATCCCCGTAGGGAACTTAGGAAAGAGAGGTACATACACATGAAAAGAAACGTCATAACTACACTTTTATTGCTCTGTTTAATTGCCGGAATCTGCTATTACATCAGTCTGCCCGATTATCATGTCCGTAACAGCATGTCATTCAGCAATCAAGGCACACGAGACACGGAGCTAACTGTTATTGTTTACAAATATTGGGGAATTAATGAGACTATTCGTAAAATTGAAGAGGAACACAACAAAATCAATGGCACTCCTACTACCCTTGAAATCAATCTCTATTATTCTGCATGTCTGATTCGTTATGGCGAGAAACCCTTTAAAACCGTTGTTTTTAAATATGACTAAGAAAAAAGAATAACAGACAACACTTTCGCAATCGTGCTGTCTGCTATTCTCTGTATACTTTCCACATCTAGTTCTTTCTTGTTCGTGCTCTTTCAAAAACCAACGTTCCGAAGGATGCCCAGAGCGACAGTTCCTAACAGGGCGGCGGGTCAGCTGGGCAAGTGGACGCCTTAGATTCTTCTGCTATTTCGTCACATATTCGATTGGACTATCTTCAATTCCCTCATATTTCTTTGTAGTAAGAAGATTGTTAATAAAGTCTAATACCTTGTTTGTATCTTCATCATCCAGTAAGTCCAATTTAGTCAAAATGTCAATGTCTGTTTGATTTTCCACTTGTATTGATATGGGTTCAGATATATCCACAACTGCTTTAAATTTCTTCTTTTTATGAACTACATCAATATCTGTAGTCAATCCCATAACATGACTTTTGCTTACTCCAAAAAGCTGTGACAACCTATCCCATATAGAATCATCCCTTGGAGTTCCATTCCCATTTTCATAGTTAGTCAGCATACTTTGTGAAATTCCCAACTCTTTTGCCAATTCCGCAACCGTGATGTTATTTTCTTTTCTTAATTCTTTTATTTTATTCATCGCAATCCTCCTTGTTTATGCTCATTATATTTCAATGTTTTTATTCTGTCAATCTTTTTATCGGATATTAAGATATTTCGCTTGACACTCTATTACTCTTAGTGTATTATAATTATTATCTGAATATCAGATAATCAAATATTTTAAGGAGGTCATATTTATTGATTAGAGGAACTGATTTTATTTTAAACCCGGACAAACTAGAGGAACAATTTCAATTAGTCGAAGTGTCTGAATGGATTGACTACAACACCAAAGAGAAACTAGGCTTCTACTACACCGTTCTTTTTCCAAAGCTGAAATTTGAGAAAATCAAAGTTGGTGTTAAAAATGCCAATCAGCTTGTGTCTAATGAAGAATTGGAGCAAAGAGGACAAGTGGCCGTTTCATTTGAGGGACTACATACATGGGCGAGTCTCTATAATGGACGCTTATCCGTCAAAGCAGAAGCTGCCAATATCAGAAAAGCCGGAACAAAATAGTTCCCTAAAGGGGGCAGATAGTCAGTGCCGAACAACGTCATAAGGTGCTGACTATCTGCACCATTTAAGGAAACAGATGTCGTTCTATCTTTACTTGATATATAAAACAACATCTTCCGAAAAATCGGAGTAGAAACAAGCACATACAAAATAGGATACGAGGTGAATTTCGTGGGCAAACCAAAACAATGTTTTGTATACAATACGAAAATCATTGAAACTCCTACTACGAAAGAAGTGTATTTCTATGAAACTCCAATTTACAGCCATTCAAA
>CAJTVY010000069.1 GCA_910579925.1 uncultured Dorea sp.
TCAAAAGTATATTGAAAAAGATTTCTGCATATGCTATAATGCCTATAGGCAAAAAGGATGTAAGAAGTCCACGTTGACGAAGAAACGAATCCCCCGACCGTACGGCAATACAGTCGGGGGATTCTTCTTTTCTTTTATAGTGGCAAAGCACCCACCAGGCTAACTGTTGCCCTTGTCGTCACCGTCTAACCATTTGATGATGTAGTGGCAAGCTACACCGCCCAGAACGGCGAGTAAAAAAGATGTAAGAAATTCCAACATTGACACCTCCTCCCTGTTGCGGGTGTCGGTGAGCAACATAAGAATTATATCATATTATTTGCTATTCTTCTATCTTTTCTCTAAAAATGGTTTGTAACTGGTCTTCCTTCGTAGTTGATATCTTTGATTTCTGCTTTTACCATCCAATCAATAAATCCTACTCCTTTTTCCTCGGCTTCGTATCATCTGCTTTAAATATATTTTATCCTTATCTGGTTTCATACTTTATCTACCCTTATATAAAAAGCTCACTGAAACAATTTCCTGTAAATATTCTCATCCTCTTCCTTAAACACATTAAACACCACCTGCTCAAGTTCCGAAGATGACAGATACCGGTCCACCGTATCCACCGCAATCTGTGCCGCCAGCTTATTGGGAAAATGGAACTCTCCCGTGGATATACAGCAGAACACCACCGACTTAAGCCCCTTCTTCTCCGCCAGCTTCAGACAGTTCAGATAGCAGGATTTCAGTTCTTCCTTCTGCCTCTTAGTCACCTGCTTCCCCACAATCGGCCCTACCGTGTGCAGGACATATTTCGCCGGAAGATTATACCCCTTCGTCATCTTCGCCTTCCCTGTGGGCTCCTCATGGCCCTGCGCCTCCATGATCTTCGCACATTCATTACGAAGCTCTATTCCCGCCGCCGAATGAATAGCATTATCAATACACCCATGACAAGGCACAAAGCACCCCAGAAGCTGGCTGTTCGCCGCATTCACGATGGCGTCCGCCTCAATTCTCGTAATATCCCCCCGCCACAGAGAAATCCGGTCGGCATTCCTGACCTCCTTACATGGATATAACCTTCGAATCACCGGAATATCCTTAAGTCTTACAATTCCTCTCTCCGCCAGTTCTTCCGTCAGCAGTTCATCCTGCATCTTCACAAACTCCTCTGACGCCTCCCCCGGCCAGCGCACATTCATCAGGCTGCGCAGAAGCCGCCGTTTCCCTGCCTCGTCCACCGGCTCCCGGACCGCCTCATATCCTTCTCTTTCATGCTTCAGATAATGAATCAGACTCCCGACCCGCTCTTCTCTCGTCATCCGCAATTCCTCCTTACTATTTCTCATTATAGTAAAATAATTTCGAAATAACAAGCTATTCTACCGTTTCAACGGCCTCCACAACATTCATTTTCGCAATAGAGCGAAGGGGGACCGCTGTCGCCAGCAGGCAGACGGCAATCGAGATAACCGCTGCTTCGAGAATTGATACATAAGGAACTGCAGTGAACTGTAAGCTTTCTGATACGGCAGCATTTACAAATACGGTACACACATATCCCAATACGCCTCCCACGACAGACGCAATCATCCCATAGTAAGCTCCCTCCCACAAAAAGGTCTTATAAAGACTTCGGGCGCTCATTCCAATGGCGCGCTGCATACCGATTTCAGAGATACGCGTATGGATATTGCTGTAAACAGTATTGATAATATTTAATATCCCGATCAGCCCGATAAAAAAGATCAGCCCCCAGCACAACAGATGAATCTGCTCGAAGCTTTCTTCAAGCTGGGCGTCAGTCTGCTGATAAGAAAGCCAGTGACTGCCGGGATTCTCTTTGCACCAGCTATCCAGAAAAGTTTCAAACTGTTCAGCCTGGGCGTTTTGCTTTAAAGTCGGGTAAACTTCTGAATAATCGTCGCTGCCTGTCAGTAAGTCATACATCTGATCACATACCGTAATCTGCACCCCATTTGTAAAACCTTCATTATTAATCGTTACCGCCGCATCGGTAACACCGACAATGCGCAGCCTGCGTCCATTTACAGATATCACGTCATTGTATGCAAAAGTCGTAACTTCTACCGCATTTCCCTCATACGCAAAGGGAATCGGATTTTTTACCATACACGCTGCGCCCGATTCAAGATCAGCCCGATCCTGTTCGGACAACCCCTCCGCACAGGCGGCCAGGCGCATCTCGTCTATCCCCGCAATCTGAAACGTTTCCCATGGCTTAAGTTTAAAATCAAGTTCAACAAAGTTTTCGTCCTGTGTATAGACGGACAGTTTGGTTGTCGCCAGATACTCCACCCGTTCATTTCCGCGGATTCTCTCAACACTGGCCGGGTCAATTCCAACGGTTTCATTCGTAACGGCATAATCTCCCAGATTCATATCTTTTACCTCTCTGCTCGTATCAAGTATTGCGGTAAAACTCTGTAACGCTACGAAAACCGTAATACTCATCACTAACGAAAGAATCGTAATCACCGTTCTGCCCCGTCCCCTTTTTAAATTCAGTCTTGCATAAAAGGCTTCAAAATTTCGAATGTTTTTCGCCTTGCGTCCCCGCCTTTTTATTTTAACCCGCTGGCCTGACATGGCAGTCACCGGAGAAACGCGGGAAGCATACCTGGCTGCGGGAAAAGCTGCGAGCATAGCAAAAAGCAGTGTGACACATATGCTTGCCAGATAAATCATCCAATGATCCAAATTCGTACCACGAATCATAGAATGAAGGTCAGTGATGCTGTCTGCCAGAAACAGATCCGGATTCAGAACACCTGTTGCCGCTGTCAGAATCCCTTTTGCAGACAAAACGCCGGCCAGAAGACCAACCGGAATACCCATGCCGCATAAAATCAGCAGTTGAAGGGAAACAAGCCGGTAAATCTGCCCCCGCGTTCCTCCAATCGCACGGAGAGTGCCGTAGTTTCTGATGCGTTTTGTTATGGTTATTTTCAGAATATTGTAGATGACTAATCCTGCCGCAGCCAGAACAAGAACGCCAACCATGATACAGGCAATTGTCATAAAAGAAAATCCCGTATCCGTATCAGAAGTCCCTGCTTCGTCATAAGAAATACCTAGAGCATCTAACAAAAGCCAGTTGTATTGTATCTTTGACTCTTCAACGCCGATCCTTTCCGCCAGTTCATCCACAATCTTCTGAAACTGCGCCGTATCTTTTACTTTAAAATCCGTGGAATACAACAGATACTCTTCCGGCAATAGCAACGACGCGGTTCCTGCTCCGGCCACAGCCTCTAAAATCCCCACAGAGTAGCCGATATAGTTGCTTTCCAATATTCCGCATACCGTAAATGTGGCGGAATACGGATAAGCGGGCCGGCTTCCGTCCATCAGGGATACTTCCACCTGCAATGTAACTGTATCCCCAATATGAATCTCTTTGCCAAGATACTGCAGGGCATTTTCAGGCAGCGCAATTTCAAAGGACGAAGCAGGCAGACGCCCCTCCTTAACTTTCCCGACGGCAGGATATGCGTCTAATGCGTGATCTAAATATTCACGTATATACAGGGTGAGGCTGCTGTTGCCAAGCCTGGTATTTCCGATGTTGATGAGGCTTTCCACATCATAAAGTCTGTTATCCTCTGTCAACTGCCTCATCTGTTCTTCCGTTATCTGATGAAAGGTCCCATAGCGGCTGCCGTTTAACGACGCCGCCTGCTCTGTTCTCATGGTCTGCAGGATACCGAGAGACTGCCCGACTGCAGTGGTCATCATTCCAGAAAGGATAACGGCAGTCAGAATAAGGACTGACATAACTTTTTGTGCTTTTAATTCTTTGAAAGCAAGACAAAGATAAGATTTCATGATGCACTCACCTCCGAAAGTTCTCCGTCAATGATCGTAAAACGGCGGTCTGCCATCTTTGCAATGCAAGAATCATGCGTAATGACAACCAGCGTCTTGTTCATCTTCTCACGGATGCTGCAGAGCATTTTCATGACCTCGCCGCCGCTTCGGCTGTCAAGGTTTCCCGTTGGTTCATCGGCAAAAATAATATCCGGCTTCGCAATCAATGCCCGTGCGATCGCCACCCTCTGCTGCTGCCCGCCCGAAAGTTCATGGGGCAGGTGTGAAAGCCGGTTCTTAAGTCCCAGAAACTCCGACAGTTCCTGAAGATAATCGGCATCCACCTTCTTTTTGTCTAAAAGCAGCGGCATCATGATGTTTTCACGGGCTGTCAGTACCGGGAGAAGGTTAAACTGCTGAAAAATAAATCCGATCTTCTGACGCCGGAAAGCCGATAATTCCTGATCCTTTCCACTGTGAATATCGGTATCTCCATAAAGCACACTGCCAGAAGTCGGCCGGTCCAGCCCGCTGATGATATGCAGCAGCGTACTTTTTCCGCTGCCGGACGGCCCCATAATGGAAATAAAATCACCCTCGCATATGGTCATCGACGCATGGGCAAGGGCCGCTACCTGGCTTTCCTTCGTTCCATAGATTTTTGAAATGTCTTTTACCTGAATCTCCATAAAAATACTCTCCTTTATTGCTCATTGATATATAAGGAGAGTATAAAAGGGAAATCTCAAAAATCCCTCAAGGTTATTGAATTTTTAAGGAAGCTGACACACTGGCTCCCATATCATTTCTGACGGATATACTGCCGCCGTGTTTTTCACAAAGAAGATTACAGCTATACAGGCCGATTCCAAAATGTTCCGTATCTCCATTCCCTTTCTGAAACGGCTGTATGCCGTTCTTGATCAGCGGCGCAGAAAAACCGCTGCCATCGTCTGTGACGGACAATTCTAACAGATTCTCATTTGCGGAACAGTCAACGGCAATATTTCGAACCGCAAAGCGGAGGGCATTAGATAACAGGTTTTCTGCTATCTGGAACAGAATCGACTTATCTACTAATACCACGCTGTCTGTTCGTCCCGAATGAACATCTGTGCAAAAGGATATCTGTTTACCGCTGTCTGCTCCCATCAGTCGTATCATATTTTCAAGTTCCAAAATCAGTGTTTCCCATGGGACAGGTTCTCGTTCAACCGGAATCTCTTCTAATTTCTGAATACTGCTCATGGTCTCTATATAACGTTCAATCCTGTCCGTATAGCTTTCCATGCTGGATAAATGTTCGGAAACCGCGGCGCCTTTTCTCACCAGCTTCAGGGATCCTTTCAGAACGGTGACCGGATTTCGCAGATTATGGGAGAACGCTGCGTTCAGTCTTCTTCGTTCCTCTGCCTGCCTCCATAATTCACGGTTATTTTCCAGTAATGTTTTTCGCATGGTTTCAAAAGCGATACAAAGCTGTCCCAGTTCGTCCTGAGATTTTGCTTCGATTGTAAAATCCAGGTCGTTCTCTATAATGCGGGCGGCTCCTTTTGTAAGCTCCGTCAGAGGCTCTTTAAGCTTCAGACGATAGAATATGGAGGCCGTTGCGAACAACGCTGTTGTAAAGATCAGAATCGGCAGTATAATCTGAACAAGGGAAATGATCTCAGCGGCCGTATCTGCCTGGGCCGCCGGTTCCGACGTGCGGGTAATCAGAAACGGAACAGAATGAATATCTATGACGATTCTCTCCGTAACAAAGCGTGAACCCAGCGCCACACAGCCCCAGAAGACAAGAAGAGACAGAATAAGAGCAATCATGATATTGATACATGCGATTGTGAACAGCGCTTTTTTCAAATTCATTTGTTTAATCCGTTCCATTTATAACCCACTCCCCAGACGGTTTCAATATAGCAGTTCATTGTTACAGCGGCAAATTTACTCCGTATCTTACGAATATGCTCCATGATGGTATCGCTGTTGCCGCTGCTCTCTAACCCCCAGATCCGTTCGTATATCCGTTCCCGGTCAAATACCTGCCCTGCATGGGCAGAGAGTAATTCGACGATATCAAACTCTTTTCTGGACAACGTAACAGGCTTCTGATGAATCGTGATCTCCCTTTTTGTGTAGTCGATGACCATATCGCCAAAAAACCGCAGACTGGACTGTTGTTGTTTCCGGTCTTCCCGTCTTAAATGGGCGGCCACCCTTGCGCCCAGTTCATCAAGGTCAAACGGCTTCACAATGTAATCATCTGCGCCCACAGAAAATCCCTTGATTTTATCAGCCGTTTCAATCCGTGCGGTAAGAAACAGAATGGGACAGGCAATATGTTCACGGATGTTCTGGCACACGGTCAGCCCGTCCAGATCCGGCATATTGATGTCGAGCAGAACAAGATCCGGCGACTTTTCTAACTGTTTCATAGCTTCTGTTCCATTATATGCGGTTATGACCTGATAACCGGCCATTTCAAAGTAATTCTGAACGATAGTAACGATACCTGGTTCATCGTCGACGATGAGAATCTTCTGGCTCATATTACAGGTTCCTTCTTTCTTTTAACAATTATTCTGTAACAATATCTTTTCCATTTATACATTTTCTCAATTATAGCACTCATCCGCCACAACCTCAATTCCATATTTCTCTATTGAGATCAACTTGTCAGGAACTGCCAACTTGTCAGAAATCAATATGTGTCGTATAATGTAGACTAAACAATAACTGCTAAAATCCTTAAAGTTCAAGCAGGGAGGGGGATGCATTGAAAAAATATCTAAAACTTATCACAGCCAACCTGACTATCGCAGTCATTGCGGTCGTCCTGTATTCGCCAGGCCTTGTGAACCTGCGCCTGTCGGATTACAGTATTTTCCGGGCGGGAATGTCTATAATCGCCGCCTTACTGCTCATCCTGGCTTTCTTTCTGATCAATATCCGACTTCTTAAGGAGCCAGACCACCGGCCCGTTACACTCGAAGACGTCCGCGATCTTGACAAAGCCAAAGAGATTCTGCGAAGCCACTGCGAAGGCAGATACTTCGGCAATCTGGCGAGAACCGCCGCAGACCAGCTTGACCGGATCTTTCAGTGCAGAAAGCGGCTTTCCGGCATTCTGGAACAGAAGTTCACCCGGGGCACCATAAGCTTCCAGAAATTCGACAGCGTGGCTTTAGCGGCAGAATCCTCTGCCATCAAGAACGTTGTCGCTATGGCGAACCGGATGCGTCTCTTTGACGAGAAGGAATACGCCAGGCTTCAGCATTATCGGGAAGACGATATTCCTGATGACATTCAGGAAGAGCAGCTTCGACTGTATCAGAAGAATTTCGATGACGTCCGTTCCACCATCGCCCTCAACGAGAAGATCCTGCTGAAACTGGATGCGCTGGCAATGGAGATCTCTGCATCTACGTCCACTGATGCCGCAGATCTGAACAATGAACTGATCGGCGAAATTGAACGTCTGATTGACGAAACCAGGTACTACGAGTAATTTTATTTAGGAGGACACACATATGAACAAAAAAGCCATAGGAATATTAGCCGGCGTCGTCATCCTCGTATGCGCCGCTGTATTCGGCGGAATCTACGTCACACGCAATATCGGCAAATCAGAAAAAGTGATTTCTGAGGAAAGCGCCGAAAAGCGTCTTGCCCGGATGGTGGACAAGATTCATCCAGAAACCGGAACCCCCGTCAAATCACCGATTGAATACGATTCTGCCGAGGACGAAGCCGATGAACTGCCGGATATCGACACCTGCGCAGTAGGCGTCGAGGCACAGACCAGCCTCTATGCCGAGATCTTCTCCTCACCGGAGAAAGCAGGAAGCGGAACGGACGGCTGGCTCTGCGAGATGGCCGAGGAATTCAATGACCAGGGCTTTGAAGTAGACGGACAGAAGGTATCTGTTAAGATCCGCAATGTCAACAGCGGACAGGCCGTGGATTACATTGCCACCCAAAAAGCCGTACCGGACGGCTTCGCTCCTTCCAATATGCTCTGGATAGACATGCTCAATGCAAAGGGGGCTTCCACGGAAATCATTTCTGAAAGCCTGGCAGGTAACGTTGCCGGTATCCTGCTTTCTTCCAAAACCAACGAACAGATCGTGGAAAAGTACGGAAGCGTAGATCTGAAGGCCATCACAGAGGCCACGGAGGCAGGTGAATTCGCAATGGGATATACCAATCCATTTGCCAGCAGCGCAGGCTTAAATTTCCTTATCTGCACTCTGGAGCGGTATGATCTGAACAATCCTCTGTCCGAGACGGCCACGGATGGTTTCCGGAAGTTCCAGAAAAATGTGCCGTTCGTTGCACTGACCACCATGCAGATGCGGGAAGCTGCGGAAAACGGATCTCTGGACGGTTTCATTATGGAGTATCAGTCTTATGCGAACGACCCCCTGCTGTCTGGCAATTACACCTTTACCCCTTACGGCTACCGCCACGACAACCCTCTTGTCACCATAGATTCCACAAGTCCGGAAAAGAAAGAGATTCTGAAGCTTTTCTCTGAATACTGCACGACAGACAAGGCTAGGGCCCGGGCAACGGAATACGGCTTTAACGGCATGGACGATTACTCGTGTGAATACGAACCTGTGTCCGGCGATATTCTGACTGCCGCCCAGAAACTTTACAAGACCAACAAAGATAACGGAAGGCCGGTCATCGGCGTATTTGTAACAGACGTTTCCGGCAGCATGGACGGCGAACCGCTGATCGCCCTTCAGACTTCGCTGATCAACAGTATGAAATATATTAATCCGGAAAATTATATCGGGCTGGTAAGTTATGCCGACGATGTAACCATTGAACTTCCCATCGGACAGTTTAACCTGGAGCAGCAGACCTATTTCAAGGGAAGCGTGGAGAATCTTTACGCCTCCGGCGGCACGGCCACCTTTGACGCAATCTGTGTGGCTCTCGACATGATCCGCAGACAGATGGAAGAATACCCGGACGCAAAGCCAATGCTGTTCGTCTTAAGCGACGGGGAAACCAATGTAGGATATAATCTCAATGATGTCCGGGACGTTTTAAGCGGACTTAAGATACCGGTATATACGATTGGCTACAACGCCGATCTTTCAGCCCTTCAGAGCATAAGTTCCGTAAATGAGGCGGCAAGTATCGATGCGTCGACGGATGATGTTGTTTACCAGTTGAAGACATTATTCAATGCGAATATGTAGTCGGCAATGTATATGTCCTTGGGTATACTTTGCAGACAGTTACCTATAATTCACCTTAGATCAGGAGGAACAGATATGAGTGGTTTTACACTGGATTTACCAAATACCAAAGAAAGCGCCGGCGGATTTTCACTGGATCTGCCAGACACCAACGCCATCAAAGAAGAAGTCGCAGCAGAACTGGCGCCGACCCCCGAAGAGAAATCGGTCATTACCAACGTCGTAAAAGACAAAGCCGACCAGATCATGGCCGTAGACCTGGATTCCCTGGCACAACGCCGTGAATTCGTCCAGGTGGTCGAGACCTTCGGTTCCGACCTTATGCGTCAGTCCCAGTCAAAGAACAGCATCCTGCAGAAACGGATGGGGGAATTCAGCCGTGCAGGCGGGGAATCCGGGGAAATTGCGCAGGGACTGGAAGACCTTTCGATCAGAATGCGTGATCTGGATCCTTCTGGTCTGGATTTCACCAAGACAGGATTTCTTGGGAAGGTGTTCAATCCTATACGCCGTTACTTTGAGAAATTCAAGACTGCAGATGCAGAGATTGCGGGCATCGTTAAGACTTTGGAAAAGGGACGGAAAGTTCTGAAAAACGACAATACCACCCTGGAAATCGAACGGGCCGCCATGCGGGATCTGACAAAACAACTGACCCAGAAGATTGAACTTGGCTCACAGCTTGACAGCTATCTGGCAAATGCGGTAGAGAATGCCAGAATCTCCGGCGATTCCGAGGAACGAATCAAGTTTGTAGAAGAAGAGATTCTCTTTCCTCTCAGGCAGAGACTAATGGATTTTCAGCAATTACTGGTGGTAAATCAACAGGGAATTATTGCTATGGAAGTCATACGGAAGAATAACCTGGAACTGATCCGCGCCGTTGACCGTGCGCAGATGGTAACGGTATCCGCCCTTCGCGTGGCAGTCACGGTGGCCGGCGCACTGTATAATCAGAAGATTGTGCTGGAAAAGGTGCAGATGCTCAATGAGACAACCAACAACATGATCAGCGCTACATCACGGATGCTAAAAGAGCAGGGTACCGCCATCCAGAGGGAAGCCGTGGAAGCCAGCGTTTCACCGGATACGCTGAAGCAGGCATTCGCAGATACCTTGTCCGCACTGGATGACATCAGTACTTACAAGTCAAAAGCGCTGCCTCAGATGGCCCAGACGATCCAGGACTTCCGTACCATTGCAGATGAAGGAGAACGTCAGCTCACTAAGATGGAGAAAGGACAGGCCATAGGTTTCTGATCCTAAGGAGGAATAGCATGAAGAAAGATACTTCCGATACACTTAAACGTGCCGAACATTTTCAGATGGTACTGATCGGAGAAGGGCTCGTTGTCGGAGGCATTGCAGGGCTTGTCATTGTCCTCTACCGTATGTTTCTGGAATATGCCGGAGAATGGCTTCAGATGATCCTTGCATTCTGCAGTCGCCATCCCTTGCGTATAGCCGGATGGTTTCTGATTCTTCTGCTGCTTGCCTGGTTTGTGGGCCGTCTTCTGAAGTATGAACCGATGATATCCGGCAGCGGAATCCCTCAGCTTGAAGGAGAGATGACGGGAAAGCTTGATCAGCGGTGGTGGCGGGTTCTTCCTGCGAAATTTCTCGGCGGATTCTTATGTCTCTTAGGCGGCCTGGCCCTCGGTAGGGAAGGGCCGTCTATCCAGCTTGGAGCAATGGTGGGAAAAGGGGTCTCCAAAGGAATGGAACGGGGTGTGACCGAGGAAAAATACCTTCTGACCTGCGGTGCCAGCGCCGGGCTTGCGGCAGCCTTCCACGCACCTCTGGCAGGGGTCATGTTCTCTCTGGAAGAGGTGCATAAGAATTTCTCTGTATCCGTACTGGTATCAGTAATGACGGCGTCTCTGTCGGCTGACTTCATGGCTTCTACAGTCATGGGAGCTGAGTCGGTGTTTCAATTCGAGATCATTCAGACGCTGCCGCCAGAATATTACTGGATGATCCTGCTGCTAGGCATTGTGCTTGGATGTCTTGGTGCATTTTATAACTGGTTTACGTTAAAAGTACAGTCCCTGTACCGTAATGCCAGGAATTTAAGCGTAACCAAAAAACTAATGATTCCTTTTCTGTGCGCAGGCGTTCTGGGATTTACCATGCCGGAATTCCTGGGCAGCGGGCACGCACTGCTTGATTATCTGACTACCGAAGACGTGCTGATGGGAACCATATTGTTTATCCTGGCTGGAAGGTTCATTTTCTCTGCAGTCTGCTTCGGGTCCGGGGCGCCTGGCGGTATCTTCTTTCCGCTGCTGGTACTTGGCGGGTTTATCGGCGGCGCTTTTGCCACGGCAGGCGTACAGTATATGGGGCTTCCTGTCATGTATATCAACAATTTTGTGGTCCTTGCAATGGCAGGATATTTTGCGGCGATCGTACGCGCACCGCTGACGGGGATTATTCTGATCTTCGAGATGACGGGATCGCTGAATCAGATGCTGACTCTGTCGATTGTCTCCATCGTAGCTTACATGGTTGCAACCCTCCTTCGCTCCAAGCCGATTTATGAAAGTCTTCTGGATCGGATATTAGAACAGCAAAGCGGGGAAACCTTGGTGGATCATGGCGAGAAAGTGCTGCAGAATTTCGTGGTGCTTCAAGGCTCCCGGCTTACAGACGCTATGATTAAAGAGGTGGAATGGCCGGGAAATTGTCTGATTGTTGCAATCCAGAGAGGTTCTGACGAGATTCTTCCGAAAGGGAGTACGAGGCTGCAGACCGGAGATGTGATTGTGGCTATGACAAGTGAACGGGACGTGCCGGTTGTGCATGACGGGATGGAGATGTTGTGTAAGGAGCTGTTCTGACGTAACAGTTCAGCCTGCAACTGCGCACTTGCTGCGCAGTTAGCAGCCAATGAATTGGAGTAGCCGGGAATCCGCCTCTTTGCCGCAGGCAAACTTTAAAATGGGCGGATTTCGTAACAGTGAAGCCGGAAGGCTGAACTGTTACGTTCTGACAGGGCTTCCGCCGTCGAAAGATTGCTAAAAAAAGATTAAAGGGCTTTCGTGAAATATATAGTCCTGCGGAGGAAAGATGGTTGTCGTCAACCATCTTTCTATCTTGTTATGATGGAAAAATCATTGGATATTTAAAGGATTAAACATTCTGAAAATGCCGATTTTTCACTTCACTTATACAATTAATTGGGGCTTACTGATTTTCTGTTGCCAAAGTATTGCCACACGTATATTATACAAGGCATAAAATAAAGCAACTTTTTTCGTTATAAAATCAGAAAGCCAGATTCTTTAGGTTAGAATCGATGATGGGGTAAACGAAAAAGCAGTTTTGGCATTC
>CAJTVY010000070.1 GCA_910579925.1 uncultured Dorea sp.
GAGTATATCACAACATGCACTTCTTTTCATTACGGTGTGTTTTGTATCGCTTACATTTTACCTCTTGTGCGAGTGCGCATCCACCCGGAGGGTTTTTATAATATAGGGAACGGAGTTTCCTATATTATAAAAAAGACTGCCAGGAAACCAAATTCCCAACAGTCTGTATCTTCCTATATCCGCAGCCAGTTACTCCTGAACGTATGGCATCAAAGCAATATGGCGCGCTCTCTTGATTGCTACCGTGAGCGCTCTCTGATGCTTCGCACAGTTGCCTGTGATTCTTCTAGGAAGAATCTTGCCTCTCTCAGAGATGTACTTTCTTAACTTCGCTACATCCTTGTAGTCGATCTCGTTATTCTCCTTACCGCAGAATACGCATACTTTCTTTCTTCTGCGTCCGCCGCCTCTTCTCTTGAAGCCGCCTTCCGGACGATTGCCTTTATCGTAAGCCATGGTTATTACCTCCTCGTCTCAATTTCAATAAAGCCCTGCGTCGCTCTTTGCTCTGCCCGGGACCTAATTAAACGGTAATTCTTCATCAATTCCATCAGGAATATTCATGAAGCCGTCACCCGCATCCGAAACAGGCGCTGGTGCCGGTGATGGCGCTGAACGGAAACCTCCGGCATTGGCGTCGCTTACCGCCTTGCTCTCGGCAAATTCCTGCTCTTCCACTACAACCTCCGTGGTGTAGACCTTCACGCCGTCCTTGTTGGTATAGCTTCCGGTCTGGATCCGTCCGCTAATTACGACTTTAAGTCCCTGGCGGTAGAATCTCTCAGCGTGCTCCGCCGCCTTCCCAAACGCCACGCAATTGATAAAATCTGCGCTGGCTTCCCCGTCTCTCTTGAACCTGCGGTCAACGGCAAGGGTATATCTTGCAATTGCAAGAGAATTCTCTCCTTGTGAATATCTTACTTCCGGATCTCTTGTCAGGCGTCCCATCAAAATTACTTTATTCATATAAATACCTCTACTTCCTGCTTATGCATCCTGTCTGACGCATAAATACCTAATAACGTTGTCCATAATGCGGATTCTCTGTTCAATCTCGCTCGGAACGTCAGCTTCGGCCTCGAAGTGGATGAAATAGTAGTATGCTTCTCTCATCTTCTGAATCTCGTAAGCTAATCTTCTCTTACCCCATTCATCGACATCGGAGATCTGGCCGCCGAAGCGCTCTACTAACGCCTTCACCTTCTCGACTACCTGTGCTCTCTCGTCATCTTCGATCTTTGCACTGACAACAACAGCTAATTCATATTTGTTCATGTCGTCTCTGCACCTCCTTCTGGTCTTCTGGCCCCCGCTCTTTACTTGAACCGCTTTTACAGTCCCTTATGCAGGAGCAAGGATATCTGCCTTCTGTAACTGGCAGATTCATTGTATCACGGATTACTATGATATCATACTCCATGGCTTGTTTCAAGCCTTTTTACGCAAATCCTTCGTGTTTTTTTCCACAAGTTTCCTGGCGATCATGATCTGATGTCCGCATCCTAAGCATTTCAGACGGAAATCTGCCCCGACCCTTAAGATCTCCCACTCCCGGCTCCCGCAAGGGTGCTGCTTTTTCAGCGTCACCACGTCGCCGACTTCATACACATAATCTTTTCTCATCATTCATTCCCCTCTTTGACTCTTACTCCCCGGACTACAAAACGGTGATCATTATTCGCACTGGTACAGGTGGAAAGCGTTACAATCGTGTCCCCTGTCGTTACCTCAATCCCAGTGTCATACATCGCCACTTCTTTCGTCATATTCAGAAACTTCTGATAATCATCATTAGTCGGAAAATCCGTCAGATAGGTATCCGACGTATCCAGCACCTCTCCCACTGAATAGATGTGATAAACCAGTTCCTGGCCGTCCGGCGTATAGATGTAAAAATACGGATTCGCCTCCCAGAACGCCTGATCCTTATAGTCCTCCAGATGCCGGAACATGGAACCGTCGTTCATGTAATGTCCGTACAGAATCGAGTTCTCATCCAGAAATCCTGCGCTGTTGTCCACATTTAAGAAAATCGTACCCAGTGTGTTCTCATTTGCCGAAAATGTTTTGTGCAGATATTCTTCATTATCTTTCCCCTGTACCACCGGATAATTAATGGCCGCCGGTTCCGGGTCAAACCTGATCCATGCCACTGTATCTGGATTCAGCGCAAGCAGTTCGTCAAAGTTCACCTGAAACCTGGGACCGTCTTCCTTTTTTTCATTCTGAAGAGCCAGATCCCGGATCTTATCATACTCGCTTCTTCCCTCATAATAACCTTTACAGATCTTAATAAGCTGAAATGCGGATATACAGAATACCAGAAAAGCAAGCGCCATAATGACATTCGCCGCCAGATTTTTCTGTTTCCTTCTTTTTCTCCCTCTACGGCTTCCCGCTCCTGTCTCGCCGTCAGTTCTCTCTTTTTTCCCGCCGGAGGGTCTTCTAATCTCGCTTCTGCCGCCCCTTTCGTCGGATGATCTTTTTCCTTCGCTCCTGATGCGGATACTCTTCCCGTCCGCTCCGCGCTTTGCAATGCTTCTGCCATCCGGCCTTCTGCCGCTCTTTCCCTTACTGCTCTTGATTTTAATTTCTTCCATATCCTGCTCCTCTATACATAAATGACACTTTATTGCACAAAAGCCGCCTTGCTTATGAAAATTTATTCTGCGGAGTTTCACCAGATATAATGTGGTCAGCACACTAGCATATGTAAAAGCTTACTTCCGCCCGCGCTCCTCACTTCTGCTCCATAATCTCCACAATCGTTCTCTCCGTCCCGGTCATTCCCGGTGATGCGATCATTCCCATATGCCGCATCGTATCCTCGGGCGTCTTCCCGTTGATTCCATGGATACTTTCAATACAGACGCCTGTAAGGGCAAGATCTACTGCCCGAAACGCCGCATCCACCGCCACAATCCCTTTCATCGTACATCCATGGTTTCCACCGTCACAGATCATTCCGGTCAGACCGCTGGCCATATTCTGAATCACTCTGCCAATCGCTTCTTCATTCCCGCCTCTCATAAAAGCAAGCCCGCACGCCATTCCCGTTCCGGCGGCAATGCCGCAGCCGCAGAACGCAGAAAGCCTTCCCGAATATTCTTTGATATACATGGTGATCAGATAACTGAGCGCAGCCGCCCGAAGAAGCTTCGCCTCGTCCATTCCATTCCCATCCGCTTTATACTGTGCCACTAAAGGCATCGTGGCAATAATTCCATGGGCTCCGCTTCCTGTAATACTCATGGCCGGCCGGCCAAGCCCAAGCACCCTGGCTTCAATAGCGCCGTTACACAATAACTGAGCCGTTTTCAATACGTCCTTTGAGATAAGGCCGTCTCCATTGTCCTTCAGAAGACGTCTTGTTATCACTGCCCGCCCGGATGCAATTCCCTCTTCCAGAAGTTCCTGGTTCATAGAGAATGCCTCTTGAATGAAAGAAATCTCCTCTTCAGGGACTTCCTCTACATAACGTAGGATTTCATGCAGCGAATAGCGATGTATGACCGGAACTGCCGGTCCAGAATCTGTTTCCTGTGCATCCTCTTTCCCGTTATCTTCTTCCTCATAAATCTTCTCTCCATTTTTTTCTATGGAAACAATATGAGTATGGCTATCCCGGATATGCACCGTACAACTATCCTGTCTGGTTTCCACCGTCGCATCAATCGTAATCTCTGAACCGATATGATCGAGAACCGCCTCGATCAGTCCGCGTTCTACCATCCCTGCCGCCTTCGCATCATCCTCATCTGTAATATCCGCAAGAGATTCCAGTCCCTTCTTCGCGTCTGCTGCCACTGCGCCTAATGCCGCCGCATACAGATTCCCGAAATTAGACGAATTGGGAATTCCACAAGTAAATGCGTTTTTATACATTCCCGAATTCAACGCAACCTGTACCTTTGTAATCTCACCCGACGTATAGGTTCTCGCACTTGCAACCGCAAACGCAATGGCTCCCGGCTCCGTCACGCCGAGAGCCGGTTTCATATCTTCTTTAATTAATCTGGTCAATTCCTTCATATTCTTATACTTCCATCTTAGTATACGCAATCTGCGTCCCTGTATCATGGTTCCTGGTAATGTATTATATCACGAACCTGCTTTGTATGAAAGCGTTTAAAAACTTTATATATTTTTTATCGGCAATTTATTGACTTTCCCTTCATACGGCGTATCATGGAATTAAACTTACAGGGCATGCTTTACCCCTGTACCCCTGGGGTATCATTAGGAGGTTGATTTACGTGAAAGAAAAACTGATTCGATTTATGTACGGCCGGTATGGAATGGATTCTCTCGGCAAATTTACAATTATTACAGGACTGATCGCCATGATCCTGGCGGGATGGAACAACAGCATGATCCTGTCCCTTTTATCCTGGGCCTGTATCATCTATTCTTATTTCCGTATGTTTTCCAGGAATATTTATAAGCGTTCCTCGGAAAACCAATGGTATCTGAATAAGACCTGCAAGTTCAGAACTTTCGTATACAGGCAGAAGAACTTACTTGCGCAGCGCAAGACTCACCACATCTACAAATGCCCTGCATGCCGCCAGAAGATCCGTATTCCAAGAGGCAAAGGACGTATTGAGATCCGGTGTCCGAAGTGCAGCGCCACATTTATTAAGAATAGCTAAAAGAGCAGACGAGGTTTCTGATGTTTGGATATATTGCAATCAACAAGGCGGAGATGAAATTCAAGGATTACGACATGTACCATTCCTACTACTGCGGCCTATGCAAATGCTTAAAGGAACGCCATGGAATCCGCGGACAGGTAACTCTGTCGTTTGACATGACGTTTCTGATCGTACTTCTCACCGGTCTTTACGAGCCGGAAACCAGGACAGAGTCGGTAAACTGCATTGCACACCCTCTGGAAAAACATACGGCAAGAACCAATGAATTTACAGAGTATGCGGCTTCTGTCAATCTTATTTTATCCTATTTCAAATGCAAAGATGACTGGGAGGATGCCAGAAGCCGCAAGGGATATCTCGCCGCAAGGCTTCTGACCCCAGAGATGAAGAAGATCCTGACGCAATATCCCGCCAAAGTCTTTGCCGTTTCATCCAACTTAAAACGGCTGTCCGCCCTGGAACGGCAGAACGAACAGGACATCGACCGGATGGCAGGACTTTTCGGAAATATTATGGCAGAGCTTTTCGTCTGCCGCCAGGACGAGTGGGAATCTTCCCTCAGAAGGATCGGTTTCTTCCTGGGCAAATTCATCTACCTGATGGATGCCTATGAGGACGTGGCAGAAGATATCCAGTCCGGCAATTACAACCCTTTCAAGGAAGCATACAAAAGCGACCCCGATTTCTCCGAGAACTGCCGCAGGCTTCTGACGATGATGATGGCAGAATGTTCAAGAGAATTCGAAAAACTTCCGATTCTCTTGCATACTGACATTCTTCGTAATATACTATATTCTGGTGTCTGGAGCCGTTACACCCATGTAACAGAATTCAGGAAGCATTCTGTAAACGAGAAGGATAGACCATAATATTTTTCAGATTCAGGAGAAGAGACATGACAGACCCTTACAGCGTTCTGGGTATTCCTCGGGGCGCATCTGACGAAGAGATAAAAAAGGCATATCGGAACTTAAGCCGTAAATATCATCCGGATGCCAATATTAACAATCCCAATAAAGACCAGGCGGAAGCCCGGTTCAAGGAAGTCCAGCAGGCTTACCGGCAGATCATGCAGGAGAGGGAATACCAGGATTCCGATTCTTACGGCGGATTCGGAAATTTCCGCGGTTTCAACGCCCAATACCAGCAGGCGGCCTCTGATGGCAATGAGACGGAAGAAGACCTCCATATGAAAGCAGCGGCCAACTTTATTAACAGCCGGCATTACCGCGAGGCACTGAATCTGCTGAATGGAATCAAAACACGGAACGCATGCTGGTTTTATTATAGTTCGCTGGCTAATTCTGGCATTGGAAATAACGCCATTGCTCTGCAGCATGCACAGGAAGCCTGCCGTCTGGAACCCGGTAATCTGCAGTACCAGTTTCTTTTACATCGTTTTGAAAGCGGCGGGACCTGGTATCAGCAGCGTCAAGGTCCATATCAGACCACGTTTTCGGGCGGCGGCGACTGGTGTACGAAACTCTGTATCGCAAATATAATCTGTAACATGTGCTGCGGCAGCGGTTACTGCTGCGGCGGCGGTGGAATGCCGGGAGGGTATATATAACCCTTAAGCAGCGCTTATTTCTTTCATATGATACCTGGGGCAAAATACCTTCTGCCCCCACATCTTTATATTAAATCAGGAGAAAAGGAGTGGAGCCATGCTGGAATATCTTGTGCTATACCAGAGTGAATCCGGGAACACGAAGAAAATTGCCGCAACGATTTTTTCTCATCTTCCCGGAACTTCCAAAGACTTAATTGACATCATGACGGACAAGACGATTCCGGAAGCCCGGATTTATTTCATCGGCTTCTGCGTCCACCAGGGTTCCTGCAGTATGGCGGTCAGCGATTTTCTAAGCGACTTAAGCGGCAAGCGCATCGCTTTGTTCGGAACCTGCGGAATGGGCGACTCCCCGGAATATTACAGCGCCATCGAGCATAGTGCAAATGCATGGATCGAGTCTGACAACGACTATCTGGGAGCATTCATCTGCCAGGGCAAGATGCTCCAGCGTGTCCGCCGGAAATACGAGGCTTTACGGACAGAAGAGAACGCTTCCCGTATTAACCTTTGTCTGCGTCATTTTGACGAAGCGCTGACGCACCCTGACAGTCTGGATCTGGAACATGCAAAAGTATTTGTTGAAAAGATTTTAAAAAAAATAAAGGCAGAGGATTATTAAGTCCTCTGCCTTCATCATGTAACAAGAGTTCCAACTTTTTAAATTGGAAGTTCCAGATAGATATCTTTTCCTTCTTTGATAGAAATGACCACTTTTCCGCTCTTTACCGTAGTAACCGCACCCTGTACGTTCATCTCCACTGCCGCCGCCGGGATCTTTTCTTCCCTTTCCGACGCTTCTTCTGTTTCTGCCGCGTCTTTGAAGCCTTCCACGTTGTCTGGCGTCAATGGACAAAGGGAATCGCTGGTCTTCGTAAGTTTTGCCCCCAATACCTGTCCGATCGTCAGACATCCCTCCAGATTCAGTAAGCCGGAATCAACCAGTTCATCAAAGATTGCCGGATCCTCCAGATTGGCCGCCTCGATGGTGATCCCTCCCTCTGCCCTGCAGCACAGAACTGCCGGATCATTTGCATGGGCTTTTGCGGTTTCCGCTGTAATAGACATACTTATTACCTCCTCTTTTCTTGTAGATACTGTCTTAAGTATATCTGTCCCAGGCCATGAATTCCAATCACTTTTTCTCATGTATGAAATACATTTATCGGAATTTTCTATCATGAATCTACTTTTCTCTGCTGACATTAGCGGCAGACATTGTACGCCTTCTACGCATTCTCCGTATACCTGCAGGCCGGATACCCACTGCATCCCCAGAACTCCCCAAACCGCCCGCTTCGTTTCTTTAGAAACTGTCCGCATTTTGGACAGACCTTCATATTCTCCATCACCTCTAAAGAGGACATCTCCTCTCCTAATTTCTCGAACACCTTCTGGTTCATTCCGCAGTCGGCAAGCGCACGGTGCGCTCCATCCGTAGAAATATGATAATACGAAGCCAGATCCACCAGTTTATAATGTGACATCTGCGGCAGGCACTGTCTCGCAAGCGACAAAGTATCTATGTAGTTATTAGCAATCGTCCTGCCCCAGTAGTTTTCAGCATCCCGCCAGATAAATTTCATATCAAACGTATGGATATTGTGGCCTACCAGAAAGAGATCGCCAATAAAAGAATCAAAATCCGCCAGGGCTTTTTCAAATACCGGCGCCTCCTTTACCATATCGTCATAAATGTGATTGACCTGTGACGCACGAGGCGGAATCGGCCTTTTCGGATTCACCAGTGTAGAAAACGTTTCTGTCACCTTACCTCCCTGTACCTTGACTGCCGAAATCTCAATCACGGCATCATTTACCGTACTGATTCCTGTTGTCTCCAGGTCAAAAACCACATAATCCTTTACATATTTATCCTGCTTCCGTCCTCGTTTATCTCCAAGCATTTCCTTAATTCCTCTCGTTTTCTCATCTGTATATTCATATACGATAACCGGCTCTGTCCTGCCCGGTCTAACAATGATGTCCCACTACCGTATAAATATCTTTCCCCATTTTTTCTTCAAAATGCTTCTTCAATTCTAAATTATGCTTCCATTTCTCCTGTGGATAGAAACCATATCTGCGTTTCACATCGTTCATACGCTCTTCGATATCCATAACTCCTTCTGCCCCGGCCAGTGCATCGCACAACTGGATCAGACTGTCATACTCACTGATAACCGTTCTTTTTAAAGCCTCCTGTATCATCTTAAGTTCTTCCTCTGAGGTATCAAACCGCCCCACATATCCATCCGTAGTCTGATCATGGAAGGAATGCGTCAGACAAATCTGCGCTGCTTCGTCATATCCCAGAGACATCATATAAGAATATCCGTCTGACACATGCCCCAGATGTCTTACACCGCATTTTCTGCCAATGTCATGTAAAAGTCCCAGAATATATGCCTTCTCCCCCTCTAAATCTTCACATTCCTGCGCTATCTGTTCTGCACACTGCGCAGCCACGCGGCTATGCTTCCCCCATGGACCCGGATTACATTTTTCTGCTTCTGCCAGAAGTTCTTCTGCTTCTTCTCTTGTCGGTAACATGAAATCTTCTTCTTTCTTTTTATTTATCCTCCGTCTATTCTTCTACAATCTTCCTACTCAGTAAATAGCGCCGTAGAATAGTATCGGTCTCCTGAATCCGGTAAAAGAGCCACAATCATCTTCCCTTTATTCTCCGGCTTCTTCGCATATTCAATAGCTGCATGAAGAGCCGCACCGGATGAAATTCCTACCAGAATTCCTTCTTTCTTAGCAAGAAGTTTCGCCGCGGCAAATGCCTCTTCATTTTCTGCCTTGTATATCTCATCGTACACATCCGTATTCAGAACATCCGGTACAAATCCCGCTCCGATTCCCTGGAGTTTATGTGGACCGGATTTTCCCTCTGATAACATTGGAGAAGCTGCCGGTTCCAATGCCACAATCTTCACGTCCGGATTCTGCTCTTTTAGATATTCGCCGGTTCCGGTAACTGTACCGCCGGTTCCTACGCCTGCAATAAAGATATCCACCTTTCCGTCTGTATCCTGCCAGATCTCCGGTCCGGTGGTCGCCTTATGTATCGCAGAGTTGGCAGGATTTACAAACTGTCCTGGTATGAAGCTGTCTGGTATCGCTTTCGCAAGTTCCTCCGCCTTTTCAATCGAACCTTCCATTCCCTTTGCACCTTCTGTTAATACCAGTTCTGCACCATAAGCTTTCAGAATGTTCCTTCTCTCTACACTCATGGTATCCGGCATCGTAAGTATCACACGATATCCCTTTGCCGCAGCGATGGAAGCAAGGCCAATCCCGGTATTCCCAGACGTTGGTTCGATAATCACGGAACCTTTTTTCAAAAGTCCACTCTTCTCCGCCTCCTCAATCATAGCCATGGCAACCCGATCTTTCACACTTCCTGCCGGATTAAAATACTCAAGCTTTACCAGGACAGTTGCATAAAGCCCAAGCTCTCTCTCAATATTCACGACCTCTACTAAAGGTGTTTTTCCAATTAATCCCAATGTTCCCTTATAATAATTTGCCATGATGATTCTCCTTTTATTATTATTTTCCTAAACTCCCCGTGTTGGACTCGAACCAACAATCCCACGGTTAACGGCCATGTGCTCTACCATTAAGCTATCGAGGATTCTTCTGTTTTCTACATTTTTTTCGGTGTGCGGCCGTGTCATTGCTCTACCATTGACACGGTCGCACACCGAAGAATTACACTCTCTTTTATGCTTTTTTACGTTAATATTTTGCGTCGTCTGTATACTCTCCGAATGTAGACTCAAGGGCACGCTGCGATGCAGGCCCTTCGGAACGGTGGACTTCGTCCATTAATGTATCCTTACCTGCGCCAGATGTACTGTTACTGTTGTGTTTCACACCAGACTCTCTATAAGCGGGGGCGCCTGCAAAGCTGCTGTTGTCCAAACGAAACCGACTGACCAGCTCCTTGAGCACATTAGCCTGTCCTGAGAGCTCCTCACTTGCGGCGGCAGACTCTTCAGCGGTAGCAGAGTTCGTCTGCACTACACTGGAAATCTGATCCACAGCCGAGGAAATTTGAGAGAGAGAATCAGCCTCTTCTTCGGTGGCGCTGGAGATCAGGTTAACAGCCTCCAACACCTTCTGGGAACTTTCCACCACGGTCTGCAACGCCTGACTCGTCTCCTGGGACAGGTCAAGCCCCTCCTTAACCGCTGAAACGGTGTCTTCAATCAGCACAGCAGTACTCTTGGCAGCCTTGGCAGACTTGCTGGCCAAGTTACGGACCTCGTCCGCAACCACGGCAAACCCCTTACCTGCAGCGCCGGCGCGCGCAGCCTCAACAGCGGCATTCAGGGCTAAAATGTTAGTCTGGAACGCAATATCTTCAATGGTGTTAATGACCTTGCTAATCTCATTAGAATGGGACTCAATCTTACCCATAGCATCCATCAGAGCATTCATGTCTCCGGAACAAACGCCAATCTGCTGGTGGGTATGATCATTCTCAGATTTGGCAGTTCTGGCATGAGAAGCGGTGGAATCCACCTGGCCGCTCACATCCTGGATAGTAGCGGCCAGCTCCTGCACGGAGGAAGCCTGCTCCGTAGCGCCCTGTGCCAACGCCTGCGAACCGCTGGATACCTGGTCTCCGCCCGCATTAACCTGATCTGCGGCAATCTCGATCTGACTCAGCGTGTCGCTCATAGACACTTTCAGAATGCGCATAGCTTTCAGAATACCTGCGTAATCGCCAACGTATGCTTCCCGCTGTTTACTGACCACCGTAAAGTTGCCCTGCGCCAGCTCATTCATGCAATAATCGACGTCTCTGACAATATCTCTCACGATTCCGGTTAATTCCCGCATATGTTCCGCCATTTCGCCAAGCTCATCAGCAGAATGATAGGTAATATCCATATCCATCTGACCCTTGGCCATATTTGCGGCTACCTGGCGAATTTCTTCCACCGGTTTACGAATACTATTACTCATTGCCAAGGCCAATATCACACTGACCGCCGCCGCAAGACAAATTATCACAATCACAATGATATTGGAAATTCTAGCCATTCTGGCGCCATCTTCTACTTTATTCAAAGCGTTCTTCTGAGCAGTCTCGCCTACACTGACCAAAATGTCCCGCGTCTCGTCCATGTACGGCTTGTAACTGCTCTTATAAAGAGCCACCGCTTCATCGTCCAGCTGCTGTTTTGCTAAATCTGTCACCTGGGACAGGCTGGGCTCTGCACTGTTCAAATTCTGCTCGATCTGGGTGAGCTGAGACATATCTCCCTGATATGTCCCTTTCAGTTCATCCAGCAGAGTGAAGAGACTCTGAAAATCGCTTTTAGCAGAGTCGACGGTATCTTCGTTATATTCTACAATACTAGATAGGATATTGCCCCGAACCGAAAAAACTGTACGCCGCATATCCAATGCATTTTCTACCGTTTGAAACTGTTGATCATAGAATTCCTGCAATCTGCTGCTCTCCTCTCGAAGCATGACAATCGAAACAATACCGACAATCACCAACAGTACCGTAATGAGCATATAGGATATCAACAATCTGCCCCGAATCTTCATATTTTTTAACATTTGACATTTCTCCTTTTTGTTCCATCGTAATACTTTTTCATCTTTTTATTTTTTTCAATAACCATCCGATAGTTCTCTTTCAACTACCCTCCTTTCTCATAATATTCAATAGTTATTTTTTATCCTTCAAGTAATGCCTTTCGTAATACTTCTCCCCCCTTCTCTATTGCAGTGTCCTGCCACATTGAAACCCAAATGGCATTTTCCGACTGTGTTTTGTAAAACAAAAAAGCCTCTATTCCTGCAGATTACTGCGAGGCTAGAAACCCTGTGCCGCTATATAAAATTGAGGACAAAGTACGGTGCCTACTTAAGCAATAGCACAGGAAATTCCATTTATCAAGCCTTCCATACCAAAATATATATAAATTATAACAAAAAACGATCTCCAAAACAAGATGTAAATTTTGTATAAAAAAGTGTCTTCGACACTTCAACTCCCCTAGCCCCTCATTCATGAGGGGA
>CAJTVY010000071.1 GCA_910579925.1 uncultured Dorea sp.
AATCAAATTCCTCTACATATACGCCTGGTGATAAATATTCAGCCATAATCTCCCAACATTAGCCGCCTATTGGGTTACTAATGCCGGCTACCTCCTTTCCTGGTTAAAAACTTCACTTCTCTATGCAAGTATAAAATAAGGCGCTAAACAAAATTCTAAACAATTCGACAAAAATTGCAAAAAAATAAACAGGGCAGACCAGTCTCTCCCTTAATTCCATACAGCAAAATTGGTGTAAGATCCTCATAATTGGTGCCGGTTCTATAAAGTGATTTCTTATTAATATATAATATTTAGGAAAATCGGTAAATAAACAGAAAAAAGGACTGAACCACAGATGAAGAACGAAAACAGCAAAATTCAGATACCAAATGTAGACCGGGGATATACAAAGCGGACAGCGGATGCTCTTCTTTCATCTCTGCAGACGGACATTATTCTGCTCAACGCCGGAGCAGGTTTCGGGAAAACACAGGCGCTGGCTAATTATGTACGGAATTTTCCGGGAAAAAGCGCATGGTATAATATCAGCGATACGGACAATGACCTTATGTCCTTTATACAGAATTTTACGAAATCCGTCCAGCACGCACTGGGGAATTCCGAAGAAAATTTTAACATTTCCGTACCCCTTCTGGAAAACATTGACATTGTTATGGAGCAGCTTGTCATTTGGCTGGATGAAAAGATCGATTTTCTGAATGTGATTCTGGATGATTTTCAGGAAATCACAAATCCGGACATTTTCAATCTGTTAGATATCCTGATAGAGACTATGGACAGGAAAATACGCCTGTTCATTGTAGAAAAACGCTCTCTTCCTCTCTTTTTTGACAAATATACCCAGACGGGACGGGCTGTCTGTATCGGAATGGAGGAGTTGAAATTCAGACAGGAAGAGATCGCAGAACTTCTAAAGCATGTGGGTGAGAATGCCGGACAATGTGCGAAACTCGTCTATGATTGTACAGAAGGATGGCCGGCAGGTATCGCCCAGATCATGCTGCAGTTAAAACAACGGCAAAAGGGAACTACCATCAAGGTGTTAAAGGATATCTGCGACAGGCTGGAAGTCTCCGACTATTTTATGACCAGAGTCTATAAAATGCTGCCTTTTGACATTCAGACATTTCTGACCAAAACGGCGGTGCTGGACTATATGACCCCTTCCATCTGCAACAAGGTGGCTGGAATTTACAACTCAGATAGTATGCTCCGCTATCTGGTCAGCGAACAGCTCTTCGTCCAGACTCTGGGGGAAGGAAGCAGCCTGTACCGCTACCATTCTATTTTTCAGCGGTTTCTTCTGTCCCAGACGACTCCGAAAGAACAGCAGGAAACGCTTCGGACCGCCGCTTATTTTCTTCTGAAGACCAACGATAAAATCCAGGCCGCAGAGTATGCCTGCCGCGGAAAAGCCTCAGATATCGTACAGACAGTCATCGAAGTTTTTGGTGATTCTATTTTAGAAGACCGGCTCTACGGAACTTTGGAACGATGGTTTTCACTACTTTCTGATTCACACTGTGAACTGACGCCAAAGGCACGGTTTATTTATGGAAAATATCTCATGACCTTAGGGCGTGACACAGAGGCGAATGAACAGATTACACAGGCTGGAAAGGCTTTTTATGATGCCGGACGTCTTAAGGATTACAGACAGGTTCTTCTATTTGCAGCGGAGGGGAAACGTAAAGCAGGGGAGTTATTGCAGGCTGGGGTATATCTGAAACAGGCAATGCAGGATTCGCAGACCAATTGGGACAAGACTGCCGAGGCTCTCTTAACGGAGCAGGTAAAAATCAAATGCTGTATGCACAAGCTTGGAGAGGCGGCAAGGCTTCTTAGGGAGAAGAGCGCACAGGGCATACAATTTCACGAGGATACGTTTTTATATCCGGCCTTTAAAATCCTTACTATCCTGGCACAGACGGAAGATTCTTGTTCCTCTCAGAAGGAGAAAACTACACCTGTACAGGCGGATGACTCTTCTTCTCAAGCAGAGAGGCAGACTCAGAACCAGCCGGCCATACTGGAATTATCTAATCCTGACATACAGCTTGACTGTATGACTGATGGTTTTCTTTTACGCAACTGCATTTTAGCAGAGCATATGAAATCTGCCTACCTGTCCGGCGATTATCAGACCGCCGTGCAGACGGCGCAGAAGATCATTAAGGGTTCAGAGCATGAGACATTACAGACGGCAGTAGCCTGGGAGATGCTGGCGGTCTTGTCCTGGGATGAGGGAAATTACCGTAAAGCGGTAGAACAGTCCCGTACCGGAAATACATTTTTACAGAAAAATAATATCGGGATTCTGGATCTTTCTTCAAAACACCGGCAGATTCTCTCAGAGATTCATACCATCCGCAGGAATACTGCGGATACCCGCCTTCTCATTTCCCAGAAAGCCAAGAATCCGGAAACAGAACCAAATGAAACCGGAAAAATCAGAATTCAGTGCATGGACGGCTTCTGCGTATTTCTTTCCGGCAGAGACGGACAAGAGATGAAATGGCGGACGAAAAAGGCCCGGGAACTTTTCGCATACCTGTTCCATCTTCAGGGAAACAGTGTTTCCCGCGAGGCGCTGATTGAACTTTTATGGCCGGAATCAGGGATGAAGAGCGCAATCGCCCTCTTCCACACCACCCTGTACAGTATCCGGCAGACATTTACGCAGGAAGGACTGGAAGAGCTGATTTCCTATGAGAACAAGAAATATTCTCTGAATATGCAGCTTGTGGATTCTGATCTTGCGGAACTGAATGCATACATCCATGACCTTACTGCATGTGAAAATAATCCAGAACAGATGATTCAGCTCTATCCAGGCAGCTACATGGGTAACAGCGGCTATCTCTGGTCCTATGGTATGGCGAAAGAACTGGAAAACCAATATCTTTCGGTACTTCGTTCCGGGGCGTCCAAAAGAACTGCGCAGGAACGGCCCGAAGCCGCTATTTTGTTTTTTCAGAGAATACTTGAAGCGGACCCATATAACGAAGAGATTGTAAAGCAGCTGATTATCTGTTTATACAAGAGCGGAAAACAGGCGGAGGCAAAGCAGCAGTATGACCGGACACAGAAATTGTACCGGGAAGACCTAGAACTGGACTTCACAGGCAGTTTTCAGGAAATCGTAGCAGGCCTATAATTTAACGAGGAACTCATATGGACATTTATTCTGACTATTCAGAATTTTTATCAGACTTAACTCAATGGGGCAGCCAAACCCTTGAACAAGGGCCTAAAACTGCCCCCGCTAAAGCTTTGAGGGCTTTTCTGCAGAAAGCCGCCAGAAGCGCAGACCATGATATATTCTCACCATTTCTATATCTGGTACTCTCTGCCCGTTTAGAGCAGGAGGCCACGCTGCTTCTGGCAGCAGCGCTATATGCCGGTCTGGCCGGCGAATCTTTAAACCTTGCCGCATGGGTACATTTCTGTTTCGGGGAAGAAGCTTTTCCCGTAACGGAAACATATATCCATTCTTCCATGCTTTTATATGAGCGTGACTGGGAGGAAACAGGGAAGGACTTTCGGATCCGGATTCATCCCCGGCTGTTTTTTTTCTTATGCGGAAATATCCCAGACATGCAGCACATTCCTGGTATGGACTGGTATCATCTGGCAGATGAGCCTCTGCCATGCCTTGGTACTGGCAATAAAGTATACCCACGGATCGAACGCTGCCTTCAGAACATACCAGGCAGAAAACTGATATACCTGAAGGGCCAGAAGGGAAGCGGACGTAAGCTGAATTATGCCCATCTTGCCGCCCGTTTCCACATGAGCCTTGCCGTGATCTCCTACGAAACGCTGCGAACCCAGGAACAGCTTCGGGATATGCGTCTGGAATGTCTGCTTCACCATGGCATGTATGTGATAGAACTGCCGGAAGACGAGGAAGATCTGACTCCACTCTGGCGCTGGCTTCCTGATGAAGAAACCATTTTTCTCCTGGGCGGTCAGAAGGAACTCCCTCACACGGGTTTTCTAAGACGGCAGTATCTTCCTTTTTCCATCCATACACAGGACGTTCTGGGCGACAAGGTCTTATTTGAAAATCTGTCCGGAGCCTATCTCTGGGAACACGAGGAAGAACGGAAGGATTTTCTTGGCAGATATAACTTTCTGCCTGGAAGAATGCGTGAAATACTGGATCTTGCAAGAGCCTATTCTCTTAGCGATGGAAAAAACTGCATTACCGCCGCACATCTGAGACTGGCTATCGTACGGGTTTCCTCTCACTCTCTGGATAAATATGCAAAAAAAATTCAGGGGGTTTACCGGATAGACGACCTCATTCTTCCGGAAATGCAGAAAACCAGGCTCTTTCACATCATCAGCCGGGTGCGCAACCGGAAGCTTGTCTATGAAGAATGGGGTTTTCTGGAGAAATCCGCCTACGGCAATGGAATATCCATGATCTTCGCCGGACCGCCCGGCACAGGAAAGACAATGGCCGCCCAGGTTATGGCTGCAGAACTGGGCATGGAACTCTACCGGGTGGAACTGCCCTCTGTCGTAGATAAATATATTGGAGAAACGGAAAAGAAACTGAATCGAATCTTCGAAGAGGCGGAAAAGAGCATGGCAATTCTCTTTTTTGACGAAGCGGACGTATTGTTTTCCAAACGGACGGAAATCAAGGAATCCAACGACAAATACAGCAATATGGAGATTGCTTTTCTGCTTCAGAAAATGGAAGAATATGAGGGCGTAAGTATCCTTGCCACCAACTATCTTCAGAATTTTGACAGTGCGTTCCGGCGAAGAATCAGCGACATCATAGATTTCCCGCTCCCTGACACGGACTTAAGGAAAAAGATGTGGAAGTACATGATACCTGACAGACTGCCGGTGTCAGAAGAGATGGATTTCGAGTTTCTTGCCAAGCAGTTCGAGTTATCGGGCAGCATGATCAAGAATTCTCTGATCTATGCCAGTTTCCTGGCTGCGCAGGCAGGAGAGCCTCTGCTTACCATGGAACGGATTCTGCGTGGCATCGGTCATGAACTGGAGAAAAGCGGCAGGAAACTTAGCCGGGATGACTATGGAGAGTACGGGCATTTATTTTAACCGATTCAGACAGTATGGGTAGAGATTACTATGATGAGAATTTATGATAAGGTTGAACCAGATAAGAAACGGTGGGAATCGGGCCAGGCAATTCTGCACAGGGAATTTCAGGAAAAACAGGATGAGAAAGCTTATGGTGTGAAAAATTCTTTTGGCAGACTGGACTATCTGAAAAAGGGGAGGAAACCCGGACAGGACAAGGAAGGGTTGTCTCTGGAGGCTTTCGAAGCTCCTGGCACTCCTATACACACGGAAAAAGAAAAACATCTGGACCGCTCTTCTATGAAGAAGATTAATCATGGCGAGCGCAGGAAGCTCTATGCTTCCGAGGTTCCGTTTCATAACCAGGCATTCTTCTACGAGATGTCCGGCGCAAAAAAAAGCGCTCCATTCCTCAAATGTATGAAAACGCTCATCCATCAGCAGGGACACCAGACATTGGAGGACGCATTCGGATTTCTGGATCAGGAAGAGGATCGAATGGAACTGAAACATCTGAAAGAAAATCAGAATGAACACCTAAATGAAGGTTCTGACCAGGATCATAAGCGCATTGACGCTCTGAACAGCCGTCTTCTGAGAAAAGAGGCAATGGAACGGCAGCTTTGTAACGAACTGCAGGTTATGCTGGATGAACGCACCCGGGAAGGATATGAGGGCGGAAAGATCCGGCAGGCGCAGGAAGAAGACAAAAAGCAGAGGCCGGATAAAAATCATAAGGATGATGGTTTTATCAGAAGACGGCTGCAGCCGGAAGGGACGACGTCAGTTGGTTCGGAGGATACTGATGATTCTGAAGACATTGAAGATAATGAGGCGCATAGCTCTGATGCAAAAGAACATGTTTAATTACGGGATAACATAAAAAGATATTCTGTTATCCCGTACGAAGCCCTTGAGACTCAGATCACTGCCTCCACCAGCACCTTATCCCCCAGCTTTATCCTGTTCACTCCTACCTGCTTCTTCTGATTAAAATTAAAACGCTTCAATATAATTCAAGAAACCGTCTCTGTCTTTACTTCATACGCCTCCCAGGACGCCGGAATCTCAAGCTTACGAATCATTTCCTCCAGAACATTCCCTGGGATATAGCGCGCCCTCTTCTGGTTCCTTCGAAGCAGTTCCCGGTACGGCACTTCCAGATACAGAATCTCCACCCGCGCACCATACCCGGCAAACAGGCTCACCAGCTTTTGTCTGGTTTCCCGGACAATATTCGTTGCATTCCAGATGAAGGGTTCTTTTCTGCGCAAAAACTCCCTGGCCTGTTCTGTGGCAGTCTGAACCACCCGTCCAGACCCCTTTCCCGGCAGCACGCCCAGTTGTTCACGAATCCCATCCAGTGAAATCACGGGCCTTCCCTCTCCGTTCTTCTCAATCCAACTGTCTTTCCCGGACAGCGGAAGCCCCGCCATCAGTAACACGTCAAATTCTGTATCATCATATAACTGCGCTCCCTGCCACAGGCCTTCTTTATGAAAGTACTGATATCTGGTAAAGGAATCTGCAAATAAATACGGCTTTTCCCACACACATAATTCCTTCGCATAATCAGCAAATAATTCCACATGTTCTTCCATCTGCCCCTGTACAGTCACAATCCGCCCCTGCACATCTGCCTTAGACAGCAGATATAAAAGCCTAAGCGGTATGCTCTGCGCCGCTTTCAGAAGATCTGCTTCCATTCTCTTCTTCGTCCAGAACCAGACCGGCAGCCCATGGTACCGGATCAGACCGGCTACAGTCTCCCTCTGCACAAAACTCAGCCCGAACCGGTCTGCCTCCTGGTAAGCCATCCTGCGGAATTCTTTTTCCCCGATCATGGTATGCTTCGGCGAAATCCACTTCCCATCCTCCTGCTTCGTACAGACCGCCTTACCAATATCGTGGAAGGCGCCGGCCAGAAATAAAAGTTCCTGCTCTTCCTTCTCCAGGTTCTCCCACTCAGGCAGTTCCACCAGCTTCCCACATACCATTTCCGTATGACGGTATACATCTCCTTCTCCATGATACTCCGGGTTCTGGGGAACCTCCTTAAGTACAGCTAATTGCGGACAATGCCCGGCAAGCCATTCCATAGAAAAACCGTTACTGCGGATTCCTTCCAGAATGTTCCCAGCCATAGGCTTTCCCTCCCTCCTGCATGTCAAACAGATCTACGCCATCTGCAAGACCATTAGCCACAATCGGCCGGTCTGCCCAATGGCTCTCTGAATCCAGGATGGTATTGAGGAAGGATCCTCTTACGAACTTCAGACGGTCCGTTACATAGTCTTTATCTTCCACCTTAATATAAATCCCTTCCATTAAGCCCTTGAGATCCGTCTGCCCAAGGGTTGATTCAAAGTCCACTCTGCTCTTTTGGCATTGTATCTCCAGACTTTTCTTCGGTTCTTCAGAAATAAAAAGGCTTGGCCCTATCCACTTTTCAATCCTCCCCAGCGTCTCGCACACTCCTTCTGCCAGCACGCGGACAGACTGGATAAAAGATGCGTTCTCCAGAAATTCTCTTCGTCTGCGGGTAGAAAAGAACCGCCCTTCTTTCTTATCAAAAATATCAAACTCCATAAAATAATGAGGCAGCCTGTCATAAAATACGGTGTGTTTCGCATACAGCCATTCACCATACATCACATACCGGTCTGTGAGCAGATCCCGTAATCTGTCTTCAAAACAGCCTGCCCAGAGCTTGAAAAGATCAAACTGCCGCTCTCCGTACCCGCCATTGAGAAAATGTCCCCGGCTTTGCAGAAACATCTTCCCGTCTTTACCAAAACTGATTCCGCAGTTTGCGCCGTCCACCTTCTCTTCCAGGACTAAGTATTTCCCCTGTATTTCCCGGTACTTTACGCATTTCAGATCTTCATCGCCGATCTGTTCCCTGGAACCCTCAAGGTGTCTGGTCCTTGGATATTTATAAATCTGTTCCATTGTCCCCCTCCTCTATGTTCACACCTATCTGCCTTCCGGCAATTGCCTGCAGCTATAATAAAATTATACGGACGATTCCCTTTTTCGTCAACTATAGAAGCCGGCGTGCAGCTTAGTCCCTCCAGAACGCAGGACGGTATCCCAGATATTGCAAACAAAAAAGAATCATCCTATAATGCAGGCAGAACGAAAAAGCGAGGTAAACGCAATGAAAAAAAACAAAACAGATTCGATCGGATACGCATTATACGCCTTTGGCGGCCTGGGGCTCGAAGCAATCCTAATGATGATTGAAACGAATGTATACGGACAGACTTCAGGGGCATGGTCTGTTATGAAACAGATGATGCATTGGATCATCATCAGTTTCATATGGGGGTGCGTTGGAATGACTCTGGCAAAACTATTACCTGCCATTCCTAAATGGGAAAACAAAGCAAAAGACCTGATACCTGCTGTCATCATCGTTTTTGCATCCGTCATTTACACGACGGTCGCATGGAACGGCTTCAAGCCTGTCATAGAGTTTTCCAATCTTGGAGCAGGCAGATTCTTCACCCAGTACGTTTATTACGCCTTTGAAAGCCTGCTCATCACATTAATCGTCGCTCATGGGCAGACGGCGTTGGAGAACTGGTTCGGCAGGACAAAATGGATTCCCTACGGCGGCGTCCTGCTTGCAGCCACATGGGGTCTTGTCCACATTTCTACACAGGACATTGCAACCGGAATCTTTTCTATCATTCAGGCGCTGCTATTCGGAAGCATTTACATGGTTCTTCATAAAAGTTACAAATTATCTTATATAGCGATTGCAGTGATGTTCATGTTATAATACCCTTCAAGGAGGAGCATGGAGATTGAAAGTAAATGAATACCAGCAAAAAGACCTTTGCCTGTCTTGACCACGAGGTCCTACGGCTCGAGATTCGATTGCAGGATTTGGAAAATGCCTATTTTGAGCTTGGTTTTATACGGGTAAATAAGTCGACCGTACTGAACGTTTACAAAATCGACTCCTTAAAACCCGAACTCAATATGCGCGTCATGGCGCTTTTGGACAACGGCGAAAAAATCCAGATCAACCGAAGCTATAAAGCCAGATTCAACACATTTCTCAACACGATGAACCAAGGAGGATTTCAAAATGAAGATAATCAATAAGAAAAATATAGTCCCCGTGGTCTGCATGACTTATACGTTTATTTCTATGATGCTGACTCTTTCAGAGGTAATTGCAAAGAGAAAGGTGAATCCGACGCAGCTAAATATGTTTTTATGTCTGCTGTTGAGCATTTTAGGCGTTTTAGTCCTTTCACAGCACTACAGGCTGGAACGATTTTCCCCTCTGGCTATGGTAATCATCCAATATGTGGCTGCCGTCGCCATCATCCTGATATCCTTAAAGGCTGCGTCGTATGTTACGGACGTTCATCCCGACGGATATAGAGACATGATCCTGTCATTTTCCATACCCTATTTCATCGGCGCCGTCGTCTATTATATCAGTTTAATGCTGGAAGTCCGTAAGCAGAACCGTATATTAGAGAAAATTAAGAAGGACAAAAAATACAAGTGATTGATTATCATAGAAAAATCCCTTATAATTTGAATCATGACAGACGAAACAAGGAGGCGTTGAAAATTGGAAAATAAATCTGAAATGAACGTGGAAGACGGATGGCTGCCAATGCACTTGCACATGGGGACGAACTGACCACGATGACAAATCAGGCATATGGCGAATGGAAACCGGACTATGACGGGCAGATGGAATTCGGACAGCTTCGGACAGAACCCACTCTACAGACCTATGTATCCAGATGTGCATGGTGCGAAGCATGGAAAAAACATGGATTGACGGAATATGGAAAACTCTATTGCGTCAACGTAGATAACGCCGTATACCAGGGATTCCGTTCTGACTTCGTCTGCACGCCGACGACCACAGCCATGAGCTTTGGCGGAGAACGCTGCGAGTTCGACTGGGGATACCCCCTCACGCCCGAGGAAGCCGTCATGCTTGCGGATAAGAAGAGGGAACTTGGGACTTCCTGTATGAAAGACTTTAATTTCCATACGGCTCACCTAAAGCATACGATCAGCAAGACTCTGATTGAAACATTGGGAAAGAACGGAGAAAAAGCGGTAGAGCTTGCCCTTGCTGATTTTACGGATACCTTTGGCACAAAATATCTGGATGCGCTGGAAGGCGTTTATCCGGAAAAATAACCGCCCTATACCCTTCCCAAAGAAATCATTGTCAAACTTGGACTGTCAGAAGGCGACAAACTGGATATCTTCGAGAAAGATGGTTCTATCTGCATCATGCCGGTAGCCGTCTACCCTAAGAAATACCTAAATGAGCTTCGGGAAGAAATCAGCGATGTAAAAGCAAAGATTGCATCTGGCGAACAACCCGTTTTCGACAGTGTGGAGGCTCTGTTTGACAAGTTGGAGGCAGAATGATGGCATACACGTTTACTTTTACACCCCGCTTTCAAAAGCATTTTAAGAGTCTAACTGTCCAGGAAAAGAAGCAGCTGAAAAACAAGCTACAGATCTTTTTGAGTGCAGTATCAACATGGGTAGATGTAGGACATCACGACATACTGAAGCAATTTTAAGAATCCGAAACCTTATAACTGCTTAAGCACTTCCCCTATATCCGCCTGAATGCAGATGGATCTGTCTTTGATTTCCTCCGGCGCATAAGTCTCTTTTGCATTGATGCAAATATATTCTGCTTTTTTTCGCTCATAAACCATGCGCCAGAACGGATATTTTATGATACCAGGGGTGTTATGTTTATTGTGCACCGTTTTTGTTATTTATAACTGTGTAGTTGGTGTTTCTTGCTTTTCCATTCTGCTTCAGCAAGTTGCTTTTTACCATTCTCCTAATGACTCTGGAAGCGGTAGATGAACTTACTTTAAGCAATTCGATTACATCATTTCTTGTAATAGCGCCATGAGACCGGGCATATTCCAATACTCTTTCTTCATCGCTCAGGATTTTTTCAGCCCCAGCAACAGAACTTGTGATTGATTCCACTTTCAGTGCAGAAAACTTTCCCGTTTCATATTTTGCGTTAATATTAGGCAATATGATCTTAAAGGCATTTCTGGTTGTTTCAATCGAAGGCTTTTCTTCCATGCCTTCGTATGCCCTCATAATCTTTCCCATTCCAGTACCGTAAGCCTCAATCAGCTGCAGCCGGTAAAACACATTCGCAAGGTCCTGATTTCTGCATACGGAAATGCCTACCATAATATCTTCCAGATCAATTCCCGGCATCAATCCTCCAATGGATACAAATTCAATCCGATCCGTATAAATACTAATAAGCGCACTGGCGCTAAAGGAATAATCGCGGTGAACCAGCAGATTTAGAAGCGCCTCCCTTACGGCAATCTCAGGGTAGTCCCTGACATCAATTCTCAATAACCTTTTTATGGTTGCACGGGTTTGATTACGGAAGTCGATAAAATCATAAACTTCGTTCATTTGCTGCATCAGCGATCCGGTAAATTCCCGGCGATCCTTAAAAATCGTCTGATCCGTTCCCTGAAAAACAGCGACTTTAATCGTATGGACGCATTGATCGGATAGAAGCAGACCTAAGTTACTGTAAAGGTTATCCTGATCGATCAGCTTCAAAGTACGCTTTTGCAGTGACCCAAACTCCA
>CAJTVY010000072.1 GCA_910579925.1 uncultured Dorea sp.
CTATGCTGGAGCCGGTGTCAGATCCTACACGCCTTGCAGGGCAGGATGGGGGACTGTTGGTTCAGGCTTACCAGATGGCAGGGGAACCTGAGAAAGCCAGAGGCTATATCCAGACGAGAGAATATCTGGATCTGCTGAATCTGGTGAGTGATGCCATGATATCCCTGGCTTTATACCAGGATGATTTCAAGAGATGCCAGGAGACCATATGCAGGATTGGAAATGTAATAGAACAATACCGGTTGGAACGGCTTCATCCGAATGTGGCGGCGCAGTTCCATTACCAGACAGCGGTAGTGTATGCTTTGAACGGGGAGGAAGAAGGGGCGCTTAAGGCCCTCCGCTCTTTTCAAAAATGTGTTGACAGACTTTTATGTGCAGAGAAGCTGACGCTCCACGGGGATGATTATTTTGATCGGTTGGACGCATGGATTGAAACCCTTCCGCTAGGCGATATGGCTCCCCGAAGCAGGGAATTCATTTTCCGGAATCTGCAGGCGGCATTCGGTCATCCGGCCTTTGAGGGAATCAAAGAGAACCCCCATTTTCAAAGGATGCTGCAGCATTTTACGAGTAAGTAGGAGGAGAAAATGATGCCTGATATAAATGAAATGTTACCTTTTTTAATTCCGCTGGCGATTATGGAGGTTGTGCTGCTGATCTATACGCTCCACCATATTTTGACACATCAAACTTACAGGCACGGCAGCCGGGCCTTATGGATTGTGATTACGTTAATTGGGATGCAGTTTATCGGACCAATCCTTTATTTTCTGCTGGGAAGGGAGGAAAACTGAGATGGAGATGTTATCCCTTTCCCATGTGGCAAAGAACTTCGGAGGAAAACAGGTGCTCCGTGATGTCAGTTTCTCCGTCCCGGAGCATACGGTATACGGTTTCGTGGGACAAAACGGCGCCGGAAAGACCACGGCTATGAAGATGATTCTGGGGCTTCTGGCCGTAAGCGGCGGAGAGATTACCGTGAATGGAATGCCGGTCCGCTACGGAAACACACCGACAAACCGGCTTATCGGTTATCTGCCTGATGTGCCGGAATTCTACCCGTATATGACTCCGTCAGAATATCTGCGTTTTTGCGGTGAGATCTCTGGCATGCCGGTAAAAGAGATCAAAAGCCGCTGTGAAGAGCTGCTGCGTCTGGTGGGGCTGGAAAAAGAGAAACACCGGATCAAAGGATTCTCCAGGGGCATGAAACAGCGCCTTGGGGTTGCGCAAGCCCTGTTTGGCAGACCTAAGCTGTTGATCTGCGACGAGCCTACTTCGGCCCTTGACCCGGCAGGCAGGAAGGAATTATTGGACATTCTGACAGCGGCAAAGGAGGAGACAACGGTACTGTTCTCCACCCATATTCTGTCGGACGTGGAGCATATCTGTGATGAGATGGCGTTTCTGCACGAGGGGAAGATTGCCCTTAAGGGCTCTCTTGATGAGGTACGTAAGCTTAAGAAAGCTTCGGCGGTGACGGTGGAAATGGAGTATCCGGAAGACACAAAAGTTTTGCGGCAGGCGTTTCCGTTTCTTAAGGCTGCAGGAAAGAACAGCCTTCTCTTGGAGGAAGCAGAGAGGCTTCCAGAGCTTCTGCATTGGATTGCGGACAGGAGGTATCCGGTTATGCGTATCGAACGGCAGGAGGCGGATCTGGAAGACCTGTTTATGGAGGTGGTAGGCAAATGAATGCATTTCTGAAAAAAGAATGGATGGAATGGAATCGGACCGGGCGGTCGTGGATTCTGATGCTGGTTTTCGTATTATTTGGGATTATGAATCCTGCCCTGGCGAAGCTTACACCCTGGCTTATGGAAGCCTTATCGGATTCTCTGGCGGATACGGGGCTTGCGACGACAGCCGTCCAGGTGGATGCCATGACCTCCTGGACTCAGTTTTATAAAAATATCCCAATAGGGTTGATCATTTTCATCCTGATCGTCGGTGGGAATTTTACCGCAGAGTACGAGAAAGGCACGCTGATTCCTGTCGTAACCAAAGGACTGTCACGCCAAAGCGTCCTGGCGGCGAAGGCGGTATTCTTATATGGCTCCTGGACGGTGCTGTATGCGGTCTGTTTTGGGATTACTTATGGTTACAACGCATATTTCTGGGATAACGGGATTGCCGGGAACCTGTTCTTTGCTGTCGCCTGTACGTGGCTGTTTGGCGTGTGGGCAGCCGCGCTTCTGATTTTCTTTTCCGCGGTGTCAAAAAGCAGTTCCCAGGTACTTCTAGGAACCGGCGGGACGGCGCTGGGCGTTTATCTTCTTTCTATGTTCCCGAAGCTTGACGCTTTTCTTCCGGCAAGGCTGCTGAGGGGAATGGAGCTTTTACAAAGGGTCAAAAGCCCGGAAGATTATTATGCCAACATAGCGGTAGTGGGGCTAATGGTTTTGCTGTGTATGGTACTGTCTGTCGGTTGTTTTAACCGGAAACAGTTGTAGAATGGGAGGAGAGTTATGCTTATTATCAATCATTTGACGAAACATTATAAGGGAAGCAGTAAGGGGATCTCGGATCTAAGCCTTCAGGTGAGACCGGGGGATATCTATGCGTTTATTGGACACAACGGAGCCGGAAAGACTACTACGTTAAAGTGCATTGCCGGTATTCACGATTATGAAACCGGTGAGATCCGGATCGGAGGGAGGAACCTTCGGGAGGCTCCCCTTGCCTGCAAACAGGTGACGGCTTATATTCCGGATAATCCGGATCTGTATGAGTATCTGACAGGTATCCAGTATCTGAACTTTATTGCCGATATTTTCAAAGTTTCAGCAGAAGACAGGAAGGAACGGATTCAAAGATACGGGGATGAATTCGAGATAACGGCGTCTCTTGGGGATCTGATATCCTCTTATTCCCATGGCATGAAGCAGAAGCTTGCAATCATATCTGCGATGCTGCATGAACCAAAGCTGCTGATTCTGGACGAGCCTTTTGTCGGGCTTGACCCGAAAGCGGCCGTTGTCCTGAAGGGTATGATGAGGAAGCTTTGTGACAGCGGGGGCGCCATATTCTTCTCCACCCACGTGCTGGAGGTAGCTGAAAAGCTCTGCAACAAGGTAGCGATGGTCAAAGACGGGCGTCTGGTTGCCTCCGGCAGTATGGAGGAGGTCGTGGAGCAGGGCAGAACTCTGGAGTCTATTTTTATGGAGGTGGTAAATGATGCCGGCACAGATTAGTTTGGAACAGATTAAGATCATGGCAAGGCTGGAGCTTTGTAATCTCTTTGGTATCAATGTTTTACGGTTTTCTAAGGATACGCGTGCGAAAAAGAGGGCTGTACTGCTGTCCGTTCTCTGGGCGTTCCTGATTATGCTGATGCTTTTTTACGTGGGCGGTCTTTCCTACGGCCTGGTTCGGCTTGGGGCGGAAGCGGAGATCATTTCATGCCTGATCGCGGTTTCCAGTATCCTGATTTTTATTTTTGGAGTCTTAAAGGCGGGAAGCATCATATTCCGGGTACAGGGATTTGATATGGTATCCGCCCTGCCTGTAACGAAAGGCGCGATAGTAATCAGCCGGTTTCTGCGCATGTATACAGAAAATATGCTGCTGGCAGGTCTGATACTGATTCCGGGGATCGCAGTATATGCCTGGTCGGTGAGGCCGGGGGCAACATTTTATTTGAATGCATTTCTTGGAATCTGGTCCGTGCCGTTATTGCCAATGACAGGGGCGATCCTTGCGGGGGCGCTGGTTTCAGGTATTTCCGCCAGGACGAGGCATAAAAGCCTGGCGGCGTCAGCGCTGACGCTTCTGTTAGCTTTTGCGGTTATGTTTGGTTCTTCACGGCTTACGGCTATGGAAGGGATGGAAAGCATGGAGTTCATAGAGGAACTGTCAGGGATGGTTTCGGCCGTGCTGGAGGACTACTATCCGCCTGCTGTCTGGCTTGGAACGGCGATTGTAAAGGGGGAATTCGGCCGGTGCCTGATGTATACGGGAGTGTTTTTGGCTGTATTTGCTGCAGCGGCGGCGATCGTATCCGCCTGTTTTCAATCCATCTGCCGGAATCTGCATACAACGGCGGCTAAGCATGATTATCAGGTGGGAGAGCTGAAAGCGGATTCGGCGCTGGCGTCTCTGTGCAGAAAAGAATTCAGACGGTATTTTGCATCCAGTATCTATGTGTCCAATACGCTGATTGGGCCAATCCTGGGATGCGTCATATCGGGGGCGCTTCTTTTTACAGGGCCGGAGAAGATTAAGGAAATACTGCCGATTCCGGTTGACCTAGCAGGGATCGCGCCATTCCTGCTGGCAGGTACTTTTTGTATGATGACCACTGCAGCGACTTCTGTTTCTATGGAGGGGAAGAACTGGTGGCTCGTCAAAAGCCTGCCGCTGCCGACGAAAACGATTCTTGACGCGAAGATTCTGATGAATTTGATACTGGTTCTGCCTTTTTATCTCCTGTCAGAGGTTTTCTTAATCTTAGCATTAAGGCCCGGGATACAGGAAGGTTTCTGGCTGGCAGTAATTCCGGTGGTGATCCTTTTGTTTGCCTGTATATACGGGATTACCATAAACCTGCATTTCCCGGTTATGGATTGGGAGAATGAAGTAAGCGTGGTCAAGCAGAGCGCTTCAGCCATACTTGGCGGCATGGGCGGGGCTGTCCTTGCGGTTCTTGGCGGCGCGGGCGCCTGTGTGGTTCCGGGAGGATATCTTGGTGGATATGAGACGGTTCTGTGTGTGTTGGTTTTGGGGATTGCATGGTTGTTGTACCGAAAAAATAACCGCATGGATCTGCGGGAAATTTGAGGAAAACAGGATTGATATATTTCGTCTTTGGAGGGCCGTCGGCACATGGCTGCCTCAGCACAACTTAACAACGGAACCATTTTCGATAGAAAAGTATTTCCAGAATGCGGAAGATATGGTATGGAAATAAATTCATAAATCTGGAGAAAAACTTACATCGGCCAATGGGAGTGATTCGGTAAGCTTTGTATATGAAGATTCTTCGCTTACATATGCCGGCCAGACAACCACTCTTGCATTGGCCGAACCCGATTTTATCCAGGAAATACAGGCGCCGGGAAAGTATTATAAGTCAAACGAAATATATGAGTTTACATATACACACAAAAATGACGAGACATATGAATATATATTTTTTCTCATGATTATACTAATAAAAGATTTATGCCCGCTTGGTTCATTGCTCGCGGGCATAAAATATCATTCATATTCGGCTGTCAATTAAGGCGCAGCCGCTCAATAATGCTCGCCCTGACCATCCTCCTGTATACAACGACCGGTATCGTCACAGTCAGAATGAAAAGGAACGGATATAAAACCAACATCGGCCACGCCACAAAGTGATATGTGAAAAACCAGATGCTGGAGGATATCCCCCTTACAATCACCAGAGAAAGGAATCCTCCGAAGACTACAGACGCAGCGATTGTCCCTGCCGCATAATAAAGCCCTTCATAAGAAAGCATACTTTTTAACTGTTTCCCCGTCATACCGATACTCTGTAACATGGCAAATTCCTTCCTGCGCGTAAGAATACTTGTCAGTACGGAATTTATAAAATTTGCTATTCCGATAAAGCCAATCAAGACACTCAACGTACCGCCGATTGTAACGATTAAGGAAGTCAGACTGTCAAAGGACTCTTTATAGGTTCCTCTGGAATCAAAATCCATATTCGGTTCTGCATTTTCCACGTAACTGCCCAGAAACTCTTCCATCTCCGTTTCCCTGCCGTCTTTCACATTGAATGGGAAACCGACCAGATGAGGGGTATCGCAGAGCTTCCGAAAACGTTCTGTCGGCAGGTAGAATCTCGACGCACCCGTGTGACGGGTAGTAGCCGTATTCTCATTTGTGCGGACCTTCGCCATAACCGTAAGGTCAAAACTTCTGTCTCTGGAAATATGTGTGCCATCCACATTCAGATGGTTGAAATGTATCTTGTCCCCGACATTCACCTCCGAATTGTCGATCACGTTTCCATTATCATCACACTCAACATTAAACAGAACATAATCTCCTGATGCTAACGCCTGCCAGTCTATTGTTCCCTCTATGACCTCCATAGAATCAAACAGGAACTCATCCGCCCCGTACAAATCAACATACGGGTTCCCGTCAGTATCCTTATTATAGTTGGCAAACGCCTGACTGGAGGCGGAGAATGCTTCCTCCAGAATCCGCGACGTGTAAAGCCGGCCGCCGTCTTCAAAACTGTCTTGCCGCCGCACCGCTTCTATAAATGACTCCGACAGCTCATACTCGCTTCTTTCAAACCGATACTGGAAATAATCTGCAGAAGAGATCAAAAAGTCCACATCCATAAATTTTGAAATATATTTGTCAATATCAAATCCTGCCGCTAATGTAAACACGGTATTGAACAGCACCAGGCTCAACGTCATGGATACCAGAACAAGCACTGTACGTCTGCGGTTCCTGCCCAGGTTCGCCAAAGCCATTCGATGAATTTTCGCCCCTTTTGTTGACTTCTTATCCGTACTCTTCTTCCCAAAGGCTCCAGGGTCATTTTCCGTATACCGGATCGCCTCAATCGGAGACACCATTCCCGCGATTCTGGCAGGCCTGCGTACACTGATGAAAACTGTTATCAGGGCAAATACTGCCGAGCCGATAAAAATATAAGGATTGGCCGTCACCTTGATTCCCGCCTCTGATGTATAGCTGGTTCCATTCATCAGGAAAGGCACCAGCGCACGTCCGATCAAAAATCCAAACAAAAGCCCGATCGGTATACCAATCAGCGAAAGCCGCAGTACTTGGCCGGAAATCAGCCGCTTAATCTGACGTTTTGTAATCCCCAGCGTTTTAAGCTGCCCGTAAGATTGGATATCCTGTATCACAGATATTTGAAAAATATTATATATAATCAGGTACCCCGCCACAATGATGAGAAGAATCCCTGCAATTCCGGAAATAAGCATGGCAGGATTTTCAAGCAGGTTTCCTCCTGTATATGCCGGACTGATCCTCGCAATAATATAATTCGGATCTTCTGCGCTTCCTCCCATTGTGTCGCATGTATATCCTGTTTCAGAAAGGAGCTGCTGCAATTTTGCCTCTGGGTCCCCGTTTCCTTTAAACATGATATAAGATGCGACAGAGCCGGTATAATCACCACCTACCGTATGGGTATAGCCGTCAAGTTCTGCATGACTGTCCATAAAAGCCTTTGATACAAGCAGCCTACCTACATTGCTCAGGCTGTCTGTTTCCCAAAAACCGCACAATGTGAAATCGGTCTGGTATTCTTTCCCTTTCATCTCATAGGACAGAGAAACTGTCTCACCAATTCTGGCCGGTATCCCCAGCGCCTCCAGCGTTTTCGTATCTGCCATGATCTCCCGGTCCGCTGCTGGCTTCTGACCTTCTGTCGGTTCATATCGCGCAAAATCAAGCATCGTATCGTCCATATACCAGACTTCTGCCCGCCATTTTTCAAGTCCCGGGTTCTTGAGCTTATAGGAAATACATTTCGTATAGGCAATCCTGTCAATGAGAGGGCTCCCTTTCACATCCTCATAGATATTGTCATTAATATAGCTTAACACAGCCTGACCGTCGCCACCCGCTTTCCGGATATTCTGATCGTGGATAGTGTCCATCATGCCAAAGCCCAGAGTAAAAATCGCAGCAAAGAGGGTCGTCGTCAGAACAATCGCAATCACGGCAATCATATTTCTGCTCTTGTTCGCCTTAAAATACCGCCCCGATAGCCGTTTTAACACAGCCTGATTATTATTTCCGAATAGAATATCATTCATCTTCAGTCCCCTCCTTACTCCAAGATCCTGCCGTCCTCGATACGGACAATACGGTCAGCCAGCTGGGCGATCTCATTATTATGCGTAATCATCACAAGGGTCTGGTCAAACTTATAGCTTGTGGTTTTCAGAAGCCCTAAGACATCGCTGCTGGTCCGGCTGTCCAGATTTCCGGTCGGTTCATCCGCCAGGATGATTGCAGGTTTTGACACAAGCGCCCTGGCAATCGCCACCCGCTGCTGCTGTCCTCCTGAAAGATTATTCGGCATACTGTTCAGCTTGTCATCAAGTGCAAGCAGGCCCACCACATCCTCCATGAATTTCCGGTCTACAGTGTCGCCGTCCAGTTCTACCGGCAGCACAATATTCTCATATACATTAAGAATCGGAACCAGGTTATAATTCTGAAAGACAAAACCGATATTGCGCCTGCGGAAAATCGTAAGCTGCTCGTCGTTCATTTGGGATAATTCCTTGCCTTTTACTTTGATACTGCCGGAGGTCGGATTATCCAGACCTCCCATCATATTTAACAGGGTAGACTTCCCGCTTCCGGAGGTTCCAACGATGGCCACAAATTCTCCCTGTCCGATATTAAGGGTAATCCCGTCCAATGCTTTGGTTATATTGGGCTCTTCGCCATAATATTTTTTTAAATCTGTCGTCTGCAAAATGCTCATAGGTCCACGTCCTTTCTGATAATTAAGAAACTTCTTTCCACGTTTCTGACCATATCATAACAGTCAAACCTCTCAGAAATCTCACAGGGAACAAAGACTTTTCAACAATTTGGCTTTGAAATCTCACAATTCAGTGACATTTCGGCAGTAATGAAGAGAACAGAACGTCTAAGCATTCCTCTCTTTCAAAAGAAAAACAGAAAAGACAGAACCTTTCCCCACTTCCGATGCAACTTTTATGTAACCGCCCTGCATCGTAATAATCTCCCGCGCCAGATACAAACCGATACCAACCCCCGGGGTATCATGCACGTCATTTTCCCTGTAAAAACGTTTGAAAATCGCTCCATGCAGATTTTCCGGTATTCCCTTTCCGGTATCTGCAATATCAATTTTCAGATATAATTCCTGACTTTCAACATGGATATCTATCCTGCCTCCCTCCGGCGAATATTTCACAGCATTATCCAGAATATTAAACAATGCCTCTCCCGTCCACTTCCGGTCATGATAGGCCTTTAAATTGGCGGGACAATCCACAGAGACTTCCATCTGCTTTTTTTCCGCATGAAACAGGATGCTCCCAAGAGCCGACGCCAGCGTATCATAAACAGGCTGCACGTTCTTCTCCAGCGAGATGATGCCTGTCTCTAATCGGGAAGTCTTTATCATTGCCTGCATCAGGAAATCCAGTTTGTCAAGCTCAGTCCCGCAGTCCATCAGGAATCTGGTGCGTCTTTTCTCTGACATAGGCTCTTCAAGCATTGTTATATTTACCATCTTAAGATTTGTGATGGGCGTCTTAACCTGATGAGAGATGTCAGAAATCAACTCCTTAAGCTTAGACCTTTCCTTTGCAATGCTGTCGCGGTTTTTCAGCATTATTTCATAAAGCCTTACCACCCTGTGATTAATCTTATAGAACAGGTTTTCCTCCAGCACGCTCTCAAGCAGAGTTGTCTCTCCCTCTGCCATCCGGTCTAACTGCTGGCAAAGGGTATCTGAGAATAAAAGAAGCTTCTGGCGGATCAGTGCGATAAACAAAGCCCCGCAGACAAGCACAAGAAAAATGTAAAGAAGGCCCAATAGAAGCACTTCGGCCTGCCCTGTCAGCAGATAAAAGCCTGCAAGCACACAGGCAGAAAGTGTACAGAAAATACCCAGGAGCGCCGCACAGGCTTTATTTACAGAAACGTTTATTGCGTTCATTTCATTCGGCCCCCAATCCACATATATCCCATGCCATAAACGGTTTTAATATATTGAGATCCATCGCGCTCTATCTTGTTGCGGATACGGCTTATGGCAACCGTAAGGGCATGCTCATCTACAAAATTACGTTCGCAGTCCCACAGTTTTTCCAGAAGTATCTGACGGGTCAGGACAGTCTGCGGGTTCTGTATCAGTACCTTCAAAAGGCGGTATTCCATGGAAGTAAAATTAATCGGTTCTCCTGAGAAGGCTGCCGTCATCTCAGAGAAATGAACAGACAGATTCCCGTCGTCATAAGTATCCCCGCCGGTCTGCTTCTGTATCCGCGCAAGCAGAGCAGAAACCTTTTTGCGGAATACACTGATATGAAATGGTTTTGTCACATAATCATCTGCCCCTAACTCATATCCTTTTAACATGTCGCTTTCCATATCATTTGCAGTCAGGAAGATTACAGCAGTATCCGGATACTTTTCTTTCAGCTTCTGGCATAATGCAAACCCGTTTCCATCCGGGAGATTGATATCCAAAACGGCCAGTTCATATGTCTGTTCTTCACAGCATTGCTCTGCTTCTGCTTTTGTCTTCGCCGAATCTACCTTATAACCGCCCGCAGATAAATTATAGCAAAGCGTACTATTTAAAAGATGGTCATCTTCCACCACTAAAATCCTCATATGTTCACCTTCCCTTACTATATTTTTCTCCTGATTATATCGGATTATATAATATTATCACCCAAATGTCACAGAAATCTCACATGAGCCATGTTTATTTCGAAGCCGTCACAAATTCCTTATTTATTGTTCGACCATAAAAAGATTGTCTGTACTCTTGCGGAATAGGTTATGAGATTTTAGGTAATCTTTTGGATAATACCCTTGAAGTGATAAAAAATGAGCATTGCATTAATCTTGAAGTAATAGTGCTTGATATTCGTGTCAGCTGTGCGTCTACGAACCGACGGTGTAGCGGGCTACATCTAGGTTCGAAGGCGTGCAGATGGCATGGATAGCAAGTGCTTATTACTCGAGAATTAATGCAATGCTGTACTAGTTATCAAGGTGAAAAAGATAACAGAACACTTGCATTGTCGGCGGTGTCTGCAGCAAATCTGCCGCGCGACGGCAAAAGAAAAAAGCCGCCGCGGCAATTACGCGAAGTTACTTTCCGAAGCCCTGCACAGTCTGTCGGACGAAAAACGGGAAACCGTACTGCTGTATTATTTGAATTACCGTCTTTTTACTCCCTGTTTATCGTATCCACCACCGTCATTTTCTTGATCTGCTTCACCGGCCCCATAATCGCCAGACATACGGAACCAA
>CAJTVY010000073.1 GCA_910579925.1 uncultured Dorea sp.
TAAAAAAGCGCTGTATGCAGCCCGATAATACCAGGAAGATTCAGCGTTCCGCTCTCATATTTATCCGGGAGCGACTCTGGCATGGAAAGGGAATCCGACTGGCTTCCCGTACCGCCTGCAATATAGGGAGTCATAGACCGGTCCAGTTCCTCCGAAATCAGAAAACCGCCGATTCCCTGGGGCCCAAGAAGTCCTTTATGTCCGGTAAATGCAAGGAAATCAATCCCCCATCCCTCCATATCCACCGGAATCGTCCCTGCACTCTGGGCCGTGTCCACAGCAAAAAACAGACGACGCCTTTTGCAGATCTCTCCAATCTCCCTGATCGGAAGAATCGTTCCGCAGACATTGGATGCATGAAGCATAATCACCGCTTTCGTACGACTGTTGATTCCTTGCTCCACAGACTCTGGATTCACCGTTCCGTCCTCTTCCGTCCTCACTACATCATAAGCCACGCCCTGATCTTCCATCTGTTTTAACGGACGCATGACGGCGTTGTGCTCAAGCCCCGACACCAGCACATGATCTCCGGTCTTAAGAAAACCTTTAATAAAATAATTCAAAGAGTAGGTAATCCCTGGAGTAAAAATCACGTTTCTTGAATCCCGTGCGCCAAACAGCCTTGCTAATCTGTCACGGGTTTCCAGTACCATCCCTTCTACTTCGTAAGCGCCCTCATAATTCCCTCTGTTTATGTTAAACGCTCCCTTTTTCAGCAGTCCTCCCATTGCCTCCGCCACACCGGGCGCCTTCGGCCAGGAGGTGCTTCCATTATCAAAATAGATCTGTCTCTTTTCTTCCATTGTACTGCCTTTCCCCATATTCGATTCCTACGAGAACCAGCCCTTGCGGCGGCGCCGTCACGCCCGCCTGCGTCCGCTCCTTCGCCTCTAAGATCTCCTTTACCTTTTCCGGCGTGTAGAATCCGCGCCCTACACGGATCAAAGTGCCTGCTATGATCCGCACCATATTATACAGAAAGCCGTTTCCCGTTACCTGTATGGTAATGTCCGGCCCTGTTTCCCTGATCTGGATCTCATCTATCCGGCGTACCGTATCCTCCACATTGGTGCGGACGTTACAGAAGCTGACGAAATCATGTTCTCCCACCAGCCATGAAGCGCCTTTTCGCATCTTTTCTACATCCAGAGGGAAGGACACAAAGGTGCTGTATCTGCGTTTCAGCGGATTGGGAACCTTTGCATTGAAAATATGGTATTCATAGGTCTTTGTCACCTTCTGCTGATAACGGGGATGCCAGTCCTGCCCCACTTCCTCAGAACGGACGATCACGATATCCGGGGGAAGCTTCTGATTCAACGCATACGCCATCCTCTCCGGGGGAATCGGAGATTCTGTATCGAATACCGCCACGTTTCCCAGGGCATGGACCCCCGAATCCGTACGGCTTGCTCCGATCACATGAATGTCTTCCCCTGTCAGCTTTTTCAGTCTTCGGTTCAATACCTCTTCGATGGTGATGCCGTTAGGCTGGATCTGCCAGCCACAGTAATCTGTGCCGTCATAGGCAACATATAATCTGATTCGTTTCTTCATTCTGCTAACCTCTGCCCGCCTGCATTGTGCTGTCCTGGCGGTGAATCCCTGTTATAATGCACAGAATATCCCTTAGAATATCCATACATGAAGCGGCACGAATCTCCCGATCACAACCACCGTCACCACGTACACGATCATCACCAGATAAGCCATGTAATCCCTGCTTCTGTAACACAGCGGCTTCATCTTCGTCCTTCCTTCGCCGCCTCTGTAGCACCTGGCCTCCATAGCCATTGCAAGATCATTGGCGCGGCGGAATGCAGACACGAACAAAGGCACCAGAATCGGGATCATGCTCTTTGCCCTCTGAATCATGTTCCCACTCTCAAGATCTGCCCCACGGGCAATCTGCGCCTTCATGATCTTGTCCGTCTCTTCCAGGAGAATCGGGATAAACCGCAGAGCTATGGACATCATCATCGCCACCTCATGCACTGGCACGCGCACTTTGTTCAGCGGATAAAGCAGCGCCTCGATCCCATCCGTCAGTTCGTTTGGCGTGGTGGTAAATGTCATGAGGGAAGACCCGATGATCAGATAGATAAGCCTGACTGCCATATAGACCGCCGTCACCAGTCCGCCTTCTGTGATGGTAAAGATCCATGCGTGAAACAGCACTTCGCCGCTTCTGGTTAAGAACAGGTTAAACAAAACCGTGATCAGCAGCAGCATGATCACAGGCTTAAGCCCCCGCACAATAAAGGAAAAGGGCACCCGAGACACCTTGATTACCACCGCAAGAAACACAGTTGCAATCAGATATCCGGATATGCTCTTAAACAGAAACAGGGAAATCAGATATAAAAAGGTAGACATAAGCTTTACCCTTGGGTCAAGCCTGTGTATCACACTCTTTGCCGGATAATATTGTCCTATCGTAATATCTCTTATCATTCTGCCTTCTCCAATGCTCTCATGATCTCATCCGCCGCCTCCACGACCGTCGTGACATCCGTCCTGACGGAAATCCCTCTTCTGGCCAGATCATGCATGATATAAGTAACCTGAGGTGCGGCAAGTCCTACCTTCTCCAGTTCCTGGTAATGCTCAAACACCTTCTTCGGCTCGTCATGGTACATGACCGTCCCCCTGTTCATCACGATCAGACGGTCCGCATATCTTGCAATGTCTTCCATACTGTGGGATACCAGAATGACCGTCATATCGCTCTCCTTGTGTAGAAATGCAATCTGGTCCAGAATGTCGTCCCTTCCCCTTGGATCGAGCCCCGCCGTAGGCTCGTCCAGCACCAGGACCTTCGGACGCATTGCCAGGACGCCGGCTATGGCCACTCTGCGCTTCTGCCCGCCGGAAAGTTCAAAGGGGGAACTCTGATAATATTTTTCCTTAAGCCCTACCAGCCGAAGGGCTTCCAGCGCCCGTTCCTTACATGCTTCCGGCGGCAGGCCCTGGTTCCTGGGGCCGAAGCACACATCTGTGAGCACGTCGATCTCAAAAAGCTGATGCTCCGGGTACTGGAACACCAGCCCCACCTCGCTGCGCAGCTTCCGCATGTCGTAGCCTTCCTGGTAGATATTCTCTCCATTGTAATACAGTTTCCCGTCTGTGGCCCGGATCAGCCCGTTCAGATGCTGAATCAGCGTGGACTTCCCGGAACCCGTGTGCCCGATGATACCGATAAATTCCCCATGTAGAATCTCCAGGCAGATATCGTTCAACGCCTTCTTCTCGTATGCGGTTCCCTGGCTGTAAACATAATTCAGATGTTCTAATTTGATTGACATAGCGCTTCCACCAACTCTTCTTTTCTCAGTATGCCGTCTCTGATCTTAAGTCCCCGTTTTTTTAATTCATCCGCCAGAAGCGTCGCCTGAGGGACGTCTAAGCGATAAGACTTCAGTTCGTCCACCCGTGAAAATATCTCCCTGGGCGTTCCTTCCATCACCACATGCCCATGATCCATCACGTAGATCTTGTCCGCATCCACGACTTCCTCCATATAGTGGGTGATCAGAATGACCGTTACCTGCTTCTGCTGCCTTAATTTCTGTACGGTCTTTAAGACTTCTTTTCGCCCCACCGGGTCCAGCATGGCCGTGGGCTCGTCTAATACGATACATTTGGGTTCCATGGCCACCACGCCGGCAATGGCTACCCGTTGTTTCTGTCCGCCGGATAATTTGTTGGGAGAATGATGACGGTATTCAATCATACCTACTGCTTTCAGACTCTCCTCCACCCGCTGCCAGATCTCGTCTGTAGGTACGCCTAAATTCTCGGGGCCGAATCCTACGTCTTCTTCCACAACCGTGCCGATGATCTGGTTATCGGGATTCTGGAATACCATGCCGGCCGACTGGCGTACGTTCCACAATTCGCCGGGGTCGCTGGTATTGCGTCCATTGACCCACATGGCGCCTTCCGACGGTAGGAGGATGGCGTTGATGTGCTTGGCAAGGGTGGACTTTCCAGAACCGTTATGGCCAAGAATAGCGATAAACTGGCCTTCTTTTACGTCGATATCCACTCTGTCGATTGCGCGGGAAGCGCCGATAACGTTGCCCTCTTCGTCGCGTTTCTCATATTCAAATACCAGATTTTCGGTCTGAACCATGTCCATAGGGGTTCCTCCTGTCTATACGTTCACTTTTCTTATTGTACGTTATCGGGAAATGTTTTGCAACAATTTATTAGGGAACAGCATCACATCACAAGCATCGCATCCCCAAATGAAAAGAACCGATATTTCTCCCTCACCGCCTCTTCATAAGCAGCCAGCACCGTCTCCCGCCCGGCCAGCGCAGACACCAGCATAATCAGCGTAGATTCCGGCAGATGGAAATTTGTAATCAGACAATCCAGAACCTTGAACCGGTATCCCGGATAAATAAAGATTTCCGTCCACCCGCTGCACGCCCGAAGCTTCCCGCTTTCATCCGCCGCTGATTCCACGGTCCGACAGCTTGTTGTCCCCACACAGATCACCCGTTTCCCACACTCTTTCGCCCGGTTGATCTTAGCCGCAGCCTCCTCGTCAATCTGATAAAATTCCGAATGCATATGATGGTCGGTAATCTCCTCCACCTTCACAGGGCGGAACGTCCCAAGTCCCACATGCAGCGTCACTTTTGCGATATTAACGCCCATATCCTCAATCTTTTCCAGAAGTTCGGGCGTGAAATGCAGCCCTGCCGTCGGAGCCGCCGCCGAACCCGTATGCTCTGCATACACGGTCTGGTAACGGTTCTGATCCTCAAGCTGGTGGGTGATATAAGGCGGAAGCGGCATCTGTCCAAGCTGATCCAGTATTTCCTCAAAGATTCCTTCATAGGTAAACTGAATCAGACGGTTTCCTTCCTCCACAATATCTATCACCTCGCCGGTCAAAAGCCCGTCCCCAAAGACGATTTTCGTCCCCACTCTCGCCTTTTTCCCTGGCTTCACCAGCGTCTCCCAGATATTGTTTTCTTTTCTTTTTAGTAAAAGTATCTCAATCTTCCCGTTGGTTCCCTCTCTAGAACCAATCAGCCTTGCCGGAAGGACTTTCGTATCGTTGATCACCAGGCAGTCGCCAGCCTTAAGATATTCGGTGATCTCCCGGAATACCCGGTGCGAAATAACTCCAGACTCCCTGTCAAGTACAAGGAGTCTGGAGCTTTCCCGATCCACAAGGGGATCCTGTGCGATCAGTTCTTCCGGCAATTCATAATAAAAATCCTGACGTTTCATTCCCATATGAATCCCTTCTATATTCATTAACATGTTCATTGATCTATTTACTTGTTTCCTCTGTATCATCCGGCTTACTTTGTCCGGCTTCTCTCAAAGTCTGTGTCGTAGGTTCCGGATGATAGACGCTCTCCGGCTGGTTTCCGACGGGCGGTCTTCCATAGGACGGCGGCGGAACCGGCGGCATGGGCGGAACCGGCGGATACATCACCGGCGCCTGGTACTTTGGAATCACCTTGATTTTCTTTCCGTAAACCACCCTGGTATCACAGATCATGTCGTGAAGCCCTCTCTTCTCCCGGTCAACCCCTGCCATAATATAACCGATCCCGACAGACAGCCCGCATAAGAACCTTCCCACAGTCTCCCGGTAAATCACATTGACGAGTCCTAACCTCTGACTTCCATCCGCATTCACCACTCTGAGGTTCAGAAGCCTCTTCCCCGGAGTCGTCCCCGTATAACAGGTAAGAAGGATAAAGTATAATACCTGCAGCACATACAGAATGATATCCTTTAACGTATACTGGAACAACAGTCTGGTCTGAAACACAGGTCCGACAGTAATCGACATAAGTCCCATTACCAGCCTGACAAACAACAGCCCGATAAAGATAATGGCCAGGTCAATCAGATAGGCCGACAGGCGTACCCAGAATCCTGCATACTCCAGCTCCTGCCTGCCGCGGTTAGCGTAATTGTTCTGCATAGTACATCGGCACCCCGCTTTCCACTTCTGCTGCGGTTTCCTTCAGAATCTGAGCCTCTGACTTCGGGATCACGCTCTCAATCTTCGCAAATAAGGATGTGAAAAAGTCTAACTCGCTCTCCGGCTGATAGAATTCATACGCTCCAAGTTCGCTGCTCATGGCCGCCGTCATATCTTCATACAGACTGATCTCGTCAATCAGATCATTTTCCAAAGCCTGGTTAGCCGTATAAACACGTCCGTCAGCCAGAGTTCTCACCGTCTCCGGATCCATGCCCCGTCCTTCTGACACAATCCCTACGAACTTATTATAATATTCGTCCACCTGGGTCTGGTAGATCGCCATCTGCTCTTCTGTCATCCGGGAACTGTCCTTGTATGCTCCGCTGGTGATACTGAAATACCGGATCCCTAATTTCTCGTACAGACCCGTCATATCAAATCCCGACATGATCACTCCGATGGAACCGGTGGTGGTATTGGGATTTGCGTAAATCTTATCCGCCGCCATGGAAATCAGATATCCGCCGGACGCCGCATAATGCGCCATATAATCCCAGATGGGACGCCCTGTCTGATCCTTGTATTCCTTCAGTTTCAGATACAGTTCCTCCGATTCGTACACCGTTCCTCCAGGGGAATCCACATAAAGAAGAATCCCCTTGTTGTCACTGTCACTCATCAGATTATCAATATAATCCAGAGTCGTAATATGCTGGTATCCCACCGGAACATCAAATAGTCCCGTTTCCGTCTGTTCCTGGATCGTTCCCTGCACCGTTACCACGGCAATATAGTCCTCGGACGGCGGATTAAAATCGCTGCTGTCTGTAAGCAGTTCTTTCATACTTTCTTTCATTACTGTCTCTGAAAATGTATTCGTCAGCACACTGGATACTCCGACCATGATAAATAGAATCGCCGCGATGACCAGGCTGCCTATCTGCTTTTTATTCATTTCCTACTCCATTTCTTATTCAGTCAACATTTACTTACGCAGTTCGATTCCCATCCCTTCCAGTACGTTCAGAATCCTGCTCATGGCTTCCGTCACTTCTCCATCCTCTAAGGTCTTATCCTTGGCACGGAATACGATAGAGTATGCCACAGACTTATAACCCGCTTTAATCTGAGCGCCTTCATACAGGTCAAAAAGTGCATAACTCTCCAGATATGCGCCGCCCTTCTTCTCAATAACCTCCTCTACCTGGCCCACCAGAATCTCCTTTGGCATAACCATACTGATATCACGGGTCACGGAAGGATAACGGGCTATTCCGGTATACTTCCGGTCAAATGACGCCCGCTTTACGATTTCCGGCATGTCAAGCACCGCTACATACGCTTTCGTTCCGATTCCGTAGGTATCCGCAACGTCTGGATGAATCTCGCCCAGATATCCGACAGTCACGCCGTCGTAAATGATATCTGCCTGGCGTCCCGGATGGAGATAAGGTTTGCCGGACTTCGGATCATAAACTTCCTTCTTGTAAAGTCCGATTTTCTCAAAGAACTCCTCTACAACACCCTTCATACTGAAGAAATCCCCATCTCCGTACATTCCCAGCGTAAACTGCATCCGCTCTTCGGGAAGTTCCGTCAGAGGCAGCTCTTTGGGCAGATAAATATTTCCAAGTTCGTACAGCCGGACGTTCTTATTTCTTCTATTATAATTGGATGCCAGTGAAGTCAGCATCCCGTTCAGTGAAGTGGTGCGCATAATACTGTAATCCTCTCCAAGAGGATTCATGATTTCCACCGTCCGGCGAAGCGGAGAATCCTCTGGAATCCGCAGCCTGTCGAACACCTTCGGACTTTCAAAAGAGTAGGTCATACCCTGGCTGAAACCGCAGAATTCAGCGATATCACGGGCAATCTCCTCTACCCGCAGCTTGAAAGACAGCTTTCCGGTGGTGGCTTCTCCCCTGGGCAGTGTGGTCGGAATATTGTCATATCCATAGAACCTTGCCACTTCTTCAGCCAGGTCGGCCAGACGAAACAGATCCTGCCGGAAAGTGGGTGCGATCACTTCGCTCTTCTCCTCATCAAAAGTAAGCCCGATCTTCTGGAAATATCCCAGCATTTCTTCTTTGGAAATCTCTGTCCCAAGAAGACGGTTGATCTCATCTGCGTCAAACGGCACTCTCACCGGCTTGCGCTCCTTTCCGTAGACATCCGCAATGCCGCCTACCACTTCTCCGGCTCCCAGTTCCTCCACCAACTGGCAGGCCCGGTCGATCGCCGCCTTAGCATTATTTGGATCCAGGCCTTTCTCGAATTTGCCAGAAGCGTCTGTACGCAGGCCGATCTTTTTACTGGATTTGCGGATATTAGTACCGTCAAAACATGCGGCCTCAAACAGCATAGTCTTGACATCGTCCGTAATCATAGAATTTTCGCCGCCCATGATTCCTGCAATGCCGATGGATTTCTCACCGTCGCAGATCATCAGCACGGATTCATCCATTTCCCTTTCCTGCCCGTCCAGAGTGGTAAATTTCTCACCCTTTTCTGCATTGCGCACGATAATTTCACCCTTGGCAATCGTGTCCAGGTCGTAAGCATGCATAGGCTGGCCGTACTCTTCCATCACATAGTTGGTGATATCCACCAGGTTATTGATAGGACGGATCCCGACTGAGGCAAGACGCCTCTGCATCCATTTCGGCGAGGGACCGATCTTAATATTCTTAACAACGCGCGCACAATATCTGGGGCAGAGATCTTTATTTCTGACTGAAACCTTGATGTAGTCATTGACGTCTTCTTCGTTTCCTGTCGGAGTCACCATCGGCGGCTTGAAGTCCCGGCCAAATGTGGCGGACGCTTCCCTGGCGATTCCCACTACACTGAAACAGTCTACCCGGTTGGAGGTCACTTCATACTCAAATACCACGTCATTAAGGCCCAGCGCCTCTACCGCACTCGCTCCCACCTCGGCATCCTCTGGGAAAATATAAATTCCTTCCTCTGGCGCCTCTGGATACATGTCTCGGTTGGAACCAAGTTCTTCGATTGAACACATCATGCCAGAGCTCTCGATTCCCCGTAGTTTTCCCTTTTTAATCTTTACCCCGCCTGCCACACGGCTTCCCGGCTCATGGCCTCCTGCCACACGTCCTCCGTCCAGCACCACGGGAACCTTGTCGCCCTCGTGTACATTATTTGCACCGGTTACGATCTGCACCGATTCATTACCTACATTCACCTGGCAGACGATCAGTTTGTCTGCGTCTGGGTGCTTTTCAATCTTATCAATCTGACCGATCACAATTTTGTCCAGATCGGCATCCAGTATCTCATATCCTTCTACTTTTGTTCCAGACAGCGTCATCGCATCTGTATATTCCTGGGCGGTCACATCAAGCCCTGGAACATACGCTTTTATCCATGATAATGATGTATTCATCTTTTTTGCTCCTTTCTTAAAACTGTTTCAAAAACCGGATATCATTCTCATACAACAGTCTCATATCGTCAATCTCGTATTTCAAAAGCGCAATACGCTCAAGCCCCACGCCGAACGCAAACCCTGTATACTCATCGGGATCAATCCCGCACATCTCCAGCACATGAGGATGTACCATCCCGCATCCAAGAATCTCAATCCAGCCGGATCCCTTACAGAAACGACACCCTTTCCCCCCGCATTTAAAGCAGGTCACATCCACCTCGGCGCTGGGTTCCGTGAACGGGAAATGATGGGGCCGGAACTTTGTCTTCGTATTCGGACCGAACAATTCTTTGGCAAATACTTCCAGCGTTCCTTTCAGATCAGCAAAAGAAATATTCCGGTCAATAACCAGTCCTTCAATCTGATGGAAGGAAGGCGAATGTGTGGCATCCACCTCGTCAGACCGGAATACCCGCCCTGGCGCAATCATACGGATGGGAAGCTTCCCCTGCTCCATTACACGGGCCTGTACAGGCGAAGTCTGGGTTCGCAGTACAATCTCCTTGTTAATATAAAAAGTATCCTGTTCATCCTTGGCCGGGTGTCCGTCCGGAATGTTCAGTTTCTCAAAATTATACAGATCGTACTCCACATCCGGCCCTTCCACAACTTCGTATCCCATTCCGATAAAGATCCTCTCGACCTCTTCTAATGCAATGGTATTGGGATGCCTGTGGCCTACCATGTTTTTCTTCGATGGAAGCGTGACGTCAATGACTTCCTGTTTCATCTTCTCTTCCCGGATGATCCTCTCCATCTTCACCTTGCTCTCTTCCAGAATACTCTCGATCGCCGCCCTTGTTTCATTCACAAGCTGTCCTACCTTCGGTCTCTCCTCCGGGGCCACGTCCTTCATACCCTTTAACACTGCGGTAAGTTCTCCCTTCTTACCAAGAAATTTTACTCGCACATCATTCAGTTTCTCCGGCATGTCGGCAGCCTCGATTGCCTTTAACGCTTCCTCCTTGATATTCTGTAGTTTTTCTTTCATCGCTTCTCTTCCTTTCCTGCCCTTCTACAAGATTTATCCCGAAATCCACTGTATGCGGCTTTTCCGGGAAATAATGACACAAAAAAAGCCCATCCCAAAAGGGACGAGCAATTACCCGTGGTACCACCCTGATTCCTGTACAGGTTCCTGCACAGACACTCAATATGCGTAACGTGCATCTGCCGGCATCTCCTACTATCCTGAAAATGATTTCAAAAATGCAGCTCGCGTGGGAAATTCGATTGCTGTCTGAACCTGAGGAGACTTTCAGCCCAGTGATCCCCTCTCTCTGATGGAAAACAGTTCTCTACTTACACGGTCATCGCCTTTATCTTTAAAATTATAGCACAAGTACTAATGATGTCAAGACATTTTCACTTCTTTTCAAATATTTGTAAAGTCTATAATGTAATTAGAATTAAATATTGATTCTGCTACAGGGAAAAACGTACAAAAAAAAGTTCACACGTCCGAACGATTTACAAGGGGGAAAACAGCAATGACAAAAAC
>CAJTVY010000074.1 GCA_910579925.1 uncultured Dorea sp.
AACTGGGTATAGTAAGATAATCTTGCCTTTGCTATGCCCAGTTGTCGGAAAGGAGATTATTTTTATGGCAACAGCAAAATTAAACGGGCAGACAGAAGAAAAAATCACAGCTTTGTATTGTAGGCTGTCGGTTGACGACGATAATAAAGACGAGGAATCCAATTCCATAACGAACCAAAAACAGATTTTAAAGGATTACGCCCGCAAAGAGGGATACAACAACACAATGTTTTTTGTGGACGACGGCGTGTCGGGGACGACCTTCCAAAGACCGAATTTTATGCGCATGGAGCGTATGGCGGAAAACGGTGAAATCGGTACGATAATCGTAAAAGACCTCTCCCGCTTCGGTCGTGAGCAGGTGGAAATGGGCAGGCTTACGCAGGTGGTGTACCCATCTCTTGGTATCCGCTTTATCGCCATACACGAGCGTGTGGACACTCTGACCGGCGACGGCGTGGAGATGATGCCCTTCCACAATATTTTCAACGAATGGTATGCGGCGCAGACCTCTAAGAAAATCCGTGCGGTATGGCAGTCCAAAGCGGAACACGGCGAGCGTATCGCTTCTATCGTACCCTATGGGTACAGAAAATCGGAAGATAACCCGAAACAATGGGTAATCGACGAACCGGCGGCGCAAACCGTAAGGAAGATTTTTGCCCTGTGCCTTGCAGGGAAAGGCCCGATGCAGATTGCAAGGCAGCTTGAGGAAGAACAGATACTCTCCCCCGCCGCCTATTTTGAATCCATCGGCAGGAAACATGCGCAGAAAGTCCCCAAAAACCCTTGCGGGTGGGAACAGGCGACCGTCGGCTATATCCTTGAAAACAGGCAGTACACCGGCTGCGCCGTCAATTTCAAAAGCACTACCGTCAGTTACAAAGTCCATAAGAGAATCCAGCACAGCGAGGAGGATTACCAAATCATACCCGATATGCAGGAAGCCATCATCTCCGAGGAACAATGGCTGAGGGTGCAGGAGCTTCGCAAACACAAGCGCAGACCGACGAAAACCGGCAGGACAAGCCTTTTTTCGGGACTGCTCTACTGCTACGACTGCAAATCGAAAATGCACTTTGTAGCCGCCAAGAGCATGAAACGGAAACAGGAGCATTTCCGCTGTTCCCAATATAAATCCGGCAGAGGGGATTGCGCCATGCACTATATCCGTGATATTGTCCTTGAAAGGCTTGTGCTGGAAGCTGTCAGCGACTTATCCGATTTTGTCCGCTGCTATGAGCCGGTATTCCTGTATCTGCTGGCAAAGAAAAACAACGCCATGCGGCAGAAGGAATACCAACAGCTTCAGCAGGCGGTTGAGAACGGCACAAAGCGGATAGCTGAAATCGACAGGCTGATTGAAAAGGTATTTGAGCAGAACGCAGGCGGCATCCTCTCCGATGAACGCTTTGCTAAAATGCTCCAAAACTATGAAAAGGAACAGAAAGCATTGACGCAGGAAGTGGAAGAAAACCGCCAGACCTTGCAGAACGCCGAACAGCGGGTAATGGATTTAAGGCTTGTCTTACGCACTTTGCGGGAGATGACCGACATTAAGGAGCTTACCCCTACGCTTGTCAATTCGCTGATTGAGCGTATCGAAGTCCACAACAGCGACAAATCCAGCGGTCACAGCCATGTGAAGGTAGACATTTATTTTACGGCGGTGGGTATGATAGATATTCCCACGGAGAAAGAAATCCTTGCCACGATGGAAGAAATACGGAACAACCCGCAGGACTTCAAATTTGTGGCGTAACAAACGGATACGGCGCAGCCCTTCAAAGGAAGCTGCACCGCATCCTACATAAAAGTATCCTTATCTGGCGACAGCAAATGCGGTTATTCCTTTTAAAGTTAATTTTTATTACAACATTCATTGAAGTACTTGAAAGCCTAAAAGAATGTGCTATACTAAATTTGTCAGGGCAAACCTGTGGATTGAAATAATAATATTGTGAAGAGAGAAGAGGATGCTAATTAATGAAAATTAGCAAACTCTTCTTTTTTTTATTAAATCTTATAATATTTAACAAAAAACCTGTCGTTTCTCGTCGAATCTCATACAATAACACCATTTATGATTGTTTTTGCTCACTATACGATTGATTATGCCAACTTCTGAACCTTTTATATTGATATAATACGAACATGAAGTAATTAATCAAAAGGAGGACAAAGATTATGAAAAAAAGGTTACTTTCAGTATTACTCGTGGGAGCCATGGCATTCTCACTCACAGCATGCGGCACAGGCGCCGGCGGAGAGAGCGGCGGCAGCAGTGACAGCGGTTCCTCTTCCAGCGGCTCTTCCGAAGACAGCAATAAGCTGACTGTATGGGCATGGGACAAGACCTTCAATATCAAGGCAATGGAGATGGCCGCAGAACAGTATGCAAAGGATCATGAAGGCTTCGAGGTTGAGATCATCGAGACTTCTTCTGACGACTGCCAGACTAAGCTTACGACCTGTGCTAATGCAGGCGATTACAGCACAATGGCCGATATCGTACTTATGCAGGACAACAGCTACCAGAAGTTCTTAAAGAGTTATCCGGACGCATTCACAGATCTGACAGACTGCGGAATCGAGTGGGATGATTTTGCTTCATTAAAGCAATCTTATTCTATGGTTGATGACAAGCACTACGGCGTTCCTTATGACAACGGTGTGTGCGCAGCGTTCTACCGTACGGATATTCTGGAGGAGGCAGGCTATACAATTGACGACCTGACAGACATTACATGGTCGAAGTTTACAGAGATTGCTCAGGACGTACATGAGAAGACCGGCAAATATCTGCTTACCAGCGAGTCTACAGGCGGCGACACAATCATGCTGATGATTCAGTCCTGCGGCGCTAACTTTGTGAATGAAGACGGAGAAGCATATATTACAGGTAATGAAGTTGCTGAGAAGTGTATCGACCTTTACACAGAGATGATTGAAAAAGACGTTGTAAAGCTTGTTAATAACTGGGACGAGTATATTAAGACCGTTACGGACGGTGAGGCTGCCGGCATCGTCAATGGTAACTGGATGAACGCAACGCTGACAGGAATCGAAGATCAGGCTGGTTTATGGCAGATTACTACGCTTCCTAAGGTTGACGGTGTTGACACAGCTACAAATTATGCAAATAACGGTGGATCTTCCTGGTATATTACCTCCAACTGCAAGAACCTTGACCTTGCAAAAGACTTCCTGACAAGTACATTCGGATCCAGCACAGAGTTCTACGATACGATCCTTCCGGCTACCTCAGGTATCGCATGCTACCTTCCTGCAGGAGAGTCTGAAGTGTATAACGAGCCAGTAGAATTATACGGCGGACAGCCGATCTATTCTACATTGGTAGAATACTCTTCACATATTCCGGAGTTCACCAAGACTCCTTATCACTATGAGGCAAGAGAGGCTGTAAATACTGCAATTATCAACATTACAAACGGTACTTCAAAAGAAGATGCTTTGAAAGAAGCTCAGGAAACTCTTGAATTCAAGATGACAGAGTAGAAGCGTCGGTTATACGGGGAACTGCTTAACAGTTCCCCTTTGTTTTCCAAAAATATACCCAAAGGCACAACTTTTAGGGTATAGATACCAAGCAGAAAGGGGGCTTCTTCGTGGAACCCAAGAAAAAAGGAATGACATTAATTGCCAAGCAGAAAGCTGCAGGTTGGGCATTTCTTGCACCTGCAACAATTATGATTGCAGTTATGAGTTTTTACCCGATGATCCGTGCATTTATTATCTCTCTGCAGACCGGAACCGGTGCTAATATGCGGTTTGCAGAGCCAATATTCAGTAACTATAAGAGAATGCTTGCAGATAAGGTTTTCATCAAATCCATCGGCAATACATTCTTCTATCTGATCATCCAGGTGCCGATCATGCTCATCCTGGCAATCCTGCTGGCTCAGCTTCTGAATAACAGAGATCTGAAATTGAAGGGATTTTTCCGGACCTGTGTATTTCTTCCATGTGCAACCTCACTGGTTTCTTATGCGTTGATCTTCCGTTCTTTGTTTGCACAGGAAGGATTAATTAACACCATTCTTGTGAAACTCCATATTCTTGAATCGGGTTATAACTTCCTTGGGAATTCAGCAAGCGCAAAAGCTGTAATTATCATTGCCCTGATATGGAGATGGACGGGATACAATATGGTCTTCTATCTGTCCGGTCTTCAGAATATCGAATATTCTGTATATGAGGCGGCAAAGATTGACGGTGCGAATGGTTGGAAGACTTTCTGGGGAATCACGGTTCCTCTTCTGAAACCCACCATTATCATGACATTTATCATGTCCATCAACGGTACATTACAGCTATTTGACGAATCTGTCAATCTGACAAAGGGCGGGCCGGCAAACAGCACGATTACCATGTCCCACTATATTTATAATACCTGTTTCGTCAATGTACCAAACTTCGGATATGCTTCTGCAATGGCATTCTTAATCTTTATAATGGTAGCCGTACTGGCATTCATCAATTTGAAAGTAGGTGATACACGTGACTGAGAAAAAGAACAAAAGTATGATTCAGCGCAGACTGATTCCTACATATATTTTCCTTACAATTGTATCCATCATTTCAGTATTTCCATTATACTGGATGATCGCAGCGGCAACCAATACTTCCACAGATGTTTCCAGAGGGCGCATTCTCCCAGGTTCGCATTTCATGGAGAATTTCAACAACCTGTTGTCTCAGCAGCCTCTGTGGCGCGCACTGGGCAATTCTTTCATGTACGCAATCGTTACGACAGTCGTGTGTCTGCTGATCTGCTCGATTGCAGGATATGGTTTTGAAGTTTATCATGATAAATGGAAAGATAAATTATTCTCCATACTGCTTCTTGCCATGATGGTTCCGCAGGTAGCTACAATGGTTCCACTGTTTCAGATGTTTTCCAAAGCAAGACTTCTGAACTGTACCCTTGGATTTATTCTGCCAATGATTTCAACGCCCTTCATGATCATGATGTTCCGGCAGAATGCGCGTGCTTTTCCGATTGACATCATCGAAGCAGCACGTATTGACGGTCTGAATGAAGTGCAGATTTTCTTCCGCATGTTCTTCCCGACCATGAAATCTACTTATGCGGCTGCAGCGGTTATCACGTTTATGAACGCATGGAACGCCTATCTGTGGCCGAAGGTAATCATGACGGATAACAATTCGATCACCATGCCGATGCTCATTGCGAATCTGATCACAGGATACGTGACTGATTACGGTATGTTGATGTGCGGTGTACTTTTCTGTTCGATTCCTACAATGATCGTATTCTTTGTATTGCAGAAACAGTTTGCAGAAGGTATTACCGGCGCTGTCAAGTAAGATATCAAAAACATATTTTTCCCTCTCTGCAGTCGTTTTCTGCATATGAGGGCGTAAAGGTCCGGTATGTCCTCCCAGAAAAGCGGTGTACATGCCGGACATATTATTATAATAGGAGTATTGTAAAATGAGTGAATTTATTCTGAATGTAATCCACCGTCCCGAGATGGTACCGGAATATTCTGCTACCGTTACCGGACACGGTAAAGAAGAGGATATCGGTAATAAGAAGCTTCTGACAGAATCTCTCGATATCTTCAAGACCCAGCAGAGGCTTGCCCATGAAAACGGACTCAAAGTCACGATTCACATGACCTATGCCGCTCTCTTTAACGAAGAAGCTGTGGCAATCGCAAGGAATGATCACGAAGTCTACGGGGACGAAATCGCCCTTTCTCTTCTGGGGCTTCCCTGCGAGGAATTTCGAGAAAAATACAAGACCAAAGATTTCTGTATCTGGATGTTTTCTATGGAGGATAAGAAGCGGATCGTAGACGACGTGTTCGGAAAATTCCACGATATTTTCGGGTTCTATCCAGAGTCCACAGGTTCTTACTATATGGATGCAGATCTGACCAATTATATCAAACAAACCTATCCTTCCGTAAAATGCGCCGTTGCCACCTGCTGGGAAGAAGGACCTAAGGCCTACCACACCTGTAACAACTCCTGGTACACGCTCTTTGACGGCGGTCCCTGGGCGCCCTGGATCCCTTCGAAACAGAACACCCACGCTCCTGCCGCTAATGAGGAGGAGGACAGCGGCATTGTAGCTATCCCTCACCTGTCGCGGGATCTTCTGGCCTGCTATGACGGAAATGGTTCTAACTTCGGAACCCATCCCCAGAATGTGCTTCGCGGCATGATCTATGATACAAAGACCTGGGAATTCCCTTATCTTTATAATCTCATTGATCAGTACCGCGACCAGGAAAAGTATAATAATGGTTATTCTTATAATATGATGTTCGTAGGCCCGGGCTGGATGAACAAGATGGGACGGTGGGAGGCTCCCTATGAACTGTTGCTGAAGTCTTACTCCGACGGGTGTAAATATTATGGAAATCTGAAGAAAGAAGGCAGACTTATCGACATGACCATGTCAGAATTCGCAGATTATTATCGAAAGAAGAAGACCTACCAGGAACCAGAATGCGCACTCTGGCGGGATATCCTCTACGGATCTGACAAGCAGGTATTCTGGTACACGGATCCTTATATGAGAGCAGGGGTAAGTATGGATCAGGGCGGCGCCATCTTTGACCTGCGTCCTTATGCCGCAAAACTCCGGTGGGAGGTCGGAATCGGGACGAAACATGTTCAGGATGCCTCCTATCCATTCCTTATCCAGGAGAAATACCGGGCAGGTTATTTCACACATTATGCGGGAGAAGGGACCATCAGGAGCGCAAAGTTAAGCTATCAGGGAGAGGAAGTGGATCTGTGCCTGTGCCGTACGAAAGCACATTTTTCCCAGGAAGGAAACACCCGGATTCTGACTCTTGATCCAGTGACCATCGAATTTGCCGATCTGACACTGACGTTACAGACAAAGGAGTATTTTGAGGAGGGAAGCGGTTCGATCAAGATTGAGCGTACCATCCTTGAGATGAGCGATCCCAGCGCCCAGGTGGAACTGAATGAATATATGGTAGCCTGTTACGGGACGACGGAATACCCAGAGGATATGACAGGAATTACACTGACCTGCGAAGGCGCTGAGACGAAAAGTATTGCTTATGAGTACCGCTGCCGTGAGGAAAGTCTGCCAGAGGCTAAGGCAGTTTCTGCCGTGATCCCGGCAATTGAAACAAAAGTATCCATGACGGCCTCTGCCGCATCGGAAGGATACATCCGGGAAGGATATGCGTTCTCTCCCATGTTTACCCTGGGGTACAAGAAAAAAATAACAGATAAGGAGATATTTGCGACATGGCTCAATCTGGAAAAGGCAGATTAAATTACAGATGTCCATCCTGCTTTATGCGGGATCTGGATATTGATATGTTTTATGATAAAGATAAAAAGGAGTATTATTGTATCCGGTGCCAGTACACCGGGACGGAGGAAGACGTGCTGGCAAAAAACGAGATGGTCCGTACCCGGTATGGAGCCATGAATACAAGGTATACGAAGTTCGATTTTGACTGATACATCATTACTTTCATCTTAAAATTAAGATTGCCCGATAGCCGTATCATCTGCATGTCTGCTGCCTCGCAGCCTAAGAGTCTCAGACAGAAGACGCGCAGATGACGGTATCGGCATCACAATCAGCCAAGTTTCATCTCTTTTCCGTCTAACATGGCGGTAACAAGCCTGTCATGCCCGTCATACACCAGTTTCAATGAGAAAAATTCCCTGTCTTCGGCAAGCAGTCTGAAAAAGATCTTATCACCCTCCCAGATATTCAGTTCCTGGATCTTATCTATATCTACCCACTCTAATTCCCCTTCATCACAAGGAACCGGATCACCCTCGAATCCATCTGCCGTAAACAGCGACATATACTCTGTTATCCCGTTACCCGATATGAAAGTTACAATCCCTCTGTATCGGTAAGAGGTCAGTGTATATCCCGTCTCCTCTCTGACTTCCCGCAGCAGGCATTCCTCGGGGCTTTCGTCTTCCTCAAAATGGCCGCCGACACCAATCCATTTGTCTTTATTCACATCATTCTTTTTTACAGTTCTATGCAGCATCAGATATTGCTGGTTCCTCTGGATATAGCACAATGTACTTAACTTTGCCATTCTTCATTCTCCTTCTTTTGGATTCATTTATCCTGCCAGCGGATATTTTAATACATATAATTCATGCAGCGCCCGGGTTGCACAGATATACATAAACTGGCAGAAAAGCGGGCTATCCGTCTCCTGGCCAGCCACGAATACCTGGTCAAACTCCAGTCCCTTTGCCATATAAAAGGTTGTTACCGTAATCCCTTTCCGAAAACTTTCACTGTCCCGGTCAATATAGGAGACGTCCTTGTGTCTCTTGCGGACAGCTTCATAGATCCTGCGCGCTTCCTTCTCTGTCATCGTAAGGATTGCCGCAGTCTCATATCCATCCTCGCCAGTCTTTACCCACTCAAGAATCCTCTCCACCGCAGTTTCCCGGCAAATACAGTCTGTCTCTTCCACATCCCTGCCATGCCGTTCCATATACTCAATCCCCTCTACTCCGGCAATCCGGCTTGCATATTCCGCAATTTCACAGGTATTCCGATAGCTGCGATGAAGTTCGATCTTTCTCACTTTCTTTCCAAACAGTTTCGGCAGAAAGGTCAGTACATCCTGTACCTGGTCATCCACCGTCTGCGCACGGTCCCCAAGAATCGTCATATTACAGGAAAAAATCTTTTTAAGAATCACGTATTGAAGATAGGAATAATCCTGCATCTCATCAATAACTAGATGGCGGATATTCTGATGGCCTGAAGTGGTAAACAGACGATATTGCAGATATAGCAATGGATATACATCTTCATAAGCCAGGATCCGTTCATCCCGCGGCAGATCCGCAAGCTGCTCGAAACCATATTCTTCCAGAAGCCAGTTATAGATCTGGCAGAGATCTCTGGTCACATACATGCTGTGAAACTGCTCCTTAACAAACTCCCTCTCATCCTCCTGCATATTATGCCCGCACAGAGTCTCGTACTCGTCAATAAAATACTCCATCACCGCATCCATACGGGACAGAAGGGGAATATTCTGGAAACGGAAATAGAACATATGAAGGATATCTTCTGCCCTTTTCTCAATCTTTCCGCACTTCATATCCTTGAAATCCACCAGGCGGTCTTCAAGTTCTATCAGAAACCCTTCAACTGCCGCTACAAAATCTTTTGACTGTTTCCAACGATACCTGGTATCTGAAATACTGCCGTTTTCACTCTTTGCCTTCCTCATCTGTTTCTCGATCTGATCCCACCGGTCCTCGCAGTCTGCCGCCGTATCTTTAAGCTGCCGGTATGCAAAAAGGTCAAAACTCATTTCCTTTATATTCTCCTCTCCCAGTTCCGGAAGAATATGGGAAATATAATCAGAAAACACACTGTTGGGAGACAGGATCAGTATATTCGAGGATTGAAGCTTCCCTCTGTCATGGTACAGAAGATATGCAATCCTGTGCAGCGCAATAGAAGTCTTTCCGCTTCCTGCGGCTCCCTGGATAATAAGTATCTTATCCTTTGTGTTGCGGATGATCGCATTCTGCTCTTTCTGAATCGTCCTCACAATATTCTTAAGTTGTATATCGCTGTTTGCGCTTAATTCCTGTTTTAAAATATCATCGTCAATCTTGATATCACTTTCAAACTCATAGATCATCTTTCCGCCGCGGATCTTATACTGCCACTTTGTCAGAATCTCTCCTTCCATCTCTCCCCCTGGTGCATGGTAAGAAGCGGCTCCCCTATCATAATCATAGAACAGACTGCTGACCGGGGCGCGCCAGTCATAGATCAATGGTATGGCGCCCCTCTCTCTGGCAAAATTCCCGATTCCTATATAGAACGTTTCTGCCTCGTCCTCATCTTCGTAGACAAAATCTATACTTGCAAAAAAGGGTGAATCCAGCATCTTCTTCCACCGGCTTCTCTGTCTCTGATGTTCCTGACTTGCATTTACCTGGCCTAAAAGCGCCTGCTGGTTATCATAATTCTCATAGCCGTACTGATCCATCTCTGTATAATTCTCCCAGTAGTATTCGTTCATCCCGGCAATATCTTTCTGTACTGCACTAATTGCGTCGTCCAGTTCCCGGATTCTGATCTTAAGCTGGCCGATTACATATGTTAAAAATTCTGCCCCTCTGCTCATACCATACTTTACCTTTCTTTTCTAAATTCTATCATGCTTCATCTTCCGGGAATTCATACCCCTGATTTATCCTGTCGTCACTCTTATCTTCTGGTATTATACTTGATAAAATATCAGAACGCAACAAGGATAAACGATATCTTATCAGAGTGAAACTTCTGTGATTACGCCGATTTCGCGAAAAACGGGGTACAGGTAGCTTGCCCCAAAGGTTCCTAATTTCTTTGGTCCTGTCACCACCCTATTAAGTTCTAATGCTTTGTGAAACGCTACCATGACAGTTGCTCTGGTGATAGATTTGTCTTTCCGGGATACGAACATCTCATTTCCTTTGATGATATAGAAAAACTCAAGATTTTTCGCCGTATAGAAAGGATGTTTCTGAAATTTTGCCAGCGTTTCCCAGAGCAGGTCGTCAGGTGCAGACACGTATGTTTCCTTTAGTTGCATTTCCATATTTCTAACTGCCTGTCTCTGCTCTTTCGTCATAACAATATCCTTTTCTATGAAATCTTTTCTTTTGTATGTTCCAATTCACATCATAGCATATCTATCGGTTCCTTTCAATGTTCTTTCATCTTACAGGTGATTTAGCATATATGACTATGGGATTTGTTACAAAATAAAAAAAATAGCATAATCAGAATAGATATACTGTATATTGGATCTATGTCAATACTTTAGACAAAAAAAGTTGAAAGATTATGCTGCTTTT
>CAJTVY010000075.1 GCA_910579925.1 uncultured Dorea sp.
TTTATTTTTGTTTCAAAAATGCGCCTACTTTTTTATCCTCGCTCCGGATATGGTTTACCAGAAGAGCAATGTGCATATTCAGATTCCCCAGATCTCCCACAGTCGGTCCTGCCGCCGGTATTGCAGCCACGATCTGTTTCAGCTTTTTCTTATACTCCTCATGGAACACCCGGTGAGGCGCCCGGTTTGGGTATCCTCCCGCCTGCTGAAGCTGCTCTTCATGCGCAAAATGCCGGTCCACATAGTCGGTCAGGAACTTAATCGCCGGTTCCATCGCAGACCTTCCCTGTCCCATATGACAAGAATCCATAAGCTGGTTTACGGCGCGAAACAATTCCTTATGCTCCTGATCAATAACTACATTTCCCGTCTCTAAATCTTTGGTCAATTCATACCTCATGTTCATTTTCCTTTCTAAGCACACTCTATAATCCGACTCTCAATAAACACACTATGAAACCCCCAGTTTCCATGTCTTTCGCCAGAGAGCGATACATACCTTCCGCCTGTCCTGATACAGACGGCTACACACAGATCTGGGCCTTCATCCCCAGCACATCCTGATTATTCTCAAGCAGCGGGCGAATCACCTCCTTAAGATATGCCTCTACCTGAATCGGGGCGCGTCCTACATATTTCGCCGGATCCATCGTTTCCTTCAGTTCATCCAGAGTCAGATTGAACGCAGGATCTTTTGCAATCAGTTCAAGCAGGTTGTTATCCAGTCCCTTCTCTTTCACATTCCGCCCGGCCTCCATGGACAACTCCCGGATACGCTCGTGAAGTTCCTGACGGTCTCCGCCTGCCTTCACCGCATCCATCATAATGTTCTCCGTTGCCATAAAAGGCAGTTCTGCCATCAGCCGCTTCTGAATCACTTTCGGGTACACCACCAGTCCGTCCACCACATTCAGGCACAGATCCAGGATTCCGTCAATGGCAAGGAAACCCTCCGGCACGCTGAGCCGCTTGTTCGCCGAGTCGTCCAGCGTCCGCTCAAACCACTGAGTCGCCGACGTAACGGCCGGATTCAGCGCATCAATCATCACATATCTGGACAGTGACGCAATACGTTCGCTGCGCATTGGATTCCGCTTATACGCCATGGCCGAAGACCCGATCTGGGACGGCTCAAACGGTTCCTCTACCTCTTTCAGATGCTGCAGCAGCCGGATGTCATTCGAGAACTTATGGGCGCTGGCCGCAATTCCTGCAAGTACGTTCAGTATTCTGGTATCCACCTTACGCGAATAGGTCTGACCGGATACCGGATAACAGGCTTCAAATCCCAGCTTCTTTGCAATCATAGGGTCAATCTTGTCAATCGCCTCCTGATCTCCCTCAAACAATTCCAGGAAACTGGCCTGGGTTCCCGTCGTCCCCTTGGAACCAAGGAGCTTAAGCGTTCCCTTCACGTATTCCAGATCTTCCAGATCCATGGCAAACTCCTGGATCCACAGGGTCGCCCGCTTGCCCACGGTGGTTGGCTGAGCCGGCTGGAAGTGGGTAAATGCCAGGGTAGGCAGATCCTTATACTCTTCTGCAAACCCGGCAAGTTCAGAGATCACGTTTACAAGTTTCTTCCTTACGATCTCCAGAGCCTCCGCCATAACGATCATGTCCGTGTTGTCCCCCACATAGCAGGACGTTGCCCCCAGATGGATGATCCCCTTTGCCTTGGGACACTGCTGTCCATAAGCATACACATGGGCCATCACGTCATGACGGACGATCCGCTCCCTCTCCTTCGCCACATCATAATTAACATTCTCTGCATTCGCTTTTAATTCCTCAATCTGCTCCGCCGTAATGGGAAGCCCCAGTTCCTTCTCTGTTTCCGCCAGCGCAATCCAAAGCCTTCTCCAGGTCCGGAATTTCTTATCCGGCGAAAAAACATACTGCATCTCCTTGCTTGCATAGCGTTCCGAAAGCGGGCTTACATACTTATCATGACTCATATTCTTCTTCTCCTTTTTTATTTTTTTCAATCTGTATAGTTATCTCTGGACCTAACTTTTGTCAATCCTCCGGTACTCCTTCCTCCACTGCTCAAACAATTCCTCCGGCATGTCAAGGTCAATTCCTCTCTGGATCTCCCGGATTTCCTCTTTCATGGCGGAATCCATATTCAGAAACGCCGAGTTGCCAGAAAGCATCTTTACATACTGCTCCCCCGGCAGCGCCTTATAACAGCAATACAGATATGTCCGCAGAAGTTCCATATCTCCGCAAATGCGGTACGCCTCCAGATAGACTCTTGCCGCCTCCTCATACAGAAAACGCCGCCCGTAAGCCGCCCCCAGGCTCGCATAGACTCTGCCGTAGAACAGCTTACTGATGGAATTGTCCCACTCCCGGTTGATAATGGACTGGTATACCAGGATCGCCGTCTCGTACTCCCCGCTTTTCTGCAGACTATCCGCCTTATACTTCATTCGTTCGACTTCCTTCAGATTCTGCAGATGCTCCAGGATCCCCTGGATCTTGTTGATATCCCCTGTGGCGTAGATAGTAGATTCCCGCAGGATGGTCAGCACGAACTGTTCCATGCTGCCGTTCTGACGCAGTTCCTCCCGAAGCTTTTCCGCCAGTTTCGGAAGTTCCAGCTCTTTGTCAATCCAGTTGCATAACTGCCTGTTCACCATGGTATAGTCAATCAGATAAAGATTGTTGCAGATATAATAACACAATTCCTCAATAGTATAGATCCTCATATGGATCCTGGCGATCTCATAGGGCTGTCTTGCCCTTTTTCTATGACATAGAATTAAACTGCCCATTGATCCCTCCTAAATGAATGGTTTTTTCCACCTGAAATCCCGTGGACGGAAAGAACTCCCCAAACCCTACGTCCTTGAACGTAAGGCGGCAGGTACGTTCGTCCATAAACAACACTTCAATCTGGATCCGCAGGGAATAATCCCTCCGGTTAGGCAGTCCCTCCAGAGACACCGTCTCTACCTGCAGTTCCTCTCCGGCCAGCGTCTCCACATGAATCTCAATATCCGAGGTATCCTCAAGAATCACCTCCCACTGCCCGTCCGCCTCATACCAGTGAGTGCCCCAGGATACGATAGGATACCATCCCTCCTGTCCATTTACACGCATACGCAGACAGATCTGCTCCGTCATCTTTGTCTCATCCAGATACACCGGCCCGTCATGATACTCCATATGCCGCCTCATAGATGTATAGCAGGCTCCCCTGCTATACAGGTTATTACCGATAAAAGCCCGTCGTCCGTTGCACAGCACCTTCAGCGAGTTAGGATACCAGTTGTTCTCAAATCCCTCGCCCGTCAGATAGACGGAAGACACCACCTTCTTTTCGAATACACTCTGAATAAACCTTTTAAACCGGTCATCCGCTGCCTTGGCCTTGTCTTTGACCTTCTCCTTCTCTTTATTCAGAAGGGTGTAGATGGCGGCAAGTTCATTCATCTGCGCACTGGCCACCTCCTCCACGGTCACAAACATATCCCGGTCTTTGACTCCGATCACATTCAGCCTGCGCAGCATGTATGCCCGGATCTGCTGGGCATCACAGTAAAACAGGGCGGACTCATACTGCCAGAGTTCCTTTGGCTGACAGAACATATACTGGCAGAAACTTTCCTTGTAATCCTGTACACAGACACAGTCCTTCGCCACTCCAAGGCGCTGCCCGATTCCTTTTAGCATCTTAGACATATCTATATTGGTAAACGGAACAGAAAAGGTAAGATATGCAATATCTTCGAAGCCGTCCAGGGTCATCTTGATAAATTTCGCAAGCAGCCACACCGCATCCCGCTTCTTTGTGCCGATCTTCACCTTCTCCCGGCGCACCGCCTTCTCAAAGAGATCCTTCACCATGGTTCCCTCCTGAAGAGAAGACAGTCTCTGGGCCTCCAGGCCGAACACCCATCGTTCCCTGTAATATCCCAGTACCAGGGGAATCTGAAAATTGTTGGCAGCAGCGCCCATAGTCTCCGGCTCTTCCTTTGTCTCATCGTAATAGCTGATCTGACAATTCTTCTCATTCAGATCGTATCCCAGGATTCCGCCTTTTCTCATGATGATCCCCTCCCCTCTTCACACATTAATGGATCTTGAACAGACGTTTTGCCATAATCTCCTCTTCCTCATATTCCATCATCGCCTTACGCCTGGCCGCAGGCGCCATGGTTGCCATGCTGTTCAGCCTCCCATACTTGCCCGATTCTCTGATCTCCCTCTCATTCTTCAGAACCTCTTTCTCCGTAATGATGTCCTCTTTCCCCTTTGTCTCTATAAAATAGTAACTGATGGACTCATCGCTATATAACACAAACTGTCTCACATACAGATTCTCATAGACCGGCATCATGACCTCGTTCTGATAACCAAGCTCGTCTCTGTTGCCGTGCTTCATCTTATAGTACAGCGTCACCCTGCTTCCAGGCCTTGCCTGATAGGAAATCATCACCTTGTCGTAGAGCTGCAGTTCCCTCAGCCATTCTTCCTTATAGCGCAGATAATAAGGGAAAACAACCTGTTTCTCACACATCTCTCTTAGTACCTGGTGAAGAACCACTTCCAGCGCCGCCGTATAGTCATGGCTGGAAAAATACTTCAGAAGTGCAATCTTGCAGATATCAGACAGATCCTCCTTCTCATCGCATTCATTCGCAATGATATCGAATACGCTTGACTCAAGGTCTCTTCCATAAACCACATATTCCCTGGACACGTAGGCAAGATACGCCTGTTTCAGACGAAAATAGACATTGTCAGACAAATAATAATCCTCGAATATCTTCTCTTCCTGAAATAGATTTTCCGAAAAAAGCATCTGAGTTATGATTCGTTCGCCAATTTTATAAGAAGGAATCCCGTTTTCTTTGAGAACCTTCCACAATAATTTCATATCCTTCGTGGGACCACAGTAAAAATTCGCAAGGTACATTAATGTCACCCTGTCGAAATGATTTCTTTTAAACAATTCAAAGCACAGATAACTTAAGAAACTGTCCTCTTCATAATTCTCTTCTTTAATCCGTCTGCTGCACAGACGGAACACATCCTTCTCTTCAAAGGTCTCCAAGCCCTTTTCCATCAGCCCTTCAAAGGTAGGAGCTTCCTTTTCATTTTCCTGCTCCCAGACACCCGTTGTCGCGGCGTATTTACGACACATCTCCACAAACCGCGGCTCATAAAACAGACGCTTCGTCTCATAGACGATGGAATCCGTATAATGCCTTCCTTCCACAGACTCCCACACAACTCTGGATTCTTTATCATAAAGGCGGATCACCGTCCCCCCCTCGTCGTCATAAGGAATCCGCTGTCGGATCTCGCCGTCCTTTTCAATAACCAGGACGCATTTCATATTCCGCACCTTTGTGGAAACAGAATAAGAGTAACAGATATCACGCATAGCCTCCATACGTTCCGCCGTCATCTCCTCCGGCTGGCAGAACCTTTTATACAGAATCCGCAATGATTCTGTAATATGTCTCTGGATCAGCTGCTTCCAGGTAAACACCACCATCTGTTCACGATAATTCAGATATAATTCGCCTGCCTGTTCCTCATATGTGACCAGATTCGCATAAAGAAACGCCGCCTTCCTGTAATTCAATGAATTGCCATGCATAAAATAAAGAAGGATCACCTTCGGCAGCGGACCCTTAAATTTTTCTTCGTCAAGAGTCATCATATAATATTCATAAAGCTGCGCAATCCGAAGTTCCGAATCCACCGCTTTTTTATACCAGGGAAAATACCGTTTCTGCACCTTATTTCCTCGAATCAGAAGCGTACAGATGGTATTCAGAATCATGGACTCGTCATAAAGCTTATAGATCCGTTCCAGAATCCGAAACATCTTATCACTGTACTGCTTCTGCTGACTGGCAAAATTTGCCACATAAAGAGCAAGTTCCTTGGTCATCAGACGGTACTTTGACGCAAAGTTTAGCACCTGCATCTCGAAGGGACCTAACTTCTTAAGAAGGGTGGGCCTGTCCTGATAACACAGGTATGCTTCCAGATAAAAGATCACCCCGTGCATCTCATACTGGAACTGCTGCTCCAGCAGCTCAATCTTCTTATAAGAAGTCTTGTACCTGGTGTCCAGATCCATCAGCATATAAAGCAGAAGCAGAGAATCCTGATGACGCATATAAGTCTTCCCCACCTCGTCCAGCACACGCTCCGCATGAATCCCTTTTCCGCGCACCAGCGCAGTCAGATACAGGTAATAGCAGTTAGTCAGAGGGTCTTTTCCGATGGCAAAACGGTTGTAATTATAATTCTCAAGAATCCATTTTGCCTCTTCCACTTTACTTCCCACCAGGTAAACATGGGCCTGCATCAACTGATAAAGTTCACTGTGAGGCTTTAATTTCCGAAGGGAAATCATCTTCTCAACCGCACTCTCCAGCCAGTTGCCAATCTCAATCCTTCCCGCCACATAACCAATGTATTCCTTCAGAATCTGTGCCAGAAGCAGCTCCGGTTTCCGATGGTTCTCATTATAATCCTGATTCTGCAGCACCTCGATCTCATAAGTAAGAGTCTCATAAGGCGTGATAAATTTGAGCATACCGAAATTACGCCCTCCATGCAGACGGTCGGGACGGACCACATACTCAATCTCATGAGCATTCCCCACAAAGTCGTCCGTACTCGTCTCAGGACGCAGTACCTTGATAAACTCGCCCTCCGCCTCAATCCGAATGGGCATATATCCCCAGGTATTCTTTACAATCGTCAGGGTTCCCTTTGTAGGTTCCGTGATATCCTCAAAAAACATCCCCTCGCCAGGCAGCGTCAGAAAAATACACTCCTTCTGCTTGATACCTACCAGAAATTCTTCCATGGACTGATCCCCCAGGGACCATTTTCTCATATTATCATACAGATAAAACGTCCGCTCATTCTCATACTTGAGAATCTCATAGAATTCTCTGGCGCGGAACAGCCGCCCGGCCTCCGAGAAATCCTTGATCGCAAGCTTCCGAAAATCATCCGTGCTCTGTACCTTTCCATAGGACGTCATCACATAGGGCTTCTCAATGATCGCTGTCACGGACAGATCATACTCTCCGCCTCCGCATACCACAGTAAACCTTCCGTCCTCTACATGCCCGGGCCGAAGCCCTTTGCCGTCATAGGTAAACTCTACCTTCGCAGGATTTCCGTCAAACCCCTGATTCTTAAAATGCACACGAAAAGAAGACGAGTACACCAGTCCCCGTATCTTCTTCCCGCTTTCCGTTCTGATTGTAAAACTCCCCCGATATACTTCCCCTTCTCCGATAATGAGAACCAGATTAGTCTCATCAAATATGACATCAGGTTGTGATAACTGAAAATCTCCTTTGGAAAATTTCTGGATTTTATTTTTCAAGTCTGACACCTGCTTCTTTCGTTACTTATTCGTAAACAATACTACAGAAGATTATAGCATTGTTTGATTGTGAATGGCAATGGCAGAAACAGAAAAACGTAAAAAAAGTGAAATTTTATTTTTTTAGTATCAGCGCTATGAAAGCCAGATCCTCTTCTCCTGTGTTCTTCATGCCGTGTCCGTCCCCGTCTTTACAAAAGAATACGTCGCCTGCTTCTACCGGAAATGCTTTTCCATTGTCGTCATACATTCCTTTGCCGCTTAAGATGTAGTATGTCTCCGTCTCGCCGTGATGTTCGTGATGACCGATCTCACAGTTGGGAGGAAGGGTCACTTTACTGAACATCCGGCAGTAACTCCCCATCTCCTCTATGCTTGTTAACGCTTCCTTCATAATAAATCCGGCTCCGCCGTTTACGCGCTCTGCTTTTACAACTTCTCTTTCGCCTGCTTTTGTCATGTCAGTCTCCTTTGCTTTTGTCATTTTTTTCTCATTTTAGCACAGATAAAAGGATGAGTACAGGAAATTTTACAATTTGGGACGCGGTAAGATTTTATTTTACCGCGTCCCGTTCATTAATTTACAATCTTATAATATTCTCTTGCCGTCAGTGAAAAGACAATCCCATAGAATGCCGCAAACACCACTACCGTCACTACCGTACACGCCAGGAATAACGGTACGTTCGTCAGATTCAGCACTGCCAGCAGCTTCGTAATCACACCAAACGCCACCGTTATATGGAGCACCGCCATCAGAAGGGGCAGGAAAAATACCAGCAGTACCTGGCTTCGGATGGAATTTTTCACCTCCCGCTTACTCATGCCCACTTTCTGCATAATCTGATAACGTTCCCTGTCGTCGTATCCTTCTGAAATCTGCTTATAATACATTATCAGCACCGTTGCCATTAGAAAAAGTACCCCGAGATAGATTCCGATAAATAAAAGGCCGCCGTACAGGAAATAGAATTCTTCTCTGCTAAGTTCCCTGCTTTCGCAGAATGCGGCATGCACTTCCTTCTCAATCCTGTCTGTCATGGCCCGCATCGCATTGATGCAGTCCTCTTTCTCTCCTTCCAGGTCAAACGTTACCCGGTAGTTAAGATTTGCCATCTGTTCTACCCAGTCCTTCTGCATACTGCTGCCTTCATAAACCTCATTTAATAATTCCTGGATCTGCCCTGCTTCGGAAACAATCAGATAATATTCCTCTACGTTACTTTGCACATTGTTGGGTTTCAGCTTCATATTCTCCAGTTCCTTCACCACACGGTAAGTACGATCCCCCACTCTGACAGAATCCTTCCCCCATTTTTCACCCGGGCCGTATACATACGCCTCATCCGCTGCAAGACTGACTTTTGTACCTTCCATCTGGTTAAATTCCTTAACCGGGATCATAGTGATTTCCACTATTTCTTCTGCCAGATAATTCCCCTCCTGCTGCAATGCAAAACCATCATCCTGTTTTAGCGCGGCCATACTTTCTTCGTGGTAACGCAGCGTCCCCTCAGGCTTCACCCCAAAGCGTTCCAGTTCTTCTGCAACAATCCTGTCTACCGCCGCATCTGATTCCGGAGAAGACACATTCGTCTTTGCTACAAAATCCCTGGGAAACCGGTAATTCAGCACATCTTCCATCCCCACATAGAGGGAAATGGTTGTAGAAATCATCACCAGCACCATTGTGCTCAGGATACAGATATTCGCAAGCCCCACTGCATTCTGCTTCATCCGGTAAATCATTCCCGACACTGCGCTGAAATGCTTCGTCTGGTAATAAAATTTCTTATTCTTGCGAAGCGCCTTGAAAATTGCAATGCTTCCGGCAGTAAACAGTGCATAAGTACCGAGAATCACACAGACCACCGCCACAAAAAACGCCTGAATCGCTGCGATGGGATGCTCCACCGTAACTGCAATAAAATAACCGATTCCAAGCGATACCAGCCCGAACAGGGTCAGAAACCATTTTGTCTTCGGTTCCTTTTCTCCCCGGTTTCCTCCACTAAGCAGCTCCACAGGATTAGAAAGCTGGATCTGAAACAGATTATAAACCAGGGTCATAACGAAGATAACCAGGAAAAAGAACAGTGTATAACTCAGAGTCTCCGCCGGGATCTCGAAATCCATCCCTACGTCATAATTGAGAATCTTCAATAGTATAAGATACATCAGTCTGCTGAAAATAACCCCGAAAACCAGACCTGCTCCTATACTGACTGCCGCCGTCACAAGGGTTTCAACGGTAAGCATCCTGGCAATATGCGTTTTCCCCATACCAAGGATATTGTAAACGCCGATTTCCTTCTTCCTCCGTTTGATCAGAAAGCTGTTTGTATAGAACAGGAAAATAACTGCAAATACAACGATAACTGCTCTTGCATAAACCAGGATGGAATGCAGGCTCGGCTCACTGATACTGGAACTTCTTGACAATGAATCCATAATATAATACATCATCACCGTCAGTACCGCCGTGAAAATATACGGGACATAGGTCTTCCGGTTGTTCTTAAGATTGGTCAGCGCAAGTTTTCCATAAATTGAACTACTCACTTTTCTCACCTCCCGTAGCCAGTATTGTCAGTGTGTCAGAGATCTTCTGGTACATCTGTTCATTGGTCAGATTTCCCCGGTATAACTGGTGAAATACTTCCCCGTCTTTGATAAACAGCACCCTGTTCGCATTGCTTGCCGCCTTGACGCTATGGGTGACCATGAGTATGGTCTGGCCATCCTCATTAATCTGCGTGAAAAGCTCCAGAAGTCCGTCCGCAGCCCTGGAATCCAATGCTCCGGTGGGCTCGTCCGCCAGGATTAACTGGGGCTTCGTTATCAGCGCCCTTGCGACTGCCGCCCTTTGTTTCTGCCCTCCGGACACCTCGTAAGGAAATTTTTCCAGAAGTTCCCCGATTCCCAGCATACTGGCAATCGGCAGGATCCTGGTTTCCATCTCCTCATACTTCTTCCCGGAAAGTACCAGCGGAAGGAAGATATTATCCTTAAGAGAAAACGTATCCA
>CAJTVY010000076.1 GCA_910579925.1 uncultured Dorea sp.
CCCCTCATGAGTGAGGGGTTAGGGGAGCTGAAGTGGGCCTGCCCACTTTGTTCTGTGTATACCTCTCTGTTTGTGGAAATTCCCCAGATCGGAGAGCCATTCTCCCATTCGGAGATTGAACCGTCGGCTGAAATGTCATATAGTTTTATCATTACCAGGCGGCATGGGTCCGTCAGATTGGAGGAAAATGTAATGGATCAGGTTAAAATTGGAAAATTTATAGCTTGTATGAGAAAGAAGCGCGGCCTGTCGCAGAAGCAGCTGGCAGAACGGATTGACGTCACAGATAAAACCATCTCAAAGTGGGAGACCGGAAACAGGCTGCCGGATGCGTCGCTTCTTCCAAGACTCAGCCAGGAATTGGAGATTGACGTAAATGAATTACTTGCAGGGGAAGAATTTCTATCAGAAAACTTCTCATCGGAAGAATATGTGAAAAAGTCGGAGAGTAATCTTGTCAGTCTGGTTGACGAAATCAATGAAAATGAGAAAAAGAAGAAGAGCAGAGGGATCGGGACTTTTGCCGGTGCCTTGTGCATGATCCTGGCTTTTGTGGGCCTGCTTAGTTCTAGTCTGCCCAGGGGAAGGTTTTTGGACCTTCTTGACATACCGACCCTGCTATATCTTGCTGGGTCGAAATTCCTGATTATCTCATTTGGCGGCTGGTTTCACGATTACCTGAATGCGTGGAAAACATGCCTGCCGAAAAGAGAAATGACAGGAAAGGAAATGGCGGCTTCCCTGCAGGCCGTCAGATATACAGGAATATTATCTCTGACCCTTGGGGGTGTGATATCTTCGGTCAGTCTGTTTTCGCTGTTGTTTTATGGGGATGAGTATATTTCCATGGGAACTGCCCTTGCACAGATTGTATTGACATTATTTTATACGTCGGTGGTCGAGACGGCCTATGTTATTTTGGCATTCAGGATAAAACGGCTGATAGATGAAAGGAGATCAGAATGGGAAAATTATTAGAGGTTAAAAATCTGACGAAACGATATTACGAAGGGACAGCCGAGAATCTGGTTGTCGACCATGTGAACATGGAGGTAGACTCAGGAGAATTTGTTGTGATCATGGGAGCTTCCGGCTCCGGGAAGACAAGCCTTCTCCACCTGATCGCAGGAATTGATGATTTTGACGAAGGTACGGTTCGTTTTTCAAATCTCAAGAATACAGACGACGCCAGGAAAGAAAGGGCGGTAGACTTTGGCAGGATGAAGGAAAAAGAAAAGTCTGTGTTCAGACGGTCAGACATGGGGATCGTTTTTCAGCAGCAATGTCTGATCCCGGATCTTACGGTCTATGAAAATATTATGCTGCCTATGATGTTAGTACGGTCTGATGCTGTTTCCGGCCGCTTTTTACCCAGACAGTCCAGAAAGGACAGGATCTTCGGGCTCTGCGCCCGGTTTGGCTTACAGGAGCATGTGAACAAATATCCTTCCCAGCTCTCCGGCGGGCAGCAGCAGAGAGCCGCGATCCTTCGCTCTGTTGTAAACAGGCCGTCCCTCTTGCTGTGCGACGAGCCGACGGGTAACTTAAATCAGGCGCAGACACAGCTTGTGATGGAACTGCTGAACGAGTTGAATCAGAACGGCCAGACAATCCTGCTGGTAACACATGACACGAAAGTCGCCGCCAGGGGAAGCCGGATAATCTATATCCAGGACGGACGCATGGAGGGAGAACTAAGCTTTGCCGGACAAGGGATTTTGGAGAGGGAGGCCAGGGATAAAGAGCAGGTACTTATGGATTTTCTAAAAGAGAGAGGGTGGTAAGTTTGAAAGCGGTTATAATGTGCGGGTTTGCAAAGATAAAGAGAAGAAAAATCCCCAGTCTTCTTCTTGGAATCTGTATTACGATTACGGCGGCTCTGCTGGTAAACGCCCTTGTTTTTGTGAGGGAATCAGAAGCAATATTCGACCGGGCGTACGAGGAAATGGAAGGGCCGCAGATGTGCTGTCTGTGGAATAAGGAAGTAATTTCATGCAGCGATGTGAAGGAATATATGGACGGTTCCTCTCAGGAACTGGATTACCAGATTACAGAGAACACGAAAACCATAGACTACATAGAAAAAGACGGCGTAAAGCTAAGTAACGGTATTTTATCAGAACTTCCCCAGGTAATGCCAGAAAAGCAAGCGTCGCAAAAAATGCTTTCTCCCAAAATGACGGAGGGCTCAAAGGGGGATATGCCGGGAAAGAACGAGATCTGGATTACGGCAAAGATTGCAAATATCCTGAATCTGAAAGCAGGGGATGAGGTCTCTTTGCGTTTAGCGGATGACTCTGTGAAAGTGAAGGTAACGGAGATAGTGACCGATCCGGTTTTTGGCGGCGGCAGCACGAATGTGTACCGGATGTGGTGCGGCTTAGGCAGGCTTTCTGACTTTCCGTTTTCGGATAATCAGGCGGCAAGTTACCTGGAAATCCGGTTCAGGGAGTATAGCCCCGAGGCTGAACAGAAGTTTATCCGCGAGACGGAAGCATATTTTCAGATGCCCCTGGGGGATACGGTCTATACATACAGCCAGATTAAAGGCGGGTACACTTCTGTTTACCAGATGGCAGGCGCAGTCCTGTGCTTTGTCAGTGTAATCCTTGCTGCTGCCATCGTGGTACTGACCCTGTTTCTTGTAAAAAGCGACATGGACGAGGATGTGAGGAAGATCGGTATTTTTAAGTCCCTGGGTATGACGGCGGGACAGATTGCCGGCGCATATCTGGTCAGTTATGGAATCATCGGTACGGTTTCGGCAGCTTTGGGAAGTATTCTGGGCGGTTTTATGAGTCGCGCAGTCATAAGCAGAATCCTTGCAGAACTGGGGATTTTCAAGGTTCCTTTTTCTTTCATGGGACGTTATCTTCTGCTGGTATGGCTTACCGTCGCTTTGGGGGTTATGCAGGTGTGTTTCTGTTCTATTTTAAAAATATGGAAGTTAAACGCTTCCTGCGCAGTCAGGCAGGGAGCATGGCAGACGGATAAAAAGCGCAGGAAAGTAAGGCGGTCTTCCTGTTACAATGGCAGAGGGACATTTGAATGGTATTACGCTCTAAGAGGAATTCAGAATAAGAAGGTAAAATATCTGTACATCGCCGGCGTATCCATGGTATCCGGCTGTCTGTTGACGGTCTGCCTGGGCTGTCTGAATGCGGTTGGGAATATTGACAGAGAGCCGGAGACCTGGGGATTTATCCGTACGGATATTTATGTCACTTCGGTGGAAGGAGTTCCTGTAAGCGGGGTGATTAAGGAATTGGAAAAGGATCCAAGGGTTGATTATACTTATGGGGTTAATAAGATCTATCCGAAGTATCGCCCTGGCCGGGAGGAGGGATTTCAGAGTATTGTGACAGAACTTTATGAACTGCCGTGGAATGAGAAGATTGAAGATAAATCACTGTACGGCAGGCGGCCTTGGAAGGAACAGGAGATCGGCGTAGGAATTTCACTGGCAGAAGCATACGGGCTTAAGATAGGAGAGTCAATGGAACTGTTTGTAAATGGGGAAAAGAAGGAATATCAGATCGTAGGGATGTTTGAGACTTTATCCAATTCCGGAAAGGTTATACGCATGGTTACGGATAATCTGGACGAATTTCTGAAGGCCGAGGGTAGTTTTGGTGATTATATGCTGGTTCTCTCCGACGGTTCGGATAAATGGCAGTATGCAGAAGAACTAAATGAGAAGTATGGAGATCAGTTTTCTTTTATTGCTTCAAAATCAAACGGGGAGAATATTACTGGGGTTTTAGCGCCTGCCGTGGGGATTGTACTGACAATGTTGTTCGGGATACTGATTCTGGTGACTATGAATCTTACATTTTTGCTGGTGAGGCGGGAACAAGGGATGATTGGACTTCTGAAAGCCGTGGGAATGACGCCGCGGCAGATCCTGAAGATTTATCTGTGGAGGAATTGCCTGCCGGCGGCGGCAGGAAACGTCCTGGGGATTCTGGCGGGAACATTCCTCGTTCCGGGTCTGCTGACCCCTTATGCCAAGGGACTTGGGCTTACGGAATTTCCCTTTTCAAGTTCGCTTATGGAGGTTTTCATAGGGATATGCCTGTTACCGGCCTGTATATTACTGGGCACATGTGTGGCGGCAAGGGCGATTGAAAGAGTGTCCGTGAAGGAACTGGTGAGCGAATAAGATTTTACATGCAGCCTTTCATTCCCTAAAAAGAACCCATTCGTTCCATTTCCTTGAAAAATAGAACATTTCTGCCGATATATATAGTGGGAGCCTATGTGGGAATCGAGGTGATGAATTTTGGATATCGCTGTTGTTGACGATGAAAAGGAGATCAGAGAGCACATATGCAGGATGATTAAAAGGCAGAAGCCTGAGAGCCGTATCAGATCCTATGCCACCGGGGAAGAGCTGCTGGCAGAAGGGGAACTGTCGGATATTATTTTTCTTGATGTCCGGCTGCCCGGCATGAATGGCATTGAGACGGCAAGAAACCTGCGAAAAAGGCATGAGGAAACGGTTCTGATCTTCCTTTCGGGGATTAAGGAGTATGTGTTTGACGCCCTGGACCTGTATGCATTTCAGTATCTGCTAAAGCCTGTGGATGAAAAGAAATTTGCAGAAGTCCTTGACCGGGCAGGAAAGGAAGCTGGAAGGAAGAAGGAAAAACGGGAACTTTTTATTAAGACAAGGAATCTGACGCTTGACCAGGCCGATATTCTGTATATTGAGAGCAGAGGGAAGAAGGTTGAGATCCATACGGTGCGGGACTGTAACCAGTGGACGAAGTTCGCCCGTTCTCAGAGTATGGATCACAATGCTTCTTCGTGTATCGAGATTTACGCATCCATGGAAGAACTGAGCGGACAGTTAGGGGAAGGGTTTTACCGCTGTCACCGGGCGTATATCGTGAATATGGCGTACATTACAGAGTATGGGAGCGACAGTATCGTCCTTACTAATGGGGACAGTGTCTATCTGGCAAAGAAGAAGTACGGTGAATTTGTGAAGGCGTATATGTGGTATCTGCAGAATGGCGGTGTGTTCAGTGTCTGAGTTGATGAATCTGTTGTTCCCGACAGTGCTTTATCTGGTGCAGGGATACTGCCTGCAGTATTTTTATGGAAACTTTCTGGAAAGCAGGTTAAAAGGGAAGGGCTTTCATGGCCTGGCGGTGATCGCAGTGTATACCGTTGTAAGACTGATTCTTTCCTGGATGGAACCGGAGGAAATCTGGAATTACAAGGTGGCGTTGGAAAAGCTTGTGCTGTCCCTTGGACTTCTGGCTTTTCTGGCTTTCTGTTTTTACAGAGCGTATCGTCTGATTACGGTTTACCTGATTGTCGCCTTTCAGGCAGTGGCAGACATCAGCCGTTATGCAGCGGTCATTCTTCTTGGTGAAATGGGAGACGAACTGATTGGCCTATGGAACTGGTGTGCGGCAAAAGGCGTGTTCCCATCGGAAAAAGTATTTGGCATGGTAGTAAACGCCGGACTGATCTGTGAATGGATCCTTGAGTATCTGGCCATTACATTGCTGATGTACCTGTCTCTGAAAAAGATTGCAAAGGATTTCCGTGCAAAGGAGTATGAGATTCACAGGACAGAACTTTTGTTTATCCTGACTCCTGCGGCGGTGGGAATGCTGATCTGTCTTCTGCTGCGTATTATTATTGTCACCATGGAAGACGGCATTCCGAAAATTCTCTATGACCGATATCCCGTATTGGTCATTCTGCTTCCGGCAGTCCTGCTTTTATCACTGCTTTCGATCCTGCAGGGGGTAAAGCTGTTTCAGGACATGGTTTCATGGAACCGGGAAAGGAGCGGCAGGATCATCCTCGAAAAGCAGATAGAAGGTCTTCAGGAGCATATGGAGGAGATGGAGCGGGTGTATTCCGGCATCCGGAGTATGAAGCACGATATGAAGAATACGGTGTTAGTGATTCAGCGTCTTTCAGCAAGGACCGAAGGGAAGGAAAACGAAGAACTTCAGAGTTATCTGTCAGAACTGAACCGGGCGTTTGAAAGTCTGGAGTTTCGGTTTAAAACGGGAAATGAAGTTGTAGATACTATACTGAACATGAAATACCATGAAGCTGTCCGTGAAGTTCCGGATCTTCGGATGGAAGCGGACAGACTGCTGTTTCCGCCGGTTTCTGCAATCCGAAGCTATGATATCGGAGTAATCCTTGGAAACGCTCTGGACAATGCCGCAGAGGCTTTAAAGAAGATGAAAGAGAGAGAACCAGAGGCAGACGCCTTTATCCGGTTATACTCCTGGCAGAAAGGGAACCTTCTGATTCTGAAGGTTGAGAACAGTTTCGACGGGCGGCCATTGCGAAAAGGGGCGGGTGAATTCCCGGTAACGGATAAGGCAGACAGACATTCCCACGGAATAGGGCTTTCCAATATTAAAAGTACGGTGGAGAAGTACCAGGGAGCAATGGACTTCAGGATTGAGGGCAGGGTATTTATCCTGTCTGTGATGATGAAGAATGAAAGGAGAGAAGAAGATGGAGTTTGGAGTGACAGGTAGGTCAAAAGGGTATGGACTTACAGATCAGGGCCGCAGCAAAGGCGCCTCCCCTCAGAATACAGGCTTGAATTTTGCAGAACTGGCGGCAGTAAGATTTACAGAGGCAGCGTCAGAACCGGCGGAGGCAAAGACAACACTGACGGGAAGCGCGCCCGTACAGCAGGCGGGAGCCAAGAGAAATCAACTGTATATGGGCGAAACATACCAGGAGCGTCTGGATAAGATTACGGACAAGAGGGCGGCGGCAGCCTTCCGGGAAGCCTATGCAAAAAAAATGGCGGGTTCTGTGGATTATGTTTCTGTGATCAGCCAGATATTTAATACCGGAAATACAGGAGCGACGAATTTTGAGGATGGGTTCCCCCAGTATAGCGTTATCACCCATGTGGGGAATGCAGATATTTCTCCTGGCAACTGGCAGAGAAACGATTTTCCGTTCTGGAAATATTTTCAGAAAGATACCGGCGCGGACGCATTGAATGACTGGAAGCCCGTAGGCGACAATCCCCCTCAGACCCGCGGGGATCTGCAGAGAAATTACAGTAGTGTGGGCGCCGGGCGGATTGCGGTTCTGATACCGGAAAGCCTGCAGAAGAAGATGGATGCCGACCCGGCCTACGCAAGACAGATCGTGGCAAAGCTTAAGGAGTGGAAAGAGGATTACGACCGTTGGGACAATACGGTTGCAGCTTCTTACGGAGCCGATGTGGCGGCTCATCAGGCGGGCAAAAGCTATGTGTTTGATCTGGATGAAAACGGAGATGTGCGAAACTGTACGGTTACCAGCAGCGGCGGCCGTATTACCGGTCCTACGAAGGAAGAGATAGAACGGTTTGAGGCCGAACAGGAAAGAAAATGGAAGCTGCGGGTAAAATACATCCAGATCATGGAGGAAAGCGCTCTTAGGAAAGGCATGCAGGAGTTTGAGAATTTACGTTTCTTTCAGAGCCAGATACCTTCTTACAAGTCAGAGAAGCAGTCTGATATTCTGGTTTAATTACCCGGACTTAACATTAAGAAGGGTAAAGGCAGCCCTGACTGACAGACGGGCTGCCGTTTTCGTAACAGTGAAGCCGGAAGGCTGAACTGTTACGGTCGAGGAAATCATTGTCCATTCAGCTCTGGATTAATATACTTGAATATGATATACTGGACGGCAGGATGAATTTTCAGAAAGAGTGATGGGAATGAAGAACGGACAGGTATGTCTGACGGAAGGGCCGATTTTAAGGTCATTGGTCGGACTGGCGATGCCAATCATGGCATCGTCCTTTTTAAATACAGTTTACAGTATTACGGATATGGCATGGATTGGTCTGCTGGGTTCTAAGGCCGTGGCAGGAGTAGGGGTTGGAGGTATGTATGTCTGGCTTTCCCAGGGACTTTCGTCTCTGGCAAGGATGGGGGCCCAGGTGAATGTTGCCCAGTCCATCGGCCGAGGCAGAAAGGACGAGGCAAGGGAGTATGCCCGCGGGGCGTTAAAGCTTACGATTCTGTTCGGGCTGCTTTTTGCCCTGGTAAGCTTAGGATTTACGGACGGCCTGGTGTCGTTGTTTCACTTAGGCGATGCCGAGACGGTGAAGTATGCCGAAAGTTATATGAGAATCACCTGCGGTCTGGTAATTTTCTCCTATCTGACCGTGGTACTGACGGGGATTTACACGGCCCAGGGGGATTCAAAGACGCCTTTGATTGCCAATCTGATCGGGCTTGTGATCAACATGATTCTGGATCCGGTTCTGATTCTGGGGCTCGGCCCATTCCCAAGGCTGCAAGTCATCGGAGCGGCCGCGGCCACGGTTACGGCCCAGTTTATCGTTATGCTGGTGATGATCTTAAGAGCACGGAAAGATACGGAGAATATACTGACGGGGATGAGGATTCACAAACCGGTAGAGCGAAGATTCTACAGGGGTGTATTTCGGATTGGTCTGCCTACGGCAATACAGGGAACCGTGTACTGTATGATTTCTATGGTGCTGACCCGTATGGGAGCAATCTTCGGCCCGGGCGCCGTAGCAGTACAGCGTGTGGGCGGTCAGGTGGAGGCGGTGTCATGGAATACTGCCGATGGATTCGCAGCGGCGATCAATGCATTTTCCGCCCAGAATTACGGTGCGGGACGGATGGAGCGGGTAAGAAAGGGATACCGGATCTCTCTTCGAACGATCATTTTATGGGGCGGACTGATTACACTGGCGTTTCTGCTGTTCCCTGCCCCGATCTCAAGGATCTTCTTTCACGAGGAAGAGGTCATCGGGATCTCGGTAGATTATCTGCGGATTGTGGGGATCGGCGAGGCGTTTATGTGTGTAGAACTGATGACCGTCGGGGCCCTGTCCGGTCTTGGAAGGACGAAACTGTGCAGTATTATCAGCATTCTGCTGACCGGGGCAAGGGTGCCGCTTGCCATCGGGCTGTGTGCATCACCCCTTGGCCTGAACGGAATCTGGTGGGCGCTGACGGTGTCATCCGTGGCGAAAGGGATTGTGTTTGTGATTGCGTTTTATAAATGTACGTCCAGAATAAAATTGAAAAATAACTTGAAATCTGAAAAATAGTGTGCTAAGATATAAGACAAATTTTTATAAAGGCGATGAAAGAGACTCTGTCTTTTGGAACTTGACAGGAATGAGGCGTCACTGACTGAGAGCGCTTCTTGAGGAATAAGGACAATAGGGAACACTCTGGAGCTGACCGGTTGAACAAAAAGTAGGTCGGTACGTGGGCGCGCGTTAAGCGTAAGAGATCATAGGAAAGATAAGGATTCTTCCAGATGGTTTCTGCAGAGGGGAATTCTTAGGATGCACATTTTGAGGATTCAATGCGGGTGGTACCGCGGATTATTGTAAGATATCCGTCCCGGAATACAGTCATGTATTCCGGGATTTTTTATGATATAGGAAACTTCGTTCCCTATATCATAAAAACCCTCCGGGAGATGCGCACTTGTGCGAAAAGGAATTATGTCGTAAGCGACCGCGCTCGGCGCAAGAATGTGCCAAGGCACATTCTTTATTTCTTTATAGGAAATTGCGATTTTTGATGAGAAGGAAAAGAACAAGAGTT
>CAJTVY010000077.1 GCA_910579925.1 uncultured Dorea sp.
CATCATCCTCTATACGCAAACTAATTTGAGCCATTACATCACCTCTTTCTTAATATTGATACTAGTATATTCCATATTATAGCATTTGTAAAGCATTTTACTATAATAAATACCCATTTCTATTGGCAACAATTTACTGCCTCAATTTTTCTGAAGTTATAGATCGCAAATATAGCAGGCAATCTCATGGACTACCTGCCATATAAAATAAATAATATACTTTCGTACTATTCAAACTCCTCGGAAGATAGCTTGAACTGATTACTTTTCCCTGATTTTTAATGGATAAATGGCTGTTATCAATTTGTTATCAAAAGACCTTTCAAAAGTCTGCAAACCTGCATAAATACTGGGTTTCTTTAACTTTCCCCCCTATTCCCATTCAATCGTCCCGCACGGCTTCGGAGTGAGGTCATAAAGCACACGATTAACCCCCGCCACCTCATGCGTAATCCGCTCCGTAATATGCTCCAGAAGCTCAAACGGCACATTCTCCACCGTAGCCGTCATCGCATCCACCGTATTCACTGCCCGGAGAATAACCGGATACGCAAAAGTCCGTGCACCGTCCGACACTCCGACAGACCGGAAATCCGGCACTGCCGTAAAATACTGCCATACCTTGCCTTCCAGCCCGTTCTTCGCAAATTCTTCCCTGAGAATCGCATCCGACTCCCGTACAATCTCAAGCCTCTCCCGTGTAATCGCACCAAGACACCGTACCCCCAGTCCCGGTCCCGGGAACGGCTGACGGTAAACCATACCGTCCGGCAGTCCAAGCGCCTTCCCCACTACACGCACTTCATCCTTATATAAAAACTTTAAAGGTTCCACCAGTTCAAACTGAAGATCCTCCGGGAGACCGCCTACATTATGATGCGCCTTTACCCCATCGCTCTCAATAATATCCGGGTAGATGGTTCCCTGTGCCAGAAACTCGATTCCTTCCTGTTTCCTTGCTTCCTCTTCAAACACGCGGATAAATTCTGCACCAATGATCTTACGCTTCTTCTCCGGCTCTGCCACATCTGCCAGCTTACAAAGAAAACGCTCCACTGCATCCACATAAATCAGATTGGCCTCCATCTGATTACGGAACACCTCAACCACCTGCTCCGGTTCCCCTTTCCGCAGCAGACCGTGGTTCACATGCACGCACACAAGCTGTTTTCCAATCGCCTTAATCAGAAGCGCCGCCACAACGGAAGAATCCACTCCTCCAGAAAGCGCCAGCAGAACCTTCTTCTCTCCCACCTGCGTCCGAATCTTATCTACCTGTTCTGTAATAAATACATCCGCAAGTTCCTTTGTTGTAATACGCTCCATACTGTCTGGTCTGGTATTCTCTCCCATATCTTCCTCCTATTCTTTGCCGTTAAAGCAATAAGTACATACTTTACAGGGTTCAATTCCAATAGATTCCAGCAGATCGTCCAGCCTGTGATACCGAAGGGTGGTAAAATTCTGCTGTTTCCGAATGTCTTCAATCATCTGCGCATACTGACAGGAACAGGGATTGGCATACTCGTCCAGAACTTCCTGTGAACATTCATCCCCTTCCCTCTTACGGATCATCTGTCTGGTAATCAGTTCCATCTCCGTCTTGGAGCGTGAAAAATTCAGATATTTACATCCATATAAAAGCGGCGGACACGCCGGACGGACGTGCACCTCCTTCGCCCCGCTGTTATACAGGAATTCCGTCGTCTCCCGAAGCTGCGTCCCGCGCACAATCGAGTCATCGATCAGCAACAGTTTCTTATTCTCAATTAATGCCTGTACCGGGATCAGCTTCATCCGCGCAATCAGATTCCTCTGGCTCTGGCTGGTAGGCATAAACGACCGGGGCCAGGTAGGCGTATATTTGATAAACGGTCTCGCATACGGAATCCCGGATTCATTGGCATAGCCGATTGCATGGGCAATCCCGGAATCCGGTACTCCGGCAACCACATCCGGATGCACGCTGTCCCCGTCCCGTTTCGCAAGCATGCTTCCGCATTTATAACGCATCTCTTCCACATTAACCCCTTCATAAGAAGAAGTCGGATATCCATAATAAACCCACAGGAACGAACAGATGCGCATCTCCTCCCTGGGCTCTCTGAGAGTCTCTACTCCTTCCGGCGTGATAAACGCCACCTCAGACGGGCCTAACTCCCGGTAGTCTGCATATCCCAGATTGATATAGGCGTGACTCTCGAATGATACGCAGTAGGCATCTTCTTTCTTGCCGATGACAAGCGGGGTTCTTCCGTAGCGATCCCTCGCCGCATAAATGCCCTCCTTCGTCATCACCAGCATCGTCATGGAGCCGTCTACAATATCCTGGACGTATTTGATTCCTTCCAGAATGGAGTCCTTCTCACAGATCAGGGCCGCCACAAGTTCCGTCACGTTAATCTGCCCGTTTGTCATTTCCTGGAAATGAGAATGCGTAGTCTCATACAGCTGTTTTAACAGTTCATCATAATTGTTCACTTTCCCCACAAATGTGATCGCAAAACTGCCAAGCCTTGAACTGATCAGCAGCGGCTGGGGTTCGAAATCAGAGATACATCCAATCCCCAGGTATCCCTTCATCTCGCCCACATCGCGGTCGAATTTCGTCCGGAACGGTGAGTTCTCAATGTTATGGATCGCACGGTTGAATCCGTCCTCCCCATAGGTAGCCATCCCGCCCCGCCGTGTGCCAAGATGCGAATGATAATCCACACCGTAAAAAAGTTCTAATACACAATCCTTCTTTGATGCTACACCAAAAAATCCTCCCATACATAATCTCCTTCTTCTCAGCTTCATAAATAACCTGCCATACATCTTTTCTATGCCAGGTTATTTATTTTCCTTATATGTCCATTTCTATCATATCATATCCCCTGCCAAATGACATCCCTAAATCTGACAAATCTTTTCCACTATTTCCTTCTGTCATTTGGCAAAATACTCCAGACGCTGCGCATGATGAGCATACTTCTTCCGACTGCATTCATTCCGAGATGAATCCGGTACATTCTTAACAATGTGTTCTGCTCATGAACATAATTATATGTCAAGTGTCACATTCTTCTCCTTGTCCGTTTTATACTTACATAATTGATATTCTATCTTTATACCATCATCTGTAAACTGATTCTTGTTTAATATCTCCAGCACTTTATCATCAATCAGAGGATGGATTTCATCTGTCATCATGACCCCGCAGATTTCGGTAAACTCATTTTCCAGAAGGTTATGATATCCTCTTTTCTCAGTACTCTTCGCATTCAGTGTAAATATCTTCTCAACAACCAGATCATAAAGATAATTTGCATAGAAGAAGATTTCTGTTATCATGCCAACCATCTGATTCTGATATTTTAACTCAAAAGCATAGAGTTTGTCTTCATCCCATGTCCATAAATCAACTGCCGCCTTCTTTCCTGGGAATACTTCATTTTCTGCTTTCACCGTACCCAGGAACAATCCTGCCGGAAGCTGACGTAAGATTTCATTCTCTTTGTCACCCTTTACAATTTCATAAAGAATGCTTTCTTCCCCCGTCATAGCTTTTTCAATCCCGTTTTCAGAGATCTGTTCCTTATTCTCCGTCGTTTCCTCCGTCAGCATACCAGGAATATTATTGACAAGCTTCTCTTTGTTCGATTCCAGCCAGTCGCTGAATCCACCTTCCGCAAACAGAATCTCTTCCAGATTCTCAGACAGGTAAAACCATGAATACTGTTCCCAGAACCGCATAACCCTGTATAAAAATCTGTTAAGATGTCCATTCCCTTTCCAATTCATTTCTTCTGGATCTGACTGCATATCCAGATTCAGTATCACATTTTTATGAAAATACCGGTTTAAGATCACTGCCCAGCCTTCAAAGGCAGCATCGTCTTCCTGCATATTTTTCTTATGCTCTCCTTTTCCAGCCGCTTCTTCTTTAAGAATCATCTCTATTTCCTGTTCTCTCTCCAGGAATTCAATGTTGCCGGGCAGTTTTATATGTTTATTGCCGGATTCGCTTTTTAATCTTTCTTCCATAACGTGATTCATCTCCGTTTCCTCCTGTTCGTGATTTCCTTGTCTGTTTTTACCTGGTGTTCTTCCGGTTTTCCTCCTTGCACTTATCATTTTAACTCTATTCAGATCATACCGCAAGCATCTCCTTAAGCTTCTGATTCACAAGCCCGGGATCTGCCTTTCCTTTCATGGCTTTCATCGTCTGCCCCACCAGCGCTCCCAGGGCCTTTTCCTTTCCGCCCCGGTAATCTTCCACTGCCTGCACATTATCTGCGATTACCTTTTTCAGGGCTTCCTCAAGCGCCCCTTCATCATTGACCGTCTTAAGACCATGCTCTTCTACATAGCTTTCGGGATCTACATTTTCTGAAAAGATTTTCTCAAACACTTCCCTGGCAACCGAACCGTTGATAGCCCTGCTTTCCGTAAGTTCCACCAGCTTCGCCAGATTTTCCGGTGAAAAGGAGATTTCTTCCGGTTCCATATTATGATCTTTCAGCAGGCGCAGGGTCTCCACCATGAGCCAGTTAGACACTTTCTTCGGCTTCCCGCAGATTGCCGTCGCTGCCTCGAAGATCTCTGCCATATGCCTGGAACCGGTGATAATCTCTGCATCATAGTTCGGAATATCAAATTCTTTCTGATACCGTTTTAGTTTCTCCGTCCGAAGTTCCGGCTGCTTTTTTCGTATCTGTTGGACCCACTCGTCACTGATCACAATAGGCGCAAGATCCGGTTCCGGGAAATAGCGGTAATCTTTTGCATCCTCTTTAGAACGCATAGCGTAAGAATATTCCTTGTTGTCATCCCATCTTCTGGTTTCCTGGATCACGGCTTTCCCTTCCTCAAGAAGTTCAATCTGACGTTCCCGCTCTCCCTGTATTGCCCTTGCGATTGCTTTGAAGGAGTTTAAATTCTTCATCTCTGTCCTTGTACCGAATTTCTCCGTACCGGCTTCTCTCACAGACAGGTTGACGTCCGCCCGCATGGAACCTTCCTGGAGTTTACAGTCCGATGCTCCCAGATACTGGATAATCATACGCAGTTTCTCAAGATATGCGATTACTTCGTCTGCCGAACTCATGTCCGGCTCTGAAACGATTTCTACAAGCGGGACTCCGCTTCGGTTATAATCCACCAGAGAGGTGTCGTCCCACTCGTCGTGAATCAGTTTTCCGGCATCCTCTTCCATATGCATCTCATGAATGCGGATTTTTTTCTTAGTGTCGCCCACTTCTATCTCTACATATCCATTGGACGCAATCGGAAGGTACAACTGTGAGATCTGATAGTTCTGGGGATTGTCAGGATAGAAATAATTCTTGCGGTCAAATCTGCATACCCGCGTGATATCGCAGTTGGTGGCAAGGCCAATCGCCATGGCGTATTCCACTACCTTCCTATTTAATACCGGCAGTGATCCCGGCATACCTGTACATACAGGGCAGGTATGGGTATTGGGTGCGCCGCCGAACTCTGTACTACAGGAGCAGAAAATTTTCGTTTTCGTTGCAAGTTCTACGTGAACTTCCAGCCCGATTACCGTCTCATACTGTTTTATCATGATTTCCTGCCTCCTTCCTGCTCCAGCGTATATGCCGCCCGGATAATCTTTTTTTCTTCGAAACAGTTTCCAATCATCTGCATACCGACAGGAAGTCCTTTTTTATCCTTCCCTACCGGAATACTGATACCTGGTAGCCCTGCCAGGTTTACGGAAATGGTATAGATGTCTCCCAGGTACATCTTGAGAGGATCGTTTAAACTCTTTCCAAGTTCCGGGGCTGTTGTGGGCGCTGCCGGGGCGACGATCACGTCAAATCTTGCAAACGCCTGGTCAAATGCTTCTTTAATCAACGCCTTTGTCTTTAACGCCTTCAGGTAATATGCATCATAATATCCAGAGCTTAACACGAAAGAACCAAGCATGATCCTGCGCTTCACTTCTGCGCCGAACCCTTCCGACCGTGTCTTCTTATACATATGATGAAGCCCTTCATACTCTTGTGTGCGGTAGCCGTATTTCACCCCGTCAAAACGGGACAGGTTGGAGCTTGCCTCTGCCGACGCAATCACATAATATGCCGGGATTGCATACTTTACTAAGCTTAAATCGAATTCTTCTACTATGGCTCCACAACTTTCCAATACTCTGACCGCCTTTCGAATCTGCTCCCGGACCTCTGCAGAAAGCCCGTCGCCGAAATAATCCTTAGGGATTCCGATCCTCATGCCGCTTACATCATTTACCAGCGCGCTCATAAAATCATACCCCGGAACCGCCTGTCCCTCCCCGCCGTCTGTCATGGCCTTCCTATATACACTTCTGTCGATTGACGTTCCGTCTTTGGGGTCATAGGATGCAATCGCTTCCAGGACAGCCGCACAGTCCGTCACGTCCTTTGCAATCGGCCCGATCTGATCCAGAGAGGATCCATAGGCAATCAGCCCATATCTGGAAACCGTACCGTAAGTAGGTTTCAGTCCCACTACCCCGCAGAATGAACTTGGCTGGCGTATAGAACCTCCTGTATCGGATCCCAGTGCACAGACGCTCTCTCCTGCGGCCACCGCCGCACAGGAACCACCGGATGAGCCGCCGGGAACATGGTCTAAATTCCACGGATTCCTCGTAACGCCGAAGTAAGAAGTCTCTGTGGTGCTTCCCATGGCAAACTCATCCATATTGGTCTTCCCGATCACCACTGCGCCTGCCTTTTCAAGATTACAAACCGCTTCAGCCGTATAGGAAGGTCTGAAATTCTCAAGAATCTTCGAACTGCAGGTTGTCCGCATCCTGCTTGTACACAGGTTATCCTTCACAGCTACCGGAACTCCGGCAAGAGGACCGTTTAATGTTCCCTCGTCAATCTGCTTCTGCACCTCTTCTGCCCTTCGAAGGGCCTCGTCCCGGTCTATCGTCACAAAACTGTGTACATCCTTTTCCACCTTATCAATCTGTGCAAGACATCCTTGAACGGCATCCATTGCCGATAACTTTCCTGCCTTGATTCTCTTTCCCAGTTCTACCGCTGTCATACTCGTAATATCCATCTGAAGTTCACCTCCTATCCAATCGTCTTCGGGACTTTAAAATACATATCTTTCTTTAAAGGGGCGTTTGCAAGGGTTTCCCTGCTTCCGTCCTTCTGGTCTGCCACATCCTCCCGAAACACATTGTTTACCGGAAATACGTGAGACATTGGTACAACGCCATCTGTATCCAGTTCATTCAGCGTATCTATATAATCCAGCATCTTCTCCATATCTGCCTTGGCATTCTCCTTCTCTTCGCCGGACAGCCTAAGTTTCGCCAGAATTCCTACATATTCAATCGTTTCATCTGATATCTTATTAGCCATGTTTCCCCTCCTGTGATCCGCTTCATCGCTCGCTATATATTACTCATCCAGATATTTTAAGGTTCCAGCCTGCTTAAATCTCTCGGAAACAGCGTCGTCTCCCGAACGTTGTCTTCCCCGATCAGCTTCATGGTCAGCCGTTCCAGACCAATCCCCAGCCCGCCGTGAGGCGGCATTCCGTGTCTGAATGTATCAAGATAGTCTCCCATTCCCTCTTCTGACATTCCTCTTGCCTCCATCTTCTCCGCCAGCCTCCGGTAATCATGGATACGCTGACCGCCCGTTGTAATCTCCATTCCCTTAAACAGAAGATCAAAACTTAAGGTATATCTCCTATCCTCCGGGTCATCCATGGCATAGAAGGGACGCTTTTTCGAAGGATAATGGGTCACAAATACAAAATCACTGTCCCACTCCTCCTTCGCATACCGCCCGATCAGTAGTTCTTCCTCTGGCTCCAGGTCAAATGGATTACGCATCTGATGACCGTATTTTTCGGAAACAAGTTCCTTGATCTCGCTAAATTTCACCGCCGGAATCCGGGTCACATCTGGTAGGGCGACGTCCAGAATCTTAAGCTCCTTCTTGTAGTCTCTCTCAAGCAGTTCCATGGCATACTGAAGATATCCTGTCTCCATGGCCATGATATCCTCAAACCCGTCAATATAACCCATCTCAAAATCCAGGCTGGTATACTCGTTCAGATGCCGTTTCGTGTTATGCTTCTCTGCCCGGAATACAGGCGCCGTCTCGAATACGCGGTCAAAGACTCCCACCATCATCTGTTTATAGAACTGCGGGCTCTGGGCCAGAACCGCCGGGCGATGGAAATAGTCAAGCCGGAAGATATTTGCGCCGCCTTCCGCACCTCTGGCTCCGATCTTGGGTGTGTGGATCTCCGTAAATCCCTGTCCGTACAGAAAGTCCCTGAACGCCCGGGTCAGCCCTTCCTGGATGCAAAATTTCGCCCGCTCCCGGATGTTTCGAAGAGCGATGGCGCGGTAATTCAGCTTCGCCTCCAGCGAGGTATTTAACTTCCATTTAGAGATGGCCAGAGGCAGCCTTTCATCTGACGGTTCACTTAAGATCTTAAGCTTCTCCATTCGAATCTCAATTCCGCCTGGCGCCTTCCCGTTTTCTTCCAGCCTTCCCTCGATCTCGATGACTGACGCCTCCTTAATCTCTTTTAAGTCAAAATCCGCGATTCCTTTTTCATAAACGCTCTGAATCAGCCCTTCTCTTTTTCTTAAGATTACGAACGCTACGTTTCCCATGTCGCGGATCGTGTGAACGGCCCCATTGACTCTGACATTCTGCCCAGGCTTTGCCGCCTTAAGTAACTCGCCGATTTCCAATGTTTCATTTCGCCTTACACCTGTAAAGTAATCCATAATTGTCCTCCTTATCGCGATCTTCTGCCTGCTGCTTTCCTGTCATGTATCCGGAAGAATTATGGAAAGAACAAAGTGGGCAGGCCCACTTCAACTCCCCTAACCCCTCACTCATGAGGGGC
>CAJTVY010000078.1 GCA_910579925.1 uncultured Dorea sp.
TCAACACGTTTGTCTCTTGGTAAATCTACACCTGCAATACGAGCCATGTGAATTTCCTCCATTTTCTAAATTCTTTTACTGTTTACATACTGTCTTTAATAGGGACTTTAAGGATTCCCCTTTTGTCCAGGCATGTTTCGGTATCCATGCCCTTTCCGGCCACCGGATCATACGCCCGGTAATGACGGGCCGGCATTAGAAGCAATATACGAAGGATGTTCACCGGCTACAGGTGCTCCTTGTATATCAAATAGTCTACACGCTCCCTGGCGTGTCAGAACTATCAGCCGCCTAATTTGATACATAAGTTAACGATGTTCTCTTCGCTGTCGCTCAGAGAACGGCCTTCTAACTAAGTTCATCCCACGCACCCTGCGCTCGGATTCACTAAGTGTTCAGTGCCACTGCCAGCGCCTAGCCCTGACGCTGCTTATGCTTTGGGTTCTCGCAGATGATGCGAACGCTTCCTTTTCTCTTAATTACTTTGCATTTTTCGCAAATTGGTTTTACTGATGATCTAACCTTCACGTCAAATCCTCCTTTCATCCATTGCTCTGCCTACATTCTACCCACGCATTCTGCATGACATTTACAAAATTCCCAAAAATTCTGATAAAAATGTCCGAAAACACGCTTATATATTATAGCACCGCCTGTCAATCAAAGTCAATAGACAATTTCATATATTTCCATCTTTATCCGGCGTAACTGCCGGATCCCTACTTATCTCTCCAGATGATCCTTCCCTTGGACAGATCATAAGGCGACAATTCCAGAGTTACTTTGTCTCCCGGCAGGATCTTAATAAAATTCATCCTCAGCTTCCCGCTGATATGCGCAAGAACCTGATGGCCGTTTTCTAACTCCACCTGAAACATTGCGTTTGGCAGTTTCTCTACTACAGTTCCTTCGATTTCGATTACGTCAGCTTTTGACATGTCTTACTTTCCTCCATACTCCATTCTTTTAAAATACGTCTGATTCGTGTATCATCAACTGCGGTGACATTATATTCTCTTAAAATTACCTGGACATGCTTCTTTTTCTTCTTTTTCAGATGCCCCAGTGTTCTAATGCTGCCGTCCGCTAAATATACATATGTGTCATCCACTACTATTATAACATAAACTTTTCCCTTATCGTGACCAGCCTTTGATCTCGCAAGCATTCCCGCCTTATATCCATCCATTGCTGAATCCTCCGTTTACCTGGGCGCAGCGCCGTGGTCTGTCAAGGTCAAGAGCTTTGGTTCTCCCTCTGTGATCAGTACCGTATTCTCATAATGTGCGGAAAACTTATGGTCCTTTGTCACGACTGTCCATTTATCCTCCAGCCATTTCACTTCCCAGGTTCCCATATTGATCATCGGTTCTATCGCCAGAGTCATTCCGGCTCTAAGCTTCACGCCTTTTCTGTCCATCTTATAATTCGGTATCTGCGGCGGTTCGTGCAGATCTGTCCCGATTCCGTGGCCGCACAGATCCCGTACCACCCCATACCCGTGCCTGCTGGCATGACTGTCAATCGCTGCCGCAATATCACATAGATGATTGCCAACTTTTGCATATTTTATTCCTTCAAAGAAGCACTCTTGCGTAACTCTGATCAGGTCTTCTGCTTCTTTGCTGATTTCTCCGATGCCGTAAGTCCTTGCGGCATCGGAATGATAACCTTTATAGATCACCCCTGCATCCAGGCTGACAATATCCCCTTCTTTAAGGATCCGGCGTTTATCCGGTATCCCGTGGACGACTTCGTCATTAACCGAAACACAGATCGAAGCCGGATATCCGTCGTAATCGAGGAAGGATGGAATGCACCCGTAACTCCTGATCACGTCTTCCCCCAGCCGGTCTATATCCTTGGTACTTATTCCTGGCTGCAGAACTTTCGCTAATTCATTGTGAACAATCTCCAATATACGTCCGGCTTCTGACATTAATTCAATCTCTCTCGCCGATTTGATCGTAATTGCCATATTTCTACTCTCCTAAGATATCCACAATCGTCTGGAAAACATCGTTAATATCAACGGTTCCATCTACCGTCTTAAGAATCCCTGCATTTGTATAGTAGTCGATCAACGGCTGTGTCTGCTCATGATACACGCCAAGACGCTTCTTTACAGTCTCTGGCTTGTCGTCATCCCGCAGAATCAGTTCTTTCCCGCAAGTATCGCAGATCCCCTCGGTCTTTGTCGGAGCATACTCAAGATGATATGTAGCTCCGCATCCTACGCAGGCCCTCCGTCCTGACATACGATGTACGATATTATCATCCGGCACGTCTACGTCAATCGCATAATCCATCTTCTCGCCAATCGCTGCCAGCGCCTTGTCAAGCGCCTCTGCCTGCGGAATTGTCCGCGGGAAACCATCAAGCACGTATCCCTTTGTACAGTCGTCCTGCTTCACACGATCCACCACCAGGTCTACCACCAGTTCATCGGGAACAAGAAGTCCCTGATCCATGTATGTCTTTGCCTTATTGCCAAGTTCTGTCCCGTTCTTAATATTTGCCCGGAAAATATCACCGGTAGAGATATGAGGAATGTCGTATTTCGCGGCAATCTTCTTCGCCTGTGTTCCCTTGCCCGCTCCTGGAGCGCCTAACATAATAATCTTCATAAAAATGTTCCTCCTCTTTATAGCATGATAACCCGCGAAAATAATCCCGCGAGTTCTACGACAGATATACAACAGTGAATTCCGTGCACAGTATCCGTGTCGGCCATACATCCACAAAACAGCGGCGCAGCAGACTGCCCCAGGCTTCGCAGACATACCGAAAGCGCGGATGCCACATACGGAATTCACATGAATTAGCTATTTAAAAAACCTCTATAGTTACGAACAAGCATCTGCGATTCGATCTGCTTCATCGTCTCCAGTACGACGCTGACGATAATGATGAGGGAAGTACCTCCAAAAGATACGCTTGCCCCCAGCCAGCCGTTGAAAAAGATTGGAATGATCTGAATCACAATCAGCCCGCAAGCCCCGATAAAGATGATATAATTCAAAATGTTGGTTAAGTATTCAACCGTTGGCCTGCCTGGTCGGATTCCCGGCACAAAACCGCCGTTCTTCTTCATATTATTTGCAATCTCTAACGGATTGAACGTTATTGAAGTATAGAAGTAAGCGAAAAATACAGTGAGGACGATATATACCAGCAATCCCCAGGAATACTGAATCTTCTCCGGATTACACCAGTTTCCCTGGTTCAGTCCTCTTAAAATCTCACTGCCGATACCAGATCCTTCTCCTTTTCCCAGAAACGATGCGATCACAATCGGGAATTGCATCAAGGATGATGAAAAGATAATCGGGATAACTCCTGCAGTATTGACCTTAAGCGGAATGTTTGTGGTACGGCCTCCATACATCTTCCTTCCCGCCATCTTCTGGGAGTAGGATACGGCAATCCTTCTCTCACCTCCCTGCAGAATGACTACGAACACCACCAGCAAGACGATGATCGCAAGAATCACCAGAACTGCCAGCCCGGCAGATGCGATCGGCTTATCCTTCACAAACTGCTCGAACAACGAAGTCATATCACTCGGCACTCTTGAAACGATATTGATCACCAGTACGATTGAGATACCATTTCCCACGCCCTTCTCAGTAATCCGTTCCCCGATCCACATCAAGAATGCGGAGCCTGCTGTCAATGTCAGTACAACCACAGCCGCATTCACGAAATTGAACTGTACCAGAAGCCCTTGTCGTCCAAACCCGACCGCCATGGCCGTAGACTCAAACAAAGCAAGTCCCACTGTAAGGTAACGGGTAATCGCAGCGATCTTCTTCCGCCCGTCCTCGCCTTCCTTCTGCATCTCTTCCAGCTTCGGGATGGCTATCGTAAGCAGCTGCATGATGATGGATGACGTAATATACGGTGTAATACTTAATGCAAATACAGACATCTGTTCAAAAGAGCCACCGGTGAAAGCGTTAAACAAGTTAAACGCTTCACCAGTGTTCTGTGCGAAAAATTCCTTAATGTAATTAGAATTTACTCCAGGTGTTGGTAACTGGGAGCCAATTCTGATTACAATCAGCATCAAAAACGTATATGCAATCTTATTGCGGATATCTTTGATCTGAAATGCTTTGCGAAATGTCTCTAACATTAGATCACCTCTGCTTTTCCACCTACAGCCTCAATCTTCTCTACAGCATTTTTGCTGAATGCGTTGGCCTGTACAGTCAGTTTTTTCGTCAGCTCACCGTTACCAAGAATCTTAACGCCATCTCTTGGATTCTTGACGATTCCCTGTTCGATCAACGTCTCTACAGAAACAACAGCGCCATTATCAAACACTTCAAGAGCATCGATATTAATACCAACGATCGTTTTGGAATTACGGTTCGTAAAGCCTCTCTTTGGTATTCTTCTATATAATGGCATCTGACCGCCTTCAAAACCTGGTCTTGTTGCTCCGGAACGAGCCTTCTGACCTTTGTGTCCCTTACCGGCTGTCTTTCCATTACCAGAACCGTGTCCACGTCCTCTTCTGAAATTATCACTCTGCTTTGCTCCATCCGCAGGTCTTAAGTTTGATAAATCCATTGTGACACCTCCTTATCCGATATAATTATGCTTCCTCTACTTTTACCAGGTGTGAAACCTGTTTTACCATTCCTCTGGTTGCCGCATTGTCCGGCAGGACAACTGTCTTATTGAGCTTTCTAAGCCCCAATGCCTCCACAGTCTTTTTGTGCTTCGGTACGGCGCCAATCGTGGATTTTACTAATGTAACCTTTAAATCTGCCATCTGAATCTGCCTCCTTAGCCTAAGATCTCTTCAATGGATTTACCGCGAAGACGTGCTACTTCTTCCGGAGTCTTGATCTGGCGTAATCCTGCGATGGTAGCGAGAACAACGTTCTGCTTATTGTTGGAACCAAGGGATTTCGTACGGATATTCTTGATTCCCGCCATCTCGATCACGGCACGCGCCGGGCCTCCGGCGATCACTCCTGTACCTTCCGGAGCCTTCTTAAGCAAAACAGAAGCGCCTCCGAACTTTCCGGTAAAATCATGTGTGATACTCTCATTATCATCCAATGCAACGGTAATAAGGTTTTTCGCTGCATCTTCTTTTCCTTTGCGGATTGCTTCCGGGATCTCAGTAGCTTTTCCTAAACCTGCACCAACATGGCCATTTCCATCGCCGACAACTACTAAAGCTGTGAATCTCATATTACGGCCACCTTTAACAACTTTGGTTACACGCTTAATTGACACTACTTTCTCATTTAATTCCAGTGAATTAGCATCAATACGTTCTTGTTTCATGTGTGCTCCTCCTTCTAGAAATTCAACCCAGCTTCTCTAGCTGCGTCTGCTAATGCCTGAATCTTACCATGGTATATAAAGCCGCCTCTGTCAAAGACCACATCCTTAATACCTTTCTCAACCGCCCTTTCAGCGATTACTTTACCCAAATATGCTGCTGCATCAACGTTGTTAGTCTTTTCTAAGTTTGCTTTCACATCTTTCTGAAGAGTGGAAGCGGAAACCAGAGTATTTCCAACTGTATCGTCAATAATTTGAGCATACATATGATTATTGCTTCTAAACACAGCCAAACGCGGGCACTCAGACGTGCCGCTCAAACGGTTGCGGATTCTTCTGTGTTTTCCTGCGCGAACTTCACTTCTTGATTTTTTGCTAACCATTTTCACACTCTCCTTACTTATTTCTTACCAGTCTTACCAACTTTACGTCTGATTACTTCATCAGCATACTTAATTCCCTTGCCCTTATATGGCTCCGGTCTTCTCTTGTCTCTGATTTCAGCTGCGTATTGGCCTACTTTTTCTTTATCGATACCTTTAACGACGATTTTATTCTGTCCTTCTACAACAGTCTCCACGCCCTCCGGATCTGTCATTTCAACTGGGTGAGAATATCCGAGACTCAATGTGAGTTTGCTTCCGGACTTCGCAGCCCTGTAACCGACGCCGTTTACTTCCAGGATTTTCTGATATCCTTCTGTAACGCCTACAACCATATTGTTTACCAGCGTTCTTGTAAGGCCGTGTAAAGACTTCATCTTCTTTAAGTCGTTCGGTCTGGTTACAACGACTGTATCGCCGTCTAATTTAATCTCCATCTCTGTCGGAAGTTCTCTTTCAAGTGTTCCTTTTGGACCTTTTACAGTCACTTTATTATTTTCCGCAATCTCGACGGTTACTCCCGCCGGGATTGTAATCGGCAGTCTTCCTATACGTGACATACCTATATCCTCCTTAACTTAGATTCTCGGAGCAGAACTATGCGTCTGCTCTGTTTTCAGTTGCTGTGAGTACTTGGTGAGGTATTCCCCGAACCTAGTACGAACGCACATCGCAACACTTAATGAGGTCCTTCACGAATTTCGTGTTGTGATGTTTCCTTTGCCGCATGTACTTGGTGAGGTATTCCCCGAACCTAGTACGAACGCACATCGCAACACTTAATGAGGTCCTTCACGAATTTCGTGTTGTGATGTTTCCTTGTTACCAGATATAACAAAGAACCTCTCCGCCTATGCCGAGTTTTCTTGCTTCTTTATCTGTGATCACACCTTTGTTTGTAGAAATGATCGCTGTTCCAAGTCCGCCGAATACTTTCGGTACGTCGGCGCTTCCTGCATATACGCGAAGACCTGGCTTGGAGATCCTCTTAAGACCTGTGATAACCTTCTCGTTCTTGTCTGCACCGTATTTCAATGTGATATGAAGTGTCTTGAACACGCCGTCTTCTACGATGTCGTATTTCTCAATGTAACCTTCATCCAGTAAGATATTTGCTATTGCAAGCTTCATCTTGGAAGATGGCACATCTACTGTATCATGTTTCGCAGTATTCGCATTACGGATTCTTGTAAGCATATCTGCAATTGGATCGCTCATAGTCATGATTTATAATTCCTCCTCTTCTAAATGAAGTTCTCTTCACCCTCCGGGCTTAGAGAACGGCTTGTTTTCTAAGACATTGTAACATCCCGTCACTTCTGTTCCGTGATGGGCTTTCTCACTAAGCCCGGCATACGCCTTGCTAAGTGTTCAATGCCAGAAAACAATGCCTACCAACTTGCCTTTTTCACACCTGGAATCTGTCCTTTATATGCCAGTTCACGGAAGCAAACACGGCAGATACCATATTTTCTCAAATATGCATGTGGACGTCCACAGATCCTGCAGCGATTGTATTCTCTGGTTGAGAATTTCTGCTTACGCTGCTGCTTGATTTTCATTGCTGTCTTAGCCATAATTTACCTCCTTTACTTTTTAAACGGCATGTTGAACTGCTTTAACAATTCACGCGCCTCTTCGTCTGTCTTCGCTGTTGTGACAAAGATCACATCCATACCTCTTACCTTATCGATCTTATCATATTCGATCTCCGGGAAGATTAACTGCTCTTTGATACCAAGAGCATAATTTCCTCTTCCGTCGAATGCGTTCGGATTCACACCTCTGAAGTCACGTACACGAGGTAATGCAAGGTTGATCAGACGATCAACGAACTCATACATCTTCTCTCCTCTTAAAGTAACCTTGCATCCGATTGACATTCCTTCTCTCAGTTTGAAGTTAGCAACCGATTTCTTTGCTTTACAGATAACAGCCTTCTGTCCTGTGATCCTCTCAAGATCCGCAACTGCTGAATCCAAAACTTTTGCATTATCTTTTGCCTCGCCGACGCCCATGTTGATAACAACCTTGTCAAGCTTTGGCACTTCCATAATATTCTTATAACCGAACTTCTTATTCATTGCGTCAATGATTTCGTTCTTGTACTGTTCTTTCAGTCTACTCAAAGCACTGGCCCTCCTTCCTCAGATTAATCAATCACTTCGCCTGTTGATTTCGCAAAACGAACTTTCTTGTCTCCGTCCATCTTGATGCCTACTCTTGTCGGCTTGCCCTTGTGTACATACATTACGTTGGAAATGTTGATCGGGCCTTCCTGATGGATAATACCGCCGTTCTGATTCGCAGCGCTTGGCTTTGTGTGCTTTGTCAGCATATTGACGCCTTCCACGACAACCTTGCCTTCCTTCTGATTTACAGCAATAACCTTGCCTTCTTTATCCTTCTGACTTCCGGCGATTACTTTCACTGTGTCGCCTTTTTTGATTTTTAACATTGACATCTTACGCACCTCCTTAAAGCACTTCCGGAGCCAGAGAAACGATTCTCATAAACTGCTTATCACGAAGTTCTCTCGCTACTGGTCCAAAAATACGGGTTCCTCTTGGTGTCTTGTCTTCTTTTA
>CAJTVY010000079.1 GCA_910579925.1 uncultured Dorea sp.
GCTTGCTGAACTGCGGAGCGCGACGAGCCGCTTTGAGGCCGTACTTCTTACGCTCTTTCATACGCGGATCACGTGTCAGGAAACCTGCTTTCTTAAGCACCGGCCTGTAATCCGGATCTGCCTGAAGCAGTGCTCTTGCAATACCATGACGGATTGCTCCTGCCTGTCCTGTATATCCGCCGCCCTTTACGTTCACGATCACGTCAAACTTACCGTCTGTCTCTGTTGCAACCAACGGCTGGCGCACGACAACCTTCAGCGTCTCTAATCCGAGATAATCGTCGATGTCTCTCTTATTTATCGTAACCTTACCTGTCCCTGGTACTAAATACACTCTTGCAATTGATTTTTTTCTTCTTCCTGTTCCGTAGAATCTTGCATTAGCCACTTTAATATCCTCCTCTCAACCTTCTCTTAAAGTTTCAGTTCTACCGGCTTCTGGGCCTGCTGATTATGCTCCGGTCCGGCATACACATGAAGTTTCTTGATCATGGATCTTCCCAAAGGTCCTTTTGGAAGCATACCCTTAACAGCAAGTTCAATGACTTTCTCTGGCTTCTTGTCCATCATCTCTGCCAGCGTAGTCTCCTTCATACCTCCTACATAGTCAGAGTGATGGTAATAAATCTTCTGCTCCATCTTTTTGCCTGTTACTTTTATCTTCTCAGCATTTACAATCACTACATAATCACCTGTATCAACGTGCGGTGTAAATTCCGGCTTGTTCTTTCCTCTTAAGATCTTAGCCACTTCTGATGTCAGGCGGCCTAACGTACATCCCGCAGCGTCAACTACATACCATTTTCTCTCAATCTTATCTGGATTCGCCATATAAGTTTTCATCGGTCTACCTCCTGTGAAATTCACATATTCATGATAATCATACACACCGAAACCTGCTGCTGGCAGTTTCCGCATATTCTAATATCGAAATCAATAAGGCTCCGGGGCTTTGGTTCCTCACTGTTTCTCTTTTTGTCATACTGTTAGATTATATTATACGGCGCCGTGTGTGTCAACCATTTTCTTCTATTTTTACCCTGGATTCTTCTCAAAATGTTGATAATCAATGGGGTCCGTCCAGTCTCCTCCCCAGGTAAAGCCATATTTGGTGAAAATCTGATAGCAGACGTCCTCATGCCCGATCATATGGGCCTCACCGTTCGCCCGGTCAATATACCGTTCCATGTCTCGATAGACCTCCCGGAAACTTCCGTCCGCATTATATGCCACATAAGGATTCTGAAGAGGATTCACGTCAATCGCATATCCCAGGGCATGGTTGGACAACTGGTCTGTTCCCGCAATCATCCTGTAGTTGAATGCCGAGGTATTGTTATTCTCGATGGAATTCTTATCTGAGGAACCGCCGTCTCCTGTCCAGAAATTCTCAATAAGAGACATGGACTCAATCTCATACTCCTGCTCAAACAATTCCCGGAAAATATTTCTTACGTCCTCAGCAATATTTGCATTTACGATAATCTCACCCGCCTGAACCTCATGACTGTAATTATAGTGAAGCACCTTAAGATAACGCAGCTGTTCCCGGCTAATGTGCTCATTTTCCACAAAAGATCTTCCATTAATAAACTGGAAGACGTCTTCACCGATCTCATTTGCGGTAAAATACTGATCAAGCCTTGTCATGTCAATCTGCGCTCTGTCAACGACAGCGCCGATTGCTATATCCTGGATTGACAACATACTAACCGGATCCGCAGCGGCTGTCTGCTCTGAATCGGATGTGTCCCCGGCATCGTCAGAACCGGTTTTGTCACTATCTTTCATTTTGAAAAAAATTATGACCGCTAACGCAACGCAAAGCACTATAAGTATACCTATCATAATACGGGTAATAACTTGTATGATATTCGTCTGCTTTCTGCTCTTTTTCAACTTTGCCCGCCCCCATTAATTATTTCACAACTACTTTTCTAAAATTTTTCTTACCCTTTTTCAGCACAATTCCCTCGCCCGACAGATCTTCCGCTGTAAACTCCGCATGAATATCGCTGACCTTCTCTCCATCGACAGCCACGCCGCCCTGAGTTACCGCACGGCGCGCATCGGACTTGCTGGAAACCAGACCCGATACAACCAGCATAGTCAGAATATCAATCTTACCATCCGTAAGGTCTGCCAGGGTAAGGTCTGCACACGGCATATCTGCCGCCGCTCCCTGGCTGAACAGTGTCTTGGCCGCATTCATAGCCTTATTGGCCTCGTCCTCCCCATGCACCATCTTAGTCAGTTCAAACGCAAGGATTTCTTTTGCCTGGTTCAACTGAGCGCCTTCCCAGGAATCCATTTTGTCAATCTCTTCCAGGGGAAGGAAAGTCAGCATACGGATACATTTCAGAACGTCTGCATCTGCCACATTTCTCCAATACTGGTAGAACTCGAACGGAGACGTCTTCTCAGGATCAAGCCATACCGCGCCTTTCTGTGTCTTTCCCATCTTATTCCCTTCGGAATTGAGAAGCAGCGTAATGGTCATGGCACAAGCGTTCTTTCCTAGTTTACGGCGGATCAGTTCGGTTCCCCCTAACATATTGCTCCACTGGTCGTCGCCGCCGAACTGCAGATTACAGCCGTATTTCTGGTACAATGCATAGAAATCATAGCTCTGCATGATCATATAGTTGAACTCCAGAAAACTTAATCCTCTCTCCATTCTCTGCTTATAGCATTCTGCTGTCAGCATACGATTTACACTGAAATGCGCTCCTACTTCACGTAAGAATTCAATATAATTCAAGCCATTAAGCCAGTCTGCATTATTAACCATCATTGCTTTTCCTTCTGAAAAATCAATGAAACGGCTCATCTGTTTCTTAAAGCATTCGCAGTTGTGCCGTATGGTCTCCTCTGTCATCATCTGCCGCATGTCCGTCCTGCCGGACGGATCGCCCACCATGGCGGTACCGCCTCCGATAAGGGCAATGGGCTTGTTTCCCGCTTCCTGCAGACGCTTCATCAGACACAGGGCCATAAAATGTCCTACATGGAGACTGTCTGCCGTTGGGTCGAAACCGATATAGAACACAGCCTTTCCGTTATTGATCAGATTTCTGATCTCCTCTTCATCTGTAACCTGTGCAATTAGTCCTCTTGCCTGTAATTCTTCGTAAATTCCCATAATATTTCTTCCTTTCTCATATTTTCTTTTTTGCAGAGATCTAACCGAAGGGGGATCGCTGCGATATATATCCCTTTGTGCGGATGCGCCTCCTGCCGGAGGGTTTTAATGATATAAGGAACAAAGTTTCGTATATCATTAAAAAAACCGCCCTTATCATTCTCAGATAAGGACGGATATATCTCACCGTGGTACCACCTTAATTCACCGGCAGTTCGCACTGCAGGCCTCAGTCAGTTGCATATTCACAACCTTCGCACAGTAACGTGTGCCCTCCGTCACAGCCTACAAGGTACCTCCTTTCGGTGTGCAGCTCCAAGATGTATTCATAATCCATTCCTTCATGCGCCTCTCATCAGCCGGCGGCTTTCTGTATGGGTGTATGGGATTATTACTTCTTCTTTTCATAGCCTTTCATTCGCATTTTGTCGAATAACAGCAAAGCTGTATATCTTTTTAAAATCTTACAGCATTTAATCCTCTTTGTCAAGGTAAAGATGTATTCATTTCAGTAATTCATTTGCCATCCTGTCAGCGCCATATCCGTCAATCATCTTCTGCATACGCTCCCCCGTTTCCACTCGTTTTTCATAGTCTTCTGCAAGCTTACTGATCTCAGCTAATATCTTCTCACCAGGAAAAGGTTCGCTTCTTAAATCCCCACAGTTGACAGCAAGAGACGCCCCTTCAAACGCTTCTGCTCCTAATATCTGATTATCCGCAAGAATATATGTGATAAGAGGAACTCCGCAGGCGCAGATTTCATATAATGTGCTTCCTGCTGCACAGACGGCAAGATCCATAGATGTGATCAGCCCCCTCATATCCGCCACATTCTCATGAAGCATGACAGAATCCATATTAGCTGCCAGCTTCCCTATTTCTTCTTTATCTATGTTCATGTTACCTACAAGGATATGAAAGTGAAAAGAGGAAGGATCAGACTGAAGATACCTAAGAAAACGAAGTGATAAATGCTGTCCATCCGCTCCCCCCGTGGAAAACAGAACTTCTTTAACCACTCTTCTCTGTTTTTTCTTTGGAATCCTTCTGAACATAGTTCTTAACGGAACATATGCGGAACCAAGAAGCAGCCGCGGCATATGAACATCCGAATTCTTATACAGATCTTCATAGTCAGTATTTGCTCCGTAAGCATTATAATTGATAAGAATGTCTGCCGGATAAGGAAACGCCGTCAGATCATCAATATAAACTAATCTTCCATTCTCCCCTATCCGTTTCTTCAGATCTGATAAGTAGTTGCGTGTGACAAAATAAGAATCCACGATAATGAAATCCGGCTGCTCAGGCGGCCAGAATTCTATCTCTTCTTCCATTTTTGTATAGTCTGTGCGCAGAATTGACGTCTTATAACCCCGTTCCCGAACCAGGAAGTCTGCGCTTTCATCAGAGAGAATAAAAGTTACATCCTGCCCGGCGGCAGTTAAGCTGTCGGCAACTGAAAGACACCTCATAATATGCCCCATCCCGATATACGGATTAGAATCCGTTCTAATATAAATCATAGTTTCACTTCCTATTGATTTTAGTTCTGATCTGTTGAATCAGAACGATAGCAACTTCATTCTTCATAAGTAACTGAATAATAAAATATAATACCACGCTTCCAGATATCGAAATACAAATCTCTAGCTGATAATCTGAGACGACCTGCTTTATGGCAGTCACAAAAACCGCAATTACTACAGTCCCCGTAAGAGCCGGAATTGCGGTCCTGAACATTTTAAGTTTAAATTCAAAGCGCTTCTTTGCATCCCAGACCTGGACAGAACAGACGATTAGTTCCGAAATTAATGTAGTAACGGCAGCCCCTATTATACCAAAAGCGGGAATCATAATGAAGTTCAGTAATATATTGGCCGCGGCGCCGAGAACTGACGATCTTAAAATAATACGATCTCTTTTATAAGGAAGCAGAATCGTTCCATTACAGAACATTGCAATACAGGAAAATAAAATAGCTGCCGCTAAAATGATTAATGCAGGAAACGCTTCTAGATATTCCTCATTTGAAATAATCAGCAAAAGATTCTCTCCTTCTAAAATTACGCCAATAATCAAAGGAAAAACAATTGTAATCAGCACATTTATGACAAAGGATGTTACTAAGATATACTGTTTCTTCAGATTATGATTGACATAATAGGTTAATCTGGGTAATACTGCATTCAGAATAACACTTAATACAAGTTTTATAGCTGTATAGATTTTGACTGCGCCACTGTATATTCCAACATCATCTAATGTACACATAAAACCAAGCATTGTAATATCCGAATTAACATAAATAGTAGTGGCAATGCTGTTTAAAAATAAGACTAACGCTGGTTTCAAGTAATGAAATGCCTCTTTATCAAAGGAACATTTCAGCTTTACATACTTTTTAGAATATAGAAACCCTGCAATATTCGCTCCATATGCAGCGAATACCAGCACCCCCGCATATATGTACATATCCTGTGAATGATGCACAAAAAGAAACAGAATACAGATAGATACGATCTGGCAGAACAACGTTCGCTTAGTAATATATTCAAAATCTTCAAACGCATAAAACACCCACTCTACACCGATCACAGATAATGGAATCTGCACAGCAGCAATAAGCATCAGAGGCCATTGCCTTAGCATCCCTGGTATAAGCAGCGTCAAAACACCCAGTAATATCGTAGAGATACATGCTGAAATAACATTCAGACTAAAAACGCTGTTTGCAAATTCTGAAATCTTTGCCGGATTGTCTCTGATTGCAGCAGCGTTTCTCGTAGCAAGACTTTGAATACCCAGTCCGGCAAACAGTATAAAATAATTGGAAACAGAACGTGTAAATTCAACATTACCAAGAACACTTGTGCCTAATATGTTCGATGCATACTTAAGCGTCACAAGCGGAAAAGCTATTGTCAGAAAGGATTTCATTCCTGAATATATTGAATTTTTAACTAAAGATTTTCGTTCCATCTATCTCTATGCTTTCCTCTTATAATGTATAAAATTTCCCTTCTGGGAATGTTTTCTGAATCCGATCTTTTCAGCAAAATGCTGCGAATCCGTATTTTCCACATGAACATCTGCAATAATATCAACGACTCTCCATTCCGTTCTGCAGAACTCAATCATCCTTTCAACCGCTTCTCTGGCATATCCTTTTTTATAATAAGAAGGACTTAACATATAGCTGACCTCAGCCTCTTTAGCCCCGCTTCTTTCTCTTTTTACGCCAAATATTCCGATACTAATACCTTTAGAATTGACTGCAATCCAGTCAATTCGATGATGATCCTTTCTGTAACTGTTCCGATACCACTCCAGATGCTCCGCTGCCGTGAGCTTACGAGGCTTAAGAAAATACCTGTATATCTCTGGATTTGATCTGAGTTCGGCTATATACTCAGCATCATCCTCTTCAATACCACGCAGCAGCAGTCTTTCCGTCTTCAATACAGGCGCTGATTTCATTCTATCACTCCTCAGTTTTCAAAAGGCTTTCTTTAAATTCCCACGTGACCGGTTCGCCCCGCTTTATGGGTCTTCCTGCTTTCTTTCCCAACATATCCTTCAGATTCTTTGGGGCAATGCCATAACCAGGTCTGATACTTCTGACATTCTCAACCGTAATTTCATCGCCGGCTTCAATGTCTTTCACCGCAAAAAGGCTTCTTCTAAATACGGTTGACGACTTCTCTTTCTGAGACAGAGAATAATCCGGACCTTTAGCGATCAATCTGGCGTTACGGGTATCTTGTACCATCTCTGAAAACGTCTCCATAGTCATACTGAACGCACTGTCCGCACTGCTGACGCCAGCAATCCTTACATGCTTTTCGATTACCTGAGCGCCTAGCGATACCGCTACAACAGCGCCAATACTACCGAAACTGTGATCAGAGAGGCCTACATGAACACCGAATCGTTTTCGCATATCCGGGATGTTTCCTAAATGCATGTCTTCCCAGTCTGCAGGATATTCGCTGCAGCACTTAAGAAGCACGATCTGATCATTCCCGACACGCAGACAGGCATCTATCGCTTCCTGGATCTCTCCAAGACTTGCCATCCCGCAGGACATAAGTATTGGTTTTCCTTTTGATGCAGCATATTCGATCAGCATAACGTCGTTCAGTTCAAAACTGGCAATCTTATACGCTTCTGCGCCAAGCGTGTCAAGGAAATCAACAGCCTCTTTATCAAATGGCGTAGAAAGAAAATCTATTCCGCACTTATCGCATTCTTCCATAATTGCTTTATGCCATTCATATGGAGTTCCCGCATCCTGGTATAAATGATATAACTGATATCCATCCCACAGGCCGCCATGAATCTTAAAATAGTCATTATCACAGTCAATCGTAAGGGAGTCCGCCGTATATGTCTGAATTTTTACACAGTCTGCTCCAGCCGCAGAAGCTTCCCTGACGATCTGAAGCGCATTCTTAAGGCTTCCCCCGTGATTAGCGCTCATTTCAGCAATAATGTATACACCGCCTCGATTGATTTTGTCAAATATATGAAACATTTCTCTTTCTCCATCAAATGTAAAATCACAGTAAATCTTTCCGTCTCCAGTTTCCGTTGACATCCTTAACCAGCAGTTC
>CAJTVY010000080.1 GCA_910579925.1 uncultured Dorea sp.
AAGACGCTAGCCTCTCACGCTGGAATCAGGGGTTCGATTCCCCTTGGAGTCACTGGAAATTCCTCTTGAAGAGTAATCTTTGAGAGGTTTTTTTAATCTCAGTATTTTCAAAGGGTGCGCCTTGTTTGATATCGTGCGTAACTGGAAGATTGCCTTAACTGTTACGATCGTGCATGAGTTTTGAGATTTCTGCATAATTCTATTATTGTTTTTTTTTTCATTCTGATATATAATAGAACCTAGTGAAAAATATAACATGCCGATGGATGCCGAAGCATCTGGAAGGGCAGAAGGAATTGGAGGAATTCATATGTTAGTATCAGCAAAAGAGATGCTTGAAAAAGCAGTAGCAGGCCACTATGCAGTAGGACAGTTCAACATCAACAACCTTGAGTGGACGAAAGCCATCCTGACCGCTGCAGAGGAGACGAAGTCACCGGTAATCTTAGGTGTATCTGAGGGAGCAGGAAAGTACATGACTGGCTTCAAGACCGTACAGGACATGGTAGCTGCCATGGTTGAAGAGATGGGAATCACTGTTCCGGTTGCTACACATCTTGACCACGGTTCCTACGATGGATGTAAGAAGTGTATCGAAGCAGGCTTTACATCCATTATGTTTGACGGCTCTAAATATCCAATCGAAGAGAATGTTGCCAAGACCAAAGAACTGATTGAAATCTGCCGTGAGAAGGGAATGTCCCTTGAGGCGGAAGTAGGCTCGATCGGCGGAGAAGAGGACGGCGTTGTCGGACAGGGCGAGTGCGCTGACCCGAACGAGTGTAAGATGATCGCTGACCTTGGCGTGGACATGCTGGCGGCAGGTATCGGTAATATCCATGGCAAATATCCTGAGAACTGGGCGGGCTTAAGCTTTGAGACGCTTGATGCCATCCAGAAGCTGACGGGCGATATGCCTCTGGTTCTTCACGGCGGTACGGGAATCCCGGACGATATGATCAAGAAAGCAATTGACCTTGGCGTAGCCAAGATTAATGTTAATACAGAGTGCCAGCTTGTATTTGCAGAAGCTACCCGCAAGTATATCGAGGCAGGAAAAGACCTTGAAGGAAAGGGATTTGATCCTCGTAAGCTGCTGAAGCCTGGTTATGAAGCAATCATCGCAAAGGTGAAAGAGAAGATGGAGTTATTCGGATCTGTTGGCAAAGCGTAATCAGTAAGAAAATTTTACTTGCCTTTTTCAGCGGATTGAGGTATACTGACAGGCGTAGAGAGAACAAAGGCGTTCCGACCGGAGGTCGGGCGCTTTTTTCTTTGCTACAGTATGGAGCATGAGAAGTTGATACTTTTTAAGAAAGGAATTGTAAAACATATGGGTGAGCTGTTGAATGTAGCTGATATTTTCGGGGAAGACGTATTCAATGACAAGGTGATGCAGGAGCGCCTTCCCAAGAAGATTTATAAAGACTTGAAAAAAACCATCGAGGAAGGTAAGGAACTGGATCTTGCGACGGCAGACGTGATTGCGCATGAGATGAAGGAGTGGGCGATTGAGAAGGGGGCGACCCATTACACCCACTGGTTCCAGCCTCTTACGGGAGTGACGGCAGAAAAACATGATTCCTTTATCTCTGCGCCAATGGAAAATGGCAAAGTATTGATGAGTTTTTCCGGTAAGGAATTGATTAAGGGAGAACCGGATGCCTCCTCGTTTCCATCAGGCGGACTTCGCGCTACATTCGAGGCGAGAGGATATACGGCATGGGACTGCACTTCGCCGGCGTTCGTAAGACATGATGCGGCAGGCGCTACACTCTGTATCCCAACGGCATTCTGTTCTTATACGGGAGAAGCGCTGGATCAGAAGACGCCGCTTCTGCGTTCCATGGAAGCAATCGGCGCCCAGTCCCTGCGCCTGATCCGTCTGTTTGGAAATACAACGTCAAAGAAGGTAACTCCGTCTGTCGGACCGGAACAGGAATATTTTCTTGTAGATGCAGAAAAATTTAAACAGAGAAAAGACTTAATCTATACGGGACGTACTTTGTTTGGCGCTATGCCTCCTAAGGGACAGGAACTTGACGACCATTACTTTGGAACGATCCGCCAGCGGATTGCCGGATTCATGAAGGATGTCAACGAGCAGCTCTGGCGGGTTGGCGTATCTTCGAAAACCCAGCACAACGAGGTTGCGCCTGCGCAGCACGAACTGGCTCCGATTTATGCTAAGGCCAATGTGGCGGTTGACCACAATCATCTGGTAATGCAGACGTTAAAGAGGGTAGCGTGCCAGCACGGTATGAAGTGTCTGCTTCATGAGAAACCATTTGCAGGGGTAAATGGATCCGGTAAGCACAACAACTGGTCTCTTACAACGGACGACGGGAAGAACCTTCTTGATCCGGGCCGGACTCCTCATGAGAATATTCAGTTCCTTCTGGTACTTACCTGTGTGCTGAAAGCGGTGGATGAGCATGCGGATCTTCTGCGGGAGTCGGCCTCTGATCCGGGAAATGATCACAGGCTTGGCGCTAACGAGGCGCCTCCTGCAATTATTTCCGTTTTTCTGGGCGAACAGCTTGAGGATGTTTTAGAACAACTGATCAGTACTGGAGAGGCGACCCATAGTCTAAAGGGCGGAAAGCTGGAGACCGGGGTGCGCACGCTGCCGGATCTTGCGAAAGATGCCACAGACAGGAACCGGACGTCGCCGTTTGCATTTACCGGAAATAAATTTGAATTCCGTATGGTGGGATCCCGTGATTCTATTGCAGGACCGAACGTTGTGCTGAATACCATCGTTGCTGAGGCGTTTGCTGAGGCGTGCGATGTGCTGGAGAGTGCGGAAGACTTTGGCAAAGCGGTTCATGACCTGATCAAGAAATATGCGGTTGAACATTATCGGATCGTTTTCAACGGAAATGGCTATTCGGATGAGTGGATTGAGGAAGCTGCAAGGCGGGGACTTCCGAATATACGGTCTATGGTAGAGGCGATTCCGGCGCTTACGACTGATAAAACGGTGGAAATGTTCGAGAAGTTCAAAGTATTTACAAAGACAGAACTTGAATCCCGTGCAGAGATCAAGTACGAGAATTATGCAAAGGCGATTAATATTGAAGCAAGAACCATGATTGATATGGCGAGCAAGCAGTTTATTCCGGCCGTTATCAAGTATACGAAGGAACTTGCCGACACCGTGATTGCAGTAAAAGAAGCCGGGGCGGATGCGACTGTACAGGCCGGACTGCTTGGGGAGATCTCGGGGCTGCTTATGAAGACGAAGCAGGCGCTTTCTGAACTGATCCGGCTTACAGAGCAGGCTGCGGCAATGGAAGAAGGAGAGGAGCAGGCAAGGTTCTATCATTTTGATGTGGTTCCTTCCATGGAGGCTCTTCGTGCGCCGGTTGACAGACTGGAGATGATTGTGGATAAAGAAGCATGGCCGATGCCGTCTTACGGCGATCTTATGTTTGAAGTGTAGATTATTAACGGCCCATTCATAGTTCCTATTGACAGCCGTTTTACAAATCTATGGTTTGCCTTCATAAGTTACTATTCACAGCCAGATAAAAACTGTCAATCAGCTTCTTACAAGCTGCACTTGACGAATCTGACTGCCATTTTTTATCTACTGTGAATAGTAACTTTCATAAAGATATTAGGAAATTTTAAGAACCTTGGACTTGGAATGAACACAAGTATGTGATATTCTAAGTTCAAGGTTTTTACGTTGTATATAAGCGCGGCAGACTGGCGGACCGGGAATGTCTGGCGCCGGATATCTGCGACCGGCTTAGGAGGAGTTTAAGATGACGAAGTATGATTTTTTGGAAAAGATGCGGCATGCCCTGGCAAATGACCTGAGCAGTCCGGTGGTACAGGATCATGTTAATTATTATGACGGATATATCAGCGACGAGGTGGGAAAGGGACGAAGCGAGGCAGCGGTAATCGAGGAACTGGGGGACCCCTGGGCGCTTGCCAGGACGATTATTGAGTCTGTAGAGAATGGGGGCAATACGCAGGAGGAATATACATACGAGCCGAGACGGCAGGAATATGGGAACGGACAGCAGGGCCGGCGGCCGGTTGTTCATGTGTATGGTATTAATTCCTGGTGGAAGAAACTTCTTGTTATCCTGGGAGTAGTTGGGATTATTATGCTGGTGGTGGCAGTGATCGGGGGAATCTTTTCGCTTCTTGCGCCAGTCATCGTTCCACTGCTTATTATAGCGTTTGTGATACGTCTGATCGGAGGACGCCGGCGATGACTGGCGTCGGCATGAAAGATCGGATATGAAAAAGTATGAGACAAAGTGAATAAATATCAGAACAAAGTAAAAGAACGATGGGGGAGCCATCGTTCTTTTGAGGGGAGTATAAATAATTAATAAGGGGTTGTAGAAAGTATCCTTTCTACACATCTTAGTATAGTATAGAGTGGATAAAATTGCAAGATAAAATTTCGAAAAAAAGAAAAAAATTAAAAATAATTTTGCAAATTCATACATAAAACGTTGTACAGAGGACATAATAGCCATGTAACAAAAATGATTTAGGAGGAATTGACATGGCTAAGAATTATAATTCATCTAACAAGAACGCATCTAACATGAATGCAGGTACTCAGAACACAAGTAACCAGAATGCAAGCAACAAGAATGCATCTAACAAGAATGCATCTAACAAGAATGCGTCCAACACGACTTCGAAGAACTCTAACAGCACTAACTACAGTGACAACTACTAGGTACCGTTCATTTTCAGCTGTTTGAGTAAATGAAAGAAAAGGTACGCTGCATAAGAAATCGTCTTATGCGGCGTACTTTTTGTATGCTTAAAAGTAACTGAACTTTTACCTAAAAGGTGCATGCGGCTGGTTTTCTGTATTGACAACAGATAGCGAAAAAAGTAAGATGGAGAAGTAATGTATAAGAGTAGAGGTTGGAGAGGTTTTATGGATAGAATTGAACTGATCGCTCCCTGCCATTTCGGTCTGGAAGCGGTACTAAAAAGAGAGATCCTGGATCTTGGATACGAGATTGCCAGGGTGGATGACGGAAGGGTGACGTTCTACGGGGATGCAGCCGCTGTGTGTTATGCCAATATTTTTCTGCGCACTGCAGAGCGGATTCTTTGGAAGGTGGGCAGTTTTCATGCGGTTACGTTTGAGGAACTATTTGATCGGACGAAGGATCTGCCATGGGAGACCTACATACCGAAAAACGGGAAATTCTGGGTTGCAAAAGCCGCATCCGTGAAGAGCAGGCTTTTTAGTCCTTCAGATATTCAGTCAATCATGAAGAAGGCGATGGTTCGAAGGCTGCAGGAACGTTATCATCTGGAACATTTTCCCGAGGATGGGGCCCCATATCCCATACGGGTGTTTCTGATGAAGGACGAGGTGACGGTTGGGATTGATACTTCGGGAGTTTCACTGCACAAGCGGGGCTACCGGGAGGTATCCGGGAAAGCGCCGATCACGGAGACGCTGGCAGCGGCTCTTATTATGCTGACGCCCTGGAGGAAGGAGCGGATCTTGGTGGATCCCTTCTGCGGAAGCGGAACGTTTCTTATCGAGGCGGCGATGATGGCAGCGGATATTGCGCCAGGGATGAACCGTTCATTTACCGCAGAAAAGTGGACGAATCTGATTCCCAGGAAGCTGTGGTATGATGCGGCGGAGGAAGCGGGAGACAGGATTCGTGATGATATCCAGGCAGATATCCAGGGATATGATAAAGACCGGTCTGTTATTAAGATTGCCAGGAGAAATGCCCGGGAAGCAGGGGTGGATCATCTGATACATTTTCAGGAAAGGGATGTCAGAGAACTGAGCCATCCGAAGAAATATGGATTCGTGATTACGAATCCGCCCTATGGGGAACGTTTAGAGGAGAAAGAGGCCCTTCCAGAACTTTATCGGGCCTTTGGCGACAGTTTCAGAAAGCTTGATTCCTGGTCAGCGTATCTCATTTCGTCTTATGAGGATACGGAAAAATATTTTGGCCGGAAGGCGGATAAAAACCGCAAGATCTATAATGGGATGTTGAAGACCTATTTTTATCAGTTCCAGGGACCGAAGCCGCCGAGGCGGGGGAAGGATGCAGGCGTTAAGTAAAGGGATGGAGGATAAGATGATGAAGAAGATCATATTTGCAACGGGAAACGAGCATAAGATGGTGGAGATTCGAATGATTCTTGAGGATCTTGGCGCACAGATTCTCTCTTTGCGGGAGGCGGGAATTGAAGCGGATGTAGTAGAGGACGGAACGACATTTGAAGAAAACGCACTGATTAAGGCAACGGAGGTTGCAAAAGCGGCGGGAAAAGCGCCGGGCTATGAGGAGGCAGTGATATTGGCCGATGATTCCGGTCTGGAGATTGATTATCTGAACAAGGAGCCGGGGATATATTCTGCGCGGTATATGGGGGAGGATACCTCGTATGACATTAAGAATCAGACTTTGATTGATCGGCTTGCGGGCGTTCCGGATGAAGAGCGTACGGCAAGGTTTGTGTGTGCCATTGCGGCTGTCTTCCCGGACGGGAGCAGCGAGGTAGTCAGGGGCACGATGGAGGGCATCATAGGGTATCGTCCTGCCGGAGAAAATGGATTCGGCTATGATCCTATTTTCTTTCTGCCGGAGTATGGATGTACGAGTGCGCAGCTTACGCCTGAAAAGAAGAATGAATTAAGCCACCGGGGCGAAGGGCTTCGAAAGATGCGGACAATCCTTGAGAGACGGTAAATAAGTGGATGGTGAGAAAGTATGAAAATATTGATTATTAGCGATACGCATAAGTCTCATAAGAATCTTCAGAAGATCCTGGAGGAGATACGGCCTGTGGATATGCTGATTCATCTTGGAGATACGGAGGGCGGTGAGGATTATATAGCCGCACTTGCAGACTGTCCGTCCCATATTATAAGGGGGAATAATGATTTCTTCACGGACCTCCCACAGGAGGAAGAATTTGAGGTTATGGGACATCATGTCTTTATTACCCACGGACATTATTACTATGTGGCATTGGGAGAAGAGAGGCTGAAGCAAGAGGCGCGGGAGCGGGGAGCGGATATTGTGATGTATGGGCATACGCATAAGCCGTCCCTCACCCAGGAGGCGGATCTGATTACGTTGAATCCAGGGAGCGTTGCGTATCCGCGGCAGGAGGGACGCAGGCCCAGTTATATGGTTATGGAACTGGACGAGGGGGGAAAAGTGGATATTTCACAAGAGTATTTGTAATATTTTGCAGAAATCAGAGAAAAAGTTGGAAAAAAATAAAAAAGTTGTTGACAAGCGACGGATATTACTATATAATAACTTTTGTGTCACGGAGATATAGAAGAAATGTGACAATCGGGTACAGGAAATATATAGTGGCGGGGTGTGGCTCAGCTTGGCTAGAGCGCCTGGTTTGGGACCAGGAGGTCGCAG
>CAJTVY010000081.1 GCA_910579925.1 uncultured Dorea sp.
CTTTTTTATATAGAAGAGACTGGGATTGAGACGATTCACAGGCGGAAGATGGAACTGACACAGTATTTTCTGGAACGGGTTTCGGAATACCCGCATATTCGTATTGTGGGAAAACAGGGAATCCGGGACCGGGTTGCGGTGGTTTCCCTGGACTTTCTGAAAAAGGACAATGGGATCATTGCATTTGAACTGGAACAGGAATATGGGATTATGACGAGAGTCGGACTTCATTGCGCACCGATGGCCCATCATACCCTTGGCACCTTTCCACAGGGGACGGTACGGTTTGCCTTCGGCATGGAGAACAGTGTGGAAGAGATTGATCGGTGCCTTGAGGGAATCAGGGAGGTTTTATTTTAGCAGAAGCTTATAGATAAAATCAATAAATTTATGTAATATATGATAAAAAACAATGGGAATTCCATCATGAATCCATTGCCCGGATCAGTCAGACGTGTTACGGTTATTCTATCAGTATTAGAGATACAAAGGAGGATTTATTTATGGCTGATTATCGCAAGATGTGGGAAGAACTGGGGATGGATCTGGAGACCCACGACCAGTTATGTGCGGTTCTTCCGCAGGCGTTCGGAGATGTGTACCTGTCACAGGAGAACCGTCCGGAGGGGATGGACTATTATAATATGGTGGTAGCGGATATCCACGGAATCCGGCCGGCGGAACTGATCGAGCATCAGAAGAAGGGCGGCAAAGTGTTCGGGACATTCTGCGTCTATGTGCCCGATGAGATTGTATTTGCGGCAGACGCAATTGCCACAGGGTTATGCGGCGGGTCTCAGTTCTGGGTTCCGGGCGGGGAGAAGGTGCTTCCGACTAATACCTGCCCTCTGATCAAGGCTTCTGTAGGCGCAAGGCTTGACCGCACCTGCCCCTTCTTCAGAATTGCCGATATGTATGTGGGTGAGACGACCTGTGACGGCAAGAAGAAGGCGTGGGAGATCTTAGGCGAGGATGTGCCGATCCACATCATGGATCTTCCGCAGATGAAGCGGGCCAAGGACGTAAAGGCATGGGCAGAAGAGATCGAGACGTTTAAGACTGCCGTAGAAGAATTTACCGGCAACCAGATTACTGCAAAGAAGCTTTCGGACAGCATCCGGTTAATCAACGGCAAGAGGAAGGCGTTAGAGCGTCTGTACGAACTGCGGAAGAATGAGAATCTGCCCATCAGCGGATGCGACGCTCTGTTGATCTCACAGATTGCATTCTACGATGATCCGGGAAGATTTACAAAGATGACCAACGCATTGTGTGATGAACTTGATCAGCGGGTGAAAGACAATGTCAGCGTGGTTCCGGCAGGAACGAAGCGGATCCTTCTGACGGGAACGCCCCTTGCGATCCCGAACTGGAAACTCCATAACATCGTTGAGACAAGCGGCGGCGCAGTTGTCTGTGAGGAGATGTGTACAGGTACGCGTTACTTTGAACATCTGGTGGATGAGACAAAGACAGAAGTTTCTGATCAGATTAGGGCTCTCGCAGAGAGATACATGAATATTAACTGTGCCTGCTTCACGCCAAATACCGGAAGAATCGACGATATCCTGCGTCTTGCGAAGGAATATAAAGCGGACGGCATCATTGATGTAAATCTGAAGTTCTGTAATCTGTACGATACAGAAGGTTATCTGGTAGAACGTGCCCTGAAAGATGCGGGAATCCCGGTACTTGGAATCGAGACCGATTATACGGACAGTGATGCACAGCAGTTACGCACCAGGGTAAGCGCATTTATTGAAATGCTGAACAATTAAGAAGGAAGTTTACATATGCCAGAGATACAGCATTATGTTTTATTTCCCAATCATGATAATGCAATGCGTCTGCATAGGGAACTAAAGGTTCTGGGGGTGAGGGCGGTAATTGCGCCCACGCCCCGGGCTGCCAGTAAGTGCTGCGGAGTATCCCTTCTGGTGAAGGAGGAGGATCTGGGAGCAATTAAGTCCTGTGTAGAAGAACACGGGATTGAGATACTTACGATTGCAGAGATTGAGCGGGATGTGAACCCGAAAAGGGACAGATATTGTTAGAGACTGTAGATCGCCTGGAGGCAGGCTGTCTGCAGTTTCTTAACAGTTCCTTAGATTTGAGGTAAATGACATGAATTATATAGGGATTGATATTGGCTCCACGGCATCTAAGGTCGCGGCAGTCGGAGACAAGGAATTAGAGTTCGTTCTTCCTACAGGATGGAGCAGCAAGGAAACAACCCAGACAATTAAGGAAAAACTACTTGAGAAGGGCATTGACGTCCTTGCGGAGGATACGAAGGTGGTGGCCACCGGATATGGAAGAGTGGCTGTTGATTTCGCAGACCATGTGATCACGGAGATTACCTGCCATGCAAGAGGCGGACGGGAGATGGCGGGAGACGACTGTACTATTATTGACGTAGGCGGACAGGATACGAAGGTTATCCTGGTACACAACGGCATGGTTCAGGATTTTCTCATGAATGATAAGTGTTCCGCCGGAACGGGAAAGTTCTTGGAGATTATGGCAAACCGGCTGGGGGTTACGCTTAAGGAATTGTTCGATATGGCTTGCGCCGGATGCGTCCTTCCGATCAGTTCTTTGTGTACAGTGTTTGCGGAATCCGAGGTGATCAATTACATCGGGGAAGGAAGAAAGCGGGAAGACATTGCGGCAGGGGTGGTGGATTCTGTTGCTGCGAAGGTGGCGCAGTTAAGCCAGAGGAAGAATCTTTCGAAAAGGATTATTCTGACGGGAGGCTTAAGCGAGAGTCAGTATTTTACGAAAATATTATCCGAAAAGATCGGACAGACGGTGGAGCCGACAGAGCGGGGCAGATACGCCGGGGCAATCGGCGCCGCGCTGCTTGCAAAAGAAAAAAATAAATAAAATTTTTTGAATGGTTTTCCACTCCTGGGTCGTATTATAAGTAGAGGTCAGTAATGATCCGGGAGAACATGATAAAAAGAGTAGTAGAATGGAGGAAGAACATGAAGAAAATTGTAACAATTGCCCTGGTTTTTGTGTTGGCTCTTTCCCTTGGCGGAATTGTGGCATTTGCGGAGAAACCGATAGAAGCCCGTTGCTTCTACGGTGGAAGCGGCAGTGGGTTCTGTAATTATCAGAATGTGAACTGTCCTGTTACAAATGGATGTCCAACGAATTTCTGTGGTAACTACGGAACGAGCGCCAACATCTCCGGGTATGTATCCGAGAGACCTGTGGTAACTCAGACACCAAGTTATTCCGGCGGTGGTCAGAGCTATTCCGGCGGCAGCCAGAGTTACCAGGGAAGCCAGACAACAACCACAACGACAGCAGGATGGAGCGGCAGTCAGGGCTATGGGTATGTGGATAACAATGGCGACGGATATTGCGACAACTGGTCATCCGGCGGCGGTTACGGCGGTCATCACGGCGGCGGTCATGGCGGCAGACACCACAGATAAGAGATGAGGTTCTATTGTGCGGAGCGAACAGGAGGTAAACAGGGCGTTGGAGCAGTATGCGGACACGATCCAGCGTCTCTGTATGATACATCTGAAGAATTATCATGATACCGAGGACATATTTCAGACAGTGTTTTTGAAGTATGTCCTAAGTTCCGTTGTATTTGAAAATGCTGAACATGAAAAAGCGTGGTTCATTCGGGTGACGCTAAATGCCTGTAAGGATCTGCTCAAAAGCTTTTTTCACAGTCATACCGTTCCGTTAGAGGAGTGGACGGGGCAGATGGAGGACCAGGTGCCAGAGCACAGTGAAGTGCTGGCAGCGGTCCTTTCTTTGCCTGTAAAGTACAGGAATGTGGTATATCTGCACTATTATGAGGATTACTCTGCGGCTGAGATCGGACGTATTCTGGGAAAGAACGTGAATACGGTCTATACGCTTCTGACACGTTCGAAACGGCTGCTGAAAGAGAAGCTGGGAGGTGAGGGATATTGAGTGACAGACGGCTTAGGGAAGCATTTGACAGCGTCCATGCAGATGAACAGATCAAAAGGCACACGCGAGAATTTCTTGCCAGGAAGACGGTCGGGTACAGAAAGAAAACGGCATTTCCTTACTGGCGGCTGGCGGCGGCCATGGCCTGCCTGTTGTTTATTCTGATGGGAAGCAGCGGCTATTTCCTGTTCTTTATACCAGTATCTTCGATCAGCGTGGATGTGAATCCCTCTGTGGAACTTGGCGTGAACAGGTTCGATCGTGTTGTTACGGTTGATACTTATAATGATGACGGACAGGATCTTATGTCTTCTTTGAATGTCCGTTTCATGGATTATCGGGATGCACTGGATAAGATTCTGGATCTGGAGAGAAGGGAGGCTTATCTGGCAGAGGATACCTGTATTGCCATTGCGGTATCCGGGGCAGAGGGAAAGCAGAGGGAGATGCTGTCATGTCTCCATACATGCGCCTCTTCTTATGGAAGCGTTCATTGCTCTTCGGGAAGTCACGGAGAGGCAAAGGCGGCCCATGAGGCGGGAATGACTCTTGGAAGATACCAGGCTTTTCTCGAGTTACAGGCGTTAGATCCGTCTGTGACGCCGCAGGATGTCAAGGGGCTTACGATGAACCAGATCTGGGAATGGATTGAGGAACTGGCGGGAAATACAGAGAATTTTGTGCAGAACGGAAATGCATTACACAATGGGAACGGGCATGGGTGCGGAAGGCATCATGGAACTGCGTCGTCAGATCCCTACACAACCCAGGACAGCAGCGGGATACAGAATGAAGGTGAGACGGATATGTATCGCGGAGAATCTGTACAGGACGGGGCAGACTCACAGGACGAATCTGCAACGCAGAATGAAGGCGCATGCCGGCAGAATGGTCATCACGGAGGCCATGGCCATTAAGGTGATCATATGCCGATAGGACTGCATAGAGAAAAATGTGAAAAACAACGATAATTATTAAAAAACTGTAGACAATTTATGCATATATGATAAGATAGAAGTAAATAAGTCTATGGGAGGATGAATTATGGAAATTTTCTTGAATGTGGTTCTAATTCTGGGAATTGTCGCACTTATTTTTGCGGCTGTTCTGGCGGCGAAGGTGAACAGGCAGGATGCAGGAACTGAGAGGATGAAGGAGATTGCGGCTTCCATCAGCGAAGGAGCACAGGCATTTCTGACAGCTGAGTATAAGATACTTGTTTTCTTTGTGGTCGTGCTGTTTGTACTGATCGGAGTCGGAATCGGCAACTGGATTACAGCGGTCTGCTTTGTCGTGGGCGCAGTATTTTCAACGCTGGCGGGATATTTTGGCATGAGCGTGGCAACGAAGGCGAACGTAAGGACTGCCAATGCAGCAAAAGAGAGCGGAATGAACCGTGCGCTTTCCATTGCTTTCTCTGGTGGAGCGGTGATGGGAATGTGCGTGGCAGGACTGGGGGTTCTCGGCGTAAGTACGATCTATCTGATTACCGGAAATGTAGACGTACTGTCAGGGTTCAGCCTGGGCGCTTCTTCTATTGCACTGTTCGCACGCGTGGGCGGTGGAATCTATACAAAAGCGGCAGATGTGGGAGCAGACCTGGTAGGCAAGGTAGAAGCGGGAATTCCAGAGGATGATCCCAGGAATCCGGCGGTTATTGCAGACAACGTGGGGGACAATGTAGGTGATGTTGCCGGAATGGGAGCAGATCTGTTTGAATCCTATGTGGGGGCGCTGATATCGGCGCTGACTCTTGGAATTGTCTATTATAAGGCAGAGGGTGCGGTCTATCCGCTGATGATTGCAGGGCTTGGACTGATTGCCTCCATACTGGGGACATTTTTTGTAAAAGGAGACGAGAATTCCAATCCGCATAAAGCGCTGAAAATGGGATCCTATGTAGCAAGCGCTTTGGTTCTGGTGGCGGCCTTTGTATTCAGCCAGTATTTTTTCAAAGATTTCAATGCGGCTATCGCCATTGTCGCAGGACTGATTGTGGGGCTTCTGATCGGGATTATTACAGAAGTCTATACATCCGGAGATTATAAGTCTGTGAAAGAGATTGCAGAACAGTCCGAGACAGGACCTGCGACAACGATTATCAGCGGTCTTGCCGTAGGTATGAAGTCTACGGGAATTCCGATTCTGCTGATCAGTGCAGGAATCTTTGTGGCGTACCAGTTCTGCGGGTTATATGGGATTGCACTGGCGGCGGTTGGCATGTTGTCTACAACAGCCATCACGGTGGCCGTAGACGCTTATGGGCCGATTGCAGATAACGCAGGCGGTATTGCGGAGATGTCTGGGCTTGATAAAAAAGTGCGTAAGATTACCGATAAGCTGGATGCAGTCGGCAATACCACGGCAGCCATGGGGAAGGGATTTGCCATCGGTTCTGCGGCGCTGACAGCGCTTGCTCTGTTTGTTTCCTATGCGGAGGCGGTACAGCTTAAGAATATTGACCTTCTGGACAGCCGCGTGATTATCGGACTGTTTATCGGCGGTATGCTTCCCTTCCTGTTCTCTGCCATGACCATGGAATCTGTATCAAAGGCAGCCTACAAGATGATTGAGGAAGTAAGGCGGCAGTTTCGTGAGAAACCGGGAATCATGAAAGGGACGGAGCGGCCGGACTACAAGTCCTGCGTTGCCATCTCGACCACGGCGGCGTTAAAGGAGATGCTGGTGCCTGGAATTATGGCGGTGCTTGCCCCTCTGGCAGTGGGACTTCTGTTAGGCCCTGCATCCTTAGGCGGTCTGCTGGCAGGAGCCCTTGTGACCGGTGTGATGATGGCAGTCTTTATGTCCAATGCGGGCGGCGCCTGGGATAATGCGAAGAAATATATTGAAGACGGGACCCACGGCGGAAAGGGAAGCGAGGCTCACAAGGCGGCGGTAGTTGGAGATACGGTGGGGGATCCGTTTAAAGATACGTCGGGGCCGTCAATTAACATTCTGATCAAGCTGATGACGGTGGTTTCTCTGGTATTTGCACCGCTGTTCCTGTCGGTTGGCGGAATATTGTAAAAGTAAGAAGAGATTGTTAATTTTTTATCTTTTTTGAAAAATTTACATGATTTTTATTGATTTTATTGATTTATTATGTATACTATTTATCAGAGGAAGCGCAAGATCAGGCTTCCGGGATGATATACCATGGGTTCCATGCAGTACAGGTATCCGTAGATGGTTATCATCCGTATACTATGAAAAAAGGAGATTATGAAAGATGGCAGAGATTAATTTGAGCAAGT
>CAJTVY010000082.1 GCA_910579925.1 uncultured Dorea sp.
GAACTCCGGTATTCAGGATCAGATTCACCTCAGGATGCCTGATCAGGGTATTGGTTCCTTCCCTGTCCACCGCGTGAAGATAAGATATCCCATGTTCCGGCATACCGTGTTCGCAGGCGGCCTTGATTAATATGTCCAATGTTCTTCCGACTGTCTTAACTGCTCTTGGATGTGCGGAAAAGATAATGGCATTGCCCGCTTTTACCGCAATCACCGCATTGAAAATGGTCGTAGATACCGGATTGGTAGACGGCACCAGCGCTGCGATCACTCCCAGGGGCACTCCCACTTTCGCCGTACAGTTATCTGCATCTTCCTCTATAAATCCGACGCATTTCATATTGCGGATCTTTCGTCTTACCGATTCACAGATAAAATAATTCTTTGCAGCCTTGTCTTCTGCCTTCCCGTAACCTGTCTCCTCATGGGACAATAAGGCGAGTTCTCCCAGATGCGTAACTACTGCGTCAAGCATTCCTTCCACAATGGCGTTAAGCTTTTCCTGAGAGAATTGGGCAAGCTGCTTTTTTGCCATCGCTGCATTTTCAGCCAGTATCCTGGCTTCCTGGATGGAGAGCAGATCATTGTCGATAATATTCATGTCGTCTCCTTCCCTTTAGCGTTCTACTCTTTTTGCGGAAGGAGTTTATCCAACCGGTAACGCTCCGTAATCTTGTACAGATCCGGATGCGGGCTTGCAATCACTACAGAACTGTACAGATTGCCTTCCATATCCTTCACCGCCTTCACACCGGCATCTACCGCACTCTGGCATGCCGCAATGTCTCCTGCAACCAGCACTGAGATATAGCCGGAAGCTGTGTTTTCATAACCCACCAGCTCCACGTCAGCGGCTTTTACCATCGCATCAGCGGCTTCTAGTACAAACACAAGACCAAACGTCTCTATCATGCCTAATGCATTATATTTAGCCATAAGTCTTCCCTCTCCCTATGTATTAATAAATGTCTACATCGTGACAGGATACGATATCACCGATGATCTGAATCGGTCTAGGTATCACATGCACCGCCGTCACCTTGCCGATCTGTTCTGCGGCTCTCTTACCGGCATCCACAGACGCCCTGCAGGCAGCTACGTCACCCTTGACCAAAATCGTCACCAGAGTAGAGCCCACATTTTCATACGAGACCAATTCGACATCAGCCGCTTTCAGCATCTTATCACACGCTTCTAAAGCCGGAACCATGCCCAGTGTTTCAACCATTCCCAAAGCTTCTTCGCCGTAATATCTCATTGTCTCCTCCTTTCTTAATCCTCCTGAAGTAACTGTTTTCGATATCTGGCAGTTACATTATTTATTCCATATTTAGGGTATCATTTCCCTATTGGTCAAAGTCAATATCGTACATTTTACCCTTTTTTTCTCTTTATTTTTGTGCAATTTTTATATTGAAAATCCCCTTTAACCTTCTATCTGGCGTCTGGAAAAACCTACAGCCTTTTTTTTACAGTTTTTACTGAATTTTCCCCTTTCCCTTAACGGGAATTCTACCCTGTACTTCTTTTTCCTTTTCGTGCGCCTTACTCTGAATCGCAATTGGTCAGCATGCGACTATAAAAATCCATTATTTTTTCATAGATCATACGCACTGGATTTTCATGTTTCTCGAGATGTGAAATAATATCCTGGCAAGCCAGCTGCAGAGTGGCCTCCGACCACGTCTTAAGTTCTCCGGAAAAATACAGACGTATAGAAGCGCCGCCCTGATTGTCATATGGATTACGCCCCCAGGCCAGCATATTGGGATACTGTTTTTTCACATGCTCATAACAATTCATAAAAGTAATCGTCATACTTTCCACCAGACGCATCTTTCGACCGCTGACCTGAGGAAGATGTAACCTTAATTTTTCTTCAAACCAGACCGGATCAGTTTCTTCCATCATCCAGGAATATTTTTCTGTAATCAGATTCCGTCTGGCCTTTTGTGCATCTTCTATATCTTTCAGATAGCTTTTCAGCGTATTTTCTGTAAAAATGCCGTGTTGAGCATAACGCATAATATAGAAAGTATCAAAATCATCCTGGCAGGAAGCCCGGCCGCCAATGTTTGACACCTCAGAAAACATCTTATATTCTTCTGAAATTATCTGTTTTATCAATTCGTCTTTGGAGTTATATTCTCTGTTTTCTGCCATATTCTATCCTTTCTTTCTAATCATAGTCCGCCATAACATGCAGACTTCGAAGCCATCTGTCCTGAATACCGCTCATAATGGAATTTCCATGGGGTTCAAGGAAATCACCGTTACTGGTAGAGTAGCCCCTCTGCTTAAGTTCACGGATTACTTCATTACATATATTTTCTATCAGAATTCTTTTCTGTATAGCATTCTTTGAGGTATCTTCTAAGTGGATAAAGGCTTTCAGATCGACAGCCACGTTCCTAAGTTCTGTCAGAGAATCCGTTCCCCGAAACGCCCATTTATAGAAGGGCATGTATTTCTTATTCAGAAGATAAATCACAGAAAGCGCAGCCTTCACGAACTCACTGCCGGCCAGATATGCGCTCTCCCATTCTCCTCTTCGGCAGCAGCGCACATAATTATATTGTCCAGACTGTGCCATGGCTACTGTTTTTGCGGCCAGTTTTTTTCGAATCACATCTTCTGGATAATAGGCAAGCAGATGATTGCGCCTGCGTGTAAACTCTCCATATGGATCCTCAAATACAGCGCCGTTTGTCGCAACGGCCAGGAAACCTTGAGGAATCTGGAACCATTCCTTGACATCAACCGGAATGTGCCGGATTCCGGTATATTTTTTGTAGAATCCTTCGATCGTCATGATACCGCGTCTGATAACCGTCTGTCTTGACTTACTCCTGGGATATCCGCGGTATATCCCAGGTAATGCCTCATATGCCTCCTCTAACCTGCCGCCGCACTCCTGATAGACTCTCTCCGGTATCCAGATACAGAAATCAGGGCCAAAATCATGGTCCTGTGACAACTCGTCATCATAGCCATAGCATTCCGATCCCTCTCCTACCAGCCCTAAAGCTGCATAACCCCGAATCAATTCCAAGCCGCCGGCAAATAATTGTTCTTTACAGAATTCATAAAAACTATGGGATAATTCCATTCCCTTCAACCTTCTTCACCTTCCTTCTGACTCTCTGCAAATCCTCCATGATCTGATCGTAATCACAGGTATGCCCAAAATCCCGCTCTATCAGTTTTGCGGCCCGGATATACCTCTCTTCGGCATTCTCATAATACCCTTGTACATCGTCCAAATTCCCAAGCGCATACACTGCGTTCGCATAATGAATATCCCTGTCTCCGCTGCTTTTCTCATATAACTGCAGTGCATGCATAAGATTCTGTCTGGCATCCGAAAAGGCATATTCTTTGGCCTGGGCCTGCCCCAGATTTGTATAAGAAGTGGCCAGTTCACCCATACACTCCGGCAGTTCTCCTATAATCTCTATTGCCCGCAGCGCCATATTCTGCGCCTCTTTTGTCTGGCCAAGTTCCCGCAGGGCGGCGCTCATATTGTTGCATAACGCGGCTGTCTGATATGCCTCGCCTCCAAGCCTTTCCAGTATTTTAAGAGCCTGCCGGTCGATGTCGTATGCTTTCTCATAAGACTTCCGGGCAATATACACATTGCCAAGATTAATCAGCGCCGCCGCATAGTTGCTCGTTCCCTTCAAACCCATCTGCTCAAGCCCTTCCATTACCTTCTCATAAGTCCAAAGCGCTTCGTCTGTGCGCCTCATGGCACGATACAGTCCACCAAGTTCATTACAGACTGAAACCACCCCCTCCAGGTCTTTAAGATTACCGGCTCTTGAAAGAGTCTCAAGCAGATAAGGTTCCACTTGGTCCATCTCTTTCTTCTCGTACAAACTGTCCAGTACGTCGTAAAATTCCCGTATATTAATCTTTCCTTCCATCCACTTCCTCCGCTCTGTACACTGGTATGCGGTCAGCACACCAGAATCTGCCATTTAATCTCTTCTGATTATACACTTTACACATAACGGGAAAGTCAAGATATAAAATTAGAATATCTAACTAATAAATAACAGCTATTGATCGCCTTCTCTTTCAATTAACATTCTGTAGAGAATGGAACTGCTCTCTGGCTGAAATATAAACTTATTGTTATTAAGTGAAGAAAATGATAAAATTAGGAAGTATTATGAGAAAGGAATCAGAGGGAATCGTATAATGATTGCAGTCGTATGTGTGGATGAGAAGAATGGTATGATGTTTCATGGACGGCGCCAGAGTCAGGACCGGATCATGAGGGAGAATCTGCTTCAGGAATGCAGAGGGAAAAGGCTGTATATGAATGAATATTCAGCCAGGTTATTTAAGGATGATGAAGGAGCAGAGATTATCGTCTCGGAGAATTCCCTCAAGGATGCGGGAGAAGGGGATTTTTGTTTTGCGGAAGATATGGATATAAATGATTACGTGCAGAAGATTGAGACTTTAATCTTATATAAATGGAACCGATGTTATCCTGCAGATTTCTTTTTATCCGGCATTCTGTCAGATGGGAACTGGATATTAGACAGAACAGAGGAGTTTAAAGGTTACTCTCATGAGCGGATCACAAAGGAGGTATATCGGAAGGTATGATCAAGAGGCATAAGTGGAATGTAAGTAGGAAAGTGTATTATTGGCTGCTATCTGTACTTTGCTGTCTGTTTCTGACAGCTTGTGAAGAGGAACAGAAGCTAGGGACCCAGCGCACGACAGAAAGCATTTCTCTGGAAGACGTGCCAGAGTATTCAGGGGCGCCTTATGTGGAAATTAATGAAAACGAACCGATTTTTTCAGGTGAAGATTCCGGCGAGCATTCATTTGAGACGTACAGTGAGCTGGACAGTCTGGGAAGGTGCGGCGTTGCTTATGCAAGTGTGGGAACGGACCTTATGCCAACTGGGGAGAGAGGAAGCATAAGCCACGTGAAACCCACCGGATGGCATTCTATCCAATATGAACATGTGGACGGAAAAAATCTGTATAACAGGTGTCATCTGATCGGATATCAGTTATCTGGGGAGAATGCGAATGAGAAGAATCTGATTACAGGGACTCGTTATATGAACGTAGATGGGATGCTTCCATTTGAAAATATGGTTGCAGATTATGTAAAGGAAACAGATCATCATGTCTTATACAGGGTTACTCCGGTTTTCAAGGGAGATAACCTGCTGGCAGACGGCGTGCAGATGGAAGCATATTCTGTTGAAGATGATGGAGAAGCAATTTCCTTTAATGTGTTTGTCTATAACGTTCAGCCTGGGGTTGTGATTGATTATGCGACTGGGGACAGCCAGGCGGGAGAAAATAAAGACGGTCAGGATGAGACGGTGGAGGGAGAAATCAGAGGAAATTCTAGATCGAAGATTTATCATTGTCCTGGACAGGCGGCATATGAGGAAATGGAAGATTCGAAGAATCTGGTAATCTTCCGTACCGAGAAAGAGGCCGAGGAAGCCGGATACCGGAAAGCCAAGCGATAAATGATAACTTAAAGGGCTCATTGTAATGCAGCCCCTTCGAAAGTAACAGTTCAGCAATCTGTCCTGTTACCTTTGCCTAATGTACCGTTCATATTTCCCCAGATGACTTGCCTGGATTTCCATCTGCATCGTTGGCTTCACTCAACGCTCAGGTCATACGGAATCCTCCCGCAAGCGGGTCCCTCCTTGTGACAACAGCCACCGCCTCGTTCAGCCGCCTTGCAGATTGAAAATCCATTCTGCGTCATATGGTTAAAAATGAACGACACCGTATACTATATATTTTTTTCAAATTTTTCTTTTCTTCTGAAGAAAATAGTGATATAATCATGATATGGGGTATTAGCGCAGTTGGGAGCGCGCAACATTCGCATTGTTGAGGCCAGGGGTTCGAATCCCCTATACTCCATTCCATAAGGCTTAGTTCAATCGGTGTATTGGGACTAGTGTGCTGACCACATTATATCTAGCGAATATCCTGCGGAGTTTCACCAGATATAATGCGGACACTACACTAGGCTTTTTTCATTTTCCGGGAGAAAAAATCAGAGATTATCTTACGGCCCAATAGGGGAAAATAAGTAAGCGGTACAAAACATACCGTAGTGAGTCTTTCTCAGTCAATTGATATACTTTCCTTATACCACAAGGAGCCAAGGGACGGGAATGGTGTGACCGCCTTTTCCAGATCGAAAAAAACTGAAAGCATTCCCTTCCGAGAAGCGTCAGCAAATGCGCCAGGAGTTGAGCAGGCCTGTCCTGGAAGGGTTTTGGGCATGGGTAGAAGAGATCCGTGCAAAGTATACTGCCAATGAATCTCTCAAAAAAGCCCTTACTTATACAACAAACCAGAGAACATATCTGGAGACATATCTGGAAGACGGGCGTATTCCGATCTCAAACAATGACTGTAAGACCTGTATCCGACCATTTGCGGCCGGACGCAAGGCATGGCTGTTTGCGAACCCACCGGCATCTTCTAGATGCTTATTCCTTGCTATGTTTGAGTTCCTCTTTCACATACGTCTAGTGTGCTGACCACATTATATTCAGTCAAACATCCTTGTCTATCCGCCCATCTGCTGCGTTGGATTTTCTATCCGTAGCCACCGCTACGCCGTCGAAAATCCGCCTTGCTGATGAGCGAATATCCTGCGGAGTTTCGCCAGATATAATGTGGTCAGCACACTAGTATGTTTGTCAAGATGTTTGATCATATATTATTTCGCGCAGAACTTTTAAAGCCCTTGTGTGAAGCAGCTTTACATAGCTGTATGAAATATCCATTATTTCTGCGATACT
>CAJTVY010000083.1 GCA_910579925.1 uncultured Dorea sp.
AACGTGAGTGAGAACAAGTTAAAAATGTCATCTTCACCACACATACGTTCCAAAGACACATCGGGTAAGATCATGCTGTATGTGACCATTGCGTTACTTCCGGCTTCTGTCTTTGGTATCTGGAACTTTGGAGTGTCAGCCCTGGTGATGTTGATCTGTACGACGGCATCATCGGTTCTGACGGAATACATATATGAGAAATTAATGCATAAGAAGATCACGATCAATGATTTCAGTGCGGTCGTGACCGGACTCTTGCTGGGGCTGAATATGCCTCCTACCGCACCGTGGTGGATGGGCGTGCTTGGCGGTATCTTTGCGATTCTGATCGTAAAGCAGCTTTTCGGAGGTCTTGGACAGAACTTTATGAACCCGGCTCTTGGAGCAAGATGTTTCCTGCTGATTTCATTTACCAGCCAGATGACGACATTCGTCTATGACGGCGTAACGGGGCCTACCCCGCTGGCGCAGTTGAAGAGCGGCGAGATGGTAGACAGTATGAGTATGCTGATCGGACGGATTCCGGGAACCATTGGCGAGACGTCTGTGATCGCTGTCATTATCGGAGCGATTTTCCTGATTATGACGGGGATTATTGATCTTCGGATTCCGGGAACCTATATTGCGACTTTCGTGGTATTTATCGGTATCTTCGGACATTTTGCGAATCCGGAGGTAGGATTCTTTGATCCTCAGTATATTACCGCACACCTTTGCGGGGGCGGTCTGATGCTGGGTGCATGGTTCATGGCAACCGACTATGTGACGTCGCCGATTACGAAGAAGGGGCAGATTGTCTATGGAATGCTTCTTGGTATACTGACGGGGCTGTTCCGGCTCTTCGGCGGTTCGGCGGAAGGCGTATCTTATGCGATCATCATCAGTAACCTGATCGTTCCGTTGATCGAAAGGGTTACTCTTCCAAAACCATTTGGTAAAGGAGGAGAGAAATAATGAATAAAATAGTGAAGAATACATTGATTCTGACTTTGATCACACTGGTTGCGGGCCTTGGCCTTGGCCTGGTGTATGAGATTACGAAAGCGCCTATCGCCCAGGCGCAGGAGACTGCCAAGAAAGAGGCGTGGCAGAAGGTATTTCCGGAGGCGGATATCAGCGATTTTGAACAGATAGATCTTGATCAGGCGGCGGCAGAGCAGGCCATTGCCGATATGGGAGTCAATGGAACCATTGATGAAGCCTGTACCGTGGGCGACATGGGATACGTTGTCACTGCGACGGACAAGGATGGGTTCGGAGGAAGTATCAAGGTTACGGTAGGCATCACCAGCGACGGCACCGTGAACGGTGTGTCCATACTGTCCATCAATGAGACGGCGGGACTTGGAATGAAAGCGGCGGAACCCGCATTCTATGGACAGTATGAAGGAAAACAGACAGAGAAGTTTGTGGTATCCAAGGATGGCGGAGACGGAGAACCCATTGATGCATTAAGCGGCGCAACCATCACGTCGAGATCTGTGACGGGTGCAGTTAATGCAGCGCTTGGATATTATCAGGCAGCATTTCAATAGGAGGTAGTAAGATGAATAATTGTACCGAAAGAATCTATAACGGTCTGGTCAAAGAAAACCCTACCTTCGTTCTGATGTTGGGTATGTGTCCGACCCTGGCGGTAACAACGTCCGCCATTAACGGCGTAGGCATGGGCCTTTCTACTACGGTCGTGCTTGTGCTGTCCAATATGCTGATTTCCATGCTGCGTAAGATCATCCCGGATTCTGTCAGAATGCCGGCGTTCATCGTAGTCGTGGCTTCATTTGTAACGATTGTGCAGTTCCTGTTAGAAGGTTTTGTTCCGAGCCTGTATGCATCGCTTGGAATTTACATTCCGCTGATTGTGGTAAACTGTATCATCCTTGGCCGTGCCGAGAGTTATGCGTCTAAGAATCCTGTTCTGCCTTCAATCTTCGACGGCGTAGGTATGGGACTTGGATTTACCGTGGGCCTGACGGCCATCGGCCTTGTGCGCGAGATCATTGGTACGGGAGCCGTCTTCGGACAGCAGATTCTTCCGCTGGCGGATGCTGCGGCAGGGAAAGGCGGCTATGTGCCGGTGACGATCTTTATCCTTCCGCCGGGAGCCTTCCTTGTGCTGGCCTTCCTTGTGGCTTTGCAGAACAAGGTAAGGAACAATGCGGCGAAGAAGGGCAAGAAGGTCGTGGAATCAGCAGGATGCCAGGAAGGCTGTGCTTCCTGCGGAAACGGTTCGTGCAGCGGTAAAGTTTTCCCGACAGGAAATGAAAAGTAGGAGGGGTACATAGATGAAAGAATTATTGATTATTGCAATTGGATCAGCCCTTGTGAATAACGTTGTACTCAGCCAGTTCCTGGGAATCTGTCCATTCCTCGGCGTATCCAAGAAAGTGGATACTGCGGCCGGCATGGGCGGAGCGGTAGTGTTCGTTATCACGATCGCTTCCCTTGTCACAAGTCTGATTTATAAGTTTATCTTAATGCCGCTTGGATTTGAATATCTGCAGACGATCGTATTCATTCTGATTATCGCGGCATTGGTTCAGTTTGTTGAGATGTTCTTAAAAAAGGCAATGCCGCCGCTTTATAATGCGCTGGGCGTATATCTGCCTCTGATTACGACAAACTGTGCGGTACTTGGTGTGGCATTGACGAACGTACAGAAGGAATACAGTGTCCTTCAGGGCGTAATAAATGGTATCGGAACATCTGTCGGATTCTTAATTGCGATTGTAATCATGGCGGGAATCCGGGAGAAGATTGAATACAACGACATTTCAGAGTCCTTCCAGGGAACGCCGATTGTGCTGGTGACAGCAACTCTTATGGCGATTGCGTTCTGTGGATTCTCGGGACTGATATAGGAGGGAGCGTACGATGAGTATTACAGGTATTATCATTGCTGCTGTGATCGTGGGCGGCACCGGTCTGTTCATTGGTGTGTTCCTGGGAGTTGCAGGCAAGAAATTTGCGGTAGAGGTAGACGAGAGAGAGGAAGCCATTACAGGAGTGCTTCCGGGTAATAACTGCGGCGGCTGCGGTTATGCGGGATGTTCCGGTCTTGCGGCGGCCATCGTCAAGGGCGAGGCCGAGATTGGCGGCTGTCCGGTAGGCGGTGCGCCGGTTGCGGAGAAGATCGGAGCCATCATGGGCGTGGAAGCCGGTTCACAGGCACGGCAGATTGCATTTGTGAAATGTGCAGGAACCTGTGATAAAGCAGGTAAGGACTATGAGTACCATGGACTGAATGACTGTGTGATGGTGAACATGATGCAGGCAGGAGGGCCGAAGTCCTGTAATTACGGATGTCTTGGTGAAGGAAGCTGTGTGAAGGCCTGTCCGTTTGACGCCATCCATATCGTGGACGGTGTTGCCGTTGTGGATCAGGAAGAATGTAAGGCGTGCGGAAAATGTATTGCGGCCTGTCCGAAGAAGCTGATTGAACTTGTGCCGTATGACCAGAAGCATCTGGTACAGTGCAGTTCCAGGGATAAGGGCAAGGATGTGATGAAGGCATGTTCTGTGGGATGTATCGGATGTAAGATGTGCGAGAAAGTCTGTGAGTCAGATGCCATCAAGGTGGAAGGCAATGTTGCGCATATTGATCCGGAGAAATGTACGGATTGCGGCAAGTGTGCCGAGAAGTGTCCAAAGAAGTGTATCAGATAGGGTCTGCTGCAGATGAAAAGAAGTTTCATACAGGTAGTACGAGAAGCTTTAGGCTTATTATGGAATGATATAAAGGATGTAAAATGGGCGATTATGTTAGTAATCGCCTATTTTGCGCTGGGTAAATATTTTCTGTACAGTTTGTGTCCGATGGTGGTTATTACAGGATATCCATGTCCGGGGTGCGGGCTTACCAGGGCGGGCATTGGTCTGCTTCGGCTGGATTTTGCGGGGGCATTTCGTATGCAGCCCATGATTTATCCGATTGTTCTCTATCTGGGGATTTTTTGCTGGAATCGTTATATTCGTAGATGCCGGATGGGAACAGGCCTTAAGATTCTTTTGATTGTGGTTCTGGTTGTGGTGATTTTATTCTATCTGTGGAGGATGTGCAGGTATTTCCCAGGAGAGCCGCCTATGAGTTATTATGAGGGGAATCTGCTGCATTTGTGGAAATAGCAGGAGTGTAACAGTTCAGCCTTCCGGCTTCACTGTTACGCAGGAGGATTCCATTCTGTGTTTACGGATTGAAATTATATCTTTTCCGTGGTAGAATGAATAGGAAGCAATTAGAGTAGTACGAGGAGGTTGTACCATGGACAATAATTTTGATAATACACCAAAGGAGAATAATGGTTCCGGTCAGCCGGCCGACGGGTTAAATGCGGCAGGCCAGCCAGAAACAGACGGCGCTGTAAACCAGCAGCCAGCGGGGACTTCGGATGCGTCAGGCCGGTATTCGGATCCAAATGCAGGAGAGCAGCCGGGTAATTCCGGTCAGTATCCATATACCGGACAGAATGCATATCAAAACAGCCAGCAGAACGGCGGCTATCAGTATGGAGGTTATAATCAGAATTACAGCCAGAACCAGAACTATAATCAGAATTATAACCAGAATCAGAACTATAGCCAGAACAGCGGATACAATTACCAGGATAACTACAACTACAATACCGGAAATCAGTACAATCAGATGTATGAGTCGGGACAGCCTTCATCTCCGATGAGTTTGGGCGACTGGCTCCTGACTCTCCTGGCGGCCATGATACCTTGTTTTGGTATTATAATTTACTTCGTATGGGCGTTCAGCAAGTCAACGAATGTGAATCGTAGGAATTTCTGCCGGGCACAGTTGATTATCATGGGTGTTGTGCTGGTCATTTATCTCATTTTCTTTGCATTGTTCGGCTCCATGCTCTTTAGCGCAGGAGGTTTCTATTATTAAACTTTCGGATAAAAAGAGAACAAAAACCTTCGCAGGATCATCTGCGAAGGTTTTGATATTATAGGAGTTATTTCTGGATTTTCTGTTGAAAATTCTTGGAGTATCGGATCTTATTGTCTTTCGTGATAAAGACGGCGTCCACGTTGCCAAGCTGTTCAATCATTCGTATACTCTTGTCGTAGCCAAGCAGGAAACAGGTGGTGCTTAAAGCATCGGCGGTTAGAGAAGAGTTGGTAATGATGGTGACGCTGTTCAGATTATTATCACAGGGATAGCCTGTGTGTGGATCCAGTATGTGGTGGAAGATCCTGCCGTCTGCTTCGAAATAGCGCTGGTACGTGCCGGAGGTTACAACGGATTTGTTGGAAATCCTTACGGATGTAATCGGCTCCCCGGCGACGTCAAAAGGCTTCTGAATCCCGATGTTGTAGTCAGAACCGTCCAGCCTGCCGCCCAGAGTAAGCACGTTACCGCCAAGATTAATGATGGCATGTTTGACACCCTGCTCTTTCAGGTATTTTTTGACAAGATCAGCGATATAGCCTTTGGCGATGCCGCCCACGTCAATTGCAGCATAAGGATCAAGAAGCTGAACGGTATTATCTTTTATGAGGATGTTCTTATAATCCACATGACTTACCGCTTCATTGACGGCCTCGGGTGCGGGAGGAGCGGGAGTCTCTGCATGGAAATCCCAGAGATTGGACACAGGGGCAATCGTAATATCGAAGGCGCCGTTAGAGAGGTCACCATAGTAGACGCCCTTTTTGATCAGTCTGACCGTTTCATCGGAAACTTCTACAGGATTTCCGCCTGCGCTGTTAATACGGGAAATCTCACTGTCCTCAATCTTATTAGAGAACATGGAATGATATTTCCGGCAGATTTCTTCACAGCCTTTCAGCACGTCTTCATCAACGGCATCCAGAATTTCGATGCGTACGACCGTGTCGAAAAGGGTGTCGGTATAGACCTGGCTGCGCTTCTTAGTCAGCCCCGAGCAGCCGGAAACCAGAAGCGCGGCGGCCGTAAGCAGTGCGGTTAATCTTTTATATCTCATAAATACACCTCGTTTTATTCCCATAAGAATGATCAAACTCAATTATATCATAAAAAAGAAGATATGCAATCGAACATGTGGTTGAAGAACAGGATTTCTTGTGTTAGAATAATGCGTAGAGAAAATAAAGAGGTTGATGAGTATGAGGAATGGTTTGAGGAAAAAGGATCTGGTTCTGATTGCGGTCATTCTGTGTGTGGCAGGGCTTACGGTACTGGTCCACCGGTTTGTGGGAGGAGTCGGAGCGAACAGAGTCATCGTTAAGATCGAGGGGGCAATCGAGGGAATCTATAGTCTTTCAGAGGATCGGGAGATTGAGATTAACGGAGGGACGAACCGCCTTCAGATTAAGAACGGCGAGGCGTCTATGGCCTGGGCAGACTGTCCGGATCAGCTCTGTGTTCACCAGAAGCCGGTATCATTGAATCATGAGAGTATAATCTGTCTTCCCAATAAAGTGGTTGTAGAGGTGGAGTCCAGCGCCAACAGAGAATTTGACGCAGTGACGAATTAGTTAGAGATAGTACGCCAGGCAGGAGGATTTTCAGGAGGGACGTTTTTTGAAGAGCAGAGTGGCATATTTTGGGGTGTTTTCGGCGCTGGCGTTGATTTTTAGTTATGTTGAGACGCTGATACCGATTCATTTTGGTGTCCCGGGGATGAAGCTTGGGCTTGCGAATCTGGTGAT
>CAJTVY010000084.1 GCA_910579925.1 uncultured Dorea sp.
GTCTCCTGTAACAATACTGATCTGTGCCCGAATTCCATATCCTCTCCCTCTTATCAGATACTAAATCCGCCCGCTTCCATATCGGATGCAATATCCTCAATGTTCTCTTCCAATTCAGCATTCTTCTCGTCCCATCTCGCCTTGTCCCAGATCTCGGCACGCTTCCCCATACCGATGAATACCACTTCTTTTTCCAGGTGTGCAAATGTTCGCAGACCAGAAGGGATCAATGTTCTTCCCTGCTTGTCCAGTTCTCCCTCTATTGCGCTTCCCTGAAAAAAGTGGGCAAGGTCGCGGGCTTTCTTGTCAGTCGTAGTAGGTAGTTTGTTCAGCTTCTCTTCAAAGATGTTCCATTCATTTTCCGGGTATACATACAGGCACTTCTCCATTCCTTTGGTTATGAAGAAATTCTCCCCTAGATCTTCACGAAACTTCGCAGGAATGATCAGTCTGCCCTTCGTATCTATATTATGGCTATACTCCCCCCTTAACATGTATGAACACACCTTCCTCCAAGCGGCTCCACATTATTGCCACTTCGTTCCACTTTTCACCACTCTCTACCACTTGTCCCCATTGTAACCCACTTTTTTGATGATTTCAACCCCTTTTTCATATTTTGGGATTTTGCACAAAAAAAGGGGCAGAAAATTTCTGCTCCTTTTTTCTAAACTTTATATAGGCAAAATCCACCTTTCACCGTCTTATTCTGCCGACCCGTTCACCTTCGAAAGTTCGGAATCTAAGCCGGTCAGCGCCGAATAGTCAAGCTGCGCCTCCTGCTTCGGCTTCTTCGCCTCATAGGTCCCATACGCAGAATAGCCGATCCACCCGATCAGCACAACACCCACTACCACAACCACACACTTGCGAAGTGCATTCTGAAACTTCTCCTTCTTTGCATTCTTCTTGCGGTTCGCTTTTTCCTGTTTATATCTGTCAACTTTCTCCTGGCTCATGCTTTCTGATTTCTCCTTCTTAAGTGATCTTCATGTGCTATTCTATCACAAATGAAAAATTTATACAACCACAATTACACCGCCATCTGCAGCATACATACTGCTGATGCCCGCCGTATCCAGAATCAGTGCATCCTTAAACTGCGCGTTCTTCACCAGCGTATCCCGTACATGCTCTGCACGTTCCCGGCAGTTACAATGGGAAATTGCCAGTATCTTCTCTTTAGAATCCTTCAAATCCTTCAATATCTCATCCGTCATCTTGGCCAGCGCCTTTTTAATCCCCCTCGCCTGCCCAAGCTGCATGATTGTACCCTCCGGTGTCGCAGCCATAACCGGCTTGATATTCAATGCCGTTGCCACCACTGCCTTTACGCCCTTGAGCCTGCCGTTCTTACGCAGTGTATCCAGCGTCTCCAGGACAAAGTAAGTGTGCTGCTCCTTGATGTATGCCTCTACCGTCTCAATAATCTGTGCAAATTCCATCCCCTTCTCTTCACATTCCGCAATCTTCATTGCGATCAGCGTCTCGCCGATGGAGGCCGACCGAGAGTTAAACACATAGATATCTTTCTCTCCATATTCTTCGTGATACAGATTCTTTCCCAGAACAGCGCTATTATAGGAACCGCTCAGTTCAGCGGACAATGTAACCGCATAGACATGATCCGCCTCACAGTGATACCCTTCCATATAACGCTCCGGGGACGGGCAGGAGGACTTCGGCGATACCGGAGATGCGGCTACCCGCTTTAAAAAATCCGCCTGATCGAACGTCTCATCATCTACAATATGATAATCCTCCACATCAATCTCCAGAGAAGCCGTCTCAAAACAATCCGATGCTTTCATCTCATCCGTCAGTTCCCCGCAGCTATCTACAATAATCTTATAACTCATCTTCATCCTCCCGGCATACATAATCCAGAACCGCAACTTCATAGAGTTTCCGTTTCATTCTGGTATGTCATTAAATTCTATATTATGTAGTTTTGAATACTACATATTTTATCATACCATATTTATATCGGAAAAGAAAGTATTTTATTCACTGATTTTAATTCTTCTGGACACGCCAAGAGCAATTCCCATCTCTACCATCAGAAACAGGCTTGATGTTCCTCCATAGCTGATAAAAGGCAGGGTAATTCCCGTTGTCGGAATCAGATTGGTCACCACTGCAATATTCAGAACCACCTGAAGCGCAACGTGTGCAAAGATACCCGTCACAACCAGAGAGCCATACATATCCGGGGCATTCTGGGCAACAAACATCAGCCGGTACAAAAGAAGACCGAACAGAACCAGCACAATAATTACACCGAAAACTCCCAGTTCTTCACAGACAATAGAAAGGATCATATCATTCTGAACCTCCGGCATAATCATCTTCTGGGCGCTGTTTCCAAGCCCCTTTCCAAAGAATCCTCCGGATCCTATGGCATACAGTCCCTGCAGCACCTGGTAGCCTCCTTCCTCGGCATGTCCCTCCGGATTCAGCCACACAAGAATCCTGCGCAGACGGAAGTTTTCGCTGGTCTTAAGCATAGTTCCAAGTACCCGTACGCCTGCCGCCACGCACAAAAGACCGGTCACGGCAATGATAACGAAGGGTCTGGTTCTGGGATGAACCACAAATATCATGATACAGGTAATCCCCATGACAATGATCGCCGTACTCAGGTTGTCCGTAAGTACCAGAACACACACAGCCGCCACACCGCCCCAGAGAAGTACCTTGCGGATTCCCCGGAAAGTCTTAATCTCTTTTCCCAGATTGCAGATCAGTACCGGGATAAATAAAATTACCGCAATCTTAGCAATCTCAGACGGCTGCAGCTGCTGACCGAAAGGCAGACGGATCCACCGCCTTGCTCCTTTGACCTCTTTCCCAAGAGGCGTCTGCACCAGCGCCATCATAAATATAGAAAAGAAATAAATCTTATCTGCCCATCTGATATAAACATGATAATCAATCTTTGCAACAACATACATTCCTACAAATCCCGCCCCATAGAAAATAAGCTGCCGCTTAAAATAGTACATACTGTCTTCGTGCTCTACCAATGCACTGTACGCAGTCGTGCTATAAAGCATAACCAGTCCGAAACAGATCAGAAAAATCAGCACCGTAAGCAGGTTGAAGTCAAAAAAGTGAATCACATTCCCTCTCTTCTTCTCCCTCGTCTCCATACTTCCTGTCTTCTGTCTTTTTACTCTTCGATTCTTTGCCATATATTTACACCCCTATCGTATCTATTATACTCAGATACCTTTACAAAAACAACCTAGAAACGAAGGAAAACACGCACCACTTTATAAATTTTCCATACAATGTTATTGCAAACGTTCTATGAAAGGAGTTACACACATGCCGAATTATCGTTATAACGCACAGGATTACATGCGCAGAAGCGGCTGCAACCGGCCTGCTCCGTCTATTGATCCAAAGCCTGCGCAGCCCTGCCAGCCTGTCGTCCAGCCCGAACCAAAGCCTGCCTGCTGCGATGACAAGACCAGATACGATGAATTAAGCGATATGCCTATCGCCATGGCCTATGTTCCATGGCAGGAGTGGCGCAGCCTCTACGAAGCAGAGAAGGGATTTCATATAGGGACTATCTTCGAAGAACTTGATAAACCGTTCAAAGGAATCAGGATGGGAGGTTGTTGCAGATGACAGAGAACAAACCAGACCGAAGTGAATTATTAGAATGGATCAATGTGGTCAGCTTTGCCGTTGACGATGTGAAATTGTTCCTGGATACCCATCCATGTGATCAGGATGCACTGGAATATTTTGAAGAGTTCAAGAAACAGCGGGTTCAGGCGCTGAAGGAATACGCCAGGCATTTCGGCCCTCTGACCCTTGACACGGCATGCACACCGGCAGACTACTGGTGCTGGATCAACGAGCCATGGCCATGGCAGGAAGGAGGATGTTAGTATATGTGGAATTATGAAAAACGGTTACAGCACCCGGTAAAGATTACACAGGTAAATCCTCAGATTGCACAGATTATTATTACTCAGTTTGGCGGGCCAGATGGAGAGCTGGCTGCTTCCATGCGATATCTGTCGCAGCGGTATAGCATGCCTTATAAGGAAGTGACTGGAATTCTGACGGATATAGGTACAGAAGAACTGGCCCACATGGAGATGATCTGCGCCATCGTCCATCAGCTCACTCGTGACTTAACACCGGAGCAGTTAGCTGAATCCGGATTTGACAAATACTATGTAGACCACACTCTTGCCCTCTGGCCTCAGGCTGCAAGCGGCGCACCCTTTACGGCAACCTACTTCCAGTCCAAGGGCGACCCCATTACTGATATACACGAAGATATGGCGGCAGATGGTACGATTTTGTAAGTACAACATTTGGGGGTTAAGAGACGGTTCTTCATATCTGATATACGATTACACCAGATATGAGAACCTTAGAAATTCCAATGTATTTCAACAGGTACTTCCTTAGTTACTGGGTCTTTTTTGCCGACCAGTATATAATCAATCAGCTTTTCAACCGTTTCTCTGTCTAAGTGTTCGAGATTTGTATATTGCTCAATCAACTGACGTCTATTGTCACCAGCCTGTATTTTTCTTTCTATAACATCAAGCCTTTCTCTCGTATCTGCCGCCAGTTTTTCAAGCCTGTCTTTTTCTTTTGAGAAGTCTTTTGATAAATCCATGTAGTCTTGTTCTGTAATAACTCCCTTTACCTTATCCAAATACAATTCACGAATACTCTTGATGTATTCCATGATTTTTTTCTGATAAGCGGCAATTTCCTTTTGAAGAATTTCTTTATTTCCTCGCAAGTCACTGTTAAAGACTATATTTTGCTCTAACTCGTCTTTATTGAGATAAGCTGCGGATAACTTGTTAAGTTCCTCAATTACCGCCTGTTCCAGTTTCGGGACAGAAATAAAAGAACCGATACAAGCGTCTTTCGCAACGTGACGGTTAGAACATCTTAAATAGCGTCTGCCGTCTCTCTGTTTATTAGAGGACATTGTATAGCCGCAATTCATACAGCGTGCTTTTCTTGCAAATAAACCAATTTTTCCCTCCGTAAATGGTTTTGCCTTTTGAGCTATCAGTGCTTGAACTTTCTCCCACAGCTCACGGTCAATGATTGGTTCATGCGTTCCCTCCACTATGTACCATTGATTCTTAGGTCTGGGTTTATTCTGCTTTGTCTTATAAGAAACGCTGCCGTACTTCCCCTGTACCATGTTACCAATGTAGATTTCATTTACCAGCATATCCGATATAGCAAAATATTTCCATAAGGTACTGTTTTTCCTTTTCGGCTGCTGATAACGCAATCCATGAATCCGCTTGTATTCCGTAGGATTTGGAATCCCCCTGTCATTCAGCATACGGGCAATAGCTGTCTTTCCATACCCTTGTGAAAACAGAGTAAAAACTTCTCTGACAACCTGTGCAGCTTCTTCATCTATAATCAAATGTCCTTTTATGTCCGGGTCTTTTTTGTATCCATATAAAGCAAACGCCCCGATATGATGTCCGTTTTTTCGTCTGTCTGTCAGAACGCTTTTGATATTGTCCGACATATCCTCCAAATACCACTCATTCACAAGTCCATTAATCTGTCTTGACTTTTTATTTCCTTTATTAGCGGTATCTGCATTATCAACAATACTGATAAATCGAATCCCCCATATGGGAAACAATCCGTGAATATATTTTTCCACCAGTTCTAATTCTCTGGTGAATCTGGACTGTGTCTTACAGAGGATAATATCAAACTTATGCTCCCTTGCGTCTGCTAACAGCCTATTAAATTCTGGTCGCCGTCTGTCTGCACCGGCGTAATCATCATCACTGTAAATTCCTGTGACTTCCCAGCCTTGTTCTAACGAATACTGCAATAACATTGACTTTTGATTCTGAATACTGTTACTGTCGTCTGTTTCTGATTGTTTGTTTCTATCTTCTTCTGATAAGCGGCAATAGATAGCAACCTTAGATTTTGTACTCATAATGTTTTGTTCTCCTTTTCAGAGAAGACAAAACAAACTATCTCTACATGATATTATTATACCATTTTTGAGATAGTCTGTCTATGATTTGGCAGGTATTCGCTGCCCTTTATTCCTTTCAAATTCATTGATTAATTCTGTCCATTTTCGTGTGTATTCTTTTGTAAATGCCGCTTTTTCTTTTGTTTTAAAAACATTCCTGCAAACTATTTTTGTATCATTTGCCAAGTAATCACCTCACCACAATATATTACAAAGTATGCAAAAATGCTTGTACGTTATGAAAGAAAATGTTGTTATCATAAGCAATCAGACGGCTCTGGAAAGCTCCGCTGGATTTTCACCATTCCCATTCTGATGGGCGAACCGTGTCATACGGACGTATCATTATTCTGATATACAGGTCATGGCAGCGGCTTTTCCAAGAGCCGCCTACGGTTCACTGAAAATTGTCGCTCTGTAATGATTCCCCTTTCGGTCATGGCGTTTTCGTCCGTCGGCTCGCTGTATATCAAACGTATCTGATTGCTTTATTCAGTTGTCAAAGAACAGGTAAATCAAATTACACTATCTCAACTTCAAATTTCAGAATCATTTCCATCATGGCGGCTCT
>CAJTVY010000085.1 GCA_910579925.1 uncultured Dorea sp.
CCATAGATATTTTGTCCATTTTACTTCTCTAACCATTTTCCTCACCTAATGAAATCCCGATTTCTCTTATCCTGCACATTTTCTCCAACCATTTTTTCTTTACCTCAACTCTTAATGCATCTAAAGAGTCTATACCAAATAAACTAACACATACAAAAACATATGCATCTTTTACTAACGGAATAAATTTGGTATTAATAAGATATGTTTTACCACATCCCCACTCTCCAGATAGCATTAAGGCACCAACCGGATTGTTTATTTCACAATAATTTTTTAATTCTTCAATCAGATCCATACGTTCCTCCGACTCCAAGATGGTTCTTAATTATCACATCATCTGAACAAACTTCGACAGATTCATTCTATCGGAATTTCTTCATATCCACATTGTTGATGAATATCACACACCACACTCTTTTATTTTACCAGTCTATATCTCTTTCCGGTATTCGTACCCGTAAACTCGAATTGAACATTTTCTACCAATATAGCAGCAGACTTTTTTCTTAATATTGCAGATACTCATTTCCAAATGTGGCAAGCCTACTACCCTTTTTAGTACATTTCAGATTCTTTTTATAAATTTCCAATTCATAAGTTTTTCCGCTGCACTGGTCTGTCCTCTGTTCCGAATACTGATACGCCAATCCACAGGATAATGCCAGCGCCTTTGAAGCAAGATTCCCTGCCCGTGTAGAATAATAAAATTCCTGCCCGTCCAATGAAATACAGTACTCCATCAATAAACGCAGTATCTGTTTCCCATATCCCTTTCCGACATACTCCGGTCCCAAGGCAATCCCAGTCTCATGATAAATATGCGGCTCTGTTTCCTCCACTCCGGCAAATCCGATGGCCTGTCCGCTGCCCCTCTCATATACCAGCCACGCATCATGTGTTTCCTGCCATGCGATTGTCCGTTGTATCCTCTTCCTTGCCTCATCCTCATCAGCCGTCACTTTCCATATCATATATTCCGCAGTCTCCGGCCTTGACCAGACATTACGGTATATGGATCTCCAATCCTCATATTTTGCTTTTCCAAGAATAATATCTTCTGTCTCCATCCTGCTTTTTATCCCCCATGAACTGCCCTGTCACAGCCAGACCGCCCAGTTTCCGTAATGTAAAGTTCCGCTCCCATAATGCAGTTTCCTAGTTTCTTTCGATCCTCGGAAAGCATCTCTCATCCGGCCACCGATTTCCGGCTGGATTTCCAGAGAATGATACGTTTCCTCTCAATGCCAATTATATACCTGTTTCCCCTAAGATGAAATAAATTTTTATATTTCGTGTCCATCGAAACGGAACTTGATATCTTATGATAAAGCCGGGCAATCAATCCTTTTTAGGCAGCGGCCTGTTCGCGGATATGTTCAAGGATGCGACAACAATGGTACGGGACTATATCGCCAAAAGTGGTGAAGAATGGGAAAAGATCATCCACGAACCGGATTTTGAAAAGCATTTCACTGTGCAGGGAACGGCATTAAAGAAGGTTCCTGCAGGATATGAGAAAGAACACCCTCAGGCAGACCATCTAAAATTCAAGAGCTGGTATCTGGAATATCCGTTAAGAGATGAAGATGTAATAGATGCAGGGGTATTTCTTGCAAAAGCAGTGGAGCTTTTCCGAATCATGAAACCTTTTAATGACTATCTAAACAAGGCGCTTGTCGATTTTAAAATGCCGGCAAGATAAAGGAATGTATAAAAAACTCCGATACTCAGTATGTTACCGGGCGCCGGAGTTTTTTATTATTCATGCATGGCTCAAATTGTTATAAAGCTTAGTCTTTTCATAAATTTTTGTCAGTCTCCTTGTTACTGCTGAAGCTTTATGGTATCCACTATTGACAGTTCCCCGATTTTTTTGATTGGCCGCCTGATAGCCAGCGCCGCAGAACCGAAACACAAAATGACGATCAGCAGCAATGATACGGCCGGAAACTGCCAGCCAATTCCCCATTTACCGGCAACAGGAACTGGAACATCATTTTATTTAACGGCAGGCCCATGACACACCCGGCCACACATCCCAGTACTGCATAAGTAACTGCTTCGGCGGCAATCATCTTATAGAGCTGCCCGGCTCCCATTCCAATGGAGCGCATCACGCCATACTGTCTGGTTCTCGCCGCCACGCTGGCATTCATACTATTAAAAATATTGAACACAGTGATCAGCGCAATGATGAGCAGGAACCCATAAATAAACACGGCGCCTGTATAATAGGAACTTTGAGATTCCGAATTTGACAGCCGTTTATCTGCAATGGTGCAGTCCGGCGGGAGCAGGCTTTGTATCACTGACACTGTTCTGTCATTCCCGCTTTCTGAAAACTGTATATCCACAGCTGTATAACCTGACCTGCCAATACACTCCGTAAATAACTGTTCTGAACATATGATATAGCCAAGGCTTCCGGCTTCACTTGACGCATTTGTGGAAGACAAGATTCCCGCAATCCTCACCTGTTTTTCTCCCAGAGGCGTATGGAGCGTCATGGTGTCCCCAGCCTGCCAGCGACAGCCAACCCGGTAGGACACTAAGATATCCCCGGTTCCTCCCGAAACAGCATCGATACTCCCCTCATTCAATTCCTCTTTCGCCCATCTGAACTGGTTTTCTTCATAGGAAACCAGTGTAACCGTGCCGGTCTCAGTGCCAGAAGAAACGGATAATCCGCCGTATTCCATCCTCCCAAAGGCGCGCTTCACACCCTCGACTGCTTCAATCTTTTCTATCACAGAATGCTTAAGCTCCGAGTCAGACATCACAGCTACGTCTCCCGCCCAGGGCGCTAACGCGGGCATGCCCTGATCAAGGAATACAACCATCACCTGGAAAGCCAGAAACAGCATGATGCTGATGGCAAAGGAACAGGTCATCAGGAATAAATTCTTTTTCCCCGACAGTGCATGGAAAATACCCATACCTGTTTCCACATGGAACAGCTTTGTATTTGCCGCATGCTTATTTTGTGTAAGCTGTGAATTGCCGCTGATCGCTGTGACAGGCGAAACCTTGGAAGCCTTTTTTGCCGGGGAAAGAGAGGCAAGGAATACAATCAGGAAACCCACCACAATTCCCGTTAGTATACCGATTATACTGAATTCAAATAGTGGAACTTCTGAAAACCGGTCGCCGCTGATGGATTTCAACAGCAGACAGGCAGCCCAGGTCACGATTTGTCCTGCCAGCAGGCCGACAGGCACACCCCTGGCGCTCTGACGAAGCCCCTGAAGAACCACAAAATACTTTACCTGTTTCCCGGATGCCCCAAGGCAGCGTAGCAGCCCATAAAATTGTATTCTCTCCAATACATTTGTGTTAAAACTTGCGGAGATCATCACCGTCCCCGCAATCAACACAAGGAATACAAGGATTGCAGCAATCAGATAGAGAGCCTGCATGATATTGCTTTCGCTTTGTCCCATCAATCCTAACAAGGCAGTATTCTCTGAGATCTGACCGTCTGAAAGGCCATATTGGTTTTTGATCTGCTTTATAGCTTCCTGGATGTGGGCGCTATCCTTAAACTGAATACGGTAGGTGGTTCCGTCTGCTGCGTTTTCATCCGCAATAGCAAGAAACCCCTCTTCGCAGAGCGCCATCCCACAGATATCCGCTTTCAGCATGGAGCCCATATCCGCAAGGGTTCCGGTAATCCGGTATTGTTTTTGTGAGCCGTCCGGAACCGTCACCGTCACCTTGTCGCCAATGGACAGACCCATCTGCCCCATAGCGCTTTCATTCAGCAGCGCCTCGTCCGGCAGGGCGGGGTATACGCCGTCTGTCATATCCATTTCGGTCAGGGATTCCATGGTTTCTTCCTTTGCCCCCACAAAGCTGACGGCTTTGCCGGACAGCATCCCCGTACTGCCCTGGTAGACCCATCCTGATAAAGCCACGTCAACCCTTGCCGATACCAGTTCCGCCGTCTCCTCTTCCACATCATGGAGCGCCGCATGGTACTCGCCATTGGTTTTAATAAAATAATTCTTCTGGGAGCGCACCGCCATATCCGCCATACTGAAAATCGCCGTCACAAGGCAAACCGAAAGCGTAATACACAGCACGGAGATCCTGTTGTTTTTGCGGTGAACTCTTTCATACTGGAGTATCAGTCCAAGATAGCTTTTCATCTCGCCGCCACCCCCAAATCCTTCAGCCTGCCGTCCGTCATGCGCAGTACCCGATCCGTTGCATCCGCATGGTTCTCATTGTGGGTGATCATCAGGATTGTCTGCCTGTACTTGGCCGACATAGATTTTAAAAGAGTGATAACCTCTTGGCTGTTTCTGGAATCCAGATTTCCGGTCGGCTCGTCTGCCATGATGATTGCAGGACGGGCAGCCAGCGCCCTCCCGATTGCCACCCTCTGCTGTTGGCCTCCGCTTAGTTCACCGGGAAGATGCTTCCTGCGCTCCTTTAAACCCAGGATTTCCAAAAGCTCCTCCACATGCTCCTGATCCGGCCTCTGGTAATCCAGCAGCAGAGGGAATGTGATGTTCTGCTCTACGTTCAGTTCCGGGATCAGGTTAAAAGACTGAAAAATAAACCCAATGTTCCGACGGCGGAATACCGTAAGCCTTTTTTCAGGCATAGAAAAAAGATCCTTCCCGCCAATCAGTACTTTTCCAGAAGTCGGGTTATCCAAGGCTCCCACTACATTCAAAAGCGTGCTTTTACCGGAGCCGGATTCTCCTACAATCGCGATAAATTCCCCTTTTTCCACAGAAAAAGAAACATGGTTAAGAGCCTGAACCCCCGCTTCCCCTTTCCCATAGGCTTTACATAAATCCTGTACTTCAAGAATTTTCATATCCATTACCTGCCTTTCGGGAAACATCATACCCGATGCGTCTTACTTTCATATGAATTTCATCTTACTCTTTTGTAAGATGGAAAAAGCTTAAGACAAATCTGCTGCCCTGGTCGACCCTGCTGGTTACAGAAATTGTCCCCTGATGGGCTTCCACAATGGATTTTGCCAGCGGCAGCCCCAAGCCGATTCCATGGGTATCCTGGGAAAAACGGCTCCGGTAAAACCGTTTGAAGATATTATGGATATCCTCTTGATGAATCCCTTTCCCATTGTCCTCCACTACAATGTTGGTAAGAAGCGGCGTCCTCTCCCAGCTGACCACTACCTTCCCGCCCCTCTGGGTATGCTCCAGCGCATTTTTTATCACATTCCCCAGAGCTTCCGACATCCATAGGGCATCGCAGTAAAGACAGATATCGCTGCTTCCGGATAACAGGATTTCCTTCGACTGCCGGGCAGCCATAGTCTCAAAGCGTTCTGTCACGTCCTGAAGGAGCATTTCAATATTCTCATCCGCCTTCTCCATCCTTACCGAACCAGCATCCAGCCTGGCAATTTTTAAGAGCGTATAGACCACATCCTCCACACGGCGTATTTCCCGTAGGGATTTCCGGCTAAATTCCTGGATTGTTTCCCTGTCCGTACCGTCCTGCCCCATAATCTCATCATACATTTTAAGGGCTGCCAGAGGCGTCTTTAACTGGTGGGAAACATCGGAGATCATATCCTGCAAAAATTCACGTGTCTGTTTTTCATGTTCTGCCTGAGCCAGGAGAATGGCGGCGAGCTCATTGATCCTGTGGAACAGGCTGTACCAGTCCCCGTCTTCCTCACTGTCAATCCTCTGACCTGTATCCCCTGAAAGGAACCGGGTGATCACGGTATCTGCCTTTGCTATCGCCTTGTTTTGTTTCCAGATATAAATCCCGACTGTCAGAAAAACAGCCAGAAAAATGCTAAAAAGCATACCGCCAAGCCAAACAGCGGTACGCTTCCGATATGCGTGGGCAGCAGGAATCAGGTCAGAAGCTGTGTTTTTATGATAGCCCGCTTCCTGCAAAATTCTTCTTCCGGTCTCCTGGTCAGAATCTGTTTTGTCTTTCGTAAATGCGGATGCCACACTTATGTCTGGATGAGCGGCGAAATATCCCGCCGTTCCATAATCATGCTCCACCATTGTTTCTCTGAAATCTTTTACCATATACGATAAAAGGACGGCTAGGCCGCAAGCCGAAAACAGGCAGATGGCCAGAAGCCCACGCAGCATCCCTCTTGTTTCTTTCCCCATTCTTTTCATACTGCATTACTCCCCGGCAGACGGTCTGCCAACCCATCTATAGCCAAACCCTATTTCTGTCAGAAGCTTTGTGGGGGAATTGGGGGCATCTTCAATTTTTCTCCGCAGCCTGCGTATATAAACAGCCTGCAAATAAAAAGTCAATAGAAAATTGAATATTTTTTGAAAAAATT
>CAJTVY010000086.1 GCA_910579925.1 uncultured Dorea sp.
CGGTAAAAGAGGCCAAGAAGAATAGAGAATGGAGGCATGAGTATATGACGTTGTTGATGAGAGACCAGGAGAATGTGAAAAAAGGTGAGGAAATGTTGGCAAAATTAATAATACTTTTAAGTGAAGATGGCCGTTTATCAGACGTTATCAAAGTATCACAGGATAAAGAGTATCGTCAGGAACTTTATGTGGAATATCATATCATTTAAAAGCAGGGCATCACAGGGCAGAAAGTCTGTTTTATGGCGGAGTATTTTCTGCCGGATATGAATAGGATTGCTCGTTTATCCTGTGATTATAAAATGAGAATTATGCAACACACGGATTTCACAAAATTATATAAACCGGAATGGAGTAATGGAATGGAGTAATGCATTGTGTGAAGACTGAAAGGAACTGGATGTTCTGGGGGTTGGAGCCTATGATAATGATACACTGATTGGATTGGCAGAGATAAGATTCCTTTTTATTGTTGTGCCTGGTCAAATTTAAGATCATCAAGAAATGCCATAAAAAGTTGATTTGTTCCTGCCTGGATTGAGATGACGGTAAAACCTAAGAAGGTAATTGATGAAATGAATCAATAGATGGGTAATGTTCGAGGTTTTTCGCAGTTAGATGTGTTATGGAGGAACCTTATCACAAGTAAGTTTGTATGACGAGAGATGAAAGGAGACGGTAAAAATGGCAGAGATTATCATTATGGGAGAATTGCTTGTGGAGATCATGCGTGAACACGAAAATGCAGAACTCTATGAACCAGGGACGTTCAGGGGGCCGTTCCCAAGCGGAGCGCCGGCAATTTTTATTGATACAGCGGCAAGGCTTGGGTGTCGTACGGCAATAATCGGCGGCGTCGGAAAGGATGATTTTGGAAAAAATATTCTGGACAGACTGGAAAAAGACGGCGTTGATATCAGCCATGTACTAAGAAGTGAAGAACGTTCGACAGGGGTGGCCTTTGTTACCTACTATTCCGATGGTTCCAGAAAATTTATTTTCCATATGGGGAATACTCCGGCAGTGGAAGCGAAAGCGCCTATGGACGGAGATTTTAACGATGTGAAATATATGCATATTATGGGATGCTCTCTTATGGCCAGTAAGGCTTTTGCACAGGAAATTCTAAAGACCATGCATATGATGTGTCAGAAAGGGACGAAGATCTCCTTTGATCCGAACATCCGGGAAGAATTGTTTACAGATCCAGGAGTTCACGATGTGATCCGGGAAGTCATGGACAATGTAAGTGTATTTATGCCGGGGAAAGAGGAGCTGCTTCGGATTACAGATACTTCTTCTGTGGATGCGGCGGTCAGAAAATGTTTTGAATCTGAGACGATGGAAGTAATCGCCATGAAAAATGGTTCGGCAGGCAGCAGAATTTATACCAGAGATGAAGTGATAGAAACAGGTGTCTATCCGGTCCGGCAAGTTGATGCAACAGGGGCAGGAGACTGCTTTGACGGCGCGTTTATTGCCGGGCTTGTGAAAGGGAAAAGTCTGAGGGAAGCCGCTAAGATGGGGGCGGCGGCAGGCGCATTGAATGCTGCTGCATTTGGCCCGATGGAAGGAAGGATCAGTGAGAAGACGATTGGAGAACTCATAATATCTTAAACGCCATAGGATGCCAGAGAAGGGGTTGTTCGTATTACCGGTTCCGGCGGTATGTCTTTTCTGACAGCAGGTGGGGCCCATGACGGGGAGTATCCGCTGCGGCGATACTGTAAAGTGGTAGAAGTGGTAAGAGACTGCTGACTATTTTTTCGGGAATGGCTTGATATTTTCAGATAGTTAGTGGATAATAAGGATATAAAAACCCAGAGCATGAATAAGGGAGGAACAGATGGAACGAAGAGATAAGACGAATTATTACCTGGATCTGGCGGAAATGGTGGCTCAGAGGTGTACCTGTCTAAGAAGGCATTACGGAGCAGTGATTGTAAAAAATGATGAGGTGATTTCCACCGGATATGTAGGAGCCCCTCGGGGAAGAAAGAACTGTACAGACATCGGCGAGTGTATCCGCAAGAAGATGGGGGTGCCCCGGGGTGAGCGTTATGAGCTATGCAGGAGTGTCCACGCAGAGGCCAATGCGATCATCAGCGCTTCCAGGGATAAGATGATCGGCAGTTCCATGTATCTGATCGGAATCGAGGTGGATACAGGAGAGTATATTAAGAATGCCAATAGCTGCTCAATGTGTAAGCGTCTGATTATCAATGCCGGAATCAAGAAGATGTATATTCGTGATACAAAGGAGACTTACCGTATGATTCTTGTAGATGACTGGGTGGAAGATGATGAATCTATTAACGGTGAGTTTGGATATTAAGGAGTCAGTGTAGATGAATCTGCAGCAGTCACCAGAAGGTGATAAGGTGAAAAGAATTTTCAGAGAATGTTTTCATATGATTGTGGTCCCTGTTCTGCTGGCTCTGTTCTGCAGTAAGGTTCTGGTCGTGAATGCCACGATTCCTTCCGGTTCTATGGAGAATACCATTCAACCGGGAGACCGGATCATCGGTTGCCGCCTGTCATATCTGTATCAGAAGCCGAAGAGGGAGGACGTCATCATCTTCCGGTTTCCAGACGATGAGACTCAGGTTTATATCAAGAGGGTGATCGGCCTGCCGGGAGAAACGATTCGGATTACGGATGGACGAGTATATATTGACGGCTCTGAGAAGCCTCTTGAAGAGGTCTATTTAAAAGAAGTTCCCCAGGGGAGTTCGGGGCCCTTTGAGGTTCCAGAGGACTCTTATTTTGTGATGGGGGATAACCGGAATCATTCTCACGATTCCAGATATTGGGAGAATCATTATGTAAAGAAGGAAGAGATACTTGCTAAGGCGGTCTTCCGGTATTATCCAAGGCTTGGAAAGGTAGACTGATCTGTGTCTGGGAGGAGAGGTATGAGGTACATAAGACGGATTGTCTGCGCGGTTTTTCTAAGTCTGGCAGCAAATATTCCCTTTCTATATTACCATCAGATCATTCCCGAGAAAGGGGGCTTTTTTTGCATACTCCTTTTGGTATTGGGGGTTCTTTTACTTAATATCGTTCCTGCATTTTCACATCAGAAGATTCCGGGAAAGAGACTTCGGATCTGTGCGGACGGTTGTGAACTTCTGATATATTTTCTGATGTCTGTGACCATGTCGGCGGTAAGTCTTATGATTATGATACCAGTAGCGTTTCCCGAGGATAAGATGGTATGGTTTATGGATCTGATCTGTGTGGTTGTAGTGGAGGCCGCTGTGTTCTTTAGCGGGATGGTTCGTGTCTATCTCACGTCATCGCAGATTGGTGTAAAGTGGAGAACGATTGGAATACTTTGCGGATGGATACCAATCGTCCATCTGGTGGTTCTGGTGAAGATTATCCGCATGGCTATGGAAGAGTGGGAATTTGAGAGCGGGAAGATCATGCAGGCTCAGGAGCGAAGGGATGAAAAACTGTGTCAGACCAGATATCCGATTCTGATGGTGCACGGCGTGTTTTTTCGGGATTATAAATATTTTAACTACTGGGGACGCATTCCGAAAGAACTAAAGGCTCATGGTGCAATGGTTTTCTACGGAGATCATCAGTCCGCGGCATCTGTTGCAGACAGCGGCAGGGAACTTGCAGACCGTGTCAGGGAGATTGTGGCCCAGACAGGCTTTCAGAAGGTTAATATTATCGCACATTCCAAGGGAGGACTGGATTCGAGATATGCGATCAGTCGTCTTGGGATTGGAGGATCAGTTGCTTCTCTGACAACGGTTAATACGCCGCACAGGGGATGTATATTTGCAGAATATCTTCTGGAAAAGATTCCGCAGAGGATGAAGGATAAGGTGGCGGAAGGTTACAATGCTGCGCTTAGAAAATTAGGAGATAATAATCCGGATTTCCTTGCCGCGGTCACAGATCTTACGGCTTATGCCTGTAAGAGTTTTAACCAGAATGTGCCTGATATTCCGGGAGTTTATTACCAGAGTGTCGGATCAAAACTGAATATGGCGTCAGGCGGGAGGTTTCCTTTGAACTTTTCTCATCAGCTAGTCCGGTATTTTGACGGCCCTAACGATGGGCTGGTGGCAGAAAGTTCATTTATGTGGGGGGAAGATTATACGTTTCTTACAACTAGGGGAAAGCGGGGAATTTCCCACGGAGATGTGATTGATCTGAACAGGGAGAATATTCGGGATTTTGACGTAAGGGAGTTTTATGTGGAACTGGTGAACGGTCTGAAGGAGAGAGGGTATTAGAACCGGGAATCGCCTGGTTACCGTTTCTCCTCTGGCATGGCGCATGATGTGACTGTAAGAAAATGTTGAATTTTCTGTCCGGTCTGGTGTATACTAAGAAAAAACATAAAAACAGGATGAGGTGTTTAGAGATGGATTTATTAGAAGTTATGAGAAACAGAAGGAGCGTAAGAGTCTATACAGGAGAGACGGTTCCGGAAGATCAGGTTGAGCAGATATTGAAGGCGGGGCTTCTGTCTGCATCCGGTAAAAATCTGAAGCCATGGGAGTTTATCGTGGTCCGTGATAAGGAAGTTCTGGCAAAACTTTCAAAGAGCCGGGCGGCCGGCGCTGCCATGATTGAGCATGCGGACTGTGCCATTGTTGTAGTTGGCGACACGGAAAAGTCCGATGTATGGACAGAGGACTGCTCTTCGGCAATGGCGAATATGCATCTGATGGCAGACTGCCTTGGAATTGGAAGCTGCTGGGTTCAGGGAAGACTTCGGGAGGCTGCAGACGGAAGGACAACGGAAGCGTTCATCAGAGATCTGCTTGGTATACCGGATAAGTACGGCGTGGCGGCGATGCTGTCACTGGGTATGACCAAGGAACACCCGGCGGCATATTCTCTTGACGAACTGCCGATGGAGAAGGTTCATAGGGAGAAGTTTTAATTATTGTAGATGGTAAGCCATTCCAAAGTGATGTGTAACTTGGAATGGCTTTTTCGAAACTGGAGTAAAAAGAGAATGAAAATAATTAATTTAGTAGAAAACTCACCTGGGATTCCTGGATGTGGGTACGAACACGGATTAAGTTTCTATATCGAAACGAAGAAACATAAGCTTCTTGTAGACAGCGGTGCAACGGATCTGTTTCTTCATAATGCAGACCTGCTTCATATCGACCTGCAAAAAGTTGATACCATGATCTTAAGTCACGGCCATTATGATCATGGGGGAGGAATCCCTGCATTTTCCAGGCTGAATCCAGAGGCCGCTATCTACATGAAGGATTCCTGCAAAGAGGAATATTATCATCTGAAAAGCGATGGCTGGAAATATATCGGCATTGATAAAGAAATTATGAATCTCAGGCAATGCGTCTTTGTTCACGGAGACTTTGAGATTGATGATGAATTATTCTTATTTACGGACGTTCCTGCAGTCAGATATCCGTCAAAAGGAAACTTAAGTCTGAAAAAGAAAGTGGCAGGCGAATTTGTCCAGGATATGTTCTGCCATGAACAGTCTCTTGTGATTACTCAGGGAGATGATAGAATCCTGTTATCGGGATGTGCACACAGCGGAATATTGAATATTCTGGATCGCTATGCAGAGCTCTTCCATTCGGAACCGGATCTGGTAATCAGCGGGTTCCATCTGATGCAGGACGAACCATATTCTGAGGAGGAGGTAAGGGACATCCGGCAGATTGCCCATAACCTAAAAAAGATGGACACAACATTTTATACCGGACACTGTACTGGAGGAGAGGGATTTGATCTTATGAAAGAAATCATGGGAAACCAGATCAGGATGATACATAGTGGGGAGACGATTTTGTAAGATAACGCAGGAGATGAAAGCAGGATACAGAAAAAAACAGCCACTGACGGTATGGCTGTTTTTATATACGATCTATTGTTCTCAAGCAGCTGCCCTTAAGCGATTCCGTTCACGGCCTTTGCCAGACGGGAAATCTTTCTGGAACAGGTATTCTTGTGATAAACACCCTTGCTTCCTGCCTTGTTGATCTCAACAGTTGCTTCCTTAAGCGCCTCTGCCGCAGCCTGTGCATCCTTGTTCGCAACGGCTGTCTCAACCTTCTTCACATAAGTCTTTACCTTAGACTTAATTGCCTTATTTCTGGCAGCTTTTGTTTCGTTCACTAAGATTCTCTTCTTTGCAGATTTGATATTAGCCA
>CAJTVY010000087.1 GCA_910579925.1 uncultured Dorea sp.
CCCAAAAATAAAGGTTTAGAAACAAAAATAGGGTAGCAAACTTGACACTACCAATAAATGCAAGGAGGTTTCGATATGAAAACAGAACAAAAAAGTTATATTGTTCTCAATGTAAACGGTCATGACTATAAGTTTACGGTTGGGAATGATCCGCAGGATGTGGCGCCGTCGGAAACGCTGGTCCGCACTCTGAGGGACAGGCTGGAACTGACGGCCGCCAAGATCAGCTGTGATAAAGGGGCTTGCGGAGCCTGTACCGTGATCATAGACGGAGAGGCTGTTCCAAGCTGTTCATTGTTGACAGTAGAGTGCGAGGATAAAAAGATTATTACGCTGGAAGGACTGGAGGATCCGGAGACGGGAGAACTGGATCCGCTTCAGCAGGCTTTTATAGACAATACGGCGTTCCAGTGCGGCTATTGTTCGCCGGGAGCGATTATGGTAGTAAAAGCGCTTTTAGATAAAAATCCAAAACCGACCGTAGAGGAATTGCAGGAAGCGCTTGCGGGAAACTATTGCAGATGCGGAACCCATCATCAGGTGATTGAAACCGTTATGAAGTTTACGGGACAGGAGGTGTCATAATGGCAGAACTCAGACATATAGGAAAAGACGCTCCCCGCATGGGAGCGAGGGATATTGTAACAGGAAGGGCAAAATATGCGCAGGATTTGCGAAGGCCGCGTATGCTCTATGCAAAGGTATTGAGAAGCCCCTATGCATATGCAAAGATTCTGGATATTGATGTCAGCCGGGCATTAGAGCTGCCGGGCGTCGAAGCAGTTCTGACTTATAAAAACGCGCCGGACTGGGGAATCGGAATGCCGACAAATCACAAAAAGATGCTGAGCGATACGGTACATTTTGTGGGGGACGCAGCAGCGTTGATTGCAGCGCAGACAGAGGATATTGCAGAAGAAGCAAGGGACTTGATTGAAGTAACTTACGAGCCGATGAAACCGATTTTGTCGATTGAGGAGGCTCTGGCAGAGGACGCGCCGCAGTTATATCCGGAAATACCGGGAAATATTTCACCGGCGAAGCCTTTTGCGGATCAGCATATGGCATTTAATTCCGTTTATCTTGGCGATGTAAAGAAAGGCTTTGAGGAAGCCGACGTGGTAGTGGAGAATGTGTCTGTATTGGATAACGCACAGAATCCCCTTCCGCCGGAATCGCCGGGAGTTATTGCAGAATGGGAGGGAGAATATTTAACCGTCAGAGGTTCCATGTCATCTTCCGGATTATGTAAGATGATGAATGCGCCTTGCATGAAAATCCCGATTTCCAATATGCGTGTCATTCCGGCATATGTAGGCGGAAGCTATGGCTCGAAGCATTTTTCCAGCCAGGGCCTGATCATTTTGTATGCGTCAGCTCTTGCGAAGGCAACCAGCCGCCCGGTGGGATTATTCTATGACAGAGAAGAACATTTTACTGTACAGACAGGACGAATGAATTCCATTGGCCATTATAAAATCGGAATGAAAAAAGACGGTACGGTCACGGCAATCCAGGGTGACTGGACCGGGGAGAGCGGCGCCTGCCACGGAGAGCAGTATCTGATCGTCGGCGTGGGGCTTATCAGCCAGCCGATACTTGCACAGTCTAAGAATGTGGATATAACAGGAAGATGTGTGGTGACAAACCGTATGTGTTCCGGCGCATTCCGTGGATATGGTTATCTGGAAAACGGCGTACATATTTCCAATGCATTATATAAAGCGCTGGAAAAGATAGATATGGATCCGTATACATATTTCTGCAAAAACCGTCTGAAAGTAGACGATGAATTTTTCCATGCATATATGTGCTCCGGAATCCATAAATGTGCGGGACCGGATCCGCTGGCGCTTTTACAGGCGGGTGCGGAAGCATTTCACTGGGAGGAGAAATGGAAAGGCTATGGAGCGCCGACTTCCGAAGAGGGCAATAAAATCAGGGCAGTTGGTATGGGGCTTTGCGGACAGACGGATACCGGAGAGAATGCGGCGCAGGAGAATGTTCAGCTTAATTTTGACGGCGGGGTCGTTGTGTATTGTGCCGCAACGGAATTTGGACCGGGGACTCGTGATGTTGTGCGTAAGATTGCGGCAGAGGAATTGAATGTACAGCTTGAAATGGTACAGGTAACACCGTCCGACAGTATTTCTGTGCCCTATGACTGGGGCAGCACCGGTTCCAGAAGTACTTATGCGATGGGAAGCTCTGTGCTAATGGCGGCAAAGAGTGCGAAGGCACAGCTTTTACAGAAAGCTTCACATATCCTTCAATGTCCTCCGGAAGCGTTGGAGACCAGGGATGGATTGATTACGATTCAGGGACATCCGGAGGCTTGTATTCCATGGATCGCGGCAATTGGATTTAACCAGTGTATTACCGGAGTAGGCGAATTCCCAGGCGCATATAATGTGGCGATCCATCAGGCGCAGTATATTGAGATTGAAGTAGATAAGGAAACCGGAAAGATTACGGTTGTGGAGCAGATCTGCTCGACGGACTGTGGCAGGGTAGTAAATCCGACTGCGCTGAAAGGGCAGCTCGACGGCTACTTCCCGGGAATCGATTTAGCGCTTCGGGAAGAAACCGTATGGGATGATGAGGGACGTATTCTTACCGCTAATATGATTGATTACAAGACACGTACCTGGAATGACATGCCGAAGCATCAGAATGTGGTATTGGAAACACCGCCAAAAGCAGATGTGCCGTTTGGAGCATTTGGCGGCGGGGAGCCAAGCCTGGCGCCGGGGATTCCGGCAATTACACTGGCGCTTTATAATGCAACCGGCGTATGGTTTAACAACTATCCGGTTACACCGAACGTGATATTAGATGCCCTGAAGGCGAAGAAATCCTAAAAAGGAAAGGAGAATAGAGAATATGAAGTATTTTAATCATAAAGATGCGCTGACGATCGAGGAAGCTTCACAGGCATTGGAGCAGGGAGCAAAAGCAATTGCCGGAGGTACCGATCTGCTGGGCGTATTAAAAGATAAGATTCTGCCGGAATATCCGGAAGTAGTAGTGAATTTAAAGACAATTACAGGAATGGATAAAATCGAAGAGACAGAGGAAGGGCTGAAGGTAGGCGCGAATGTAACCTTAACAGAGATTATAAAATCGGATATTGTAAAAGAAAAATATCCGGCGCTTAGTGAGGCCGCATATTCGGTAGCGTCGCCGCTGATCAGGAATCAGGCGACCATCGGAGGAAATGTCTGCCAGGATTCCCGCTGCTGGTATTATCGTTATCCGAACCAGATCGGCGGACGGATTGAGTGTGCAAGAAAAGGCGGAGACAAATGTTATGCATTTACCGGAGAAAACAAATACCACAGCATTTTTGGAGGTATGAGGGTTCATCGTTCTGCCTGTAGTGAAAAATGTCCGGCACATGTAGATATCCCGCAATACCTGGAAAAGGTACGGGAAGGGGACCTGGACGGCGCGGCAAGGATATTGCTTTGCAAGAACCCGCTTGCGTCGGCCACTTCCAGAGTATGTACACATTTCTGTATGCAGGGATGCCGGCGGGAGGACTATGATGACGAGGTGAATATCGGACAGATTGAACGATTTGTGGGCGATTATATTCTGGAGCATGCAGACCGCTTAATGCCTCCGCCAGAAAAAGAAACCGGAAAGAGGATTGCGATCATCGGCGCGGGCCCGGCCGCTTTGACTGCGGCATATTATCTCAGGAAGGCAGGACACAGCGTTACTGTCATTGATAAGATGGATGAGCCGGGAGGGCTTTTGATGTATGCGATTCCGGAATACAGAATGCCGAAGGAGAAAGTCCGTAAGCTGACAGGCGCAATCGCAAATATGGGCGTTGAGTTCAAACAGAAGGTTCATGTGGGCGAGGATGTACAGCTGGAAGAAATTGTAAAAGAGTATGACAGCGTATTTCTTGATACCGGAGCATGGAAGAGGAATATCATCGGTATTGACGGAGAGGATCTGACAAGATTCGGTCTGGAGTTCCTTGTGGAAGTAAAGAGCTGGATGAAGGATAAACCGGGTTCTGATGTTATTGTAGTAGGCGGCGGTAACGTAGCGGTGGATGTTGCTGTAACTGCAAAGAGGCTTGGCGCAAGCAGTGTTACGATGGTGTCTCTTGAGACAGAAGACTGTCTCCCTGCTACACAGGAAGAGATGGATCGCGCATTAGAAGAAGGCATTTTGCACAAAGGCGGATGGGGGCCGAAGGAGGTTGTCAGAGAAGGCGGCCGGATTAAAGGACTTGCATTCAAGAAATGTACCAGACTCAGAGATGAGTCGGGCAGATTTTCGCCATTGTATGATGAGAATGATATTATGACGGTAAATGGAGACGCAATTCTTTTGGCAGTCGGGCAGCAGATTGACCTTTCTTATCTGGATGAACGGCTGGCTGTGGAGACAAACAGAGGACGCATTATGGTAGAAGAGTCGCAGATGACGAGCAAGGAGGGCGTATTTGCCGGCGGCGACGTTACCACAGGACCATCTACGGTAGTATCGGCAATTGCCACTGGACGTCAGGCGGCAAGATCCATTGCAGAGTATCTGACCGGCGAGCCGGCGGAAGAAGAAACTCTGTATAAGGGATTTGTAAAGCGAAGCAATGGATGCCTTACCCATACGGAGGCTGTGAAGCCGAATATTCTGCCGAAGGAAGAGCGGACGGCGGATAAGGAAGATGATCAGGGGCTGGATTTTGAAGCGGTTCAGACAGAGGCTCACAGATGTTTTAACTGTTCCTGCTTTGCAGTGAATCCATCGGATACCGAGACGGCTCTTATGGCTATGAAGGCAGTGATACATACGAATAAAAAGAGCTATACGGCGGATGAATTCTTTACCAGGGCGTCCAAGGTAAGCGATCTGCTTGCTCCGGGAGAGATTGTAACGCAGATTGAGATTCCAAAACAGGATGGCATCGCTGCATATGATAAGTTCCGAGAAAGAGAAGCCATAGATTTTGCGGTTGTGGGACTTGGGACAGTTTATAAGCTGGAAGAGGGAACGATCAGGAATGCAAGTATTGTTCTTGGCGCTGTTGCTCCGGTCCCGATCCGCGCAGAAGAAGCGGAAAAGTATCTGGAAGGAAAAGCAGTTTCCGAAGAAGTTGCAGAAGAAGCGGCAGAGCTTGCATTAAAGAATGCGGAACCATTGGAGCAGAATGAATATAAAGTCCAGATCGCGAAGACGTTGGTGAAACGTTCGATTATGAAGCTGGTATAATTGATAGGCAGTGTGCATGTACGGCAGGTACATGCACACAAAGCAATTGTGGAGGTATATGGAATGAATCGAGAGATACTTAGGGAATTGGTCATGAATTATGGGGAGTTCCTGGACAAGGAAGATTATTCGGAAGACGCAGTGAAAGGATTGTTTACGGAAGACGCAGAAGCGGAGTTTGCGGTAGGCGGTACGGGAATTGGAGTGTCCGCCATTGCAAAAGGGCATCAGAAAATGATGGAGTCTTTTGATTCTGCTCTTTATAATATTACAAATATTGTATTTGATGAGGAAGAAGATACTTATGCAAAAATCAGATTCCATATGGAAGTGCTTCACGAATTTAAACCGGAGATAGCGGCTCATACGCCGGGGAATCTGTTTATTGTTAATGACAAAATCTATATGGAAACACGAAAAGAAGAAATAGGATGGAAGATTGCAAAGCTTCAGATGAAAACTGTATATAAGAGAATGATGTCAACGGAGGAGAACTTATGTATTGGTTGAACCAGTGTTTGGAGTTTGGACATGCGGCTCTAAAGAACCGGAAATCTGTTCAATTGATTATTTAGCGGATTGAAAGTAGCAGAGTAGATGTTTTGTCTTGTCAAAATCTCATAGAATCGCTATAATAATCGTATTTAGGTAATTGCGAAACTCGCTAAACTCGTTCGCAATCTTGAACCGAAACAAGA
>CAJTVY010000088.1 GCA_910579925.1 uncultured Dorea sp.
TTGCCGGATTCTACTACGTTCATGTAGTAGAATCCGGTGTTTATGAATGTAAGGCCAAAGGGATTTTCCGCAAAGAGAAGGTGAAGCCCCTGGTTGGAGACAATGTAGAGATCGAAGTTCTAAGTGAGGTGGAAAAGACAGGGAATCTGGTTCGGATTCTCCAAAGGAGAAACGAACTGGCGCGTCCTGCGGTTGCCAATATCGACCAGGCTCTGGTGGTATTTGCCGTATCTCGTCCAGCGCCTCATTACAACCTCCTGGATCGTTTTCTCGTTATGATGGAACGAAAAGAGATTCCCGCCGTATTGTGTTTTAATAAAGAGGATCTTGCAGAGAGGGGACAGATTGAAGAACTTAGGAATATTTATGGAGCATGCGGTTATCCGCTGGTATTTACGAGCGCTCTGGAAGGAAAGAATCTGGATAACGTCATAGAGAGTTTAAATGGAAAGACCACAGCCATTGCCGGGCCGTCCGGTGTGGGAAAGTCCTCTCTGATCAACAGGATTACGCCAGAAGCCAATATGGAGACAGGCTCTGTCAGCCGTAAGATTGAACGGGGGAAGCATACAACCAGGCATTCAGAGTTATTTCCGGTGAATGGAGACACCTATATCATGGATACACCTGGTTTTAGTTCGCTGTATGTCAATGATTTTGAGAAAGAAGATCTGAAAAAGTATTTTCCGGAATTTGCTGATTATGAAGGGACATGTCGTTTTCTTGGCTGCGATCACATGCATGAACCGGGATGTATGGTGAAGGAAGCGGTGGAGAGAGGCAGGATTCATCCTGTCCGGTATCAGAACTATACAGAGATGTATGAAGAGCTGAAAAGCAGAAGGAGGTACTGAGCATGAACTATATACTGGCGCCGTCAATACTGGCGGCGGATTTTAAGTCGCTGGGCCAGGAGATGAAAAAGACCTGGGAGCAGGGCGCGGCATATCTCCATTTTGACGTGATGGACGGTATGTTTGTGCCGAGCATATCTTTTGGTATGCCGGTGCTTGCATCAATAAAGGGGGCGACAGAGCAGGTGATGGACGTGCATCTGATGGTTCATGAGCCCATCCGGTATATCGAGGCATTCAAGAAAGCGGGGGCAGACCTTGTAACCGTTCATCTTGAGGCCTGTGAAGACGTACAGGCAGCCATTGATAAGATCCGCACCCTGGGACTAAAAGCCGGGCTTTCCATCTGTCCGGAGACGAGCAGTGAATCGGTAAAACCTTTTTTGAACGATGTGGATATGATTCTGGTCATGAGCGTTCATCCGGGATTCGGGGGCCAGAAGTTTATCCCGGAGTCTCTTGATAAGATCCGCAGGATCAGGGAGATGATCAGGGAGCGGGACCTCTGCGTGGATATTGAAGTGGACGGCGGCATCTATCTGTCCAACGTTCGCGAGGTGCTTAATGCAGGAGCCAATGTGATTGTTGCGGGATCTGCTGTATTTGGAGGAGATTCGGGGAAGAACACGAGAGATTTTATGGAGATATTAAGAGAATATGAGTAAGAAAAGTATTATCATCAGCGGAGGAGAACTGGACGAAGAACTGACACTGTCTGTCTTGAAGGAGCAGGAGGAAAGATGTGTGATCGGAGTTGACCGAGGCGTGGAATTCCTGTACAATCATCAGATCATGCCGGATTATATTGTAGGTGATTTCGACAGTACCAGGGAGGAGATTCGGGATTATTATAAAAACGAGACGAATGTTCCGGTGCGGGAATATAATCCTGTGAAGGATGCTTCTGACACAGAGATTGCGATCCGGCTTGCCATGACTCTTGGCAGCAGGAAGATACTTATTCTTGGAGCCACAGGCGGCAGGATCGACCATCTCTGGGCGAACGTGCAGAGCCTGATGATACCTTTTAAGGCTGGGATCGAGGCGAAGATTCTTGACCGCCAGAATCTGATTTCCATCATAGGAGGCGGGGAGACGCACATCCGAAGAAGCGAGGCGTTCGGCGCATATTTTTCTGTATTTCCCCTGGGGGAGGATATCTTCGGCTTTAATATCAGCGGTGCGAAATATCCCTTAAAGAATCATACGCTGACCCCATACAACAGCCTGTGCGTGAGCAATCAGATCGCAGGGGATGCGAAGGAGGCTGTGATCAGTTTTCCATCTGGACAGGTGATTCTGATGGAGACTCGTGACAGATAAAATGAGTATAATATTTAGGAGTGTAATGGAAGAATGAAATTAGGAATCGTGGGATTACCCAATGTAGGAAAGAGTACGCTGTTCAATTCACTGACCAAGGCAGGAGCAGAGTCGGCGAATTACCCTTTTTGTACCATTGACCCCAATGTGGGGGTTGTTACTGTGCCCGATGAGAGACTGAATGTGCTTGGCGAGATGTATCATACGAAGAAGATCATACCGGCGGCCATTGAGTTCGTAGATATTGCCGGACTGGTGAAAGGAGCTTCTAAGGGAGAGGGGCTTGGCAACCAGTTTCTGGCCAATATCCGGGAGGTGGATGCCATTGTCCATGTTGTCAGATGTTTCGAGGACGGTAACATTGTCCATGTGGATGGAAGTATCAATCCACTGAGGGATATCGAGACGATCAATCTGGAGCTGATCTTTTCCGATCTGGAGATATTAGAGCGGAGGATATCAAAGACGGCGAAGGTGGCAAGAAATGATAAAACGTCGGCAAAGGAACTGGCGTTGTTAGAGAAGATTAAGACACATCTGGAAGAGGGAAAGCTTGCCAAGACATTCGCCGGGGCGGAAGACGAAGAGGAAGAAGCATGGCTTTCGGGCTATAATCTGCTGACGTATAAGCCGGTAATCTACGCAGCCAATGTAGCGGAGGATGACCTGGCGGATGACGGAGCAAGGAACGCAGGCGTACAGGCAGTGCGTGAGTATGCTAGGAAAGAGCAGAGCGAGGTTTTTGTTGTCTGCGCTCAGATAGAACAGGAGATTGCAGAACTTGAGGATGATGAAAAGAAGATGTTTCTGGAGGATCTTGGATTATCCGAGTCAGGGCTTGAGAAGCTGATTAAGGCAAGCTACCGTCTGCTTGGGCTGATCAGCTATCTGACGGCAGGAGAGCCGGAGGTGCGTGCATGGACCATCACCGAAGGAACAAAGGCGCCCCAGGCGGCAGGAAAGATTCACTCGGATTTTGAACGGGGATTCATCCGTGCGGAAGTGGTATCCTACGATGACCTGATGGCATGTCAAAGCCACACGGCAGCGAAAGAGAAAGGGCTTGTGAGACTGGAAGGTAAGGACTATGTGGTAAAGGACGGGGACATTATGCTGTTCCGGTTTAACGTATAGAGAGGAAGGCGCAGAACCATGCACAGAACCATAGATTTTCCCAATATCGGAATTCACCTGAAGTCAGTAGGCGACCACATTACGATATTTGGGTTTGAAATTGCCTATTACGGCATAATTATCGGAATCGGTATCCTGGTGGGAATTCTGATTGCGGCGCTGGAGGCGAAACGTACGAAGCAGGACCCGGAAGATTACTACGATATGGCAATTTATGCGGTGATCTTCGCGATCATTGGAGCCCGAATTTATTATGTGATCTTTTCGTGGGATATGTATAAAGATCATCTTCTGAGTATCTTTAACATCCGTCAGGGCGGACTCGCAATCTACGGAGGAGTCATTGCGGCAGTAATCACAGTGTTTGTATTTGCCCATGTCAAGCGACTGTCAGCGCCTCTTCTTCTGGATACCGCAGTGCCCGGACTGGTGGCGGGTCAGATGATCGGGCGATGGGGCAATTTCTTCAACCGGGAGGCATTTGGGGAGTACACGGACTGGCTTCTTGCCATGCGTCTTCCTGTGGATGCGGTTCGGGGATCAGATATAACGGAACTTATGAGGGAACACATGGAGACGGTAGACGAGGTGTCTTATATTCAGGTACATCCTACGTTTCTTTATGAGTCCCTGTGGTGCCTGCTGATCCTGGTCCTGCTGATTGTGTACCGCAGGTATAAAAGATTCAACGGTGAGATCTTCCTGGTCTACCTTGCGGGATATGGTTTCGGGAGGTTCTGGATTGAAAGGCTTCGAACAGACCAGCTGCTGCTTCCGGGAACCGGGTTTCCGGTATCCCAGCTTCTTGCAGGCGTGCTGGTTGTGGCATCCACATTGCTGATCGTATATAAAAGGAAAAAGGACAGATATTTTGATTAAATGAGAGGAGTGTGCAGATACGGGCGTTGATTGCGGGAAGGGAACCGCCGCCCGTATCTGCACACTCTTTCATTTGAAGGAGAGCCTTGCGAATGGGTTTATCATGGTAAATACTGCTAAATATAAAACCATATCTGGATAAAAAGCAGACACTTTGCTATAATGAAAATAACTTTTGACACAGATGCAACAGCGGAGCGTAATCAGTATGGAAATCAAAGAAAAGAAACAGGGAATGGCATTCCCATATCTGAAAGCAATATGGAATTACAGGTCGTCGCATATGTGGTGTTCTTTTGCACTGGCAATCCTGCTTTCCATGCTTCTGCTATTTTTTATTACCATGTGGTATATGAAGGACCGGTATTATACGAGTCTGATAGAGACAACCTACTCTACAGAGCGGGCCTTGCTGGAGTCCGTGGACAAAAATATAGAAAACCAGATGGAGACATACGTGAATTATGGTTCGGGAATCTCTGTTGATCTGGAGGTAGGCCAGATGATGGAGAGCATTGAAGACGGGGGAATCACTGCGTCCGAGAGGAAAAGTATGAAAGATACCCTAAAAAGGACGATTAAGGTTTCGAATTCAATTACTGGGATTGCGTTGGCTTCCGAATACGGGGTGCTGTTCCAGTATGACAGGCTGGAGATGAACATAGCAGGAGCCAGGGATGTCTGGGATGCGGAGAGTGAGGAGGTGATCCGGGATACATTTTCAAAAGTCAGGGAGATGGCTGCCGGTCACGCCGTTCCCCGTTATGAGATCATTACACAGCCGCTGGTCCATCCGAATGACAACGGCAAGGGGCTGATTCACATCGCATTTCCTCTGAAAAGTAATAACAGTTATGCAAAAATGCGCTATATTCTGGTGCTTACCTTTGACAGTCAGCCTATGAATGCGCTTCTTCGGCAGCTGAATCAGAACCAGGAAGAATACATACAGGCTTACATTGAAGATGAACAGGGAAAGATTCTACTGCATACAGGCGGCAGTGGCCATCTGGGTGAGAGATCGGATATCTATGAAGAAGACAGCCAGATGATGGATCTGAACGTGGATATAGGGGCTTATGGCTGGACGCTGCATGCGGTGATTAATGAGAATACTCTGGAAGAGAAGGTAAACAAGATGTATGACGAGATGGTGCTGATCTTCCTGGCCGCGATTGTACTGATTATGTTTTTGCTGTTTCTGGTTACGAATCGGATTCTAAAGCCGGTTAAGATTATCAGCAGTTCGATTTCCCGTGTAAAAGACGGCGATACAAGAGAGCAGCTCAGTATTGAGGGAACCAATGAGATCTGGCAGCTTGCACAGGAGTATAATGAGATGGTACAGGCCATCAGAAAGGCCAGCCAGGAGGTAGAGGAAGAGCATTGCCGGGTGATCGAGTCCATGAAGATGCAGCAGCTGGCAGAACGGGAGGCGTTAGAGTCGCAGATCAACGCACATTTTATCTGTAATACGCTGAATGTGATCAACTATGAAGCCATTGACAGTGGGAATTACAAAGTTTCTCTTCTGTTGAAAAAGCTGTCGAACATCCTGCGGTATACCTTTGACCAGAAACACCAGAATGTTTACATGTTCCAGGAAATCTCCTGGATTGAACAGTATCTGTTTCTGCAGAAAGAAAGGATGGAAGGACTGTTTGATTATCGGATTGAGTTCGATTCGGACTATGACAACTGGCCATGCC
>CAJTVY010000089.1 GCA_910579925.1 uncultured Dorea sp.
CAATCTGTATGTTCTTCTTCGCATTTTCTACAATCCTTGGATGGTACTTCTTTGGTCAGGCGAATATTAAGTATCTGTTTGGTTCAAAAGCGGTAAAGGTTTACTCAGTAATCGTTGCAGTCTGCGTATTCCTTGGTTCGCTTGCAGAGGTAGAGCTTGTCTGGACGATGCAGGATACGTTTAACTCTTTGATGGTTATCCCGAATATTCTTGCGCTGTTCGCACTGAGCGGAGTGATCAAGCAGGTACACAACGACTTTTTCAAGAACCGTAAGAAGTAGTGGAACGTACAATAAAAATTAAATAACGGATAGAAGGCGTCGTGCAGTTGAATGATTTCTGCACGGCGTTTTTTATCTTATAGGAAAGACTTTGTCACGCTAACGCATGAAAGTATCTTTCCTATAAGATAAAAATAATATGCGCACTCGCACAAGAGGTAAAATATTGCTTCGCAATTGTGCTCGGCGCACAAAGTGTCCAGGCCCCTCATGAGTGAGGGGTTAGGGGAGCTGAAGTGGGCCTGCCCACTTTGTTCTGCGCAGTCCCGCACAGATGAATCTTGACTTGGCGGAAACATATGATAGAATGGGAACAGAGGGCCGGAGATCTTGAGGACTATCATCTGCAGAATGGATATATGATTCGTTTTGATTTTAACAAGAAAAAGCGCGCCGGAGTCCATGAAGTCATTCTGGGTGATAGGGTGTTGATAGAGGCAGTCATATAAAAATACAGTAATCAATTGGAAAAATTTAGAATATTGTAAAAAATGGACAATTAGCAGGGGTAAATATTGTTGATTGTGTATAAATTTAGATATTTTCAATTTAAAGGTTGCAAATGTTTTAACAATGGGGTATTATAGGTATAGGCAATGAGCAATATATAGTTTGTCTATAAATAATATTGAAAAGAGCGTAAAAGAGAATATGAGAGTGGGTTGATATTTCCTAAGAGAGAGTCGGAAACAGCGGCCGCCGAAGAGGCAAACCTGACAGAAGGCAGCGAATCTGTCCCCAGGTGAAACTTTCAGGCAAAAGGACTGGGAAACGTACCACATTCTGAATCTTGTGCTGTATGATAAATTTCTTGAGATAATTGATATGTTATCAGGGCAAAAGACAGAAAGGGCGATTGCACACATGATTGTGTTCAAATCGTCTTTTTTTTGCAAAGGATGCCTAAAAGGCGGGTGGTTTCATCCGCAGATCTAAGCATAGACGACCATAAGGGAGAGACAGGCAGATGGGAAGCAGAGATTACATTGTAATTACCAATAATCCGCTGGTTTTGGACAGACTGAACGAGACGCACCATATTGTTTACCGGGATATTTCCTATGAGGAGGTCCTAAGGGAAGTCAGAGACAGAATTCACGAAGGGCACATCTTGTTATCGCATCCGTTATCCGGAAGCGTGAAGCCCAATGAGACACCATATAAATCCATTATGATATCAGAAGGAAAGGGGGCGGTGGACGAGGAGTCTGTTAAGCTGATTGAGAACGCCATACAAGCGTGCCGGAAGTTCATATTCAAGTCCGACTTGTACGAAGAATCGGTATATGACGATTTTCAGCTGATTGACTGGACTCTGCTGGAAAGTGGAATGGCATCTGCGGATGTCGGGTAGTCTTTATAAAGGTTGTAGAAGCGCATAAGCTTTGAACAATAATATCAATATTCTAAGGAGGGAACCAAAAGTGAGATTAGAAATGGGACACATTTACATTAAGGATATTCAGTTTGCGGCTGAGTCTAAGATTGAAGACGGTATCCTTTATGTATCCGAAGAGGCCGTAAAAGCGGTTGCTCTCGAGGACGAGAAGATTAAGAGCGTATCTTTTGATATCGCAAAGCCAGGTGAGTCTGTGAGAATCACACCGGTTAAGGACGTCATCGAGCCAAGAGTTAAGGTGGAAGGAAGAGGCGGAATCTTCCCGGGCGTAATCGCTAAGGTTGATACTGTAGGCGAAGGAAAGACCTATGCGCTGAAGGGTATGGCTGTTGTTACGGCTGGTAAGATCGTAGGTTTCCAGGAAGGTATCATCGATATGACTGGTCCGGGAGCTGACTACACACCGTTTTCCAAGACACTGAATCTGGTTATGGTATGTGAGCCGGTAGATGGCATTAAGCAGCATGATTATGAGAAGGCTGTACGTTTCGCAGGCTTCAGAGTTGCTGTGTATCTTGGGGAACTGGCGCGCGAGCTTACTCCGGATGAGACGAAGGTATACGAGACATGTACAATCAAAGAGGGTATGGAGAAGTATCCGGACCTTCCGAGAGTTGCCTATGTACAGATGCTTCAGAGTCAGGGACTTTTGCACGATACATATGTGTACGGCGTAGATGCGAAGAAGATTGTTCCGACGATCATGAGCCCGACAGAGATTATGGACGGCGCTATCGTATCCGGTAACTGTGTATCCGCATGTGATAAGAACCCAACTTATGTTCATTTGAACAATCCGGTTGTTCACGATATGTTTGAGCAGCACGGAAAGACATTTAACTTCGTTTGCCACATTATCACCAATGAGAACGTATATCTGGCTGACAAGCAGCGTTCTTCTGACTGGACGGCGAAGTTATGTAAGATGTTAGACCTTGACGGCGTTATCGTTTCTCAGGAAGGATTCGGTAATCCGGATACTGACCTGATTATGAACTGCAAGAAGATCGAGGCAGAAGGCGTTAAGACTGTTATTATTACAGACGAGTACGCAGGACGCGACGGAAAGTCCCAGTCACTGGCTGACTCCGATCCGGCTGCAGACGCAGTAGTAACAGGCGGTAATGCGAACCAGGTAATTATCCTGCCAAAACTTGACAAGGTTATTGGAACTCTGGATTATGTAACGAAGATTGCAGGTGCAAGTGAGGAGACGCTTCGCGAGGATGGATCTCTTGAAGTTGAACTTCAGGTACTTACGGGTGCAACCAACGAGACTGGTTTCAACAAACTGAGTGCGAGATAAGAAGGGAGGATAAGAACATGGCTAAATTAAAAGTAGTTCATTACATCAATCAGTTCTTTGCACAGATTGGTGGAGAAGAGAAAGCAGATTATCCGGCAGAGCTTCGTGTTGGAGAGATTGTCGGACCAGGTCAGGCGCTGACACAGCAGTTCGGCGAGGACGCTGAGATTGTTGCTACAATCGTTTGTGGCGACTCTTATTTCAATGAGAACCTTGAGAAGGCAAAGGCAGACATCCTTGCTATGGTGAAAGAGCAGGCTCCGGATGTATTCGTGGCAGGTCCTGCATTCAATGCCGGACGTTACGGCGTTGCCTGCGGTACAATCGCAGCGGCGGTTCAGGAAGAACTTGGCATCCCGGCTGTTACGGGTATGTATGTTGAGAACCCGGGAGCTGATATGTTCAAGACTCAGGTTTATATTGTATCTACAAAGAACAGTGCGGCAGGTATGAGAGACGCTGTTAAGAAGCTGGCTCCGTTAGCTGTTAAGATCGGAAAAGGCGAGGCAATCGGCGCTTCCTCAGAGGAAGGATATATCCCGAACGGCGTTCGTGTGAACTTCTTCGAGAAAGAGAGAGGATCACTGCGTGCGGTTAAGATGCTGATTAAGAAACTTGCCGACAAGCCATTTGAGACTGAGTTCCCGATGCCTGACTTCGACAGAGTTGATCCGAATCCGGCAGTTAAGGATCTTGCACATGCGAAGATTGCGCTTGTTACTTCCGGCGGTATCGTTCCGAAGGGTAATCCGGATCACATTGAGAGTTCCAGCGCTTCACACTACGGAGAGTATGATATCGCAGGCGTTATGGACCTGACGGAAGCGACATACGAGACCGCTCACGGCGGATATGACCCGGTTTATGCAAACGAAGACTCTGACCGTGTATTACCGGTTGACGTACTTCGCGACATGGAGAAGGAAGGAAAGATTGGGGAGCTGCATCACCTGTTCTACACGACCACAGGTAATGGTACGGCCGTTGCATCATCCAAGGCTTTTGCTGCTGAGTTCTCTCAGAAGCTTAAGAACGACGGCGTAGACGCAGTCATCCTCACCTCCACATGAGGTACCTGTACTCGTTGCGGTGCAACGATGGTAAAAGAAGTAGAGAGAGCAGGAATCCCTGTAGTACATATCTGTACGGTAACTCCTATTTCTATGACGGTTGGTGCGAACAGAATCGTACCGGCTATCGCAATTCCACATCCTCTTGGAAATCCTGCATTGGATAAAGATGAGGAGAAGAGCCTCAGACGTAAGATTGTTGAGAAGGCGTTAGTTGCCCTTGAGACAGAGGTTGAGGGACAGACAATATTTGACTAGAGCACTTAGCGAGGATTTGTCGAGCTTAGTGCGAAGCATATCTGGGAACTTGGCGAGGATTTGCCGAGCCTGGTGAGCAGATGATACCATGTAAAAGGAGAAGTTTCGTTATGAGCAAAATTTATGATGTAATTGTCCTGGGCGCAGGTCCTGCAGGTTTGGCTGCAGGACTGTACGCAGGAAGAAGCCGTCTTTCTGTTCTGATTATTGAGAAGGGACAGGACGGAGGACAGATTGCTATCACAGATGAGATCGAGAACTACCCGGGACAGACGGTAGAGGGCGAGTCAGGACCGTCTCTGATTGCAAGAATGACAGAGCAGGCGGCAAAATTCGGCGCTGAACGCGTATCCGACACCATTACGGAAGTATCCCTTGAGGGAGAAGTAAAAGTGTTAAAGAGCGCAAAGGCTGAGTATCAGGGAAAGAATGTTATCATCGCTACAGGCGCCCACGCAAGGCCGATCGGCTGTAAGGGCGAAGCAGAGTATATGGGCAAGGGCGTATCTTACTGTGCTACCTGTGACGCTAACTTCTTCGAGGACTTTGAAGTATATGTAGTGGGCGGCGGCGACTCTGCCGTTGAGGAAGCTATGTATCTGACGAAGTTCGCAAGGAAAGTAACCCTGATCCACAGGAGGAATGAACTTCGTGCCGCAAAGTCCATCCAGGAGAAGGCGTTCAAGAATCCGAAGCTTGAGTTCATGTGGGATTCTGTCGTTGAGGAGCTTGGAGGAGATGAGATCCTGTCAGAGATGACGGTTAAGAACGTAAAGACAGGGGAGATTACGAAGGTTACGGCAGACGAGGACGACGGAATGTTCGGTCTGTTCGGATTCATCGGAACCATCCCGAATTCCAAGGTCTTCGAGGGAATCATTGATATGGACGAGCGCGGATATATCAAGACAGACGAAGATATGCACACCAATATCCCTGGCGTATACGCAGCAGGCGACGTCCGTATTAAGAGCTTAAGGCAGGTAGTTACCGCAGCGGCTGACGGAGCAATTGCGGCAGTCCAGGTTGAGAGAAGCATGTCAGATTACTTCTAAAGTATGGGATAGACACGCTTATAGATGGAACATCGTCAAGCGGTAAGCGTGTTTATAGAAGCCTTACTATTTTTGGCTTCATATCACAATATCAGTAAAGGAGGATGATAGAAATGATAGATGTAGATAAGAATACATTCCAGACCGAGGTTCTGGAGGCAGAAGGCTATGTATTCGTAGACTTTTACGGCGACGGCTGTGTGCCATGCCAGGCTCTGATGCCGAAGG
>CAJTVY010000090.1 GCA_910579925.1 uncultured Dorea sp.
AAGGAACCTGTTGACAGATTCCTTTGGATTTTTCCTTAAGTTTATGATGTTGTGCTATGCGGGTGGTGCACAAGCGCTTATAGCACAATCACCTTTCCAGTATAATAGAGGTGTTCAGGCCACTATTAAAGAATGGAAAGGTGATTAAGAATGGCTAACAAAAGCAACTCATTAGCACATACAAAGTGGATGTGTAAATACCACATCGTCTTCACACCTAAGTATAGACGAAAAATAATTTATAATCAATACAAAGAAAGCATAAGGGATATTCTAAAACAGTTATGTTCATACAAGGGAGTGGAAATCCTGGAAGGACATCTGATGCCGGACCATATCCATATGCTGGTGAGTATACCGCCAAAATACAGCATATCTTCATTTATGGGATATCTGAAAGGTAAAAGTGCACTCATGATATTTGATAAGCATGCAAATCTCAAATATAAGTTTGGGAACAGACATTTCTGGTCAGAAGGATATTATGTAAGCACAGTGGGATTAAATGAAGCGACAATCAGAAAATATATCCAAGAACAGGAGCAGTATGATATCATGCAGGATAAATTAAGCGTAAAGGAGTATGAGGACCCTTTTAAGGGTTAAGTCGGAGTAATACCAATGCCCCTTCAGGGGCGGCAACGAGTCAACAGCAATGTGGCTTGAACGGAGCTATGGGAAGACTGCGGAGCAGGATTCCCATAGCATAAAGAGAAAGCCAGCGTCTTGAGGCGCGGCCAAGTAGGGCGGGCTTATAGCCCGCGTCCCTAGCCACCCGTTTTACGGGTGGGGGCGACTGCGTTAAAATAAACCAGAATTGAGAGGTGGTGATATGCCGAGAGCCAGGAGCCCGAAGCGGGACGAGGCATATAAGATGTGGCTCGACTCGGGCGGGAAGAAAAAATTAAAAGACATTGCTTCCGATCTTGGGGTGTCGGAATCCCAGGTGCGGAAGTGGAAGAATTTAGATAAATGGAAAGGTAACGTTACTAATCAGTCGAAAGGTAACGTTACCAAACGAAAACGGGGCGGCCAGCCGGGCAATCACAATGCCACAGGCCCTCCGGGAAATAAGAATGCAGAAAAGTTCGGTTTCTTCTCAAAGTATCTGCCGGAAGAAACCGTTTCTATTATCCGGGAAATGCCGAAAGATCCGCTGGACATCCTGTGGGATCAGATCCAGATCTCCTATGCCGCCATCATCCGGGCGCAGCAGATTATGTACGTTAAGGACAAGGATGACAAGACTATTGAGAAGGTGGAAGAGAAGGATGGCAATGTGATCGGGGAGAAATGGGAGGTACAGCAGGCCTGGGATAAACAGGCGAACTTCTTGCAGGCCCAGGCAAGGGCGATGTCAGATCTTCGGGGCAGTATACGGCAGTATGACGACCTTCTGCATAAGCGCTGGGATCTTGCCACGGATGAGCAGAAGGCTAGGATCGAGGCTCTGCGCGCTAAGGTGAAAGACCATGGCCAGTTATCCGCAGAAGATAAGGTCAAAAAGCTGTTTGAAGCGATCGGGGGCGCATTGGATGATGAAGCTGGATCTGAGTAAGGCGTATTCTTCGAAGCAGATAGAGGTGTTGAAAGCCTGCCGTTCTTCTGACTGGTTTATGTTGATCAACCACGGTGCGAAAAGAAGCGGCAAGACCCAGGTTGACAATGACCTGTTTTTGCAGGAGCTGATCAGGGTGCGGGGAATTGCAAATAATCTGGGGATTGACGTGCCTCAGTACATCCTGGCAGGCTATTCCCTTGGAAACATCCAGGATAATATTCTTACGGAGTTGTCGAACAAATACGGCTTTGAATTTAAGTTCGATAAATACAATAATTTCATTCTGTTTGGGGTGAAGGTAGTCCAGACCAGCCATGGATCCATCAGCGGCCTGGGCCGGATCCGGGGCATGACGTCCTTCGGGGCATATATCAATGAGGCTTCCCTGGCAAACCAGGAAGTGTTTGACGAGATCAAGGCAAGGTGCAGCGGGCCGGGTGCCAGGATTATCGCAGACACGAACCCGGATCACCCAGAGCATTGGCTGTTAAAGGATTACATTGAATCCAAGGCTGGCGGCATTGTAAGTTTCCATTTTCAACTGGACGACAATACTTTCCTGGATGACCGGTACATCCGGGAGATCAAGGACACCACGCCAAAGGGAATGTTCTATGACCGGGATATCCGAGGCTTATGGGTATCTGGGGATGGGGTGGTATATCCCGATTTTGACAGGAACGCCCACGTGATCACGCCGGAGCAGGCCAGGCGGATGAGCTTTGACCGTTATCTGGCAGGCGTGGACTGGGGCTGGGAACACTTTGGAGCGATTGTGACAATCGGCGTAAAGGGAGATTCCTACTACGTCATAGAGGAACATGCGGCACAACATAAATATATTGGCGAATGGATCAATGTAGCAAAGGATATTATCAGACGATATGGTAATATCCCTTTTTATTGTGATCCGGCACGTACCGAACACATTGCTGCTTTCCGGAAAGCAGGTATCAGTGCATATCTGGCAAATAACAGGGTACTGTCCGGGATTGAGGAAGTCGCCACCCTGATGACGAATCGGCAGTTCTTCATTGTATATCAACAGTGTCCACGCTTCCGGGAAGAGATCTATAAGTACGTCTGGAAGAAAAATACAGGTGAACCGCTGAAAGAAAACGATGACGTGCTCTGTGCGATCAGATATGGAATCCATTCTGATAAGACAATAGGCGCTATTGAGACGCCGGAAGAACGGATGAAGAAAGCGAAGAAAATGAGAGGGATGTTATAGATGTATGAGGAATTGAAGGTAAATGAGTTTGAACACGGCACAGACCGTACAATTTACCATACGAACAGGAATCTGCAGCAGGCTTACGGACCCGAGGCGAATTTCCACTACCGGGCAGACAGCGCCGAGGAGATTCTGGGAGATCCGAACAAGCTGAGACGCATGATCCTGGATCATCACCAGGTGCAGTGTCCCAGACTGGCTTCCCTGGACAATTACATGAAGGCCAGGAATGACGGGATTTACAATGACGAATTCCGGCGTACGGAAGAAGGGAAGGCGGATCACAGAGCGGCCCATAACTTTGCCAAGATCATCAATATCTTTGACGTCGGTTACAACACCGGAATCCCGATTAAGAAGGCCAGCGACAATGAACGAATCAATGAACTGGTCAGGGAATACTGGAAGCGCAGGGAGCAGGAACAGCTGAAGCATAATATCACCGAGGAGGTGGATTACCGTAAGCATATCGGGGCAATCTATGGTTACATGATGGACCAGATCCAGAAAGAGATCAACGGATTCTACGCCAGATATGCCAAAAAGGAAGGGATCACGCTGACAGAGGCGAAGAAACGGGTGTCCAGACTGGATATGGAAGAATATGAGCGCAAGGCCGCAAAGTATGTGAAAGACAAAGATTTTTCTGCTGAAGCGAATGAAGAAATGCGCCTCTACAATGCCACCATGAAGATCAACCGGCTGGAACTGCTGAAGGCGAATATCGGCCTGGAACTGGTGGAAGGATTTCATGACCTGCAGAAATATTTTGACAAGGTTCTGACCCAAAGGACGTTGGACGAATTTCAGAGACAGGCGGGAATCCTGGGGGATACGGTTCTGGATAATGAGAAGGCAGCTCATACAATTGTGAATGCTTCTTTTCATAATGCGAAGTTCTCTGACAGGATCTGGATGTACCAGGACATAATGAAGGCAGAATTATCCAAGCTGCTGCAGGTAGGGATGATACAGGGGAAGCACCCGAGAGAGTTGGCAAGGCACCTGGTAAAGTTGTTCGGGGTTCGAAGATCGGATGCGGAACGGCTTTTGCAGACGGAACTGGCCCGGGTGCAGACGGAAGCCCAGAAGCAGTCTTATGAGAGGAATGGATATGAGGAGTATGAATTTATCGCACTGGGTTCTGCCTGTAAGATCTGTAAGGAGATTGATGGAAAGCATTACAGGGTGAAGGATATGCAACCCGGAAAGAATGCGCCGCCTATGCATCCACGTTGCAGGTGCAGCACAGCGGCATATATGGACAGGGATAAGTTTGAAAAATGGCTGAGTGAAAAAGAAGATATTGAAAATCATAGTAAAAATGATACAATAGAGAAAACGGAGGACAAAGGTATTGTTGAGGTGCATACAGTAGGGAAGATTGACAAGAATATTTATAAATGTATAACGGAAGATATTGTTACGGATGAGGTTATTATTACAGATGAACGTATAAGGCATATTCAAGAACGTCATCCGAATGATTATGAACGATATTATAGATACCTGAAAGAGATTTTGGAACATCCGCAGTATATTATTGAATCAAATAAACCTTACACAGCATTAATTCTAAAGGAGTTTTCGGATGAAAAAGAGCAGTTTAAAACTGTGTTGAGGATTACAACTTCACACGATAATCCGGATTTTAAAAATTCCATCATTACATTTATGAAGATAAATGATAAAGAATGGAAGAGAATGCTCAAGAATAAAAGGATTCTTTACAAAAAAGAATGAGGATGTTATAATGTACATACAATGGAAGGGAGATTGTTTGAGGTGGAAGATTTCGTCCCCGTCCACACGCCGATGGCTTGACAGGAGAAATCCGAGAGATGCAGGAGAATGGGACGCCTGCCAGACAATCTCTTTTCTTTGGTATGAATATTGATGTTGTAACCACCAGCCATTATGGACGGTGGTTTTCTTCTGCTTTTTTAGAAAAAGAAAGGATGATATATTTGATTGAGGTAAGCGTCCGTAAGGACGGGATCAAAGTTACAGGCCATTCTCAGTACGACCAGCCCGGCCGGGATGTGGTATGCGCCGGAGTGACGGCGTTATGCCAGACTCTGGTCAGATCCATTGAAGATCTGACGGAGGATACAATCGAATACGAAATATCGCCTGGAAGGGCTGATATAAATTATGGGAATCTGTCAGAGAAATCAAAGACTCTGGTGGATTCCTTTTTCATTGGCAGCTGCATGATCGCCGATGAATTCCCAGACCATGTCCAAATCATTTAAAAGAAAGAGAGGTAACAGAAATGTGTGACAGAATAGTAAGGGTATTGCTGTCAGGATCCCAGAACAGACATCCCTTTCCACACAGTGGCCTGCAGCTATTTGCTGACGGGGGAGACGGAACCGGCGATGGTGATGGGCCAGGTGAAGAGAACGATTCAGGCGACGATGAAGGGGACGATGACGAAGGTGATGATGACAAAGATCAGTCATCATTCGACGGGTTCCTCAGGCAGAAAGGAAACCAGAAAGAGTTTGACAGGCGTGTACAGGCGGCTGTAAACAAGGCCGTCAGCGCCGCCCGGACGAAGTGGCAGTCTATGACCGATGATAAGTTGTCTGAAGCCGAGAAGCTGGCGAAGATGACCAAGGATGAACGGGCAGAGTATGTCCGGCAGAAGGAACGGCAGGAGTTTGAAGCCGAAAAACAGGCATTTGAGAGGGAGAAGTGTTGCTACCCATTTTGCCTGACCTATAATTACGCTGGTTGCCTGTCACAGAATT
>CAJTVY010000091.1:0-2329 GCA_910579925.1 uncultured Dorea sp.
ACGGAAAATATATCTGAGATGATGGAACGTATCAAAAAGAGTTTCCGTTTTCGTGCCGGACAGGAAGAAAAAGAGATTATTCTTTCTGGAGATGAATCTACAGACTTTGTCTGTGACCGTAACTGGCTGATGGAGGCAGTGATAAATATTGTAAAAAATGCTTTGGACCATACGGAAAAGGGAGGTTTTGTCTGGATTGAGTGGAAGATGTCAGCGTCTTCGCTGCAGATTGCCATAAAGGATAACGGGACTGGAATCCATCCGGAGGATCTGTATTATATTTTTAAGAGGTTTTACAGAAGTCGGTATTCCAAGGATACACAGGGAATTGGTCTTGGTCTGCCTCTTGCAAAATCTATTATTGAAGCGCATGGGGGCAGTATTGCAGCTGACAGCGGATTAGGGGCCGGCTCGGCATTTTATATAAATTTTCCTACTCTCTGAAAGTTTCTTGATATTTTCGTGCTAAAATAGAGATCTATCAAACATTTGGAGGATATCAGATGCGATATAAGATACTGATTGTGGACGATGAACCGGGAATCACCGATATGATAAAAGAGTATTTTGAGCCGGAGTATGAAGTGTATACGGCTGACAGCGGCGGGGAAGCGGTAAAAAAGCTGTATGTGGAGCCGGATTTGATTCTTCTTGATATCAATATGCCAAAGATGGACGGCCTGGAGGTCTGCCGGAAAATCCGCGGATTTGTCACCTGCCCCATTCTGTTTCTGACTGCAAGGGTGGAATCTCCGGATAAGATTACCGGCTTTCAGGCAGGGGCGGATGACTATATTGTAAAGCCCTTTGAACTGGATGAGCTTGGCGCGCGGGTGGCGGCGCATTTGCGCAGGGAGCAGCGCACACTGGATAACCGGGCAGCCGGCAGGGCAGTCCGGTTTTTCGGCGAACTGGCGGTTGATTATGGAACCCGGAGTGTGACGGTAAACGGAAATCCGATTTTGCTGACGAAAAGAGAGTTTGACATCCTGGAACTGCTCTCTAAGAATATGGGACAGGTATTTGACCGGGAACGGATCTATGACATGATCTGGGGGATTGACGGGGAAGGAAACAGCGGCACTGTGATGGAGCATATCCGCAAGCTCAGGGCAAAACTGGCCGAGCATACGCTTCACAGCTATATTGAGACAGTCTGGGGGTGCGGATATAAATGGAACGCCTGAAAAAAATGGGTCTAAAGAGAGCGTTTTTTGTGCTGTCGTCCGGCTGTGTCGTTCTTTCGTTGTGTCTCCTTTTACTGCTTTTCGTGTGCTGTGAGAAAGTCCGGGACAATTACCCGTCCGGGGGAATTGAATTCAGGGCGGATGGAACGAATGTACTGCTTCAGCAGCCGACAAAGGAGCAGCAGAGAATCTTGCGTATGATAGACGGCTTTCAGCTTTTTGCATGTATCTTGCTGCCTGCCGGCGGAATCGGGACTGCAGGGCTTCTGTTTTACCGTATCAAGCTGAAAGCGCCGATTTCGGTTCTGAAGATGGGGACGGAGCGTATCCTGAACCGGGATCTGGATTTTTCCATTCCGGACATTTCAGAGGATGAACTGGGGCAGATCTGCAGAGGATTTGAGATTATGCGGGCAGAACTCCTTCAGGCGAACCAGGAATTGTGGGAGCAGGCGGAAGACAGAAAGAGGCTGAATGCCGCATTTTCCCACGACCTGCGCAATCCGGTTGCTGTTTTAAAAGGAACGGTTAAGCTGATACAGCAGGGAAAAGGCGACCAGAGAACCTTTGACAGGCTTGCGAGTTATACGCTGCGTATCGAGAATTATGTTGAGGCGATGAGCAGTATCCAGAGAATGGAACAGCTTCCGGTCCGGGCCGTAGAATGTAACTATTCCATGCTTGGGACAGAACTGGCGGATACGGTAAAGTTTCTTGCCCCGGCATTAGAATCTGCGGTTACGGTGGAGCCAAAAGGAAGTACCCGGCTGGATTACGGGATTTTCCTGAATGCTGCCGAGAATCTGATCAGTAATGGTGCGCGGTTTGCTGTGAAAAAAATGTCTGTACTGCTAAGGGAGAAGGATGGCAGAGTCGTTTTGACGGTCATGGATGACGGCCCCGGATTCCCTCTGAAAATGCTTCGGGAGGGTCCGAAACCTTTCGGAAAAATGAACGAGGAGGCGGAACATTTTGGAATGGGATTATATAGCACCCATGTCCTTTGCCTGAAACATGGAGGGACGCTTAAATTAGAAAATCCGGCAGGCGGGGGAGCAGCGGCAGCCGCTTCGTTTAGAATTATTTGACAATTTTATAATCTTGAACGTTTCTTGAGATTTATGAGTTACACTCTTCTTATA
>CAJTVY010000091.1:2429-5516 GCA_910579925.1 uncultured Dorea sp.
TGCTTTCCTATGGCGGCAGGGATATTTACAGTTTCCATGATAAGGAGCTTTCCGCTTTCCGGCGCAGGCGTATCGGATTTATCTTCCAGCAGTTTAACCTCCTTCCGGTTCTGACGGCCAGGGAAAATATCATCATGCCGCTTCTATTGGATAAAAAGCAGCCGGATGAAGCTTACCTTAGGAAGCTTACAGAACTTCTGGGAATCCAGAAGCGGCTGAATCATCTGCCCCATGAGCTGTCCGGAGGGCAGCAGCAGCGTGTGGCCATTGCCCGTGCCTTAGCGGCACAGCCGGACATTATTTTTGCGGACGAGCCGACGGGAAATCTTGACAGCAAAAGCGGCGGCGAGGTGATGGAGCTTCTTTGCAATATCAGAAGGGAGCTGGACAAAACGCTGGTGGTCATTACCCATGACAGCCGGATTGCGAAGATGGCTGACAGGCAGTTTGTAATCGTGGATGGAATACTTTCAGAGACAGGAAGCGGGGTGGAAGTATGAAGTCCTACAGAACTTTGGCATGGAGGGAGCTGTGTGCACAGAAGGTTACTTCCATATTAATACTGATTGCGGTGGTTCTCTCTACAGTCATAACAACCGTAATCGGCCAGTCGCTTGGGATTCTGAATGCGATGAAGGAGCAGCAGGCAGCCGCCCTTGCAGGGAAAAAGTATGGCTCTTTCGTGCAGCTTTCAGAAGAGCAGCTTGCAGAAGTGAAATCCGATTCCCGTTTTTCCTATGTCGGAGCGGCCATTGACCTTGGGACAATCCAGTTGAACAGCCAGCTAAAGCTTAGCCTTGTAGAATATCTGAACCATAGTTATGAGATGTATCCGGCTTTTACAGAGCTTCTGGAAGGACGGCTTCCGGAACATCCAATGGAGATTGCACTGTCAGAGGATGTGTTAAGGTTTCTTGGCTTTCAGGGAAAATCTGGAGATCGGATTTCCCTGACGGCTTCTAAATCGTGGCGGCATGGGATTCTGCCTGCAGTGGATTATACGGAGGAATTTACCCTTACAGGAATCACGAAGAGCAACTATGTAGCCTATACTTATGGCATGCTCCCTGGTATTGTGGGGGAGGGGACGGCTTCCCGGCTGTTCCCGTCAGAGCAGATATATTATGTGGCGGATTTCTGTACCGCGGATAAGAAGACTATGCAGAGTACGGTGGAGGATGTGGCAGAGAACCTGCAGATTCCTGAACTGGATGTGACCTACAATATCGTCTATCTTTCGGCAGTGGGCATCCCCTATGAGAATCCGGAAGGAGGCGGGGAGGATGGAATGGACGTTTCCTTCCTTAAGATTGCGGGTATCATGGTAGGCGGCCTTGTGCTTCTGGCATCAGGGCTTGTGATTTACAATGTGCTGAAAATTTCCGTGTCAAAGCGCACGAAAGAATACGGCGTGTTGCGTGCCATCGGAGGCGGGAAAGATCAGCTCTGGGAGATTGTTTTCCGGCAGATATTGTTTTTGTGTGCAGCCGGAATCCCGGTTGGGATGCTGGCAGGATATTTTTCAGCAGAAAGTATCTTTTCGATGGCAACGAGCTTTGTGTCCCCGGAGATCTTTATGGTAAATGATACTGCGGGATTAAAGGAGCTGATCCGGGAAAACAGCGCAGGGAAGCCACTGTTTCTTGCCGCCAGTGCATTTCTCACCTTGTTCTTTGCATTTGCCGCGGCAGTACCGGCGGTCCGGTATGCGGGGAAGGTGGCGCCGACTGTAGCCATGTCAGGCGGGAATACGAAGATCCGGCGCAGAAACCGCAGGACAAAAAGGATTAAGAATTTTGCGGCTTATTATGCCCGGCTGAATCTGAGGCGGAGCCCCGGACGGACGGCCATTACAATCCTGTCTCTTGTGATGAGTATTTCGGTGTTTATTGCCCTGCAGAGCTTTACTTCGCTTTTAAATGCTGCCAGTCTTATGGAAGAAATGCGTCTTGGGGATTATTCGATTATCAATGAGACGGCCGGCTTTACAGAAAAAGATTTAGATGAGTTATCTCAAAATGATGCTGTTGAATCTGTTGCGGCAATCCAGTTTTCTCTTTATGATACGGAAGAACTGGTTGCCGGGATGTCTCCGGGATTTGAATTGAAGCCGGGGGAGACCTTGCAGGTTGTAGGGTTCAATGAAATGTATATGGACGCTTATACGGAAGGGAAGCTTTCAGAAGAAGAGTTTCAGCGTCTGATGGCAGGAGAGGGCTGTGTGATAAAGAATCCGTTCCCGGTAGTTTATGAGGGGGAGGAGTTGGAACATTCAGAATTTGCCGCAGGCGATACAGTTTCCATAAAGGGAAGGGAGCTTCCGGTCATGGCTGCATTTGACGGGACGGATGGATTTGCGGAAATCGGGAATCAGGGATTTACAAATGGCGTGCAGGTGATTGTATCTGACCGGATTTATTCGGAACTGACGGGAAAGAGCGAGTATCAGGAAATGCTCCCGACGCTGAAGGAGACGGCGGACAGGAATTTATTTGACCGGACGGTGGAGGAATTATGCCGGGAAATTCCGGGCACGACTTATCTTTCCTATGAGGATACGGACCGGCAGCTTGAGGAGAGCTATGAGCAGATCCGGCTGCTGGCATGGGGGCTGATTTTGTTTGTAGGTCTGATTGGCCTTTTGAATATCGTGAATACGGTGTATACGAATATCCATACCAGGGTGACGGAGATTGGGATGCAGAGGGCAATCGGCATGAGCCATGGGGCATTATATCAGACATTCCTGTGGGAAGGGGCGTATTATGGAATCATTGCTGCTGTGATTGGGGGTATGACTGGGTATATCTGCACGATTTTTGTGGAAGCTGCCCGTACAGATACCATCCAGCTGGTCTCGATTCCTGTAGTTTCCCTGGCGGAGGCGGCCGTAATGTCTGTGCTTGCCTGCCTGATTGCAACGTGCATACCATTGAGGCGGATTGCGAAAATGAGTATTGTGGATTCGATTGAAACGGTAGAGTGATAAATACTATTCGGATTTATTTGCTAAGTAGAAAGACGTATTTTTTAAAACTGTCTCATTGCATATGGGCAGGTATTGTATTATGATTTACGAAAAAAGAG
>CAJTVY010000092.1 GCA_910579925.1 uncultured Dorea sp.
TATTAGAGTTCTTACCAAAATATCAGATTCATGACACATTTTAAATTTTCAGCGAAACAATGGGGACTGCCTCGCTTATTTTAGGTCATGAATCTGATATTTTTCACATGTTTTTTATTTTTTTCATATGCGATTTCCTCTATGATGTTCTTTATCTAAATATATAAATGAAAGGAGTATAAAGATTGGAGCATTTAAAATTTATCGATGAGCATGGCAGCTTTTCAATAAGGCAACCGGAAAATACAAGTTATTTATACTTTCCCCTGGCATCGGAAATGGGGCTGAAGAGCGCCGTAACGCCAAATCTTGGGGGCGATGCCAAGATTGATCAGGAAACCTTCCTTTTAGAACCAGTAAGTTCTGAAAACTTACATAATAATCGTTCCACCCGTAACTTCTGGCTGTTAAAAGACGGCGCAGATGCATATTCAGCTTCTGGAGCGTCCGCTGAGCAGGAAAGCGTCAAATTTACTGCAATGCAGGATGAAAGTGAACTGAAAGCAGGATTTATGTGGCAAACACTGACAAGATTGTCCAAAGTCCACCAATTAAAGTCTACGATTACCTCTTTTATTCCAAAAGATTACAATGTAGAAATCATGTATGTAACCGTGCAGAATCAATCGGAAGTTACGCAGGAATTAACTCCTTATGCCGCGATTCCGATCTATGGGCGCAGTGCAGACAACATCCGCGACCACAGGAATGTCACATCCATGCTGCACAGGATTGATACGAATAAAAACGGAGTCCTTGTCTGCCCCACCATGTCCTTTGATGAAAAAGGGCACCGTCCCAATAAACATATTTATTATGTTATGGGGTGTATGGGTAATGGCAATGCACCGAAGAGTTTCTATCCCACTGTCGAAGATTTCGTCGGCGAAGGGGGAACCTTTACGCATCCCCGCGCCATATATGAAAAACACCCTGGGGTTACAGCGCCCGGGCATGCGGCCGGAAAGGAAGCAATGGGCGCCTTCCGCTTTGAAACCGTCTCTCTTGCGCCTGGGGAAAAAGCAGATTATATTCTTCTTATTGGCGTGGAAGACAATGAAAAAAAGATTCTTGACCTGTTTGAGAAATATAATACCGCCGGCAAAGTACAAAAGGCTTTTTCGGATACAAAATCTTACTGGCAAAATAAAGTAAACGTGAAGTTCCATACGAAGGAAGCAGATTTTGACCATCTAATGAAATGGATCTGCTTTCAGCCGTTCCTCCGCCGATTATTCGGCTGTTCTTTCCTTCCGCATCATGACTACGGACGAGGCGGCCGTGGATGGAGAGATCTGTGGCAGGATTGTCTTTCTTTGCTGCTGATAGAACCTGAAAGCGTCAGTCATATGATTGCCATGAATTATGGGGGCGTCCGCATTGATGGAACCAACGCAACAATTATCGGAAATGGAGATGGTAATTTCCTTGCAGATCGAAATGGAATCTCCAGGGTATGGATGGATCATGCACTTTGGCCGTTAATGACGACAAAACTTTATATAGACCAAACAGGAGACGCCCAAATACTAAATAAATCTATTTCCTATTTTAAAGACGCTCAGACTATGCGCGGAACTGAGGTTGATGTTCTGTGGAATTCAGAACAGGGAGACAAACAACGTACTGCCCAAAATGACATCTATACCGGAAGTATTTTAGAGCATCTTCTCATCCAGCAGCTGACTGCATTTTATGAAGTAGGAGACCATAACATCTACCGACTCCGCGGAGCCGATTGGAACGATGCACTGGATATGGCGTCAGAACACGGCGAAAGTGTTGCCTTTACCTGTGCCTATGCCGGTAACCTGTTGAATCTTGCGTCAATGATCCGTCTATTGGACAGCCATTCCTCCACGCATACGGTAGAATTGTTGGAAGAAATAAAGATTTTATTGGAAAACGATGTAAATGTCTTTGACGATATCGGAAAAAAGCACAAAATAATAGCCGACTACATGGGTTGCTGCAGACATACCGTCAGCGGTAAACGTATCAGCATCTCACTCTCGGCTCTTGCTGTAAATCTGATTCAAAAAGCGAACTGGCTCATGGAGCGTCTGAGATCCCAGGAATGGATTGACGGTCCGGGTGAAGAAGGATGGTTTAACAGCTATTATGATAATCATGGCCGCGCCGTTGAAGGGGTGTTCAAAGACCATGTGCGTATGATGCTGACCGGGCAAGTCTTTGCTATCATGAGCGGAACTGCGGAAGACAGCCAGATTGAAAAGATTACAAGAAGCGCCGATCACTATCTTTATCAAAAAGAAATCGGCGGTTACCGCCTGAATACCGATTTCCATGAACTGAAATTTGATATGGGGCGTATGTTTGGATTTGCATATGGCGAAAAAGAAAACGGAGCGGTATTCTCCCATATGGCGGTTATGTATGCCAACGCCCTGTATCACAGAGGATTTGTAAAAGAAGGATGGAAAGCGCTTAAGACACTTGCCGATACAGCCCTGGATTTTAATACCAGCCATATCTATCCGGGGATTCCGGAATATTTCCGTTCTGACGGACGGGGAATGTACCAGTATCTGACAGGCGCCGCAAGCTGGTTTATGCTGACGATGATTACAGAAGTCTTCGGTGTCCGGGGCGAAGCCGGAGACCTTATCCTGTATCCAAAACTTCTGGCCTGCCAGTTTGATGAAAATGCCGCCGCTTCCATTACCATTCCTTTTGCAGGGAAAAATTTTACTATTATTTATAAAAATAAAAACAGCAAAGACTTTGGAGCTTATATTATTGATTCTGCTTCATGTGATGGGAATGAACTTGCAGTAAATGAAGATTCTTTTGTTAGTCTTTCCCGAAATATGCTTACTGCATTATCAGACGGCATGCACACCATCATCATAAATCTGCTGTAAGCTCCTGAAAAGAAAGGAAGAAATATATGAAATATGGACATTTTGACGACACAGAACGGGAATATGTTATAGACCGGCCGGATACCCCCGCTCCCTGGGTAAACTATCTGGGTTCTCCGGAATATGGAGCAATTATTTCCAATAATGCAGGCGGTTACAGTTTTGCAAAGTCAGGCGCAAACGGACGGATTCTGCGTTACATTTTCAACAGCTTTGACCAGCCCGGCAGATATCTTTACATCCGTGATAACGAGTCTAAGGATTACTGGTCTGCCTCCTGGCAGCCGGTGGGCAAAGACCTTAACAATTATGAAAGTAAATGTTATCACGGTATGGGCTATACCAGGATGACCTCCAGTTATGACAGGATCAGCTCGGAAGCCCGCTACTATGTTCCTCTGGGTAAATCCTACGAAGTGTGGGGACTTTCTGTAACAAATGATTCTGCACGTACCAGAAGCCTTACCTTGAGCGGCTATGCCGAATTTACAAATCATAGTAATTATGAGCAGGATCAGGTGAATCTACAGTATTCTCTGTTCATTACAAAAACATTATTTGAAAAGAACCAGATTATTCAGCAGATTCATGGCAATCTGGACGTCCTGCCAGAAGACGAGCAAGTAGATGACAAAAATGTAACAGAACGTTTCTTTGGCCTTGCAGGCGCTCCAATATCCTCCTATTGCGGTGAAAAAGAACATTTCCTTGGCAGATATCACAGCTATAGCAATCCACAGGGAATCCTGTCAGGCGATCTTGGAAATGTAACCAGCTACAACGAAAATTCCTGCGGCGCTCTTTCCTGCAGCGTTACTCTGGCTCCGGGAGAAACGAAAGACATTGCTTTTCTGCTTGGAACAGGCGGCTTTCATGAATCGTCCGCTCTTCTTGACGCTTATATAAATCCGGCAGAAATGATAAATCAGGAATTACTGGAACTGAAAAACTACTGGAATGAAAAATTAAACCGCCTGAAGGTAAATACGCCCAGCCCGGAATTTAACACGATGATAAATACTTGGAATGCTTATAACTGCTTCATGACATTTATCTGGTCCCGTGCCGCTTCCTTCATTTACTGCGGTCTTCGCAATGGCTATGGTTACCGTGACACCGTACAGGATATACAGGGAATCATTCATCTTGCGCCAGAGATGGCAGCAGAGAAGCTCCGTTTCATGCTCTCGGCACAGGTAAGTAACGGCGGCGGACTTCCCCTTGTTAAATTCACACACAATCCGGGACATGAGGATACGCCGGACGACGCTTCCTACAGGCAGGAAACCGGCCACCCTGCCTATCGTGCCGATGACGCGCTGTGGCTTTTTCCAACCGTATACAAATATATTGCCGAGACCGGAAATACGGAATTTCTAAATGAAGTCATACCTTTCGCAGATAAAGGGGAATCCACTGTTTACGAACACCTGAAACGTGCGGTTACATTCTCATTTGATCACCTTGGTCCCCACGGTATGCCCGCAGGACTTTATGCGGATTGGAATGACTGCCTTCGTCTGGGCGCAAACGGAGAGTCCTCATTCGTTGCGATGCAGTTCTACTACGCAATGACTATTTTAAAGCAATTTGCCGGGTACATGAAGGATACGGAATATGAAAAATACCTCGAAAAAAGACAGGAAGAGACAGGCGATATAATTCAAAAATTATGCTGGGATCAGGATCGCTTTATTCGCGGATATACAGAAGCCGGAGATCGGATCGGCGCTGCGAAAGACCCGGAAGCTAATCTGTGGCTGAATCCACAGAGCTGGTCTGTCATCAGCGGACTTGCCGCCGCCGATCAGGCCGATACGGCGCTTACAAATGTCTATAAACAATTAAATACGGAATATGGAGCCCTTCTGATGAATCCGCCCTATCATGCCAATGCCTTCGACGGCGCTCTTGCCGTCATATATAATCAGGGAACAAAAGAGAATGCCGGTATCTTCTCGCAATCTCAGGGCTGGCTGATCCTGGCAGAAGCTCTATGCGGACATGGAGAACGTGCTTTTACCTATTTTATAGAAAATGCACCTGCCGCTTGGAATAACCAGGCGGAACTCCGTTGTTTGGAACCTTACTGTTACGGACAATTTACAGAAGGACGTGCCAGCAAACATCACGGACGTTCTCATGTCCACTGGCTGACCGGAACTGCCTCGACCATGATGGTTGGATGTGTGGAGGGGATCCTGGGGCTCCGTCCTGACCTGAATGGTATAACCCTATCTCCGGCTATTCCAAAAAGCTGGACACATTTGGAAATAGAGAAAGATTTTCGCGGAAAACATCTGCATATTCTTATCGAAAATCCGAACAAGCGAGAAACCGGTCACGAAAAGCTTATTCTAAATGGCACAGAACTTGACAGTAATTATATCCCGGCCGATTGCCTTAAGGATAGAAATCATATTCAGATGATCCTCTAACCTATATAAGCGAATACCCAAATAAAGGACGCAGCATTCT
>CAJTVY010000093.1 GCA_910579925.1 uncultured Dorea sp.
GGGGACAGAATAGGATAACCTTCTTGTTAAACTGCTGATTTTGTTGTAAAAATAAAGTAACCTAATTGTAAAATTTTTATAAAAGGAGATTGATGAGATGGGAACAAAAAAGATGAAGAAGACTGCGGCAGTTATCATTGCAACAGCAACCGTATGTGGAATGACGGCGGGATGTACGCCGAAAGAAGAAAAAATTGAAGTGAATGCCTCCACTTCTCCATACGAAGATATGGTGGATTATTTTGAGCAGGAAGGATTCATTTTGGAGGACTGCGAACCGGTTGATATCAATGAAACAACAGGATATCTCACAGACAATACAAACGGAGAGTTTACTGAGACGAAAGTGGCGGATAAAGCATATGATTATGATGGACTCTGGCTGTTCTGGTGGGATCAGGAAAACAAGACGGATTTATATGGAAACTATGAGTCTATGGCTACTAACCAGGGAACGATAGTCCTTGCTGGAGGCGCCGCGGTTCTTGAGACGGAAGCGGCAAACGGAGCTTATGCGATTGCATTTTCAGAGGACTATGAAAAGAAACAGGACGCGGCCAAAGCGTTTGAAACGCTGGAAAACGAATAGCAGCTCCAATATAACTGTGAAAGTACGAAAGCAGATGCTCTGAAATTAAGAAAAGGCAGGGAAACAATATGGAACGGGTTTTTGGAAAAGACAGGGGCAGCATGGGAAGCTTCTTCCGCATGCTGCAGAAGGCAAGACTTCCTTATCTGTGGATTCTTGCATATATTGCCATTACAGCTCTTCTTACCAACGTAGGAATCAGCGTAACGGAATACACGGCCGAACTGTTTGCCGGAAATGTGAATTTTGGCACCGTGGTTCTTCCGTTTTTGGCTTTTACATTACTATCCCAGCTGATCAGTTCGGTCAGTAAGATTATGAGTAACTTGTGTGTTGCGCGAATTGACCGTAATATCAGGAAAATGATCTGGAGTAAGACCGTCAGGCTGCCGCTTCGATATTACGAAAAAAATAAGCCCAAAGAAATGATTTCCCGTATTACAACGGATATCACGGCGATCAGTCAGCTTATCATGCAAGTATTTGTTGCTATTCTCACTTCCGCGTACACGCTGGTCATTACGCTTGGAAAAATCGGCTCCTACGACCAGAAGCTGATGATTGCTCTGATCGCGGTACTTCCGCTGAATTTAGTCATTGCATTTGTTATGGGAAAGATGAAGTTCGGAGTGCTGGATCTGGTAAATCAAAAAAATGCAGAGCTGACACAGACGATTGCAGAAAAAACCAATAATCTTCTTCTCATCAAATCTTACGGAAAAGAAGAAAAGGAGCTTCAGACAGGGCAGGAGAAGATGAAAGGGTTCTATAAGAGTTCGATTCTGAATGCGTGGCTGGGATTCGCAACTCCGATGTATGCATTGGTGGGCGCTATGCAGTTTATTGTGATCGTGATGGTAGGCCGAAGCTTTTATTCATCCGGCGCATTGACTCTTACCCAATGGATCGCCTATTATGGATTCGCGGTGAACATCGTTAATCAGCTCAGCGCGTACTGTGTATATTGGACAACCTTCAAGGGTTCCCAGGGAGCAACCAGAAGGGTAGCCCAGATTATGGAAGAAATGGAAGAAGATATAGAGAACGGCGAGCATGTGGAGCATCTTTGCGGCGATATTGAATTAAGAGAGGTTGATTTCTCTTATGAAGATAAACTCCTGTTCGATAAACTCAATCTGAAGATTCCGGCAGGACGCGTGACGGCGCTTATCGGACCGTCAGGGAGCGGAAAGACGACGCTTCTGAACCTGGTGGAGCGTATGTATCCGGTTTCGGGAGGTAAGATTTTATTTGGGGGCGAAGATACCGCGCGGTATTCGCTCAAGAGCTTCCGAAGCGAGATCTCATACGTAACGCAGGAAAGTACATTGTTTGCAGGAACGATCCGCGACAATATCCTGTTCGGAATTAAGAGAGAAGTCACGGATGAAGAACTGGAAAAAGCATGTACGGACGCGGAAATTATGGATTTTATCAGGGAACAGCCGGAGGGATTCCTGGCGGATGTAGGCGAGCAGGGAGAGAAGCTTTCCGGCGGACAGAAACAGCGGATTGCTTTTGCGAGGGCGCTTCTAAAACAATCGGATTATCTGTTTATGGATGAGGCGACCGCGGCTATGGACATCCGGGGAAAAGATCAGGTATGGAAGAGTGTGAAACGGCATATGGAAGGTAAAACCGTGCTTATGGTTGCCCACGACAGACAGACCGTACAGAAAGCAGATTATATCATAGTAATGCATAACGGAAAGATTATCTGTCAGGGAGAACCGGCGGAAGTATATGCCGAGAATACATATTACCGAGAATTAATAGGAAGTGAGGGACAGGGCAGATGAAAAACAACAAACATGTAATATCGTTTTTTCTGAGCTTTTACAGAAGGCTTTCAATTCCCTGGTGGCTCTACCTGATCGCATTCGGAAGCGGCGTGGTTTATGCCGAGGTCGGAATGAGAGTATCGGAGTATCTGGTCCGTGTGAACAAGGGGGAACTATATAATTCTGTTATTTTAGGTTATGTCTTTTTTACGATTTTTAATGCATTGCTGGGATTTTTGCGGCCGCTTGTGGAAGAGTATGCCAATCAAAAAGTGATCCTGCGGGTAAGGTTTTCGATGTGGAGGAAGATCCTGCATCTTCCGATGGATCAGTTCGGAAAGGAACAGCCGTCTTCGCTGGTGTCGGCCGTTACGAACGACGTAACTCAGGCGACTCTGGTGATCAGCGGAATATTCTCAGGAGCTGCGTCGCTGTTCGGATTTGTCCGCGCCTGTATGATCTTGTATCAATACAATTCGCCTCTCGCAGCATACCTTTTGCTCTGCATACCGGTTGCGGTGGCAATGTTTGTCATCGTCGGCAAGCTGCAGTTTACCATAATGAAAAAGCGCTATGCGGCGTTGAATGAAATGACCACCTTTTTCTCCGAACACCTGTCGGCCGGGAAATATGTAAAAGCGCAGGTAATGGAAGAGAAAGAGCTGGAAAGCGGATATGCGGCAATCGATTCACGGTATAAGGCAGATATATACTATGCTTTCATGGAGCAGATTCAGGTTCTGACCAATTCCCTCTACTCCCTTCTTACGACTGTCGTAATGGCAGTGGGCGGTTCCAGATTGATTAACGCCGGGAAAATGGAAGCGACAGGGATTAATATGTTCAGCACCTATATGACGCAGGTGAATCTCTATATGGCGGAGCTTTTGACGGTGTGGCAGAACGTGATGGGCTCGAAAGGCGCGCTTGTCCATGTCGGGGATATTCTTGATATGGAAGAGGAGCATACGGAAAAAGGCAATTCCTGGACAGAATCCGAGAACAGAGATATTGTGTTCAAAAACGTGAACTTTGGATATGGGAGCGAAAAAGAAATCCTTCATGACTTTTCCGTTTGCATTCCGGGAGGAAAGACGACGGCGGTGATCGGTGATAACGGTTCCGGAAAATCTACGGTCATGAAACTGATACAGGGATTCTACCAGCCTGATTCGGGAGAAATATGGGTTGGAGGAAACAGGATAAGCGAAACGAGTCCCCGGGAATGTCATAAAAAATTTGGCTATGTACTTCAGAACAATCCGCTGATGTCAGGTACGATCCGGGATAATATTCTGTATGGCACAGAAGGAGAGACACCGGAGGAAGAGATGAAAAAAGCGGCAGGAGAAGCCAGGGCGGATTCTTTTATAGATGCGCTTCCCAACGGATATGATACGACTCTTGGAGAGGCGGGGAACCGTTTGTCAAGCGGTCAGAAACAGAGGATAGCCATTGCCAGGGCATTGATTGCGAAGCCGGATTATCTGATACTCGACGAGGCGGGGGCGAGTCTGGACCATGACACATATATGAAGATCTATCATGGTATCAGGAAGAAGATGGAAGGCAATACTATTGTTTTCATCGCCCATGATATGCGCGAGATTGCAGAAGCAGACTATCTGGTCGTTATGCATCACGGACGTCTTGAAGCCTGCGGAACCCATGAAGAAGTATTTGCCGTAAGCAGGACTTATCAGGAATATCTGCAGTCCACTGAGGCATCTTAAAAGAAAGAAGGAATGATTATGAAGAAATTTACGATTGTGTCTTCCCTGCTTTTCGTGTTACTGTTTTGTGGGATGGTGGGATATGTGGCGTCGTCCGAAGACTTTACGCCTCCAAAGGAGGAGGAAGAAGCGGCCGTGCCTGAAGAAGAAGACAGGGAAGCGCCTGTCTGGAATAAGACGGTGGATGAACTCGTCTCATTTCTGGAGGAGAAGGGGCTGATCCATGCAGACAGTAAAGTGACGCTCAGTGCGGAAGGTCTGTGTACGCTTGCGCTAAAGTATGACGGAGCCGAAATATACTGGTGGGATCTGGAGAATCTGGATCCGGAATCTGGCGAGTATCAGGCATATGAGAGTCTCAGGACGAAAGGCGAGATTGATTTATATGGAGCCGGTACGATTATTATGCCGAAGAAAAACGGTCCTTTTGCACTTTTATTAACCTATTATGAAGGCGATGTGCAGGCGTTAGAAAAAGCGTTTGGAGAATTTGGTCAGGAGAATTGATTGATGAAAATGAAGCTTGTTCTGGTAGAAAAAGATGAAACATTGTGTACAGAGCTGAAAGAATTACTGGCGTTTTATAATGTATTTGACATTGTGCATACCTTTGACGGAATCAATGAAGCCAATAAATATATCTGCCTGAACGAGGTGGACGCGGTATTTATCAATATCAAAACAGGGAATCCAAGATACAGCGGGGACGGCTCCTTTCTGGCATACAATCTGTCCCAGATAAAGCCGGACGTCTTGGTGGCGCTGTATTCGGAAGAAAAGTTAGAGGCGGGGCTGGTATTTGACTGCTGCTGCGATGAATACTTTCGGCTTCCGTTTGATAACCGTGTGCTTCAGCGGGTGGTTAAGCGGCTGCAGTATTTGTTTGAGCTGCTCCAATACAAACGGTTATCCGTGAACCGTTCTATGATGATCAAGACGAGAAACGGATATCAGCTTGTGGATATTGATAAGGTTCTCTTTATCGAACGG
>CAJTVY010000094.1 GCA_910579925.1 uncultured Dorea sp.
AAACTTTTTTAACATTTTTCATTTTAACTATTGACATTTCTTAGCTGGACTTTCAATCTCCAATTAAATACCTTTTTCCGGTCTTCATTTTAAAAACACATGTTAAACTATATCTAAACTCCCCGCTTCAAAATGTGAAAAATATGTGAAATAACCTGATTTTTTAATTCCAGTTTAACTTTCTATGCTACAATTTCTCTACTGGACAATCGGTGATGTCCCGAATAGAAAATGAAGGAGAATTTCTATGCTGCAGATCTTAATCGTAGATGATGATAAGAATATACGCCGTTATCTGGGGGCTGTTCTATCAGATGCCGGATATTCCATTTCCAGTGCGGACTGCGCCCAACAAGCGTTGGATATTATGGAGAATACTAGGATTGACCTGATTGTACTGGATATCATGATGCCAGGTATGGACGGCTGCGCTTTTACAGAACTTCTGCGGGACTGTAACAATGATATCCCTATCCTGATGCTCTCTGCAAAGCAGCTTCCAGAAGATATAAAGAAGGGATTCCTGTCAGGAACCGACGACTATATGACCAAGCCTGTAGACGAAGACGTTATGCTTCTACGAATCAGAGCTTTGCTCAGAAGGGCTAAGATTATCTCCGACCGCAGACTTACGGTCGGTTCAACCATTTTAGATTATGATACGCTGACGGTTAAAAACAAAGAGATCTGTCAACTGCTTCCCCAGAAAGAATTTCAGCTCTTATACAAGCTTCTGTCCTATCCGAATAGAATATTTACCCGAATACAGCTTATGGAGGATATCTGGGGCCCTGCCTCCGATTCCACAGACGCTACGGTCAGCGTCCACATTAACCGTCTTAGAAAACGCTTTGAAGCCTGTACTGATTTCTCGATCGTCACGATCAGGGGGCTTGGATATAAAGCGCAGGTAGAGGAGGAATTGGTATGAAAAAACGTGCGGGCGTCCGTATCAAGATCACTTTATTAACAACAGGTTTCGTTTTTATCTTACTGGTTCTGACCATGTTTGCCAGCAACGCTATTATAATCTTTGCCATAAAACATGGATGGATCACGGCCAGACCAGAGCAGTCCATAATACCTTTCCTGTTCCAGAGCGGAATCATCAGCATTATTATCGGCACAGCCATTTCCCTTTTTATGAGCCGTCTTCCCCTGCGCCCTCTTCATACGCTGATCCAGGCAATACATGAAGTTTCTGTTGGGAATTATGACGTGAAGATCCATCTGGAGCATCCGAGGGAATTCCAGGAGCTTTCAGAATGTTTTAACCAGATGACGGCTGAGCTGGCCGGAACAGAGATGTTCCGCTCTGATTTTATTAATAATTTTTCCCATGAATTTAAGACGCCGATCGTCTCTATCCTTGGCTTCGCAAGGCTGCTTCGAAGCCAGGTGCCGGACGGTTGCCAGAGCCGGGAATATCTGGACATTATCATAGAGGAATCCCGGCGGCTCTCCGATCTGTCCGCAACTGTGTTAAATCTCTCAAAGGTGGAAAGCCTTACCCTTCTGACCGACAAGACCGTCTATTCCTTAAGCGAACAGATCCGGGAATCCATCCTGCTTCTGGAGAGTAAATGGTCGAAAAAACAGATTAATTTTGACATTGATATGGAAGAAGTCATGATCACGGCTAACGAACCGCTCCTGAAACAAGTCTGGATGAATCTGCTGGACAACGCAGTCAAGTTCTCCCCTGCCGAGGGACGCATCACTATAACTCTGCGTTTAAATATCGGAAACGCAGTTTTCACTGTAAAGGATCAGGGGGAAGGCATAGATGATAAGACGATAAAATTTATCTTTGATAAATTCTATCAAGGCGACACATCACACAATATAGAAGGCAATGGACTTGGCCTGCCCCTTGTAAAGAAAATATTAGAATTACACAGAGGAGAAGTCTCTGTACAGAGCCAGGCCAAAAAAGGATGTATTTTTATTGTCAGACTTCCGGTATGAAGCCAGATCTCTAAATTCTGCATGGCTTTTTCACAATATACCTTTTGCACCCTATTTATAAATAATATCATTATATATCAACAATTACCGGCTTATGTTTTGCAAACGACAGAAATCTCTCAATGATATCCTCAGTCCTAATTTTCATGTAACAGGTTGTTGTTCCATCACTGCATCCATAGAATTCTTCATCTGCCGCCTCTTTATCTATAATTACCTGCACATCCCTATCCTGATCCAGCAATGTTCCAAATACCGTTGCCGCACCAATCTTATTCCCCAGCATCTCCTCCATCATTTCTGCAGGAGCAAATGATACTCTGGAAATCCCCAGTGCACTGCTGAAATGCTTAGTGTCAAAGACCTTTCTCCCTGCAGTAATAAATAGATAGAAAATCGTTTTCTTACGGTTGCATAAAAATAAAGTTTTTACCATCTTCATATTTAGTTTCTGGTCAATCAATACGCAGTCATCCATAGTAACTGCTTCATCTGTCTCTACCCGCTCATAGGGAATCTTAAGCTGCGCCAGGGCTTTATAGAAAAGGATAAGAATATTGTTGTCTCCGACATTTTCAGAAATAATCATCTGGAACCAGATATAAGATTTACAACATGGGATGATTATGCCATTATGTCCATGGTTGAAGCGGGGCTTGGTATCAGTATTCTTCCAAATCTTGTTCTCCAAAGGATTCCTTACCATATCGAGATTAAAAGACTGGAAATACCAACATATCGGAAAATTGGTCTTGCCATGTTGGACAAAAAGAGAATTTCTGCAGCCACAAAAGAATTTTTAAAATATCTGGACAGGTTATGAACGACTTACATAGATAATCACAACAACCGTAAATAGGCAGGAAAAAGCTATCCTCTGCCACAATAGGGGATAGCTTGTGTAACTTGTAAACTATTTTGCATTTCCACCTGTTTTTCACTGTACCCCCAAATATAGGCTACCGAAATGTAGACTTAAGCGCGTGCTGTATTCGCTACAGTGAGTTTATTCACTAACTCTTTTTCCATGCGGGAAAGGATGAAGGACACAAAAAGCACTGCCAATGCAACTACGGCAGGGAAAAGGACGCTCTCTGCATAAAAGAGCTTCAATACAGCCGGAGTTGGTTCCTGCCCTCCAGTATAATGAAACAAAGCAAGCAGTCCGGAAGCGACAACAGAACTGACTGCCTGACCGAACTTCCGGCCAAAAGTATAGAGGGAAATAACAACGCTTGGATTATTATCGCCTTGAAGCTGACCATATGTTGCTGCGTCCAATTTACATTGATGGAGCATGTTAACAATTTTTTAACAGCCGCAAGGTGTTGCCTCATTCCGTTTATACCGATAAACATCTCGTTTACGCCATAAAATAGATGCAGTATATATTGACATTATACTCTTACTGAGGGCATCAGATCGACAAATATTTTTATTGCGCCCTCTGCCTGTCTATCCACTGTAAAATAACATCTACTACATAATCCTGCTCCTGTGCGGTCAATTCCCTGCCTTTAGGGATATTGTGCCATTTCTCCAGACATCCTCTGCAACAGGTAGCTGTCGCATGCTGGGCAACAAACACCGGATGTCCTCTCATCGGCGTCTGCTTTCCATCATTCTGCGGTTCAGAAGGAGCCAGCCGCTTTTCTACGAAATCGTGTGCATGGCGACGTATGGTATCCATTCCCTTGTCAGCAATATATGCCCTGTCATTGGCATTTAAGGAAAAACTGCTCCGAAACCTGGAACATGCCAGCCGTTCGAATAGATCGCCCCCATAACCGGCTGGTTCCTCCGCAATTCTCATTGGCTGCACATGGTTCTTATAGATCATCGTCTTTGGTTTCTTTTCCAGCTGACTTTCATTTTCACCATTTAACTGCCGCCTCAAAATATCTGCCTCTGCAGTCTTTGACTCTGTGCTTCCATCCATCAGACGTTTGGCAAGCTTCGTATTTCTTGCGGCGGTAGTCTCATTTTTTATGGCGTAGCTGACCGCCTTTTTCTCCCCGATCAGCACCAGGATCTTCTTTGCCCTAGTGACCCCTGTGTACAGCAGATTTCTCTGCAGCATCACAAAATGGCTCATGGTAAAAGGCATCACCACAATCGGATACTCGCTTCCCTGCGCCTTATGGATCGTGGTCGCATAGGCCAGTACCAGTTCATCCAGCTCGCTGACATCATAGAGAACCTCCCGGCCTTCATAATCTACCGTCAGTTCCCGTTCCTCCATGTCAACTTTACAAATGGTTCCGATATCGCCGTTAAAAACTTCTTTATCGTAATTGTTACGGATCTGCATGACCTTATCATGGAGCCGGTACTGCGTGCCGCCCCTGCGGAGGAAGATTTTGGACGGATTCATGGTTTCCTGCAGCACCTGGTTTAAATTAGCCGCCCCGCAGATCCCCCTCTGCATCGGCGTAAGCACCTGGATATCCTGAAAGGCGTCCACATGATAATAGCGTGGCAGATTCTCCGTACAGAACTTAATCAGCGTATCCACCACTTCCTCATTGGTCTCTCTCCCGGCAAAAAAGAAATCCGAATCCTTTCCGCCGCGCATATCAATGGGTTCACCCCTGTTGATCCGATGGGCATTCATGATGATCCTGCTTCCCTGCGCCTGCCTGAATATCCTGGCCAGCCGTACAACCGGAATCCGGTCCGAGGCGATGATATCCTTCAGGACATTTCCCGCCCCCACGCTTGGAAGCTGGTCCGTATCGCCCACCATAATCAATGTCATATGTTCCGGAAGCGCTT
>CAJTVY010000095.1 GCA_910579925.1 uncultured Dorea sp.
ATATATTCAAATATATCTGACTGCCCAACATACCATAATATTATATCCATCAATATGAACTATAACAAGTCTGCAACCGTAAATGTTCACTACAACATTATATCGCATGGACTTTGGCAAGAAAAATAATCTTACGCAGTCAATTGGATGTTTTTTTGATGAAGCGGAACTGACTATCATAGCGGGGACGGCGAAGGGGATATGTAAGGCAAAAGAGCAGCCAGAGGATTGACCTCTGGTTTCCTTTTGCCCTGTCCAACTAATAGTTAGGGCATCCCCAGAGTTGCCCTCCACGGTATAGACCACCCCATTCTCGCATTTTTATGATTCCCACACACGCCCGCCAAAGCCGTACCAGCTCCAATAAGACTGCCCGCCCTCGTTGCCGAGATGCGTTAAGGCAACTTCCATAATGGCTTGATTGCCGTCACTTGTGAATGCCCGCCCGTATGGGTAGTAGCGCAGCACATGGGCGGGCTATTGCGTGTCGCCGTACTTCTCCCAACCGAGCCGCTGTGCCTGCATTGCGGAAAATTCCACCGCATTTGCATAGGAATAGCCGCCGTAGTTGGTCTTCGCCCATGAGATATACCCGTTGCCGAAGTTGTATCCCTGCAAAGCGAGCTTGATGCGCTCCATGTCAATCGGGTTCTCCACTTCGGCAGAAACAAGGGCGGCTTTTAATTCCTGCACGCCGCACTCGATGGAATATTCGGGGTCTTTGATGCCGTTCGGCTCATGGGGGGGACTTCTTGTTGAAGCTCCCTTCCGCTGCCTGCATCGTGTCGCTGCCTTTTCCCCCCAGGTTCCTGCATCATCACCGCCTTTATCGTATAGGAAGTGCTTTCGCTGCTTTATAGGAAATTCCGACCTATTGAGACACAAAGAAAAACATATGTTAGATAGATATGTGTTTAAGGTATACAAAACAGACGGTCAAGGATTTAGAAGATATAAAAACCTTCTTCTCCAAAATCGTCTTCAAACGGGTCATCGTCATTTTTAAAAGAGTGTCCGATCCTGGCTTCCATTACATTGAGAAGTGCGGTGCGGAAAGAATTACGGAGGAAAGTATAGTTAAAGTGATTGACATTACGCCAGAAACCGTTATCACTGTAGCCGCCCTCAGAGATCAGGCAGAGGATGTGTGGGTTCCATTTCAAATCCCTGCCAAAGGTATGGAGAACCATGATAAAACCGGGAGTGAAATTCATGGACTTATTTTGCTTGAAAAACAGTTGAGAAACAACGCTGTTTACAGCATGAAAAAGACAGTCAAGCAGGGAGCGGTCAATACCATGATATGGGAAGCAGAGTATGATTCTATGGAGGAAGCGGTTAATGCTTTGAAGATAATACAGGAGAATCCAGAACATGATGCGCTGCTGGAAAAGCAGATTTGTTTTATGCGGGATTCTTATGTGGAGTTGTACCAGCAGATAGGGTAGATCACATAATAATTGCGGCGGTGAAATGAAAGTGATATAATAATTACAATAAATGCGGACTGCATATTCGTTGGGGAGGTCTTATGAGTAAGGACAGTATACCCGAAGCAAAAGGCGGCACGCCCGAAGCATTGGGAGAATCAAATAAAATATTGATATTAAACTGCCTTAGGACAAGGGGAACGATGTCAAGGGCGGACTTATGCCGGCACTTGGGCATGAGTTTTCCGGCGGTCTCGTCCAATGTAAAGAGCCTGATCGATATCGGATATGTGGTGGAGGTCGGTGAGGGGGACAATTCCCTGGGACGCAAATCCACGCTGCTGTCTTATCATGCGGAACGGGGATTTGTATTAGGAGTCGATCTTGGGAGGTTCCGCATCCGGGTGATGTTCGCGGACCTTCTCGGCCGGGAATTGTCAAGCCTTGAGAGGCCGACGAACACTGAAGACGGCGGGATAGGGATTGCCGACGAGCTCAGAGAGATGCTCTTAGATGTCGCTGCAGCCAGCGGAAAGGATAAATCCGCTATCTTAAGCATCTGTATCGGCGTCCCGGGAGTTCTTTCAGAAGACCGTGTTACTTTGGCCCCCTTTTTGCCGCCGATCGATCTGGCTCAGATCAGAACGAAGATCGGGGAAGAATTTACGGCGCCTGTCGTCATTGAGAACAGCATCAATCTGGGTGCGCTTGGGGAGATGTGGCATGGGGCAGGCAGAGAGCTTAAGAATTTTGCGCTGATCAACTACGGAGTCGGCGTCGGGGCTGCATTTATCATCAATGGTGAATTATATCCGGGGGCGCACAGGGCTTCGGGAGAGATTGGATTCATGGTAGGGGATCCGTCGAAGCTTCGGACAGAATTTGACGAGGTCGGAGTGTTGGAGAATACGATATCCAGAGATAAGATCCAGAACTATATCATGCGGCCTGATTTCCAGGATGAGATCAATAAGCTGATTGAGAAATATAAGAAAAACGACGTCTATGCGAAGCTTATTCTGGATGAGATATTTTTGTATGTAGGAATTTCGCTGATCAATATTTCAGCAGTATTGGATTTGGAAGCGGTTATCATATCCGGCGGACTTGGGAACAGCATCGGCAGATTGTTTTCCGAGAAGTGGAGTGAGATGCTTGCAGTACACGTACCATATCCTCCCAGGCTGGTGTTTTCTGAGCTGGAGAATCAGGAGGGGGTTTTAGGCGCGATACATGTGGCGCTTGAAGCGGTTTACAGGGAACCGCTTAAGATATAATGCAAATAACAGGTTTTCGAAAGCGGAAGGTGAGACTTTGAAGATAGCGATTGTCGATGATGAGAGGATCATCAGAGAACAGGTCAAGAACTTCATACACAGATATTGCACGGATTGCACGGTTTGGTCTTACGCCGCAGGAGAAGACCTGCTTGCCGCTCATACGAAGTTCGATATCATTTTCCTGGATATCAAGATGGAGGGCGTAAGCGGGATCGATACGGCGAGAGAGCTTCGAAGGCAGCAGGAGGATACGATACTGATCTTTGTCACAGGGATAAAAGAGTACGTGTTTGAAGCCTTCGATGTGTCGGCGTTTCACTATCTGCTGAAGCCGATAGATGAGGGGAAGCTTCGCGAAGTTCTCGGCCGGGCGGTCGGGGAAGCGAAGAAGAAGGATGGGCGGCGCAGGCAGCTCTTCGTCCGAACGAAGGGGAGAAGCCTTACCATAGATCAGGGCGATATCTTATATATAGAGAGCAAGGCGAAGAAGGCGGAGATCCACACGGTAAAAGAGACGATAGAGATTTATGCCGCCATGAGCGGGCTGGAGGAGCAACTGGATGAGCGCTTCTACAGGTGTCATCGGGGATATCTGGTCAACATGGCGTATATCGTGGAGTACAGTGCGGACAGCATCAGTCTTGCCGGCGGCGGGACGGTCTATCTGACTAAGAAGAAGCATGGTGAATTCGTGAAGGCCTATATGTGGTTTTTACAGAACGGAGGAGTATCCTGTGTCTAAAGGATACTCTCATTCCATATTTTCTTCCCACCATATTTCATTTTTTAGATATCGCTCCATGATATCAAATCGCCTAAATGCTGCCGCCATCGTTCGTCCATCTATCTCCGACAGATTTTCATTGTTAAAATAGTCTTTTAAGATATTCACCATTGCCTGTTCTGCCTTACTGTACATCAATTCCTTGTTTTGTTCAAAGTAATTTTTTATTTCATTAAAATTAATATGAGTGATTTTTTGCAATGTAATACCTGACTTTTTTAATATTTGCTTACCGATCATATATGACAAAAAATATTGACTATACAATCGGTGCTCCTTAATTCCATCCAGTTCACTCTCTTTCTTTCTATTATTATCACAATAACGAAATATCAGTACAGCAACCACCATCTGAGCAGCATTCAGGTTATCAAAAATCAATGAATAATATTTATCAAAAAATTCATTACGTCTATATTTTGCCAAATGCGGACATTCCCGCCATACTGCGAAGACAGCCTCAGCCGCGACTGTCGATGGTATTACATTTATATTTAATGTATTATCTCTCTTTCGTTTATAGACGTATCCCAAATCATGTGCGCCGATTTCCAAAATCCGTTGACATTCATCGTTTGATTTTAAATCTCTAAAGTCCACCGGATTCTGGCTGTTTGTCGCATATATAATATCCTGAATGATACCCGGATTTTCAGTGTCTTCCACTTCATAAAGACGTACTAACAGATATGTCTGTGAAAAATCCAGATTGGGATTTTCTTTTACAGTTTGATGTATCGTTTTACATGTTTGTCCACCGTTTATGATTTGTAAGTCATCCGTTTTAACCATCCAATTCTGTTCTTGCAACGCATTAAAACTAAATTTTTTGCAAATCATTGTCGCCCCATTATTGAAAAAGAAAAAATTCTGACGTTTATCTGTATCCAATAGAGTTTCTGTGA
>CAJTVY010000096.1 GCA_910579925.1 uncultured Dorea sp.
GGAGGAATACCTATGAGCTTCTCCATACAAAGCCTGTCAGCGCAGGAAAATACCTATCCGGGAAAGTGGGCGGCGGTTTCACGGTCTGTCTGATTATACTGGCAATTCTGAATCTGATATTCTTTGGTTTATGCCTTGTATCAGCGGGGGACAGCGGATTCACGGTGCGCCTGTCAGACTTTCTATTAGCAACCTGCCTATATATCCTGCCGAATATGCTGATGATTGTAAGTGTCTACAGTCTGGTTTCACTGTTATGTAAAAGTCCGCTGCCTGCGGTGCCGCTTTTGCTTCTCTACATCGTGTATTCCAATATGGGAAGCCGGAATGCGGAGGGCATTTATGGATATGACGGCAGACCGTTAGCGATTATGGTGCGGTTTCCGGGAGGGTTTTTTGATACGTCTCCGCCGCCGATGGCACTTTTGAATCAGAGTTCTCTCATTTTGGCGGCTGTCTGCATCATTTTCCTAGCGGTGCAGATATGGAAAAGGAGGCGGGTATATTGATACAGGAAATGAAAATCTCTCTGACCGTCCAGAAACAGGCATATGCCATATTTTTTGTTGTAATCTTAAGTCTTGTCAGAGGGGTGACTGATTCAGATGAAGTAGGGATTGCATTAGAGGCGCCGATGGCGGCGCTTGCCCTGACCTTCTGTGCAGATACCTATACCCAGGAAATTATCAGCAGACGGTCAGAAATCTGGCGGTTATGTCCAATGAAAAGGAGAGTTTGCGCTATTTACAGAAGGATGGCGATACAGGAAGTATTTCTGCTGTTTGTTGCAGCCGCCGGATATGGATTGTTTTTTCTGTTCCAGAATCCACGAACGGACAGAATGGGAACAGAAGGACCGGCAGGTGAGATAGGCCGGTTTCTCATCTATGTTGCGGCTGTCGCTGTTACTCTTGGATTCTGGGGGCTTTTATCGAATCTGCTTTCCTGCCTGTTCCGGAATATGTGGGTGGGGATCGGCGGCTGCCTGATACTGTGGCTGATTACGAATTCCAGTTTTGGCGACAAATATCTCGGAGTATGGAATCTGTTTTCCTATACATTCAGGGAGTTGGAAGACGGCGGCGATTTTCGCTGGATATATGGGAAAATGGTTTGTATTTGTATTGGAATCCTGGCAGCGGCGGCATTGCCTGGAATCATGAAGCGGCAAGACAGGTGATTATAGCCATAAATGTATTGTAAAGAAAAGAGGTTAGGATTATGGGAATTAAGATAGAGGATTTAACAGTCACATTTAAGAATAAGGTAACAGCGATCAATCATGCAAATTTGGAAATCCCCGAAGGTATCTTTGGGCTGTTGGGGGAAAACGGGGCAGGAAAAACAACGCTGATGCGGGTGCTTACGACGGTGTTATCGCCGACTGGCGGAACGGTAACGTTAGATGGTATGCTCTACAGTGAAGGGAATTATGAAAAAATACAGAAGAAGATCGGATATCTGCCCCAGGAGATTGACCTGTACCCGAGCCTGACCGTACAGGAATGCCTGGAATACATGGGAGACCTTTCCGGCATACCCAAAGAGACATGTAGGAAGCGCATCCAGTATTACCTTGAAAAAACAAGCCTGTCCGGGCATCGCAGAAAGAAGATGAAACAGTTATCAGGCGGCATGAAACGGAGGGTAGGTCTGATTCAGGCGCTTTTGCATGAGCCGGAATTTCTGATTGTCGATGAACCCACAACAGGCTTGGACCCGGAGGAGCGTATCCGTATCCGGAATCTTCTGGTTGATTTTTCGGAAGGACGTACGGTTTTATTTTCCACCCATGTGGTGGAAGACCTGACAGCGACCTGCAATCAGCTTGCAGTTATGAAAAAAGGGGAATTTCTTTATTTAGGAAATATGAGGGAACTGCTTAATCAGGCAAAGGGGCATGTCTGGATCTGCAAAACAAAAGATGAAGGGGAAGCGCGGGAACTGGAAAGAAGATATCATGTTTCATCAAAACAGTATGTGGGAGATGAATTGCACGTGAGATTGATAAGCGCCGCACCGCCCCGGACGAAATGCAGCCCCTGTGAGGCAACGCTTGAGGATGCTTATATTTATATCGCAAATAAGGAACCGTAATTGTAATAAGAATATGCGTATTGCGAAATGTGCATAATAATGTTATTATTATGTACAAAGGAGGTGCGTTTAAATGCCAGTAATTAAACCAATTACGGAACTTAGAGATACAAACGCGATATCTGAAATTTGTCATAAGCAGCAGCAGCCGGTGTTTATTACAAAAAATGGGTATGGAGATTTGGTGGTCATGAGCATAGAAGCTTATGATGAATTGATTAACATGAACAGAATTGACAAATCAATTCTGGAGGCGGAGCAGGAGGTGTCAAAAGGGGCAGAACTGTTAGATGCAAGAGAGGCCCTAAGTGAATTGAGGAGGAAACATTTTGGATAAATATACTGTTAAGATGTTTCCGCAGGCTTATCGTGATATAGACAAAATCTATGAACAGACACTTCTTAATGATAATTACGGTGACAATGCATTAAGGCTGGCACAACGGCTTGAAGATGCGATTTTCAGCTTAGAAGAGCAGCCTTATCGTGGAGCGGAACGTAAATATGGGTTCTATGCTCATAAAGGATATCGTCAGTTATTTGTTTCTGGTTACATTATTATCTATGAAGTATTGGATGCAGAAAAAATAGTTGCTGTGCTCACAGTTAAATATAGCGGAAGTGAATTTTAACCTTTCGCTATATTTTTTATGGGAATTTCGATCTGGACAATGGCGTCCTCCGTCCGGCCGATCACATTTTCATTGATGATGACCTCATAGGAAAACCCGGATAATATAAATCCGTTTTCACTGGTAAAATCAAATATTTTCTGGTAGCATGTGATTGCGTTTTCGGGAGACTCCTGATAGAACGCTCTTATATATCTTCCGGCGGGCTGTATATGCAGCCCCTTTTTCTTTATGGGAAAAGGGATCTCAATAAAAAGGCTGGAATAACCTTCATAATTTCCACGGCGCAGGCTTTCCACGGCGATCATGGTTCCATAAGAGGCATCATGCAGACGGCGGAGTTGATATTTCTTTGTTTCCCCAATGATCATTTCCACCAGTTTGTCAAATGGGGTATCTATCTCAATATCTACCGTGACCAGGCAGCGTTCTTTTTTCTCTACCAGGCTGATCTCGGATAAATCCATGGTCTTAAGTGTCTGCATATTCTGGCAGTGATAAGACAAGGTTTTCCTGACTGCTTTCAGATGCGCGATTTGTTGATCTACGTCTTCTATCTTTTCCAGCAGGAGCTGTTCCATACTGGCAGCGGAACGATTCTGCATAAATATCCGTATTTCCTCCGTCGAGACATTTAATTCCCGCAGAAGCAGGATAGTTTCCAATACAGAACTCTGGTGATAATTATAATACCGGTATCCGTTTGCCGGATCGATTGCCGCCGGATGGAAGAGCCCGATCTCATCATACCACATCAGAGTCTTTTTATTAATGCCATGTAGTGCCGCAAATTGGCCGATAGTAAGCAGTTTACTCCTCTTATCCATTTTTTCATTCTTCCTATTGACCGTACAGTTACTGTATGGATTATTATAGGGCATATAGCAGAGAAAAGCAAGAGGAGGAGTACTATGAAAACGAACAAGATGAAGATTTGGATTGGCTGTGGGATTT
>CAJTVY010000097.1 GCA_910579925.1 uncultured Dorea sp.
ATATGTTATAGTATGAATATATACTTATAACATATTGTGAATCCGCTTCCGCGGATCAGTCAACAAGGGAGGGCAGGCCAAATGAACAGTATACACGCTTCCGACCAGTTTCTGCAAGTAATCTGGCCAGATTTTACTGCACATTTCCGTAATGAAGTCAGTATTGCGTCATATGAAGTAGATGTGGCCGAATTTATGCGGTTCTGCGAGAGTGATTTTTTACAGCTGGACTATGAAAAAGCAGAAGCCTATTTTGAATATCTGCAGAAGAAACTGGAGACAGGAAAGATGCAGCCAAGCACAATGGCAAAGAAAATCCGGGAATTGCATTCCCTGGCTGAATATATCTGTGATGAGCGTGGGAAATACAAGGTCCCGGCATCATTTCGGGACTACTTCCTTCCTTATTTAAAAAGGATTGCAAAGATAGATAAATACGCAAAGACGATCCCGGTAGAACATATTGATAAGATATTTACCGAAGCGCAGGATGACCTCCAGGCATATTGTATTTTTGCCCTGCTTCAGAGGGTAGGGCTTTCATCGACAGAGATTGTAGGATTGAAGCTGTGTGATATTGTTGCATATGACAATGGTGTGTATGCGGAACTGCCAAGCCGGAAGGACCCCTGTTTTATACCGGAGGATGTGTTTGTGATTTTAGGGCAGTATATTGCCCAGAGGCAGGAACAAGAATATCTGTTCTATAACAGCCGCGGGAATAAGCTGAATACCATGTATATCAGCAGGCTCATGAAGAAATATACAGAACTTGCCGGCGTACCGAATTACAGTGCAGAAGCGCTGAGAAATACTTGTGCGGTCACAATGTTTGCATATGAAGCAAGCCCGGAGCAGGTAGCCAGGCAGATGGGGGTCACACAGATTCAGATCAAACGTTATAAGAATCTGTCTTACCGGGACAACCTTGTCCGTGCAGCGAATGAGTTAGTGAAAGTAAGGGTGGAGCCTCCGAAGTAGGGAAAGGCTGCGGATACATTTCACCCTAACAGTAAGGTTTTGTATTTTATGCTTGTAAAATGTCAAATAAGAGAAAAGGGCGGTTGGAATTAGTGTGGATTAACATTATAAAGTTTTTGACATTCTGCTTCGTATGCAATATAATGAACGCATAAAGATTCTTTTCATACTCTGATTCTTAGGAAGAGGAGAAGGCGTGAAATCCCTGGTAACAGGTTTTTATCTATCATCAGGGGGAAGCGTGGGAAGAATTTTGCATCTGGTACTATGCCAGATGTTTTTTTATGCAAAAATATTAATAGAAGGAGGAAGTTGTTATGCGTACAACAAAGAGAAAGAAATGGCAGATCGAGTGAAGAAGAAGGAGGATACAGATGTCCAGGAATTTCTAAGGTCTCATGGGATGTCAGCGGGAAATGATGATTATAACTATCATATGTCGCTGGGATTCTATTATGCCTATTCCGCAGACGCATTCCGTTATGCGGAAATGATCGAGGACGGGGAAATATTTAACGAATACGTGGTAAGCGCAGTGATAAAAAATCTGCATGTTTCGTATCAGGCATTAAAATATTTCCAAAACAAACTGAATATAGGGAATTATGAATTTGACACAGCAGAGACAGTTACTTTGGAAGAGGCAAGACTGGAGAACGGCAGGATTATCGGGAATAAGGATCATGCGGTAAAAACCGCCCGGAGGTGGCTGGCCAGATTCAAAAAGAGACAGGCGGCAAATACAGGAAAAAGTTCTGATGGAATGAAAGAAAAAAGCATTTCTCAGGACTTTTTTTTATATGAAGTCGCAGTTTTTATCCTATACCTGGCAGGAGAAGAGATTGATTATGGTTTTATAGGAGAGGGCGGATAAGATGTTTATAATGGACAATGAACTGAAACTGAATGAATGGCAGTTTGCCCAGAGAAAGTATCTTCCTTTTGAAGAGAAGCTTATCCTCTCCAGGAGGCGAATTGAGGACTGGTATGATTTCCACGAGGGTGACGTCTATGTATCTTTTTCGGGCGGGATGGATTCGACGGTACTTGTTGATCTTGTCAGAAAAACGGTCGGGGATGTTCCGTTGGTATTTGTGAATACCGGGCTTGAGTATCCGGAAATCGTCAGATTTGTTTCCTTATATGATAATGTGACTGTTCTGAGGCCAAAAATGTCATTCAAGGAAGTGCTGGAAGTGCATGGATACCCACTGATCAGTAAAGAGACGGCAGCAAAAATCAGAAAGCTGCGGCATGGCAACCTAAGCGCCCGTTATCGAAATTATCTTCTGAACGGAGACGAAAGAGGAAGTTTTGGAAAGCTGGCCGAAAAGTGGAAATTCCTTGTAAATGCACCTTTTGATATCAGCGAACTGTGCTGTGACATTACGAAAAAGCAGCCAATTTATGCATATAACAAGGAAACAGGCAGGGTTCCCTATATTGGGATCACACAGGATGAAGGGTACAGAAGGCAGAGGGAATATAACCGTACAGGCTGCAATGTATATGATGCAAAGCACCCAAAATCCCAGCCCCTAGGTTTTTGGACCCGTCAGGATATCCTACGGTATATTGCCGTAAATAATCTCAACATTTGCAGTATCTATGGGACAATAGAGTGCCGCAATGGCGTGTTCCAAAATACAGGGGTTTACAGATCCGGCTGTGTCTACTGCTGCATGGGGGTACAGCTGGAACCTCATCCGAACCGCTTTGAGAGGATGAAGTCTGATGACTATAGGCTTTACAACTATTGTATGCGCCCGCTGTATGAAAATGGGCTTGGGTTTGATTATGTGCTGAATTACTGTGGATTTGCACATTGAAAGGAAGGAATATGATAAAAGTAAATGAATTGATAGCGCTGATTGATAAACTGGAGGAAGTAGAACCGAGAGATAACGATGATTTTAAACAGGTAATGGGAATTGTTTCAGGGAATAAAGCATGTCTAAAAAAGGCTTCTCTGGAATATATTGTTTATCTGCTAAATCATCTGGGGACTATCTTAAATAATGAACTGCAGGAAGATTATCCGGTGATTAACCTGGAATCCATGCCAGGATGCAGTATAGCAATGAGAAGGGCTATTTAATATGAGGTACTGAGTATGAAGACGGTTATAACATTGGATGATGAAAAATTTGGCGGTAATTATTATCATGCCGCACATGTAGAAGTAATCCGGGGAGACAAAACGCGCAGTGCAAAGTATGTGGATGTTGACAGACTGCTGGAAGCAATGAAAAATGCCAGGAATATGGATGTATTCTACAGAATTGGCAGGCTGCCTCAGAATTATTATGATGGGACGATCCGGAGGGAATCCGATATGACAATAAGCGGACATATGCTGCTGACAGTTTCAAAGCAGAGAATCCCATTACAGTTTGAGGAGACAAAGTACACAATCCCGTTTCCTGCACTTCTGTTCTGTTTTCATATTATACACGGGCGGGTTTGTT
>CAJTVY010000098.1 GCA_910579925.1 uncultured Dorea sp.
TTTGGCGTGTGTTTTTATTATAGTCCACACATTGTTAAAAGTCTAGTCATTCTTGACCTTATTTTTGTTCCTTTTTCGGTACAAATTGATGTTTCTCTTCTTCATCATCCAGAGCAAAATCACCGCTGTCACACTAAGAAGGATGGCGAACACAATCTGCGGCAGAGGACCAAAAACCGTCCACAGGCTGTACTTACGAGGCTTTCTCTTCTCGGGACGAGGTTCTTCCTTGATTTCCTTCTCCGGCTCTCCTTTAAACCTGCCAGAATCAATCTTCTCAGCCGCCAGATCTGCGATCAGTTCCTGCCCCTCCTGATCTGGATGCAGACCGTCCTCCAGGGTATGTCCGCAGATATCTGAATCAAACAGGTCAACCACCCGGTAATCATAGTCCTGTGCATATTCATACATAATCTGATTCATATTACAGATTATGTCTTCCACAATCCCGTTCATGGCGCCAGGCAGTTCAAACTGACTCACCGGATTGTAAATATTGGTCACGACTAACTGAGCCGTATCCTTTCTATGCTCTGTTATGGTTTCCATGGCTGTCGTCCACTGCTCTTCAAATATCCCATAATCCCAGTTGTTCAGCACATCCAGGATTCTGACGATCAGCAGGGGATTATTTTCCACTCCTTCCTGCAAGGCGTCAAAGGCATCGTAGACGCTTGAGAATTTTCGTTCCGTTCCCAGCACTTCCTGCGCCGCCTTCTTAAATTCCTGCATCAGATCATTGGCTCCGATTGTCAGTGTAATAATATCTGCCCGTTCAAGAGACGCAAGAGCCTCCTCCATAGTGAGAATCTCCGAATTCAGCCTGGATGAATCCAGTCCGTTTTTCGCAAATTTCTCACATTCTGCAGGATGGCCGGTTTCTGCCGACATCCTGTCTGCAATCAACTGCGTATAGCTTCTTAAATCCTCCTGCCCTTTGCCTTTGTATCCTTTGGCAATACTGTCCCCGAATGCGGTACAGTAAATCCGGTCGCCATCCCATACTGTCTGTTCATGGACTTGGGAGGCATATCCAGAAACCGCCGTGCCGTCACAGAAAAACACAGATCCAAAGATCGACAGCGCAACCAGGAATGCCAGAAATCTTCCCGGTACTTTTTTAGTATATCCCCCCATATTCATAAACATCCTTCTTTCATAATGTAACAGTACACCCCATTGATCTCAACTCTAAAACGAATCTTACATCAGATACACAATATCCTCTTCCGGTTTCTCCACAGGTTCCATGTCAATGAGATACAGTACCGGCTGTTCATTTCCAAAAGAAACAGCCTGCTCATATTCAAATCTTGCCCGGATCTTAAGCCAGTCGCCTTTCTTAAATTCAATGGGCTGATCGGCTTTACAGGGATAGCCATAAAATCTCAGATCATCGGCACAGCAGGTCATGATCTTTCGCACCGGGACGAACATATTCTCCTTCATCCCCTTAGGGCGGAATGCCTGGGCCACGAATTCCACTTCTTTGTGAAGATACAGTTCCGGGTGGTCAAAGGCGTCCACGTACCAGATTCCAAAATCTTCCGGGGCGATGTGAATCTTATCTCCTTTGACGTCATAAGGCAGGTCTTCTTCTGACGGCTGTATGATCCTGCCGTCCGTCCCTTCAAATATCAGCTGTGCCATGGGATTCTGCACCTTCAGCGCCCTTCGGAACCCGGAACGGTCTGTCCCTTCCGGGCAGCGGTTTACCACGACCAGTTCTGATTCTGTCAACTGCTCGATCAGCATATTTCTCATATTTTTAAGATACATGTCCAGGGTCATTCCATTGACTGTGGAATACACTCCCTGCAGTTCCCAGGTTCTCGGATACTTAAGAGACAGAAGATCCATAAGCTTCCACATTCCATTATATTCGATCACCACCTGGGCAGGATGGTAATTCTTCTCACAGTTCTTAAAAAAAGACGAATTCAACTGTTGGAATTCCTCAATCTTAAGCAGGGTTATTTCCCTGGAATCCAGATATTCCTGAGAATATTCTTCTTCCCCTTCTTCGCAGAGAATCAGAAGCGTCAGCCCCGGGGCAATCCAGTCCTGATTCATCAGCGTATCCTTTACAAGAGTAGTCTTTCCACTGTCAAGAAATCCTGTGCATATAAATACAGGCGTTTTCACACATTCACCTTCATTTCTCAGAATAATTTTACTTGGTTATGGTTTCGTATCTATTATGGTTCAGATATGAAACAGCCGCAGCAGCTCCTCTTCTTTCAGATCTGTTCCGATGACGCATATCCGCCCCGTATAATCTGCCTGTCCTTCGCGGATCTCGTACTCTTCTGGAACAAGGTCGAACTGCTTCCAGACGCCGTCCGCCATCGGGATGATTCCCTTTGCGCGCAGGATGATTCCGCAGCTTTCTGTTTCAGCCAACGCTTTCAGCAGGAAATCCAGTTCTTCATCTGTATACTTATGAGCCGTCTCTCTGCCCCAGCTTGTAAATATCTCGTCCGCATGATGGTGATGATGGCCGTGATGGTCATGACCGCAGCAATGATCGCCATGCTCATGATGATGGTCATGACCACAGCAATGATCGTCATGCTCATGATGATGGTCGTGGCCGCAGCAGTGACCGCCATGCTCATGGTGGTGCCCGTGACAGCAGTCTTCATCCTGCTCATGATGTTTTTCCAGAAGTTCCCCGATCTCTGCCCCGTGTTCCAGCGCGCGAAGGATGGCTTCTCTTCCCAGTTGTTCCCACGGCGTCGAAATCATTGCCGCATCCTTGTTTTCCTTCCGAAGCATGTGGACACACTCTTCAATCTTTTCATCTGTCATCAACTGCGTCCGGCTGATGACAATGGTAGAAGCATGTCTTACCTGGTCCTTATAGAACTCTCCGAAATTCTTAAGATATAATCCAGCTTTCCTGCCATCAACTACGGCAATCCTTCCGCCGATCTCAATCCCGGCCTCCTGCTTTACATCTTCGATCGCTTTCACAATATCCGACAGCTTACCAACACCGGACGGTTCAATCAGCACACGGTCCGGCCGATACTCATCCAGCACCTTCTGAAGCGCTTTACTGAAATCTCCTACCAGAGTACAGCAGATACACCCTGAATTCATCTCTGTAATCTCAATCCCGGCCTCCTTAAGAAAACCGCCGTCAATGCCAATCTCTCCAAACTCATTTTCAATCAGTACAAGCTTTTCTCCTGTAAA
>CAJTVY010000099.1 GCA_910579925.1 uncultured Dorea sp.
TTGAATGGGTAGGCCGGATGAACAATATCCGCAACCGGGCGGAGGAAATCATAAACAGCGAGTTGATTTATATTTGATTTGGATATGGAAAGGCCAGCCGATTATCCGGCTGGTCTTTCTAATCTTCCTCACGCTCCAATACCGCCCGAATCATGGCAACGGCGATTTCCTGCTGGCTGGGCGATGTGCTTTCCCACAGTTCTGCCAGTTCCCGTATTTTGCTGACCTCATTATCTTCCAGCGCATCCCGTAGCAGATAATCCGGGGAGATTTTCAGTGCGTTGCAGATATTGATAAATACAGGCAGACTGGGAACCTTTGTCCCGCCTTCAATCTGCCGGAGATAGGTTGCGTTTATATTACATAATTCTGAAAGCCTGTCCGCCGTGAATCCCCGGTCTTTCCTCACCATGTTGATACGTTTGCCCAATCCTTTTGTTTCCATAATGCCCACCCATTTCATAAGCTATTAGCATTTATTTTGTTCACTTTTAGACTACATCACACATAGGGATTGCAATAGATTCTAAAAGACTATATAATATTAGCCAGTAGACTATAAACTATGAAAGGGGAACAACAGAATGAAACTGGACTATTTTAGGGACAAACTTTTTGATTTACTGAACGATAGTGAAGGGATGGGGATTGCCGACCTGAACGCAGATGAGCGGAACAGCCTGCTCATTGTCAGGACAGAGGACGGGGATGTGTTTGAAGTCGTATGCCGACAGGCTACGGGAAAGGAGGACGGATGGACGACCGCAAACTGACCGTTTATAACGGGCGAGGGGCTTTCAAAAAATCGCCGCCGCAGATTCTTTTACAAGGGAACTGGCTGGAAAAGGCTGGTTTTTCTGCCGGGGATAAAATCACCGTGAAGTGCCAACAGGGGCAGCTTACCATCACAAAAGACGAAATAAGGGCAGATTCAGGAAAATAATGTTTATCATAGTAAAATGAATTTTTTGTAAAATCTATTTCTTCTGGGAAATGATTGCGGTATAATGGAACCATTGACAAATCGGAATTTGTAGGAATAGATATTCTGGAAAATATAGTGAAAACTGCGCATTTGCGGGGATGATACGAATCGTGTCACACATGTGAAAGAGCGATTCTTTCGTCATTTTACGTTTTTTGATAAGGTGAAACTGTCGAAAAGACAAACCAATTATAGAAAGGACGTAGAATGATGAAAAAAAGTGGAAAACAGGTTTTATTATTTGGAGGAATACTTATTGTAGCGTTTGCAGTATGGACAGCTTTGATCCAGATGGTAGACGTGCAGCCGCTGGGTCAGAACGGAACCAATATTGGATTTGCAACATTCAATTGCTGGTTTCATCGTTTGGCAGGTGTCAATATGACAATTTATACGATTACCGATTGGATGGGACTTATTCCTTTAGTTGTATGCCTGATTTTTGCAGGTATTGGAGTGGTTCAGTTAATAAAGAGAAGAAGTCTCTTCAAAGTGGATCCAGATATCATTATCCTTGGAGTTTACTATGTTGTCGTGATACTGGCATATTTGATTTTTGAAATGATCTCAATCAATTACAGACCGATTTTAATCAATGGAGTTATGGAGGCTTCTTATCCTTCTTCAACGACATTACTGGTATTGTGTGTGATGCCGACTTTGATTGAACAGATTCAGCGTAGACTGTCAAGCATTGCAGTGAAAAGAATCGTTACGATTCTGGCAATCGCTTTTTCGGCATTCATGGTTATCGGCAGATTGATTTCCGGAGTACATTGGGTTACGGATATTGTGGGCGGCGTATTGTTAAGTGCCGGATTATTTACTGTCTATAAGGCGGTAGTTATGCTGTCAATAAAAAAATGATATAAAAAAGGGGGTGCAGGAAGTGGAATTCCATGAAAAGCTTCAGGAATTAAGAAAGAGCCGAGGTTTGACACAAGAAGAGCTGGCCGAGGCTTTATTTGTCTCCAGAACTGCAATTTCAAAATGGGAATCTGGAAGAGGGTATCCAAGCATAGATTCATTAAAGGAAATATCCAGATATTTCTCTGTGTCCATTGATGAGTTGTTATCTGGAAATCAGTTGGTTTTGATTGCGGAAAAAGAAAACAAGTCAAACCTAGGCGGTCTATGTGACTTGTTATTTGGATTTGCCGATTTGCTTTCTTTGATGCTTATTTTTCTTCCATTGTATCCCAAACCGGTTGGCGGATATATCTATTCGGTCAATCTTATTGAGTATGTAGATAAAGAAATTTGGGTTTGTACGACATATTGGGGTCTTTTTATCGCATTAACGATTGTTGGAATTGTGAAGATTTTAATGGTCAATTTCAAATTTGAAAAGGGAAAAAAGGCGATTACTTTTTTATCTGTTGGGCTTAGTATTATTACTGTTTTGTTTTTGTCGATTGCGAGAGAAGCATATGCAGTAACAGTGGCTTTTCTGTTGTTACTTATAAAAGGGGGGCTACTTTATAAACGAGCCGCAGCAGGCCGATAAGGGGTTGGGCCATACAACTTCAAATTTGTAGAACTGAAAAAGTCGAAGCTTAGGAGGGAATATATATGCATATTTGGAAAATAGTATTTTCGATTTTGACAGTTGCTTTTGGTTCTATTGGATTGATGAAATTGCTACCTTACGATATAACGTTGCCTATTATGTTTGTGTTTATGGGATTAGTTATGTTATCAAATGCGAAAGAATGTTATGATAAGGGTTCTAAAAGGGATGCTGTCATTTTTGGCGGAGTAGCAATTTTTGTTTATGCAGTCACAGCAGTTAATCTGATTAGCAGACTGCTGTAATCTCCTGTCAGTGCGCTTAAAAATTGATGTTGTACAAATTGAATCAGAAATACCACAATGCCGTTGCATGGATAAAACCCAAGCAGCGGC
>CAJTVY010000100.1 GCA_910579925.1 uncultured Dorea sp.
ATTGCACATTAGAAAAAAATCATGCTTAGGACTCGGATTGACAGGAATGCTTCTTTTGACCGGCTGTTCCATCGGAATCGGGAAGAAGGCCGTACTGACTTATGACGGATCTTTGGAACTGGAACTGGGGAAGACCAAGATAGCAGAGGTCGTGGAAGCGGGATTCACAGATAAATATTCTCATGATGGGAAAGCCCAGATTGACGGCAGCTCATGGGAGAATTTCTATGCCATGAAGGGCGACGTCACTTATGGAACCATGTATGCCGCCAATAAGGGCTCGCAAAAAGTCGCTTTTGAAGATGGGAAGGTATTCCGTGTCGTGATTGATTATCAAGATCCGGACTATGCCACAGGGGAGATCCTGATAAACGGCGTGAATTATGAGGGATATACCAGAGACCAGATCAAGGAAGCCATGAACGGCGCGGAGATGACCTTGGACAGCGAGACTTATCTGGACTTTGAGGACGGCAAATTCGAGTATACGTTTCATTTTGAGGACGGCTCGGAGACTGTGTGCAGCATCAGCATAGATGACGGTACGGACTGGGAGTTGGTTATCAGATAAGGAGTTTTCTGAAAAATCATTGCCGTATCATTTTATACTGCTTAACGATTTCGCTTGCCGTGAAACCAGACTGCATAACGCTGACCGGTTCAATCGCATGATTACTTAAGCAGCATTCAGCGTTAAGCAGTATAGATAATAGACGAAAAGATGCCGAATCCCATGACGGGCGTGGACGAGCCTGAAATGGCCACGGTGAAAGAGAGGGAGATCAATCATGAAAACGTATCTGAGAGATTTTTTCGAGGAATTCTCGTATCCGGAGGAGGCACGGGCCGCCTTTGAGCAGGCCTATGACATAATTGCGGCAGACGCCGCATTGGAGAGCGGATTCCAGGCGCTCCTGCAATCCTACGCCAGCGACAAAAACATGGACTACGACCAGGCCTTCAAAAAGATGGCGGAGATATCCGCCGGAGCAGGCATCCATGAATATACGGGGAATTTCCTGATGCTGGCCTGTTTCTCGAAGACCCTGCGGGAGTATTACAGGCAGGAGGGGATAGACGTGCAGATCTGGCGCACCTCCATGTGCGACCTGAAATGGAAGCTGGACGAGTGCAGATGCGTATACGGCATCTGGGGCACCTTTGTGCCGGGATGGTACGGGGGATTCTTCAACATGACCCGCTTCGGCTTCCAGAAGCTGCAGTTCGAAATCGTACCCTTCCGCTACCATTACGAGAAGGACGGCATCGTGCTGAACCCGGAGAGCCCTGTCCTGAACACCCACATCCCCCGGACGGGAGAACGGCTTGACCCGGAGAGCGTGCGCAGATCCTATGAGCTGGGAGCTGCGTTCTTCAAAGAGAGATTCCAGATAGACCCCGTGGTCTTCGTATGCCACTCCTGGCTGCTGTTCCCCCGCAACAGGGAGGTGCTCTCGCCGGATTCCAACCTGTATTCCTTCATCTCCGGCTTCGACATCCTGGAGGTGGAGGAGGCTGACGATTATTCGGAGGTCTGGAGGCTGTTCGACGTAAACTACGAGGGTGACGTGGAGAAGCTGCCCCAGGACACCTCCTTCCGCCGGGCCTATGCGGACTGGATCCGGAAAGGGGAAAAGACAGGCTGCGCATACGGCGTGCATATGCTGTAGGCGGATTTTTGGGTACATATTCCGGATTTTGGATATTCCGGATTCTGGCCCGGGCGGCCATATACGGCGATATTTTTGACAGGACGGATATGGCTCCCGCCTCTGTCTGCCGGATTTACGGCGGATGGAGGCGGGATTTTTTGTTTTCGATTTTCGGGAAAAATTTGAAAACAGTCATTGGCAACAAATCAAAGTTAGCATATGCTAACTAGGCGGAAAGTGAAAATCATTCTCAAATAGAGCTGCGGGAGCAGGGAAGGCCCGGGCTGCATGGGAAAGGAAGGTGGAAGCATGCCATTGTCATTGATTCCCGCAGGGGAGCGCAATGTGATCAAAAAGGTGGGCGGCAGGGAGGAGACCAGGAGATTCCTGGAAAACTTGGGCTTTGCAGAAGACATGGCGATCAGGATTGCGCTGGCAGGGAACCCGAATTGCGGCAAGGCCACATTAGTCAATGCCCTCACCGGTTCCGACCAGTTCGTGGGGAACTGGCCGGGGGGACGGTGGAGAAGAAGGAGGGGCGGCTGAAAAAGTCCTACGCTTCGGGAAGAGCCGAAGAAATCATCATATGAGTGGCTGACAGTGCTGGTAAATACAGGAATTCTGGGAGTTATAGGATATGTCGGCATGATGGCAGGCGGTATCAGGAGTTTTTTGGGTGAGAGAAAAAAGAATGCTTATGTATGTGCCTGTGGGTTTTGTCTGCTGGCGTATACGGTAAATAACTTTTTCAGTTTCCAACAGGCGATGAGTACGCCTACGATTTTTGCGCTGTTTGGGATGGGCAGGGCATTCCAGCGTAACTTAGCTGGAGGCGCTGAAAGGCCCGACAAAAGGAAAATAAAGTGAATACAAGGACAAATAAAAGATGCGGAAGCCGGGAAAAGGACTTCCGCATTTTTTGGTAATCCGGCTGCGCGGAAGTCCCTTTTATAGCGTTCAGTGTCAGACAGATTCTGTATTTCAAAAAGAAACAAAAATAAGGGGTGGTAGAAAAGCGAAAACTGGAGTAAAATAGAAAAGAATGTTTCAAAATAT
>CAJTVY010000101.1 GCA_910579925.1 uncultured Dorea sp.
CATTGCCCAGTGTTGCAAATGCAGGTGTTTCCAATGCAATCTCACTTGGATGGCCGATCCTGCGTCTCAGATCCAGATATACAAAATTCTCATTTACGATTCCCGCTATATCAGCTTCGGAGCAGCCAATGTGCATCAGGAAATAGGATGTAAGTCCGACATCCATAAAGTAACAACGGGATTTTGCCTTAAAATCCAAAATATTACATTCCAGAAGTTTTCCCGCAAAACCAATGATCCCGGAACTGCTTAACCAGTCTATTGCACGGTTGACAGATGCTTTTGTAATATTGCTGGAATAATCTTTTACGACAATATTTTGAAGTTCTTCACTGAAACTGTCCTTTTCAAATCCCTTTTTCTCTTTTACAAGAATCCGGGCAATACAGGAAAACATATTGTCATATACTTCTTCATCCAGAATATCCTGAAAGTATCGCCTGCTTTCATTGATGAAAAATTTAATGATTTTCAGTAATACTTCCCGGCAGTCATCTATAGAGTTATTCTTTAAATATTGCAATACTACTGCCGGATATCCGCCGATGGACGTGTATATCTTATACAGATCGCTTAGTTCTTCATATACTGCCTCTTCACTGTTTCCATAAAGATCAATGCCTTCATAGAGAGAGTGCTTCCCCATCGCTATAAGGAACTCTTCAAAATTCAGTGTCTGGATTTCAATGGAGTCCAGATCGCCGGCAGAATATTTGAATTCTTTATTCAGGATTCTTCCAAGATAACTTCCAATGATGATAAAATCACTCTTCAGCAGATGGGTAAATTCACGAATCCGGTTATAAATAGCCGCTGATTCCTGAATTTCATCAATAATGATAACTGTATCATCAGAATCCACAAAATCAGGCCGGTACCTCTTGATAAGCTCATAAACAGGGTTTTCACACGACAATCCGTCCTTAATCTCTCTTCGCAGATCATTGTAATGCTCAATAAAAATTTCTCCTGAAAATTCAAGAAGATTGACATATATTTTCTGCCTGTACTGCTCGTCGGCAAATTTATTTACAATATATGTCTTTCCTACCTGACGGGCGCCCGATACCTCCAGTGTGGAATGTTCCGAATGGTTTGTCCATGTGAGAAGGCAGTCGTATACCTGCCGTTTCAAATAATTGTCCATAATCACACTCCTTGCGATTCAATCATTCTGTCTAAATGAATTATAGCGGATTCCTCAGTGATTTCCAACAATAACCTTTTGTTACGTGTTTTATGCCCTTTTGCATAGCATTCTCCCTTCTGTAAAAATATATCTGTTTTGTCAACAAATTTGTAGTACCATACCTTATTGGACATTAGTAATCCAGTAAGTGTCCATTATTATATATTTTGTTTTATCCTCCTTTTATAATTTTGCATAAAAAAACCTGCATAAATTATGCAGGAAAAATCCGTAGACCTGTTGCCAGGAATTGAAATAATGGCTATAACTATGCTATAGCTAATATATAATAATGATTATGTACTTAGTATAGTATAAGAATATTTAAAAGTAAATAACGAGCATATGCCTTTACACTTTTTTTAATGGTATTTTTCCCTGTGCTGGTGCATATACGGATAAAGAATTGAATTAGTGTATTGACTATTTCCTCTTATAATAAAAAGGCAGCCATCTCTGACCGCCCTTCCTTAACAGACTTTTCAAGTTGATTTTATCTATGACCAGAATGCTGCATTCCGGTTAAAAACTGAGCATTTATGAACACAACACCCCTAAAAGTGACTGAAACCTCGACGTCTCATTTTTTATATCTTCGGCGGTAACACCATAATATAGATATATTTTTTTAAACAGCTTCCTCAATTCCTTCATGGTTTTCTTATCCCCGCTGAATGAGCCGTCAAGCACCTGCCAGACAGTTTCCACCCCTATCTGCAACATGTAGTTCCCCGGATTCTTAATCTCATATATGTGGAAATCTAAAGGGAAAATATCATCTGCAATTTCTGCCGCCACCTTCTCCCGTTCCTGAATCTGTTCCCAAAAGGCTTTTAAAGCTTCCACATCCTCCCCTTTGGGTGGCTTCAAATCCATCAACTCCCCCCCCCCCAAGCAAATCCGGGCGATGGCACATTACAAGGGATGTTTTTAGAGACTTCTTCTGTTCCAGGTAATTATAGGATTGCTGCGAAACCTCCACCGCACCATATTCCCGTTTCAACAATTCCACGACTTCCTCTATCGTATGGGGATTGGCGGTAATTCGCCTTTTTATCCTGTTTCTTTTCAATTTACGGAAATAATTCTGTATGCGAATTGTAAATTTCATCTTACCGCCTTTTCCAGCAATAAAAAAACTTGTAGGCCCGTCTGCCCCGCCTATAATAGATACGCTGCCTGCGCCCTTTCCCATATCTGCATCTCCCATCTTCAAACAAAACCCCTGTTCCCCGATTTGTCAAAATGCTGGGGATACCTGCACGCCCTCTTGTACATCATTGGAGTTACCGAATCGTGGATTTCCAAATGACTGTCTGCTATTTATATTAATATATTACACCTTCCGCAGCCTGTCAACAACGCTGTCTTCGCTAAACGACCAATAGGCCACAAGCGGCGTCAGGATACAGATGGCAAATACGATCACTGCCGATACTGTCA
>CAJTVY010000102.1 GCA_910579925.1 uncultured Dorea sp.
AATTCCTTACTGGCTGTAAGGGAGATTAACCATAAATATATTGTAGTAGAAAGGAGAAAATGTTATCCACAAGAAATACCTGAGGACAAAATATTATTAACATTTTGTCCTCAAACGTATCATTTACTGTGGATAAAAATTTTTTCAATTTCAGCACATTTACCAATACTTTCTAAAAAGCCTATTACTGGCGTGGGTGTGAAAAGTAACAAAGGAGAGATAGAAATGATGCGTTATTTGGGAGGGGATGATAATCACATAATTGTTAAGTGTGGCAAGTGTAAAAAAATTCATGTCTACAGCAGAGATGACTATAAAAATCATTTTGATAAAAAATGTGCTGAATGTGGAAGTAAATGTCGGTTTGTATGGATGAATCCGATAAATATATCGAAAGCTAAGCCATATATACCGCTACTTATAATGACAATGCTGTTGTTTTTTAGCTTGGTGATTATTAATGTTTCGTTTTTTACGAAGTTTTATTTTTTTAATAAAGCAGTAACTGCTTTGAATCCAATGGTGGTATCTATATTGGTGCCGATTCTGTGCGCTCTTATAACAATTATTCCGATAAAATGGACTAATAAATCTAACAATACAATTGTAGAAAAAGTAAAAGGAAATGCTTTACAGATTATATGTATTTTAATTGAATTTCTAATTTTTGTTTTTTCCTTAAATATTGTAATAGGAATAAAATACTGTTCATTGCAGATTAATAATCCAGAAACAGGTGAAACAATGCAATATTTTGGTAGTGCTATTGAGAAACAAGCGTCAGGAATTTGGAGATTGCTTGTGACCGTGCGTTTTTCATAATGAACTTGGGGAGCAGTTGGTGGAAAAGAAGATCATTATGGAGGAAGAAGGCGAGTTGTCATATGAACTGTTGGATGAGTGGTATGATGATCGGCCTTTGTAAAGAGTGAATTGTAATAAAATGTCATCAAAACAGTCGGGGATGTCAAGAAAAGTTTTTCTTGACATCCCCGACCTTATGCTTTAGACTATATTTCACAGAAATTGTCATAATTCCAGATTTAATCTATCATTTTAAGTCGATTTATATTTCTTAAATTTCTAAACAGTCATACCCGATTTCCGGGAGATTTCCATGGCTAAGCAAGTATTGTGAAAATAATCGAAAAATAACCTGAATTAAGTTTATACTATTGTTTGCATTACTATTTTTTGTTATAGTAGAACTATAACGAGATTGTTACGATTAGGTGAATTTCAGCAAGTATTCTTACGGATGTTTCTCTGCCGGGTGATCTCGGATCTTCGGCAGAAAGTAGATAGGGGGGAGTCGTTAACCAGAGAGGATTTGCTTCCGTTGTCTTTGTGTCTGTTGATGGACGGGGCAATGTCCCAGAAGGACCGTGTAAAATCGGCATTTGACATTACCAGGAAAGTGGAAGGAATGAATACGGAAGATAAAGCGAAGATTGAGGCGATGGTGTTTGTTATGGCAGATAAGTTTTTAAGCCGGGTGGAGATGGAAGAGATCAAGGAGGAAATCCGAATGACGAAATTAGGGCAGATGTTAGTGGATTTAGGGAAAGAGGAAGGAAGAGAAGAAGGAAGAGGAGAAGAAGCGCAGCGGTACAGCCGACTGATTATTTCTCTTACAGATGAGGGGAAAGAGGATATGATCATCAAGGTGGCCAATGATACGAAATTACGTGAGGAAATGTACAGGGAGTATCAGTTGTGATAACATACTTTACCGGACGACAGTCCGCCCGCCCCGGCAGGGGCATGCATCACGGGATGCCCGAATGGGTATACAATCCGATATTGCATCGCATCAACTAATACTAGGAAGGAGGTCTGCTAATGGGGATTTACCTTAACCCGGGGAACAGTGGGTTTGAACAGATATGCAGAGGTGAATACGTTGATAAGACAGGTCTTATCAAGTTGGTCAACCAGAGAATAGACGGGTCTGACAACCTGCTCTGTATCAGCAGGCCCCGCCGCTTTGGCAAATCCTATGCGGCGAAGATGTTGGCAGCTTATTATGATCGTTCCTGTGATTCTCATGAACTATTTGATAATAAGATGATCTCGCATTCGAAGTCGTATTCTGCATATCTGAATCAATATAACGTAATCTATCTGGAAATAACAAGCTTTGTGTCATCAGCACGCAGACAAGGGATTTCTCTGCAGGAAGTTCCCAATATGATTGTCAATGCTCTGCAGGATGAACTTCTGTCTATAAATCCGGGGCTGCCGGAGGGGAAGAACCTGACTGATCTGCTGATTTGTTTAGTTGAAAAGAGTGGTGGGAAGCCTTTTATTTTTATTGTCTGTATAATGGGGTTAAAACCCTCGCCTTAAGGCGAAACCTTTAG